>CAYRGN010000028.1:0-44448 GCA_964423865.1 uncultured Lacihabitans sp.
ATAGCTGATAGCTGATAGCTGATAGCTGATAGCTGATAGCTGATAGCTGATAGCTTTAATTTAAGTAATAGTTTCTAAACGCAAATGTACGCAAGGTACTTTGTATTACAAGGTATTTGGCAAAATATATTTTGTGAGATTTTTAGGAGTATCTTACTCCTCCTCCTTTTTAGATTTTGAAATGATTTTAGATTCTATCGTAAAATTTACGATCAGGCTTACCCCTCCGAACAGTAGAATCATGGCAATAACAACAGGCTCTACAGGAAGATCCTCAAATATTTCACCAAGAATGAGGGCGACGATAATACCTAATGACACCCCTACTGCGAGCATTCCCAGCTTAAGCGTAAAAAAAGTGCTGGTTTTACCTTTAGAAACAAAAAGCGAAGGGTCAACCCCTTTGTCAATGATCGACATCCTTTCCCGATGCCGGGCTGTAAAAAATACGTATCCTAAGATGGTAATTCCCAAAATAAGTACAATGAAAGTTTCTCCTGGTCCCATAATTATTTGATTTTTGAGGATAAGACAGGGGGTGGAAAGAAAAAGTTACAGGGGAAGTTAATTTTCTTTTGAGGGATGTTGGATGGTAGAAGTTAGATATTAGATGCGGTTAGATAAAAGGCAAACGCCTGCGGGTCTCTCACGGCTTCCCACGGAAAAAAAATTTCCTTTCTTTGTAACTATTCTCACCTTTGTGCTGTCATATCCCCAACCTAACGTTTTGAATGCACGAAGACCTGATGTATGTGGAAAGAGTGAAAAGAGGAGATACCGCATCTTTCCGCTTCCTGGTGGATAAATATCAGGATATGGCCTATACCATCGCCTTTAAAATCCTGAAGAACTCCGGCGATGCCGAAGATGCGGCCCAGGAGGGTTTCGTGAAAGCGTATCAACAGATTCACCGGTTTGAAGGCCGTTCGAAATTCTCCACCTGGCTTTATACGGTGATGTACCGGTCGGCGATCGACAAAACACACCAAAAGCGCTTCTTAAAAATGGAGGCGGTAGATTATGAGAAGCAGGTACACAGTGACACGCCTGTCCGGAAGTTAATGGCGGAAGAGCAAAGCATGCTGGTAAAGAAGGCTGTCGATGCCCTGCCGCCCACTGAAAGTCTTTTGATTACTTTGTTTTACATGAACGATTGTTCCGTGAAAGAAATCGCCGATATTAGCGGACTAACGGAAGTCAACATCAAAGTAAAGTTATTCAGGGCCAGGAAAACTTTACAGGAACGTTTACGGTTTTTATTGTAAGAGCCAAAAGCTATTAGCAGTCAGCTTTTAGCCTGTAGGCTGCAAACTGATTGCCAAAGGCTGAAATCTTTTAATCATGAATAAGCTGGAGAAAATACTCAGGGAAAACCCGGTGACGGACAAGGCCTCCGCTGATTTTTTATCTGCGGTGATGCAAAACGTGCATGCCGAAGCAGCCGGGGAAACGGTGCGGGAAGCCGCGTTGAAACAACTTCTTCAGCGCATGCCTGCCGATAAGGCCGGGGTTGATTTCGCGGCGGAAGTGATGCAAAAGATTTCGGCCGCACCTCAACCGCTGCTGAGTTTATGGGGCCGGGTAGGTATCCTGACCTTTGTGGCCGTTTGCTGGAGCATCGTGAGTGATCTCCGTCCTTCGGAGACGTCGTTCAGCCCCCTGGCTCAAAAATTTTCTTCTCTTTCCTTCCATATTCCCCCGGTATACTCCCTCTCTGTGCTGGGTATGAGCGTACTACTGTTGCTGGATTATGTACTTCGGCGTAAAATCCAAACGACTACCCGATATAAGCACTAATCAAGTAATTTACTTTTACAACTATGCAAATCTCAAATTGAATTTGAAATTTGCATAGTTGTTAGAAGTATTTTATACCTTTGTAACGGATAAAAAGGTACCAAATGTATTTACCAAGAATCACCGAAAATGAGATTGCATTTGCCATAGAACACTTTCCTGTCACGGCTATCATTGGCCCGCGTCAATGTGGAAAATCCACAATGGTAAAACACCTGATGGAAAATTACTCGTTCGGAACATTATATTTGGATCTCGAGCGGCCGTCGGACCTGGAAAAGTTGAACGATGCCGAGTGGTTTCTCAGCAACCAAAAAGACAAACTGATATGCATAGACGAAATCCAGCGAAAGCCCGATTTGTTTCCACTTATCAGAAGTCTGGTCGACGAATGGGACAGGCCCGGATGTTTTGTGGTGCTGGGTTCCGCTTCCCGCGATTTACTGATGCAGAGTTCCGAATCACTTGCCGGTCGAATTGTGTATAAGCAATTAACACCTCTTTTATGGTCGGAACTACAAGAATCGGATGTAGAAAAATATTTTGAAAGAGGCGGATTTCCCCGGAGCATTTTAGCGGCAAATGATAAAGTTTCATATGACTGGCGGACCAGCTTTATTTCCACATTTCTGGAACGCGATCTTTTACAGTGGGTTAATTTTACCCCCATCACCATGCGACGTTTATGGCAAATGCTGTCTCACGTAAACGGACAAACAGTAAATTATTCAACTCTCGGCAGTTCACTTGGGGTAAGCAATCAGACCGTAAAGAACTATATTGATTTATTGAAAAGTACCTATATGGTCGACGTGATAGAACCCTACATTTCCAATATGGGTAAACGCCTGGTCAAAGCCCCCAAAGTATATATTTCTGACTCAGGCATTGTGTTAGCTTTATTAGGCATCCGTTCATTTGCCGACCTTTTAGGCCATCCGGCCATAGGTTCTGTCTGGGAAACAATGGTTCTTGCCAATTTGCGTGGCATGTTTCCAGATTCCGAAATTTTCTATTATCGTACTGCGGGAGGTGCAGAAATTGATTTTGTGCTGCAACATAACAATCGGGTAATCGCCATCGAATGCAAAGCCTCCTATTCTCCTACACTTTCCAAAGGAAACCACATTGCTATTAACGATATCCAACCTCAATACAGCTTTGTGGTGACTCCCTCATCCGATACCTGGCCAATGACTAAAGGAATTGATGTAGTTTCACTTACAGATCTACTAAAAAGACTGGGCGAGTTCAAATAAAAATTAAATTGGGTTTTCACTAATCTCATTGTGCAATTGATACCGAAGGTATATTATAGATAGCATTCACCCCTCAATACATCCACCCGAAGAGCCAGACCGGAATGATATGACCAAAGCCGATTTCGATACCGTCTTTGGCTAAGTATGCATCTTTTACCCCGGCTATCTGTTTCTTCCCTTTATTCTTGCCTCCAATCTCAAACGTATAGGTTTGGTCGATCACAAAATCGGCCGTTTCCGCCAGGTTTATTTCGTGCAGGCCTTTGAACTGGTTCAGGAAAAACGTTTCCCGGACATTCCCGATATTGGTGTTTTCCATGGCCAAAGCATACATCAGGTTGGTATTGTTGAGAAACAGCTTCTCGGGCTTGGTAAGTACGCCGATCCCTGAACTGTCTTTGTACGCCTCATTGAGTAATCCCGCCCGCTCCAGCATCTTAATGCACTGTACCAGGGTATTGCGGGAAACCCCGACTTTCGTGCTCAGTTTGGTGATGTTGGGTGTAAACGGCGCACTGGAAGCCACGGTGATGAGCAATTTCTTCAGCTTAAGCAAAGTATCATAATTGACGTCTTCCACCGCGTTGATGTCTATTTCAATGATCAGGTTAATAGTATGCTGCAACTTTTGAAAATACGAATTTTCATTTTCCTTATAATAAGGATAAGCACCCGTCTTCAGATACTTCTCAAACAATGGCAAAGGTCGTATTTCCTGGAGAATGCGGGTGGCAATGGCCTGATGATCATTCAAAATCTCTGGAAAGGAATAGGCAGGAAATTCCTTTTGGGTTTCAAACATAAGAAACTCCCTGAAAGACAACTCTTTCAAATAGTAAGAAACGGCTCTCCGACTTAAATCTGACTCTGATTTATAGATTTCGAGCATGGAAGATGAGGTGAAGATCACGCTGAGCTCGGGAAAATTGTCGTAAATCAACTTGATTTCTCTTGACCAGTTGGGGTATTTGTGTACTTCATCAAGCAATAAATGTGTACCTCCGAATTGCGTAAACCGCTTTGCTAAATCATACAGCTTATTATCATAAAAATAGACATGATCCAGACTAATGTAGAGTGTGGATTTCAGCGGTAAATGAAGTTTTGCCAATTGTAAAAGCAAGGTGGTTTTCCCTGATCCGCGGGCACCTTTTACCGCAATCAGGCGGTTATTCAGATCCATTTGCGTGAGGAGATAGCGTTGCCATCTGGAGGATACCCGGGCAATTTTTATCTGAAATTCCAACAATAACTCTTCCATAATTGCTCTTTATAAAAAGCAAATATAAGAATTTTTGACGATTCTATAAAGCAATATATTTATTTTTTGCTTTATAGAATCATCAATATTATACATTATTGTTAAATGAAAAAAGCAATATATACATATTATGCTTTCTATAAGAAGCCGCTTTAGCTATATATAAAGAACAATACGAGCTTGGGTGACTATCCATGATTTCGCCTTACTTTCACTTCCCAAACTCTTTGTCAGGTATTGTTCCCTTCACTTTGATTCTATACGGCCATTGCGCATTTTCTTCCTCCTTGCGCGCCACCGTAACGTGTTCTGTGGGTGCGCCACTCACCACCAGCCACAAGTGTTGGGTATCGGCCGGTACTTTGAAGGCTACTTTACCCGGCCTGCTGTAGGTTTCTGAATACACTCGACTGCCGTCTTTTTTCACCGCTACCCATCCGTAACGCCACCCTGCTTTGTCTGTCCGCAAGGCCCGGTAGCCCGAAGCACCCGCTAGTCCTTCGAAGGTTATTTCTACCTTTTTACCCGCCCTCGGCACTTCCAGCCGGATACCGTTATAACCGTAATCCTGTATACAGTTTTCTTCCGCAATGGTGTACCACCCGTCTGGTGCGGCCAGCAGTTTACTTTTGTGCATATTGGCATAGGGTGCGGCTACTTCCTGCACCCGCGGCAGATCCCAGGTCATAAACCGCCGGGCGGCATCAAACATTTCATCATTAAACTGCTCCTGACTGATGCCCGTAATGCGTTTGTAGGTCATCACGGGATCTTCGCCCTGTTCCGGACTCCGGAGTAACTTCCCGAAGAAATCTTTTCCGTGCTTTTCCGACCAGTATTCCATCACATACGGGGAATGATACGTATTGGTGCCGTGCAGAAAGGCAAAATGGGTCTTTTGCAGGTAGCTTACCAGGTGATAGTTTTCAAAGGTCATCCATTCCGGATACACCTGCCAGAGCATATATTGCGCCGACATTTCCATGATAGAACTGCGGAAGCCCCGCCCGCTGTCTTTGCCTGCCAGATATTGAAAAGAGTGTCCGAGTTCATGCGCCAGGGCTCCGTAAGGGGGTCGGCTCATGCGCACGGCGGGGGTCCAGAGACAGCCCACCTCTTCCGCCCCGCCGCCAAAGGCGGTTTGTTCATCACCGCCTATCACAAACAGCAGGATCTTGTATTTATCACTGAGCGAATTCCCCTTTTCCACAATCTTCAGCACGTTGACGTAATAGTCATAAAAACGTTCCAACTCCCGGGAGGCTTCCCTGACATCAAAGCGTTTCTTTTCGTCCGTGTTTTTCATGGGATCATCCCCGAATTCCTTTGACCAGAAGATCACGATATTCTCTGATTCCAGCTTGCGGTGGTGATTGAACTCGCTTTCCGGGTTATTGAAATCGTTCCCCTCCGGAACCCGCCAGATTTTAGCGGGAAGAAGTACTTCTTTTCCCGGAGTGTCGTTCGGGTTTTTTGCATACGCATCACACAAAATGCCGGTAAAAATAACCAGCAGGGTAGCAAGGGTCGATCGCATCGTTCTTTTCTTTAGATCAATCAAGATAAAACAAGAAATGCGTATTGTGACTACCCCGGCATGCAAGAGGTTAAAAAATAAAAAACGAAAGTTAATATTGTTTAATCAAACACCCCCAGATCCCACTTATCCATCCATTCAATCACGGGCTGTCCGTTCACCACTTTCACCGGCAACCAGATGTACCGTCCGTCGATATGGTTTTTGGGCTTCCAGCGGTCTGCCATGAAAATGAAAGCGTTCTTCTTTCCGGCTACGGGCAAAATATAGGTACTTTGGGAATGGAAGGTCAGCTCGGCCCCCTCTCCGATACAGGGGTTTTTGAGTTGCTCCCAGGGCCCCAGCACCGACCTCGCACGGAAGGAGCGGGCGGCGTTCGGATCCCAGCCGGTACAACCCGAGGTGATGAGATAATACCACCCGTCTTGCTTAAAGAGGGCGGGCGCTTCGTTATGTCCGGCCGGGGCCAGGGTAATGTAATTTCCGGTAAAGCTTTGGTAGTCGTCGCTTAGTTCGGCGATGTTCAGGGTCAGGTTTTCTTCGGCGGAATAGATGTGGTAGGCGGTGCCGTCTTCATCCACGTACAGGGTCATGTCGCGTGCCATTTGTCCGCCTTCAAAATCACGGCGTACAAAAAGTCCCTCTTTTACTGCTTTGTACCAGTCGGGTGTCCACCATTTCAGGGTATCTTGGCCCGGCAGGGGCTTTTTCCATGCCTCCTCAAAATTCCGGGGCCAGATGCCGGCATTGGGACGTAACGATTTCTTATACACAAACGGGCCGGTAGGGCTGTCGCTCACCGCCAAAGCCGTCCGGGCCGCTTCGTAGCCCCTCCCCTTCAGTTCGAGGTGAAACCACATCACGTATTTTTTTGTTTTCTCGTTGTAGATCACTTTCGGGCGCTCTATCACACATCCTTTTGTGATTTCTGATTCCGCGTCTTCACTCACTTTCAGGGCCACGCCTTCGTTCTTCCAGTTGTACAGGTCTTTTGAAGAATAGACGCTTACGCCTACTTCAGCCCGGGAATTATTTCCCTTGATTTCTCCATACCAATAATAGGTTCCGTTTTGGTACAGGATCCCACCCCCGTGGGCATTGATGTGCTGACCGTTATTATCGGGCCAGATTTCACCCGGAATAAACTGGGCATGAGCGGCCGAAGACCAAAAGGCGAAGAGTAAGAACAGTATTTTTTTCATATGTATAATAATTTTAGCTTTCAGCCTTCAGCCGGGTGGCGCACCACTATCAGCAGTCAGCCGGGCGACGCTTCGCTTATTCATCGGCGGCGGGAGGCGCTCCTCTTGGTGTGCCGAATTTCTGAAAGTTGATAGCTGAAAGCTCATGGCTATTTCATATGTATAAATTTTAGCTTTCAGCCTTCAGCTATCAGCCAGGCGGAAGGCCGCCCCGCGACACTTCGCTTATTCATTGGGAGGCGCCTAGCCGGCGGTCGGGCGATGCTTCGTTGGTATGCCGTTTTTCTGATAGTGGTGCGCCACCCGGCTAATAGCTGAACGCTCATGGCTAACAGCTATTTAATCCCCACTTTATAATCATTTTTTACGTCTTCGCCTTCCCATACTTTTTGTTGGGTCCACTTTTCAGGTGGTGCTGCCCAGAAAGGATCGCTTTCGGGGAGCCCCAGCGGCAGGAATGCGGCGGTGGCCAGGTAAGGGCTGCCCTGGTTATTGTACGCATCGGCGATATTGGGCTGTGAGCCGTACAGGCCGAGGGTCAGCCAGCCGTCTTTATAGGTAGACGGGCTTTCCAGTGTCTTCTTTAGCATAGCCGTCAGCGCGCCACGTACCTGGGCGGGCTTCAGTTCGGCTGGCAGGGCCTTCCGCCAGGCCATATCCGCCAGGTGATGGAAGGCCGCACCGCGATAAACGAGCGAACGCCCCGTGGGCGGGAAAGAGCCGTCTGCACCGATCAGTCTTTCCTGGATCACCGCATATCTCTCATTTCTCTGCTTTATTTTTTCCGCCATGCTCTTGTAGGCGGAGGTCTTTTTGGAAATTTCGTTCACCACCACCGCCAGGTAGGGATGAATGACATAGCTGTTGTAATAATCAAAAGCATAGGAGTCGCCGTCTTTGTACATGCCGTCGCCTACGTACCACTGCTCATGCTGCATGAGCGCGTAGTCGATACGCATGGGGTCATAGTCATACCCGAAACGGGCAAAGAAGACCTCATTCATGGCCGAAAACAGCAGCCAGTTGCTAAAGCCGGGCCTGAACTGCCGGGTAGTGCGAATGGCCGCTGCCATTTTTTCTTTATCAGCCGCCGGGAGGTTCTCCCAAAGCCAGGGCGCCCGCACAAAGGCCAGGGCCAGGAAGGAGGCATCTACCAGCTGCTGCCCGGCGATATTGTAGGGCATATAGTCACGTTTGGTCGAATCGAGCGAGTTGGAGATGCCTTTCAGCACCCATTGGCGGTACTGCTTCCGTAAGGCCACCTCTTCGGCACTGCCGCCCTCCAGCTGGAGCCAAGGGGCAATTCCGCTCAGCACGCGGCCTAAAACTTCCACATATTGTACTTTAATGCGACTTTCCTTATTATCGGTGCGAACAGAAACCGTGTGCGGCATGACGATCCGCAGGCTGTCTTGTGCCAGGCTATACAGCACCGGGCGCACCATTTTATCCATTTCGACCAGCCAGTATTCCCGGTCGGAAGGTACCTGTACGGGGGCGCTTACAGCCTTTTTTTTCTGGGCGAAAGCTGGAGCGGCTCCCCCAAGGAGGAGGAGGAGTATTCCTGAGAGAAGGTATTTTTTCATAATATAGAGGCCTTCATTATGGGCTTTTACAGGATTACACCTGCGGTAATTTATATCCGTTATGGTATTCCGAAACCAGGAAACGATTGGCAGTTTTATCTGTAAATTTCCGTTTTGATTTATCCCAATATAGCTTTTTACCCGTCCGGTAAGCCACATTGCCCATCTGTGAAAAAATGGCAATGTGCGCGCCGGCTTCAATGGGTGCGTGCAACAGGGTGCGGTCTTCCCGCCGTATTGCGTTGACAAAATTGGCCATGTGTTTTTCCAATCCGTTGTCCGTTTCTTTTTGCAGGGGAACCGCTTCCATCCGTTCGCCTTCAGAAATCACCTCCCAGCCCCTCCGGTTCAGCACCAGTGTGCCGTTATTTCCTATAAATGCTACGCCGTGATTCCGGCCGTAGGGACCCAGGTCTATCCCTGTACCGTGTTCCCACTGGATATTAAAATCATCAAATTCAAACACGGTGGTTAAGGTATCGGGCGTCTCGGCAGCGTCATCCGGGTAGGCAAATTTACCACCTGCTGCCATTACGGACCGCGGATCAGCCACCTTCATTCCCAGGAGGGCGTAATCAAGCATGTGCACGCCCCAGTCGGTCATGAGGCCACCGGCATAATCCCAGAACCAGCGGAACTCAAAATGGAAGCGATTCGGATTAAACGGCCGCTTCTTTGCCGGACCTAACCAACGATCGTAGTGAACCCCTGCCGGCACCGGTTCATCAGGTTTTACCGGGATACTTTTCATCCAACCCTGGTAAGCCCAGGCCTTCACCAGCCTGATTTTCCCCAATTTCCCCGAATGCACGAAGTCGATGGCATCGCGGAAGTGCTGCTGACTGCGCTGCCACTGGCCCACCTGCACTATGCGCTTGTACCGGGTTGCCGCCTCCACCATGACCTCACACTCCCGGATGGAGTTACCAATGGGTTTTTCAACGTACACATGTTTGCCTGCCTTCACGGCATCTACCATTTGCAGACAATGCCAGTGGTCCGGAGTGCCGATAATCACGACGTCTACGAGGTTGCCTTCCAGCATTGCCTTATAATCGATAAAACGTTTTACCTCTACCTGCCGGGCTTTCAGTTCGGCTATCCGCTGATCCAAAATGCGTTCGTCCACATCGCACAAAGCCGTACATACCACGTTCGGCTGTTTCAGAATTGCGTTTAGGTCAGACCAGCCCATGCCCTTGACGCCTATGAGGCCAACCTTAATTTTTTTCTCCTGTAGCGGTAGTGCATTTGCTCTTAGAAATAACCCTGAAGCTGCCAGTGCGGCTGCTCCTTTGATAAAATCTTGTCTTTTCATATTAGAAGTCAATTAAGGTTGAAACGCATTTTTTACCCGGTTATCCTGAGCCCCAATCTATCGCTGATACACCCGTACGTAGTCTATCTCATATTTCAAATTTTTAGCTTTCAGCTATCAGCCGCGCGACGTATCACTTATACATTCGGTTTGCTGATAGCTGAAGGCTCATGGCTATTTCATGGATATACATTTTAGCTTTCAGCAATGAGCGTTGAGCGGTCAGTCGCCGAACTGCTTCACGCTGACAGCTATTCCAGAAACCTATACATTTCACATGCGGCCAACAAAAACGCGCCCACACCAAACGGTGCGGTAGAGTTTTCGTTCACTACCTGCCCGGGAATGGCTTTTTCACCAATGGGTTGTACGTAACCTACTTTCCCATTTTCCTGGAGGGCAGTTCCGGTCAGGTATTTCCATCCTTTTTCCGCTACCGGCCCGTACGTGTTTTTACTAAGGTACCCGTTATTGATACCCCACAAAAGGCCATAAGTAAAGAAGGCCGACCCGCTGGTTTCCGGCCCGGGCGCATGTTCCGGATCCAACAGGCTGCGGGTCCAGTAGCCTTCGACCTGCTGCGAGCTTTTCACGGCCTTCGCCATCTTTTGGTATATTTTGATATACGCTTTCCGGTGTTTGTCGTTCTCCGGCAGGTCTTGCAATACCTTGGCCAGCCCCGCAAATACCCAGCCGTCGCCCCGGGCCCAGAAATCTTTCTTCCCGTTCAGGCTTTTGTGCTTCGGGTACACGTATTTGGCATCCCGGTAGTACAGGCCCGCTTTTTTATCGTACATGATACTGTTCGCATAGGAGAAGTATTCGTACAACTTTTCCAGGTACAGGGGATTCCCCGTAATTTTATACATTTTGGTCATCACGGGCATCACCATGTAGAGTCCGTCGGCCCACCACCAGTAGTCGTTATCGGGCGTACTCATCTGGTATTCCATGACCTCCCGTGCGCGGGCTATCTTTTTCTCATCGGGTGCCAGGTTATACAGGTCGGCATAGGTCTGGAAGCAGATCTGCCAGTCGCCGAAAAGTACATAATCGTCTTTTTCTCCGTAACTGTACTTCCATTCGGCCTTGTTATCCGACTTGGCGCCTTTCCATTGGTTATGCTCTGCCCATTTCCGGGAATATTGGCGGTATTCCTCCTTCCCGGTCAGAAAATACGCTTCCATATTGCCTGTATGGTAGGCGGCTACATCCCAGAAAGCCCAGCCCGGACGGGTATGCGTGTTTTGCCAGTAGCTGTTCACACGTTCAATAACGGCTTTTACCTCCTCTTGGGTTTGCGCAAAAACCGGAGCACTGCATAGAGTCAGGCAGAAGAAGATCTTTTTTATCATTCTTGTAAATTTAAATACTAAAACGCACTTGGCACAGGTTTCAAAACAAAATTTAGCCAGGTAGCAAAAAAAATTTAGCTGCCTTCAGGCAAAGACAGCTAAACTACATTCAACCTCAGGCTTTGTCAGGCGTTTAGGTGAAACGCCGGCAACACCCTTTAATTATACCCCGGATTCTGCACTAATTCGGCTTTGGTATTCAGCCGGATTTCGTTCAGAGGGAGGGGCAATAACGCATTGTAATCCTGGAATCCGGTGATGATCTTATTGGAAGGACCGGTATCTCCGTTCAACGCTACTCTGTCTTTGAGCTTACCCGTACGCACCAGGGTCATCCGGCGGTTTTCTTCGGCAATCAGTTCCCTTGCGCGTTCATCCAGGATAAAATCGAGGGTAATATCGGAAGCGCTCACGCTGCCCAGGTTGGCATTGCCTTTTTCCGTGCGGGCGGTTTTGAAAGCCCGGTCACGCAGAATATTCACGTCTGCCGCTGCTCCTGCAGTATTCCCCTGGCGGAAGCGGGCCTCGGCACGCAGTAACCAGGTTTCGCCGAAGCGCATCACAGGCCAGTCTTTTACAATGGCGTAGCCGAAGTCGTCTTCCGGATCATACCCTCCCCATTTGGTGGGAAAAGGATACCATACTTCCAGGCTGTCTGTACGGAAAGGAACCGCCTTGTCCCCGGTTTTTACCGTAATGGTTTGTACGGCATCTGCCGCATTGGCTGCCACGCGGTACCCGTCTTTGTCTACTCCTATACTGGCGCTGAAGCCCGGCCGGTTGTAGTTGGTGGTTCTCCGGATATTGTAATTGCTGTTCCGGATATCGCCGTCCAGTCCTTTCCAAACGGTGTACTTCATGAAGTTACTTAAACGCAGACGTCCGTTTCCTCTTCCGCCCAGGGAGTCGGCATTCACCATACCGTCCCATTTGTGGTAGGCGGGCTGCCACACGCGGCGGTGCTGAGGGTTATCGATGGTTCCCCCGGTTACATTCCGGTTGTATTCCATTTCGAAAGTCCAGATGGCTTCGGTATTGCCTTGTGCGCGTCTCTGATTTCCGAAGCGGAACATGTCGCGGTAATAATCCCCGCCCTCGCCCAGGAACTTTCCATACCGTGCTTCAATGAGCTGGTATTTGCCTCCGTTGATAATGTCGGTGGCCAGCTGTTCGGCTTTGGCGTAGTAGGCCTGGTCTCTTACCCCCATGCGGAGGTAGGCTTCCGCCCCCAGCTGACGGGCCATGTCTTTGTTGATCCGGTTAGGCGTCACGGTCTGTCCTACTTCAGGAAGGTTAGCCACGGCATAGGCAATATCCTCTTCAATCAGCCGGTCTACATCGGCTACGCTCTGGCGGGTAAAGTCAAATGTAGGCGATACCACGGGTGCGCTCAGCAGAGGCACATCGCCCCAAAGCGTTACGAGGGTATTGTACGCGTAGGCCCGGAAGAAGCGGGCTTCGGCATTGGCCTTTGCGTTGTTTTCTCCTACCGCGGCAATGATCACATTGGCATGGTTGATAAAGTCATAGCTTTTCTGCCACAGGTAGCTGACCGCGCCGTTTTCCTGGTTCAGGTCGGCGTACTGGTAAAACGGGTTTTCTACACCCTCGGTAGCGCCCGCGCTGGTAATGTCCATACCGATCTGCCAGCTGGACAGAAACCCCTGCCGGCCGCTGTAACCCCAAAGCTCCGCGAAGATGCGGTGGAGACCAATCACCTGGGCCTCGATAGTCTGGGGGTCGGTAGCCCCGGTGCGGTAGCTTGAATACGGGTCTTCCTCCAGGTAATCTTTGCCGCATGAAGTACCCATCAAAAGGGAAGCGGCCAATAAACTGCTATATACTATTCTGTTCTTTTTCATCACTAAATCAGTTGATTGTTAAAAAGTAAGGTTGGCTCCCAACACGTAGGTACGTACCATCGGATAATTGATATTATCGTTGCTTGATCCGCGGGTAATATCTCTTGCTTCCGGATCCCATCCCAGCCAGTCGGTCCAGGTAGCCAGGTTTCTTCCGCTCAGGTAGAGTTGCAATCCGCCGATTCCTAATTTCGTCAACGCGGTTTGTCCGAAGTTATAACTAAGCGTCACATCTTTCAGACGGGTGTAGCCCGCATCTACCGGGAATCCATACCCGTGCGAGTTGGAGTGATTACCCAGGGAGCGCCATTCGTTGCTTTGGTTTTCCGGGGTCCAGTAACCAAGGGCGGCCGGCGTACTTCTTCTTCCCATTTCATCCGATGCACCACCAATCTGGGGGTTATTACGCAGTGCGCCCTGTACGGTCTGGATAAAAATATTCAGGTTAAAATTCTTATAGGTCAGGGTATTGGTCAGTCCGCCCGTCCATTTGGGTGTAGTCTGGCCCAGGATACTCCGGTCGTTGTCATCCACTTTCCCGTCTTTATTAAGGTCGGCCAGCTTCAGGTCGCCTGCCAGGGCGGTATCGTCCCAGCCTTTATTGGCTCCCGATTCGATTTCCGATTCCTGCCAGATACCTACTTTGGTATAGTCGTAAATCACGCCCACAGGGTGTCCTATAAACCAGCGGTTCCCCACGTCGTCCTTCCCGTCACCGTACACATCCACAATCTTGTTTTTATTGGTGGAAAACACCAGGGTAGACGACCACGTAAAATCATTTTTAACCAGGTTTTTAGACGTCAGTGTAAGCTCTACACCCGTATTGGCTACTTTTCCGATATTCGACCACACATCGGAATACCCGGTAATCTGGGGAATACGTTGCAGCAGCAGCATGTCATAGGTGTTGGTCTTGTAGAGGTCTACGGTACCGGTCAGGCGGTTGCCCCACAATCCGAAGTCTACCCCGGCATTCAGACCCTTTGTTTTCTCCCACTGGAGGTCGTCGTTACCCATGCGGCTCTGCACTTTCAACGTCGTATAAGGTCGGCCGTCCATGGTAAGGGTTCCTGAGCTCATCAGGGCCAGGGTCTGGTAGATGCCGATGGCCTCATTTCCTGAAATACCGTAGGAAACGCGTAGCTTCAGGTTGGTAATGGCGTTATATTGCTTCATGAAGTCTTCGTTGGCGATGTTCCACGCAAAAGCAGCCGAAGGGAAAGTACCGTACTTGTTGTTTTTACCGAATACCGAAGAGCCGTCTCTTCTCACGGTGAAAGTGAACATGTAACGGCTGTCATACCCGTAGTTCAGCCTTCCCATCTGGGAAATGGAACGGTACATATCGGCCTGGGAAGATACGGTCTGGGTCGAAGCCGACTCCAGGTTACCCCATTCCAGATCATCGTTCGGGAAAACCTGCCCGGTAGCCACCGCCTGCTGCCAGTATTTCTCTTTCGCGCCGTAAAGGCCAGTCAGGTCAAAGTGGTGCTTGCCAATATCTTTATTGTAGGTCAGGATATTCTCCAGGGTATAGGTCTGCGACTCGCTGTTGGTGATGGTACCCGAGCCGCTCAGATTGTAGACCGACTTCCCGTAGTATTCGTTATTGCGGACAGGAACATAGGAATACCCCGCATTAAACCGGTAATTCAGACCGCTCAGGGGTTTCCAGATATTGCCGAAACTTACATCCGCGTACCCGTTCAGCGAGATATTGAACTGGCGACGGATAGGGTTAGTGGTAGTAGGCAGCAGGGGGTTGGCCCAAAGCTGCTCGGAATACATGGGGTACTGGGTCAGGGAACCGTCTTCGTTGTACATGGTGGCGTACGGACTCATGGCCGCTGCCTGCAACAGGCTGGCCCTTCCGCCGTCACGGTTATGCGATACAATGAAGGTGGAAGTACCTACCGACAGGTAACGGGTGGCCTTTACATCGGTGTTGGTCCGGAAAGAGTAACGCTTATAATTATACCCTTGCAGAATGCCTTTCTGATCCAGGTAATCCAGGGAAACATAATACTTCGCGTTTTCCGTTCCTCCGGAAATTCCTACATTATGGTTTTGTACCACCCCGGTCTGCATCACGGCATCGAGCCAGTCGGTGGTTACCCCGTTCACATAGTTATCGTACTCGTACTGGTTCTTCACCGGACCGCCGTTATACAGGCTGGTGTTGGTAATGCGGGCATATTCAGCATATCTTTTCAGCAGTTCTTCCG
Source organism: uncultured Lacihabitans sp. (assembly GCA_964423865.1). Taxonomy (GTDB): domain Bacteria; phylum Bacteroidota; class Bacteroidia; order Cytophagales; family Spirosomataceae; genus Leadbetterella. The sequence continues at coordinate 15,409 of CAYRGN010000028.1, forward strand.
GGGAAGCAGGTTCCAGGATGTGCGCGGCTTCTTCCACACCGCCGTAGGTGTTGTAACGAATGGTAGGCTTACCGCTGGTGCCTCTTTTGGTGGTAATCAGGATGACCCCGTTCGAACCGTTCACCCCGTAGATGGCTACGGCCGAAGGATCTTTCAGGATCTCGATAGACGCCACGTCATTCGGGTTAATGTCGTTGATAGAACCGTCGGTTCTTGACAAAGGAATACCATCTACCACCACATAAGGTTCGGAAGAGGCATTGATGGAACTCCTTCCCCTGATCTGGGTAGAAGGTGCATCGCCGGGAATGGAAGAGGCCTGGGATACCGTGACATTCGCCACCGCTCCCTGCACCGCCTGCATCACGTTATTGACGGGAAGATTGGCGAGACGTTCTTTCGGTACGGAAGCTACCGAACCGGTAATATCCGAACGTTTCTGGGTACCGTATCCTACCACCACCACTTCCGACATCAGCCGGCTGTCTTCTTCAAGCGTGATATTCACCAGGGTTTGCCCTCTGCGAACCACCGTCTTTTGTTCCACATATCCCACCGAGCTGAACACCAGGGTCACCTCTCCGTCTCCTACCGTGAGGCGAAACACCCCGTCAGCATCGGTAATGGCTCCCTGGGTGGTACCTTCTACCCGTACGTTCACTCCGGGAACTCCCTCTCCGCTTTCATCGGTTACTTTCCCTTCAACGGAGCGGTCAACCGCCTCAAAAGCGCCGGCCTCCCCTCCTCTGGAAAACGCCGCGTGGCCAAACAATACCCCGGCGCCCATCAGTACGGAAAAGAGGGCCTTGCTTCTTGCCCTCATCAGCACTTTGCATAATAATAGAGTTTTTCTCATCTGATTGAATAATTAAAAATTCAAAATATTTTATTTGAATAGTGCAAAATTAGAGCATGTACCCACCGGTGGGTTAGGGTCAAAATCAGCAAAAAGTCGGGTTATTTTCGTCAGATTTGTCCATATATTAATTTTTGAAGAACTTTGACTTCACTTTTATGGTGGCGAACAAAATCACATGGGTACTGGCCTGTCTGCTGACAGGTGTCTTTGGCCGGTTGCCGGCGCAAAGCGACTTCCGCTTTGAGCATATCACCGTGAATGAAGGGCTGGCCCACAGCGACGCCTTGTCGGTGTTACAAGACCGCGACGGCTTCATCTGGATAGCCACCAATAACGGCATCAACCGCTACGACGGTTACGAACTCAAAAACTACCTTTTACCGAACAGTAACTTCAACGGGCTTTACAATAACCGGATCCAGAGCCTGGAGCTGGATGGTGACGGTCGGATATGGGCCACCGCCGATGAACAGGGCGTATTTTATTACGATTCCTCCACCGACGGTTTCCGGAACCTCGCCGAACTGGCCACGGACTCCTCCACCCGCACCCTCCTCCTACAGATCACGGCACGGTCCCTGCTGACTGGCCATAACGGCCACTTGTATATAGGTACCCGCTCCCATGGCCTGCTGGTGATTTCCCTTACCCCCGAAAAAAGAATAAAAACCCTGAGGCGGATCCCCTTTCTCCTCCAGGGAACCGCCATTACCGTGTACAAACTGGCAGAGGATACCGGGGGAAACTTATGGGTAGGTACCCTAGGAACAGGACTATGGCGCCTGGAAAAAGATACGTTTATTCCGCACCGAGTAGCACAATGGCCCCACGAGAACGTCAGGGCCCTCCTGTTCCGGCCCGACCAGACCTTGTGGGCGGGTTCAGACAACACCGTAGCCCGGATCCATACCGGGGCTGTCCCCACCGTAGAGTGGCTTAAAGATTCCTTCGCCTCTATCAATTGTTTTTTTGAAGATTCTTTCGGGCGGTTCTGGATAGGCACCAACTTTGGCCTGCACCTGCTCCGCGATATCCGGCCCGCAGAAGGGAACCGCCTGACCTATACCGACCAGGTGTTTTCCGTAGATTCAGACAACCCTTTCGGCATTAACTCCAACCGCGTACACCAGGTGTTTGAAGACTCCTTCCATAACCTCTGGTTCGCGGCTTCTTCCGGCGGACTCAACAAAATCAGCCTCCTGGCCAAGCCTTTCGGCATCATCAATCGCACCAATAACCACGAACTGCCGGACGATTACATCAATACGCTCTGGAATGAACCGGGCGTCTTGTGGATAGGGACACGCAACGGGTTTTCCCGCTATGATAAGGCCAGCCGAACCTTCCGGAATTTCCTGGATAACCCTGTAGCGGGCAGCACCACCCACATCAGCGTTTCCAGCATTTACGATGCCGGAGACGGATACCTGTGGGTAGCTTCCCGGGAAAACGGTATCTACCGCCTGAACAAGAAAAGCCTGGTGCTTCAACGCCTGGAAGATGTTCCGGGACAACGCGCCTGGTCTGGTATCGAGCCCCTCTGCATCCGGGAAGACGGACAGGGCCGCATCTGGATTGCCACCTTTTATGCGGGCATTTATATTTTCGATAAAAACGGGCATTTTATACAAACCCTGAATACCGGCAACTCCGCCCTGCCCGCCGACCGGATCACGGCGCTCCTTTACGACCAGGAAGAAGAGGTGATGTGGGCCAGCACCCGCGATGCCGGAGTAGTTAAACTGCAACTAAAAAACGGAGAACTAACCCTGCTGAACCATTTTTTCTTTACCCCGGAAAGCCGGGAAAGCATGAAAGTCAACTACGCCTGGCCCCTGCACAAAGACCGAAAAGGTCGCATCTGGGTAGGTACCTTAGGCGGAGGCCTCCACCTTATCCATAAAGTGAACGGAAAGGAAGTGATTTCCCGCTACGATCAGTGGCTGCCGGAATCGAATGTAGAGACCATACAGGAAGGCGACCACGGGGAGCTGTGGATAGGAGGCCGTGGTCTCTACCGCTTTGACCCGGAGAAAAAAAGCTATCTTCATTTTGATGTGGCCGACGGCCTGCAAAGCAATTCCTTCAAAATCGGCGCAGCGGCTAAGGATACCGACGGCACCCTGTATTTCGGGGGAATTAACGGCATCTCCTACTTCAAACCTTCGGGCGTTACCCAGAACCCCTACCCCCCGAAAATGCAGATTACACGGGTGAGGATTGTACATTATGAACTGTCGGCCACCCCGCCCAACCCCCGCGCCATACTTTCCGGTCCTTTTTCTCCGGCCGACAGAATTACCCTGAAAGATTCGGAAAACGACTTTACCATTGAGTTTGTAGGGCTTAATTTCCATAACCCCCGCAAGCAGCAGTACGCCTACCGCCTGGAAGGGTACCACGACCATTGGATCCCGCTTTTGCCCGGACAGCGTATGGCCGCTTTTGCCAGCTTACCCGCCGGAGACTATACGTTTAAGGTGCAGGCCGACAACGGCGACGGGGTCTGGTCGGAAGAACCCGCTACCCTGAAGTTAAGGATTCTTCCGCCCTGGTATAAAACCTGGTGGGCCTACGCCTTTTATGTCGTTGCGGCCCTTTCCGCCCTTACGTGGTACAGGCGGCTCCGGGCAAGACAGCGCGACCTCCAGAACAAAATAGCGCTGGAACAGATGGAAAAACAGAAAGAGAAGGAACTCTCCGACATGAAGCTGAGCTTCTTTACCAACGTCTCCCACGAACTCCGCACCCCGCTTACCCTCATCATCCATCCCGCAGAAGACCTGATGCAGTCGGTACCTCTGCAAACGGAAGCCCGCCGGAAAGCCGAACTGGTACATAAGCAGGCCCATAAACTGCTGAGCCTGGTCAACCAGCTGATGGACCTCCGGAAGATAGAATCCGGGAATATGAAAGTGCAGCTGCAAAATGCCGATATCATCGCCTTCGTGCGTGAATTGTTTCTGATCTTCAAAATCAAAGCCGATGAGCTGAACATCCGTTATACGCTGGATACTTTCCGGGAAGAAGCCCTGGTCAGCTTTGACCCGGCCAAACTGGAGATCATCCTGACCAACCTGCTCTCCAATGCTTTTAAATACACCCCCGAGGGGGGAGACGTACAACTCTCGGTAAACCGGCCCGACGAAGACCACCTGCGGATCAGGGTGAGCGACAGCGGGCAGGGCATGCGGCCGGAAGACCTGAAACACATTTTTGAACCCTTTTACCAGGTAGTGCGAAAAGACCGGCCCAAAGCTCCCGGTACAGGCATTGGCCTCTCCCTGGTGCGGGAGTTGGTGCAGGTGCTGGGAGGTACTATCCACGTGGAAAGTGAGCTGGGCTCGGGGTCGGCCTTTGAGGTGCGTCTGCCCTGCGGGGCCGCAGCGGAAGGGCAGGTGGAGGAAGTGAAAAGCGAATCTCAGATCCCCCATGAAACGCTCCTGCCCGAAGACATGGAAGAGCCGCTTTCTGACCACCGCCTGCTGATCGTGGAAGACAACGCTGACCTGAGGACCTACCTCAAAGGGATTTTCGGGCCGCATCTGAAAATTTCTACGGCAGAAAACGGGAAAGAAGGGTTGGCCCTGGCCCTGGAACAGTTGCCCGATATTATCCTGAGCGATGTGATGATGCCGGAAATGGACGGTCTGGAACTGTGCGAAAAAATAAAAAACAACCCGAAAACAGCGCATATTCCGGTAGTACTGATTACGGCGCGGGCGGCGGCGGTGCATGAACTCGAAGGACTGGAAAGCGGGGCCGACGACTATATTGTGAAGCCCTTCAATCCGCAAATTCTGTTTTCCAAAGTACAGTCCCTGCTGATTAACCGCCGGAAACTCCGGGAACACTTCCAGCGCCAGATCCTGATGGAACCCAGTACTTCCGATATCCCCGATGCCGACCGGGCCTTTATCCGGGAGGCTATGGAAATTGTGGAACATAACCTGGCGAACAAACAGTTTGGCGTACAGAGCCTGGTGAGTGAGTCAGGTATGAGCCAGTCGGCCTACTACCGCAAACTCAAGAACATCACGGGGCAGTCTGTGGTAGAATTTATCCGCGATGTACGCCTGAAACGGGCGGCCCAGCTCCTGACTACGGGACAATTCCGGGTGACCGAGGTCATGGACCAGGTAGGCATTGAAGACTACAAGTATTTCCGTTCCGCATTCCAGAAATTGTACAATCTTTCTCCTTCCGAATACGCAAAAAATCATGAAAAAAATGCTTAAAAGGCTTGGTATTCTATCGGTTCTCCTGGTCTTGCTGCCCGGACTGTTGCCCGCGCAGCAAACAAAAGTGGCTTTTCTTTCCGACATCCATTTCCAGGATTTGTACGGAAGTTTTTCCGACCATGAATTTAAAGGAATTCCGAACCCGAAAACCGGGAAGCCCGTGATCATGCGTACCATGGGCGCCCAGCTGCGCTCTACCCGTATCTTTAATGAGAACTATTTTGCTTTCCTGGCTGCCTTAGACGATGTAGTGGCCCGTGGAATCCGGATCGTGGCGCTGCCGGGCGACTTCTCTGACGACGGGCAGGCGTATAACCTCAGAGGGCTGAGAAAAATCCTGGAAGCCTACACCGAAAAATACGGATTGCAGTTTTTTATCACTACCGGAAACCACGATCCCGTAGGCCCGTTCCGTCAGGAGGCCGGGAAAAGCGATTTCCTGAATGCCGACGGGAAGCCTCTGGGCATTTACAGTACGGAAAGCTCGGCGCGGGCGCCGGAGAGTGTGATCACGAAAGACATCGCCCTTTCGGGCTACCTGGAGATCCTGGAGGAACTGAAAGCCTTCGGCATGCGCCCCTCTCCGGCATACCGGTATTGGAGTACCCCTTCCCATTTTATCCTACCGGAAAACTACACCTATGCCCAAGCCGAAACGTATGGAGAATACCGCAACCGGATGTACGAGGTAAGCCCGGGGTTTTCGGTGCCTGACCTGAGCTACGTGGTCGAACCTGCCGATGGACTATGGCTTTTGGCCATTGACGGGAATACCTATATCCCGAAAAACGCAGACGGCGACCCGGCCGATCCCCGGAATTATAACGGTTCAAGCATTGGGTATAACCAGGTGATGTCGCATAAAACCCACCTGATCTCCTGGGTAAAACAGATCAGCGCCGAAGCGAAAAAAAGGAACAAAACCCTCGTCGCTTTTACCCATTACCCCATGATTGAATATAACGACGGGACCTCTTCGGAAATCGCCCGCCTGCTGGGAGAAACCAAGTGGCAGCTGCACCGGGCGCCGGAGGAAGAGGTGGCCCGGGCTTTTGCCGAAGCCGGCCTACAACTCCACTTTGGCGGTCACATGCACATCAACGACACGGGCGTCCGGAAGTACGAAGACGGAAAAATGCTGGTGAATGTGCAGGTTCCTTCTCTGGCCGCTTATATCCCCGCCTATAAGATCCTGACCATAAAGCCGAACGATGTGTACGAGATTGAAACGGTGATTCTCGACCGGGTAGACCGCTTCGACGAGCTTTTCCCCCTTTATGAAAAAGAACATGAACTATTGCGCCAAACAGGCAACCCCCGCATCTGGAACAAAGCTATTCTGGATACCCGCTCGTACCGCGATTTCACCCTTTTCCACCTGCAGGAACTGGTGCGCCTCCGTATGGTGCCCTCCGACTGGCCCAAAGATTTTATAGAACGAGCGGCCAACCTCCACGGGGGAGACCTCCTCCGGCTTGCGGGTGGGCGCACCCAAAAAAGCTACCGTTCCTGGAATTTTGACGACCTCCTGCTCGATCTGTACAAGTTTCAATCGGCTGATGAATTGGCCCGACGCGATATTCCGCGGAAACGCCTGAAGCAATACGAAACACTCAGCCGAAGCTTCTCACGCCTCGAAACCGATGATCGCTTCCGCCTGCAACTCCGGGATTTGTTTCGTATCCTGGATAAGATTTCCGGCGGTGACCCGGCAGATCATTTTGAGGTGAATTTTCATAAAGGAACTGTACAAAAAATGAAGAAATAACAACCCCGTTATCATCATGTCAGCTTCAATCATGTCAGCCCTTCGGGCTTTAGGAAATTGCCTCTTCATAATTGCTAGAATTATGTCAGCCCTTCGGGCTTAATCTGAAAGCAGGTACAAATCCCGAAGGGATAACATGATTGCCACAAAGATTTCGACACCCCAAAATCCCGAAGGGATAACATGATTATAGAATTACCGCAAAGGTTTCGACACCCCAAAATCCCGAAGGGATAACATGATTATAGGATTACCGCAAAGATTTCGACACCCCAAAATCCCGAAGGGATGATAAAATTATAGTAAATTATATGTTTTACGTATTCCTATTTTTTTGTTATTTTTGATCATCCGAAGGATAGCACAATTACAAAAAATAACACAAATTCAATCAACTATGGCCGGCACCTATTCGCAAATCTACATCCAATATGTTTTTACAGTTAAAGGAAGAAAAAGTCTATTGAAAAAATCCTGGCGTCAGGAAGTTTTCAAATATATGGTTGGCATTATAAAAGCCAAAGGTCAAAAGCCTATTATTGTAAACGGCACCGCAGATCATGTTCACGTTTTTCTTGGTCTGAAGCCTCCTATGAATATTTCTGACCTGATACGGGATATTAAAAACAATTCCTCCAAATTTATTAACGAACAGGGCTGGCTGCAAGAACAATTCAGGTGGCAGGAGGGTTACGGGGTATTTTCGTATGCCCATTCACAGGTAGAACGTGTTTATAACTATATTTTAAACCAGGAGCTACATCATCACAAGAAAACATTCCAAGAAGAATACCTGGAGTTTTTACAAAAATTCGACGTAGAATACGATGAAAAATATCTGTTTGGCTGAATAAATCAGAATCTTGTCAATACCACTATCATTTCATCCCTTTAAATTTCCCTTATGATCAAGTGCCGCCATAATCATAATTTGGTAACATGATTATAACACGGAGCGTTTCAAATGTCCCGGCAGGTCTTCCACCTTCTCGCAGCACACCTGGTCCATCACCTGTTTCAGCTGTATTTTCAGAAGGTTGATGATATGGTGCCCCCCCGCGGCGCCGAGGGCAGCCACACTGTACATGAACGAGCGCCCCAGGAATGCAAACTCCGCTCCGGCCGCCAGGGTACGGGCAATATCCGGACCGGTACGCAGACCGCTGTCGAGCATAATTTTGATCTGCCCTTTGTATTGTTCCACAATGGGGTAAAGCGTATGGATAGACGACTCTCCGGCATCGAGCTGCCGACCGCCGTGGTTGGACACAATCACACCGTCGAGTCCGAATTTTACAGCCTGTCCCACATCTTCGGCGGTGGCCACCCCTTTCATCACCAGGTTTCCCTTCCACTTATCGCGGATAGTCTGCAGGCGTTCCTGGCTGATCCTCCCGGAGAACGTCTGGTTCATGTATAGGCCCAATTGTTTCATGTTTAAACCTTTGGGCATATATTTTTTCATGGTGGCAAAATTGGGTTGCCCGTGGTACAGCGTACTCAGGGCCCAGGTAGGATGCAATAAAATCTCTACCATATTCTTAAAAGTCATCTGGGGCGGCATGGCCAGGCCGTTGCGAATGTCGCGCGGGCGAAATCCGAAAGTGGGTACGTCAGTTAAAACGACCAGCGTTTTGCAGCCGGCGGCCTCCAAGCGCTTAAACATGTCGTCACGCAATTCTTCTTTGGCCGGGTGGTAGAGCTGGTACCAGAACCGCCCCCCGGTGATCTCGCCGATACGTTCAATGCTGGAGGTGGTGACGGTACTGAGGATAAACGGGATATTCTGTTCTACCGCCGCTTTGGCCAGAATCTCGGGCGAATTCGGCCACATCAACCCCTGCAAACCTACCGGAGAAATACCGAAGGGCGCATCGTACACATGGCCGAAAAGCTCCGTTTTCAAGTCGGGTTCCTTATAGTCCCGGAGGTAGTAAGGCACCAGTTCGATGTCCCGGATTTCCCTGGTGTTTTTGTACAGGTTGACGTCTTCGTTGCATCCTCCATCCAGGTATTCAAAAGCGAATTTGGGCATGCGTTTCCTGGCCTTCCGGATGAGGTCGTCAATGCCGGGGTATTTCGGGTTATAGTCCATCATAAATCAGTAAATCTCTTCAATTTTATTAAATCTTCGGGTACCGGTTTCGTGTTCCAGCTGTCGTGCAGCGCCAGGGCCGCACCTAAGGCCGAGGCCTGGGGTACCTCGCTGGTTTGTACTTCCATTTCGGGAAAAGCGCGGGTCAGCATATTCATGAAAAGGCTGCTCTTGCCGAACCCTCCGTCTACAAATAACTTCCTAACCCCCTTTAAAACCAGGCTGGAAGAGTACTTTTGCAAAGCCACCAGGTCGGCCATCAGCTGGTGATATGCCACCTCAGCCGTTCCGTACTTTTCCCAGCTGCGCTCCAAGCCCGTAACAGGGTTTATTATCCGGTAATTTTCCAAAGATACGGCCTCTGTCTGAATTTCCGGATTGTATTTCATTTCCATTAAGGAAACCGGCGACACCCCGAAGTATTCTCCTATCTTTCGCACTTCCTGTTCGTGGTATAATCCGCCCAGCAACCTCGATGCTTTGATGGGCTTCCCGTCCGTCCGAAGGTAACAAAGGCAGTCGTTTTCCAGCTCCTCCCGGCTCAGGGCTTCCTCATTAAACGGATTGATGGTAATGTTCCAGGTACCGGTAGAGATCAGGGCGAAAGGCTCACTGAAATGTTTCAGGTAAGGAATGAGGGCGGCCGACGAATCGTGCAGGCCCGTACCTACCGCCAGGCCGTCGGCACCGGCAAAAGGCTTAGCGGGATCGTGCAGGGGCGGCAGTAAGCGTTCCACCCCTTCGGCCTGCACCCAGGCATGGTACCGGCCCCGGGGAAAATCCCAGAGGTTGGTGTGGCACCCCACGCTGGTGATGTCGGTGACTTTCTTTCCGGAAAATAAAAAACTCAGGTAATTGGGCAGGTGAAGCACCCGTTTCACGTAGGAAAAGATTTCCGGCCTTTCCTGTTTCAGGCGGTAAATAAGCATGCCGCTGTTCAAGCTGCCCAGCACGGGCGAGGCCGCCGTCTTGGAAAAGGTTTCTTCGCCCCCGTACGTTTCGTAAAATTTCCTTTTTATTTCTTCGGGGTAGGCTTTGAGATAATTGTACAGGGGAGTAAGTACCCGCCCGTTGCCGTCTAGGAACACCAGGGTGGCACCGTAGCTGCTGACGTTGACCGCCTTTACCCCGAAGTTTTCCTTCACTTCCCTGTAGATGTCTTTCATCCAGGAAATGAGGGCGGGAAGGTCTTCGCAAGGGTCCCCGTCTTCGTCGGCAATCTCTTCCAGCAGCACGCTCTTTTCCCAGAGAATGGTGTAGGATTCATCAAAGACGAACGCCTTCTTATTGGTCTTTCCTATATCGAAAATCAGTATACGACTCATAATCCCGAAGCCACCTGAAATCCTCTTTCGCCGATCAGTTTTTTTCTTATCTCCAGGCTTCGGAACAGTTTTACCGGGTTCAGCGCTCCGGACATCTGCAAGCGGGCCTCGGCCACCAGCGGCCGCACATCGGTACGGAAGGCGTGCTGAAGAATCTCCTGGGCCTGCACCACATCGTTTTCGGCCTGGGCGGCTTTTAAGGCAGGCGTGTCTACCGACAAAGCCTGGGCGTAGGCGATCATCAGGGCCTCCACCGATTGCAGCAGGTCTTCCAGGGGATCTTTGATGTTATGCGAGGCGTCAATCATCCATCCCAAATCGGTGGCGTGATTCATACCCCGGGCGTCCATGCCTTCTACCAGTTCATTAAAGATCAGGAAGAGCTGATAGGGCTTCACCGAACCGGTGGTGAGGTCATCGTCTCCGTATTTGGAATCGTTAAAATGGAATCCGCCCAACTTTCCTTCCATCAGTAAAATGGACACAATCTGCTCGATGTTGGCGTTGGGCAAATGGTGGCCCAGATCTACAAGGGTATAGGCTTTTTCGCCCAGTTTGTTGACGTAGGAGTACGACTGTCCCCAATCTGCCACCGTGGTGCTGTAAAAATTGGGTTCAAACGCTTTGTACTCCAAAAACAGCTTCCAGTCGGCCGGCAGTGCGGCATAAATCTCTTCCAGGCTTTTCAGGGTATTTTCATACGCCTGCCTGAAATTCAGCTGTCCGGGAAAACAAGAGCCGTCGGCCAGCCATACGGTCAGGGATTTAGAGCCGAGCGCTTCCCCGTGGCGGATCACCTCGATATTGTGTGCTATGGCCTGCTGCCGCACACTTTTATCCACATGCTGTAACGAGCCGAATTTGTAACTTTGGGCCTGTCCTGTCTGATCCTGGAAGGTATTGGAGTTCATGGCGTCAAACGCCAGGCCCAGGTCAGCAGCCAGCTTTTTCAGGGCTGCATAATCCGAAGGGATGTCCCAGGGAATATGCAGGGAAACGGCTCCTGACGAGCGGTTCAACGCATGAAGCAGGCCGATGTCTTCGAGTTTCTGCTCAATATTGCCCGGCTCTCCACCGCCCGGGAACCTTCCGAAACGTGTTCCGCCCGTACCCAGGGCCCAGGAGGGAATCGCCACCTGGAATGCTTTCAGTTTCTCGATGATGGCATCGGTATTACCGATTTCCGCACGGGCATGGGCCAACCGACGGGCATGCGTTGTATGCTCATCGGTATTATGGTTTTCGATGTTTTTTTTATCTAAGATCATGTTGGTATCCCCGGGGATTCATCCCGGCTTATCGTGATCCCCGGGATGAATCCCGGGGTAATTCATGTTTATATGTAACCGCCGGGATAAATCCCGGAGTAATTCGTGTTTATCTGTAAAAAGCCATCGCTACGCCTCCGTCTACATTAATGGCATTTCCGGTGCTTTTGTTCAATAATCCACTGACAAAAACAAAACAGGCGTTCGCAATGTCCTCCGGCAAGATCACCTCGTTCAGGAGGGTGCGTTTGGCATAATACGCGGGCAGTTCTTCTACCGTAATGCCATAAGCCTTGGCGCGGCCTTCGGCCCAGCCACCGGCCCAGATGTTGGAGTCTGCGATCACCGCGTCAGGGTTCACCGTGTTGACGCGGATTTTGGCGCTGCCCAACTCGGCGGCCATGAGCCTCGACAAGTGGGCCTGGGCTGCTTTCGCCGATCCGTAGCCCGGGTTATTCGGACCTGCCACCACCGCATTCTTAGACACGATATTGAGGATATCTCCTCCGATTCCCTGCTTTTTCATTACTGCGATTCCGGCTTTAGACACAATGAACTGTCCTTTCACCAGGATATCGTACAGACGGTCCCACTCTTCCAGGCTATGCTCTTCAATGGATCTGGAGATACTGATGCCGGCATTGTTGACCACAATATCTACTCCTCCAAAGGCCAGCGCGGCATTGACAAACGCCGCTTCGGCGCTGCCCGCGTCGGTCACATTCAGGAAGGTAGACGCCACCGCATCTTTTCCGAATGCTTTCACGAATTCTTCCCGGGTAGCGGTCAGCCGGCCTTCGTCGATATCGCTCAGTATCACACAAGCGCCTTCCTGCGCGAGTTTCCGTGCAATGGCCTTGCCTATCCCTCCGCCGGAGCCGGTCACCAGGGCCACTCTACCCGCCAGGGCTTTGGGCTTGGGCATGCGCTGGAGTTTCGCCTCTTCCAGCAGCCAGTATTCAATATTAAAGGCTTCCTGACGAGGCAATGCCGTGTATTCCGAAATGGCTTCCGAACCCCGCATCACGTTAATGGCATTCACATAATATTCCGAGGCCAGTCTGGCAGTAGTTTTATCTTTCGCAAAAGTAAACATTCCTACCCCGGGGTACAAGATCACCACAGGGTTGGGGTCTCTCATGGCGGGGGAGTTGGCATGTTTACACGTCTCGTAGTAGTCGGTGTACATGGTGCGGTAGGCTTCAAACGCCGGCGCCAGCAAGGCCTTCACCCCTTCGGTATCGGAGACGTCTGCGTGGGGGGCCAGCTCCAGTACCAGGGGCGTGATCTTGGTCCGGAGGAAATGGTCCGGACAAGACGTACCCATAGGCGCAAGCTTGGCCAGGTCATGGGAATTGATGAATTGCAACACGCGGTCGTCATCGGTGAAGTGTCCGATCATGCTTCTTTCGGAAGAGCAGAAACCCCTCAGCAAAGGCGCTATAGCCGCCGCCTGGGCTTTTCTTTCCGCTTCGGGAAGCGACTCGCTCCGGGCGCCGCCAAACACGTTGCCGGTTTTGCTTTCAATGTATTCGGCGCATTTCTCAATCACCTGGAGCGTATTTACATAACTTTCGTAAGAAGTGTTTCCCCAGGTGAAAAGTCCGTGCGACCCCAGCATGATGCCTTTCAGTTCCCGGCCTTCGGCAGCGGCCGCATCTACGCAGGCCTTGAGTTCGAGGCCCAGGTCAAAGCCCGGCCTTTTCCAGTTCACCCAACCGATTTCTCCCCCAAAAAGCTCCTGCGTGATGGCCTTCCCGTCTTTGGCCGCCGCTATGGCAATGGCGGCGTCAGGATGCAGATGGTCAATGTGCTTGTAGGGTAAAAACCCGTGCAAGGGGGTATCAATAGACGGTGCTTTTGAATTCAGATCAAAGATACAATGGTTAAAAAGGGCCACCATCTCGTCTTCAAAGTCGATTCCCCGGTACACATTCTCCAGCGAGCGGAGTCTCTCCAGATAAAGTGCGGCACACCCCGCCTTCGTGAGCGTACCAATATCTCCACCAGAACCTTTGATCCACATCACGTCTACTTCCTCTCCCGTCAGCGGGTCTTTGTCCTTTATCTTCACCGAAGTATTTCCACCCCCGTAATTGGTCAGCCTCAGATCTGCCCCAAGCAGGTTGGAGCGGTAAATAAAGAGATCTACTTCGTCTGTGATTTGGGCGGCTTGGGCTTCGTCCCAGAGGTAACTTACATGTTTGAATTTCATCTGTATAACTTTTTAGCTTTAAGCTATCAGCTATCAGCAGTCAGCCACAGCGGTGGGTTGGTGTACCAGTTTTCTGAAAATGGCTCGCCACCCGGCTGATAGCTGAAGGCTCATAGCTAATAGCTATTTTATATTGAATTCCCTATCCCTACCAAAAATATAGACGCCAGAATGAGGCCGATTCCCAGTAAAAAAGTCCGGAATGTGTTTCTGCTCACCGCACTCCACTCTTTCAGGTAAAGTCCCCAGAAATTGGCGGTCAGTATGATGGTGGCCATGTGGAGTATCCAGGAACTGGCCCCATTGCCTAACTTACTTTCTCCCATTCCGTAAAAAAAGAACTGAATATACCACATGGTTCCGGCCAGTCCGGCAAACAAAATATTCCGCACAATGGGGGTATTGCTATTGGTGTAATCGCCGTAGGTTTTATTTCTGAAATTGAGATACACACACCAAAGCAGGTTGGTGGTGAGACCTCCCCAGAGCAATACTACATACGTAACGTTATTCTGAAAGAGCGGATTGTGTCCGTGCTCTACAGCCACTTCGGCCATCGGTTTCCCGGCTTCGATCCCAAAATTAAAAAATGCACTGAGCAGACCGGAAATCACCGCAATGATAATTCCTTTTACAAAATTAAATTCAGAGGTAGTACTCTGCTTGGTCTCGGCGGGTAACTCATTTTCTTTTAACATGCCCGCTTTACCCGAGACATAAATACCGATAAGACACACGAGGATACCGAGCAAAACTATCTGACCACCGGTGCTTTGCAGCATGTCCGTGATGGAATGCCGCCCTTCTACCGGCTTGAAATTATAATAAATGGCCGGCCCGAGCGAACCCAGCGCCGAACTCACCCCCAGAATCACCGAATTCCCGAGCGACATGCCCAGGTAGCGCACACCCAGTCCGTAGGTCAGTCCGCCAATGCCCCACAATACCCCCAGGGTATAGATCAGCGACTTCACTCCGAAATCGGCATTGCGAATAATTTCACCAAAGTCAGGAACGGTCAACCACGCGGCTAAAGGTGGAACAATGAGCCAGGAAAACAGACCGCCCACGATCCAGTAACTTTCCCAGGCCCAGCCCCTGATTTTTTTAAAGGGCATGTAAAAACTCCCCGACGAAATACCGCCGATGGTGTGAAAAATAATTCCGAGTAAGGTTTGCATAAGGTTAGGTTGAAAGTATTGAACAAAATTGGTTAGAGAAAAGTAGTGAACCGTCCTGTACTCTACTGGCAGTTTACTGTATTTTTAATACAATTTAGTTATTAAACCAATAACTTTTTGTTATTACAATACAAAATACATCTAGTTTTTAATGGAAAATTGGTTGCTTCCGGGTTGAAGCGAACGTTCTACCCCTTTCCATACCAATGAGCCGGTTACACCGGGGGGAAGTTGAATGTCTATCTTCCATGTATGGTTTTCCAACTTATACGCCACCAAAAGGGGACCTTGGGGATGGGGAATTTGCCCCGAGGCACTTTGAAGTTCACCCAGGTGGGGCGTTATTTTTACTTTAGCGAAACCGGGCGCATCGCTGTCTATGCCCAGGAGAGTACGGTACAATTCAATGTTCGGACTGGAACCCCAGGCATGGCAATCTGACCGGGAGCCGTCGATATCCGACATCTCCGCCCAGGTGGTGAGGCCCAAACGGATGTTTTCCCGCCATTTATCCAGAAACGACAGGTAGGCATCGCCCCTGCCCGACTGAATAAGGGCCTGGTGGAGGTAATATTTGAAGTAAATAGACGCCTGCGAAAGTTCGCCATTATTCTCTAATTGCGTCACAATCCCACTCACCTGTTCTTTCTTCGCCACGCCAGTCAGGAGGGCCAACGCATTGGTATGCTGAGAAAAGAGATCCTTTTCACTCCGGTCGGCAAATAAGCCCTTTCCGGCATCCCAGTATCGGTTGCGGATGGTGGTTTTGAGCTTCTCAATGTGTTGTCCGTACTTATCGGAATACCGGCTTTCTCCCAAATCCGCTTCCAGTTGACGCGCCGTTTGGTAGGCCCAAAGCAGTTGCAGATCCAGCATGGCCGATCCACCGTCTGCACCTACCGGCCCTTCGCCTGAGATCCAACCTTTGTCGCTCACCCAGTCGGTAAACCGCCATTGGGGTACCTTCCGGAGGGAGCCGTCTGCCGTCTGATATTTTTCGAAGTAATTTAAGATCTGATACACCCCTTCCAGCTTGGCCCGCACAAAATCCAGGTCACTGCCGTAGCGGGAGTAGTCGTACAGCATGCCAATGTACCAGAGGGAAAAAGTGGGGATGTACTGGGGGGTATACGAGGGATGCCTGCTCAGTGTCACGCCTTCGGGTTGGCGGGAATAATCCATATAATCCAACGCGTTTTTCACCAGCCGGTCGTCACCGCTATTGTAAAGCGAAACCAACGCCTGGATGCGAGCGTCGCCGATGTACTGGAGCTGTTCGTAGTAAGGACAGTCCATATAGGTCTCCATGGCGCACAGGCGGGCCGTACGCCAGCCGATGTCGAGAAGTTGGTTCAATTCTGGCTTATCCGAACTAAATCCGGCATTCATGCGGAAGGGGTAGCCGCTAAAGATGCTGTAAATATCTTCAATAATCAGGGGCTGATCCGCAGTAGTAATCCGCAGTTGCAGATACCGGTACGTTCGGTAGCTCAGGGGTGAAAATACCTGATGTGGGTTTCCGGCTGAGATGAGGCTGTCGGTTCGTCCAATAAACTGCTTACCGGCGGTTTCATTCCGGTTGCCCTTTTTATAACCTTTACTGTACAAAGCCTCCGCATACCCCATTGCTATCCGGGCACTTTTTCCCCCGCTGAATTCCAGCACCGGGTAGGCATTGGTAAGGTAGGCTTGGTCAAAGAGGACTTCCACGGTGGTATGGGCTTCAATTACTACCGACTGTTTTTTTGCGGGAAAGTCGGCCGGTACCGTCACGTTGGTTTCTGCCACCCGGGGAATCCGCTCCGGGGTGTATTCCATCTGGGGGATGGTGGATGGTCTCAGCATCCATACGTTGGTGGTACCATGCGCTCCCAGCACGTCTTTGGGCAGGCCACGAAAGAGCTGACGAGCCGCAGGCCAGGCGGTATCAGCGAAGCCGGGCTGCTCCCAGCCTTGAGGGTGAACCGCAAAATTGCGAATTTCACCCGGACCGGAAACATAATAAAAAGGGACATTCAGTTTGAGGGGCGCATAGCTATCGTCTTTCCGGCATTTCCAGCCGGCCCCGGTATTGGCCTCCTCTTCCGCATGCGTATTGCCCTGTAAGATAAAACCGGTCATGGCGGTGATTTGCACTTCCGGTCGCCATTCGGCTTCGTTCCACACCCGTGCGGCCAAAACGTTTTTGCCTTTGCGGAGATAGGCTTTTAAATCCACCGTTTCAAAATTCCAATGCTCCAGGTCGCCCCTCGCCGGTCCCGCAGAAACCATTGTGCCGTTAACAAAAAGTTGATACCGGTTATCGGCAGATACGTGTACAATGTAGTGTTCCGGAACCTCAGCCAACTCTACTGTTTTGCGGAAAAGATAGACACCATAGGCGGTAGTGGAATGGTCAGACGTGGTAATCCAGTATGCCGCCCAGGGCTTCTCCAGGATTTCCGGTGCGATTTTTTGTCCGTAGAGAGAGGCGGTAAACACCGCCAGGAGGAGGGTGAGTTTTGCTTTCATAGGTATTTAAGGTATGCGCCGGGGCCGACCCCCATCCGCTTGCTGGTGACGGGCCGTTATAGACGGCAGGCTAAGGGAGAGTAAAGTTAACACGAAATCAGCACTTTCCGTACCAGGAAAGAGGGGTTGTCTTTTTTGAACAGGAGGCTTTGTTTACACGGAATGCTTTTCTTGTCTACCAGTAGGTCGGCCTGGCGAAGGTCCGGACCACCCAGACGGTAAAAGGAGGGTACAGGCCCTACGCCCCTGTTTAGCTCCGCCAGTGCCAGCAATTGTCCAAAATCAGGCACGGTTTCTCCTAGCCGGCTCCCCGGAGGTCCGGCGGGCAGAGGACTGGCAATCCATTTTTCATTTTTCAGTTCAGTCATGCTGAGGGCGGCTTTGCACGACAGGGCGTGGCGCGCCGAAATACATACCTGTACATGCCCCTCCAGGAGAGGAATGCCCTCCAGCCCGCCCGCCACATGACCCGTATCCAACGCGGTACCAAAATGAATCTCGTTTTTCCTCAGGGCTTCTTCCAGGGCAAACGCCGAAGGGTAGACCTTCAGCCTCAGGTCAAAGTCAGGTAACTTTCGGCCAAGGAAATCCAGTACAGCCACCAGTCCTTCTTTCGGAATCCCGGCCCCATATCCCACATTTACCGTTTTACGCCGGCTGCGCAGCCTTTCCAGGCCTTCGGCCAGCTCTTTGCTCTGACGCAGAACCTTCACCGCCTCCTGGTAAAAGTAACTGCCTTCTTCGGTGAGCACCACCCGTTTGTGTTTGAGTTTCTGGGTGGGGTCCAGGAGAGCCGTATCCAGCTCACTTTCAAGAAGCCTCACCTGCCGGGAAACCGCCGGCTGAGAAATATGCAGACGGGCCGCCGCCCGCGCAAAGCTAAGCTCTTCGGCTACGGCGATAAAATATTCGAGCTGTCGGAATTCCATAGGCATTTTTAACTACAGATAAAATCTCACATTCACGTATGTAAAATTATCCGTGAATATTGGCTATTTCAAGAAAAATATTGATAATTTCACCTGCCTGATAGGCCATTATCTTAACGATTCCCGAAGGGTGATGTGAAACGGATTTTCAATCTGCCGCCGGGAGTTGTCCAGCACCAGCTCCGCCGCTTTTTTCCCCATGGCGGCAAAATCCGTTGACACCGTGGTGAGTCCGTTGACAATATACTTTTTGGCTTTGGTCTCGTTATAGGAGATAATGCCAATATCCTGTCCCACCCGTAGTCCTTTGTATTCTATTCTTTCCAGAAGTTCGAACAGGTCATCTTCCATGAGGTTGATAAATACATCGCCCGGGGTTACTTTTTCCTGTTTGATATCGGGTACCACCTTGTGTTCGAACACGAAACTCTCGCAAAAGGAAACGAAACCGTCAATGATCTCTTTCGGATAGTAACTGTTTTCCGGAAAAACCAGCTTCAGCACCTGGAACTTCTGGAGGGCATCCAGCATCTGGAAGAGCGCCTGGTAAATATCCCGGGCAAAGTTCTCGTACACCGCGCCATAGCTCCCCGTGATTTCGGGCAATATCTTGTCGAGCAGAATCAACTGCTGGCGCGGAATCTTATCGATGGCCTGGATTGCCGCCTTCTCCCCGTCAATAAAATGGGGGATGATGACATAGTGGGTGTATCTGCTCTCCCCCTTGCTTTCCAGTATCCGGCAAAACATACGGGCATCATTGTGATAGATATAAAAGTCTACCGAAGCTTTTTCACCCAACTCTTCGGTAAAAGCGTCATAAATAATCTTCTTATGCGCGCTCAGCTTATTAAACATCAGGAAAATCCGGTAATCCTGCTGAATATGCACCGATTTTACGAAGTATCCTTTCCCCTGGTAAGACTCCAGAACGCCCATTTTCCGAAGTTCCTTATAGCTTTTTTCGACCGTCAGCCTGGAAATATCGGTATGAAAACTCAGCTCATTAATCGAAGGCATGAGATCACCCTGCACCAGTCGACCGGCTTTTACCGACTGGATGACGGCGTCCATCAGTTGCCTGTATTTGGGCGTAGCAGAAAACTCATCAATTGAAAAATGCTCCATTGCTTACAAATATACGCGTTACCGGGCGGTACAAATTGCCCTCCCGTCTTTATTTTCGTACCTTTGTACTTTTAAAGTAAGAACCTATGTCAGAATTTCCTCCCTGTCCGAAATGTGCTTCGGAATACGTATATCCTTCCGATAGCCTCCTGATCTGCCCCGAATGTTTTCACGAATGGAACCCCGAAGAAGAGCCCGCTGAAACAGACGGCGCCTTAAAAGTGCTGGATGCTAATGGGAACGAGCTGAAAGACGGAGACTCGGTGGTGATCATCAAAGACCTGCCCGTAAAAGGCGCACCCAAACCCATCAAGGCCGGCACCAAGGTGAAGAATATCCGACTAACCGACGGCGACCACAATATCGACTGCAAGGTAGACGGCTTCGGGGCGATGGGGTTGAAATCCGAATTCGTAAGAAAAGCTTAAAATGCCCCAAAACAGGCAAACTGCCACGTTATTTTCGGAATGATCCTTCAGTCACATACTTTTAGTATGCTCCTTCAGTATCCTCCTCAATGCCTTGTATTTTACCTGTTTTGGGACATTTGATCTTCCTCTGTCTACTTCAGATTATCAAATGTTTTGCGGGAAACTTTGAAGGCCGTTCCGTGCCGTATGCCTTTGGGAAAAGAGACCTGATCGGAAACATCTTCCCAGTTCTGAAGATCCGCGGAACGAACAGCCCCGTATTTTTTGTCGGTGTATTTATCAAAATAGACATACACCGAGTCGCCCACCTGTAGCGGTGCCGGACCCTCTGCCCAGTAATTCCCGGTAATGGGTGCGGAAACTTCAGTAGGAAAATCAAAAGGCTTCCCGTTCACCGTAATGCGTATGTTCTTTTCCGGCGGATTGGAATTTTCATTTTTCAGGAACATATAGTATTGCCCGCCCTTTTCCAGAATGGCGCAGTCAATCACCGAAAAGCCCGGCTCAAAATACAGTTGAGTTTCGCTGAACGTCTTAAAATCACGGGTGGTCACATAGTACATGCGGTGATTCAGGCCCTTTTCACTTTCGGAGGTAGGCACTTCAGGAAACGCCCCGGGAACGGTAGAGGCCCAGAAAATGTAAAAGGTCTTGTCTTTCTTATCGTAGAAAAGTTCTGGAGCCCAGGCATTTTTTGTGCCTTCAAACTTCTCCATGACGGGTATATTTTGCTGCACCGACCAGTTTTTCAGATCGGTGGAGGAAGCATAGCCAATGCCCTGATCCCACCAGCCGGTGGTCCAGACCATGTGGAAAATTCCTTCTTCATCCTGTACAATGCTGGGGTCACGCATGAGCTTGTCTTTGCCTATTTCGGGTTTCAAATAAACGGAATCATTGCCCAATGCCTGCCACGTTTTCCCGTCTTCGCTGTAGGCCAGGTGCAGGCCGTCTCCATTGCCGTTGAAGTAGGAGAAGAGGTAAACGGGGGTTTCCGGACTGGAGCAGGATACCACCCCCATGAACGCAAGCAAAACAAACAGTAATTTCATTGTATTTTCAATATTTCAGGACAAATCTAACTAATCGTGGCATTTTCCATAACCCTCCCTACACATTTTCTGCATTCTAAATATTTATAATTTGGGTAATTTTAGATTGAATACTATCTATTCTTTTGAAGAAAGGAACAAGGCCAGGATCTATCCATCCCACTAAATCATAAATCTTTGTTCTCACATCTAAAGCATGTGAGCAGTCAATATTATACCCAATGAAACATAATGGTTCACAATGGTTTACTCTATTCCTAAAATTCTTAATTTCATCTAACTTGTTGTAGATACCTGCTCGGTTTTCAGTTAATGGTTTGTAAGGAAAGATATGAATTGGCTGCCCACCTACTAATGAATAATGATGTGAAAGGAAAAAAGCCAGCCAAAATCCAAATGTCTGATCGGATATAATTCTTTCACTTGTTATTGGAATCCCTCTTCGAGCTAATTTTATCTCCGTTTTCTGTATACTCGTCTTCAGAAAGTAGTTAGAACTCCGCAATGAACTATTTCTCATGAAACCTGTTTTCTGGGTAATAATCCAATCCGGGTCAGTAAAATGTGACGACAATATGAGATTAATACTATTTCGTAAAACAACCTCAAATTGATTCAAAATTGGATGAAATGACTGTGCTAAGCGAATATTAGCGGTGTAAAGTCTTTCAGCTCTGCTATTATTATTCCCTGTAGCTGTTAAATACCTGTTATATCTGGGTCCGGATAAATATTTATTCCTTAATTCTGCTCTCATTATTTGGTTATGTTGGATATTTTTTTTAAATTTGTACTATATAGACTTGATAAAGCCTCTTTCTTTTGTGGAAACGTAATCAAGTAAAGGATTTTAGGGAACTGTTACAGGTTCCCTTTTTTTGTAGACCTATTTGTTCCATAAATGAAAATCTTGGTGTAGTTAGCCCTCAAATATACACATTTCCGGGAATATGTAAGACTTCACTATATTTTCTGTTATCCGCCTCTAAATAACCAATTATGTCAAACCTTAGTTATACTTTCGAATAAGGATTCCCCCTGAATGATTCGCTTTGCATTTTTTATGGCATTTTACTCCATCAACCCTTGTCAGATAACTCTCCGTAGCTTACATTCTTTTCTTTTACATTTTCTGCATTCACCACCTTCTTGATGAATTTATTCACTTTCGCCACTTTCACATTCCGGATACTGACGTTTTTCACCGGAAGCCGTGCATCGCCCTTGATCTCGTAAATGGCATCGGCCGATTCGCAAGTCACATTTTTAAGTGAGATGTTTTCAATCCGCGAAATCCGCTCTTCCAGGGTAGGTACCAGGTCACGCCATTGGTAAAGCACGTCGGTGTCGATCTCAAAGACGCGCATGGTGGTGCCTGACTGTACATTTTCCATGTAAATGTTTTCGACGAAACCGCCCCGGCGATGGTTGGTTTTTATAAAGAAGAAACGGTGAACCGACTTCGGAGCAGTGCAGTTGTGCATGTAAATGTTACGCACTCCGCCCGACATCTCACTGCCTATACCCAGCATGGTATGGCCTTCCAGGATGGTGCAGTTCCGGATCACGATATTTTCACAGGGAGCGTTCAGTCGCCACGCATCCTGGTTCCGCCCGGCTTTGATCACTACTGCGTCATCGCCCTGGTCAAAGGTGCAATTTTCCACCAGGAAATTTCGGCTCATTTCCAGGTCTATGCCGTCGTTGTTATGGCCGTGGGCCTTCACATCGAGGTTCCGCACCACGCCACCGTCGCACAGATAAAGATGGATGGTCCAGAAGGGACTCTCCCGGATCACGAAGCCGTCGAGCAACACATTTTTACACCGGTTAAAATGGATGAGGTGCGGGCGGAGGTGATTCTCCCCTTCCGCCATCCGCCGCTGCTGCACAGGTACATGAGTGGAGGCCATCATGTACAGGTTTTTCAGGGCATCCATGTGGGCTTTTGGGCGCCCAAACCAGGTTTTCCAGAGCTCCATCTCCGGCTGTAACGTACCTTTCCCGGTAATGGCGATATTCTCACATTCAAAAGCGTATACCAGGGGCGAGTAATTATAGCACTCCATCCCTTCCCAGGAGGTCATCACCGCCGGCAGGTAGTCTTCCGGATTGTCTGAAAACTTAAGCACTGCCCCTTCTTGCAGGTGAAGATTGACATTACTCTTAAAGTGTATGGGACCGGTGAACCATATTCCCTTTGGTACCACCACACGCCCGCCTCCGGCCTGGTGACAGGAGGCAATAGCTGCGGCAAGAGCCCGGGTATTACTGGTTTTTCCGTCATTTACTGCCCCGAAATCCGTGATAAGAAAGTCCTTTTCAGGAAACAAAAATACCTTTATCGGTGCCATTTTGAAAGGGGCTTTTACTTTGATTGTTTCGTATTGCTGGGCGGATACCCGGAGGCCCAACAGGAAAAATACTGCGACGACCGGAACTGTTTTGGATAATTTTTTTAACAATACGTGACTCATCTTTTTACAATTTTGGTTCTGTATAAATTATTTGTGGATGTAGGGTTTCAAACTGGTAACTCATTTGAGTGTCAACGATTAAAAACTTTGTCGCGCCTGTTTTTTCATTTTGGCGCCAATTTTCTCATTTCCAGTATCACCACCGGCCCCAGCAGCCCGGAGGGCATCACTTCCCACTGATCAAATTTTGTGTTTTTGTAGGTGATGCTGACAAAATTGATTTCGTGGAAGATGCGCCAATTCACGCCCCTCCGGTCATAGTCACGGATACGGTTGGCGGGGAGGTTCGTAACTTCTACTTCCAGGATGTTTTCTCCGTTTTTCAAAAATTTGCCAATATTCATTTCAAAAGGAACAGCAAAGAGCGTTCCCGCGTATTGTCCGTTTACACTCACGCGCGCACTTTCACGTACATCACCGAGCGAAAGGAGATATTCCCTGTTTTTCTCCTTCCGGAAATCCACTTTTACGGTATATTTCCCGGTTCCCCTATTGATTTTTAAGGTGTCGTTGCCCAGGGCGGTCCAGGAGCCGGGCTGCGTCAAGACAAAGTGTTCCTTTACTTCAGGATCACTTTCCGGGAAACTAAGCTCCCATCCCTTTTCCAGGCGGGTTTCCGTACCGGAAGGCTTGTAATAGGCCCATCTTTCCGCTTTAGTTTTTGCATTGGAAAAGGTTTTCAGGATAAGCGACTGCCCCGGTTTTAATTGAAGGTACACTTCGGTTCTGCCTCCGTTTTTTCGTAAAGCCGCTTGACCGCTTTTCCCCGTCAAAGGATCAAAGATCAGGGCTGAAGCAGCCGTCACACCAAGGGGTACCCAACCGTCTACCTCTGAATTCCGGAGCATCGCCATAAAATAAAGGTGGCCCGAATCGTGCTTCTTCCGGATCATTTGTCCGCCCAAATCGGTACGGAACGCTTCTTTTCCTTCCGAAAAATGCTTTAGAAAATCTTCCGGACCGGTGATGATCTGCCCTTTTCCAAAGGGATGATGTGTAACCTCCCCGAAGGAAACGTCAGGCAATTCGGCAAGAAGGGTACGTAACTGTGTTCTGCGCTCTTCGAGGTGCTGCAAACCGGGTACCTCTTGGGGATAATGGTCGGTAAAAATGAGGGTGGCACCCTCTCGCGCCAGTTCCAGCAGATGACGCAATGTTTCTGTGTCAATGATGCGGGCTGCAGGTACAATCAGGGCTTTGTAAGTACTGCCGCCTTCGGTCACCAGTTTCCCCCGGCTTACGGTGGTCGTCAGCACGTACCGGTCAGAGATATAGTCGGGATCAAAACCCGCTGCCATGATTTTTTCAGCCAGACCACAGAACTCCGGCAACCGTTCCCGCAGACCGTGAATAGGGAAAGTGGTGAAGTAATTACCGCGCTGCTCTGCCAGGATCTGGTCAAAGGGAAAATAGAGGAGAAAATCGTTGTCGGGTCGGGTATTTTGCAGGAAAGATTGCACCCGGGTGACGTACTGAAAAAAGGCGGGTGCATCTTTCCAGAGGGTGTTGGTGGGCGACATATCCACAGACGCATAAAATTTCCACCCCGGCCAGGCTGCGTGCTGGGGCGAGTAGGTACTTCCATGAAAGTAAACATGGTTTATGCCGGCGGTAAACATCTGGTCGATTTCCGGTTTGCCCTGGCTTAGGGAGGTACGGAAATGTTCGGTCAGCCAGGTAAACGTCTCTGCCGACGTAAGGGGCTTACCGGTGATATTGGCGGCGGAACTGGCGTATTTAAGGATGGTGGGGTCGCCGTCGTTTTCTTTCCGGATGGCATCTTTGCGGAGTCCCGGAATATCAAAATCACTGATGCCGAATGTTTCGCCTTCCGGAATGTCTACAACGGCGTACAGGTCAATGAGGTTGGCAGGTGAACCGTGGGCCTGATTTCGGGTGGCGACACCGCGGGCATGGGCCCACTGTGTCCATACCCGGGTGAAATTGTCACGGAGAATTTCGCCGAGGGTTTTTCGGTAATCGGCTATCACGCGTACAGAAGTTTCTGAGGCTCCGTCTGCCAGCAGTTCGGGAAAATGGTCTTCCAGCCTGTAGCCCCTTCGTTGTTGAAACTCAGAAAGCAGGCCGGGTGTCCAGTCGGCACCGTACACTTCATACGAGTCATTGAAAAAGTTTTTAGGGCTATCACCCATCTGATCAAATTTGGACAGATAACGCTGCACGGCTTCCTTATCAAAGTGATCCAGTACATATCCTTGTCCACCCGGTGCGGCGCGTTTCACCTTTTGCCCGGTTTTTCCTTCGTACAGGGCGATCATTCTGCCGTCTTCCGGGGGCGTGTAGCTAAAAAGTCCTCGTTCACCCACCAGGTTCGTGGCATCTATCACCTCCCCTGAAGTCAGGTAAATCATCACCCGGGAAAGCCGGGCGGTTTTATCTCCCTGGGCGTCAAATTTCTCCACGATAAGCTCGCCTTTTTTCAGGGAAAACTGATCAAATATTGCTTTGGTAGCCGCATCTTCCAGGCTTACCTCCGGCCCGCCGAAAGGCCAGCCGGTGCCGGTGTTCATGTCTGCATTCATACGCAGACGTTTGGCCTCTGCCAAGGTGAAATCCAGCATACGCCTCCATTCGGGGGAGAGAAAATTCCGGTAATATTTCTCTCTTCCTTTCACTCCGTAGATCGGCGTGATCTCCACTCCCCCTATACCGGCTTGGCTCAGGGCTTCGAGGTTATAGGTGATGCCGGCCGAATCCACATCGCTGCCCAACCACCACCAGCGGGTGTGGGGCTTGCTTTCAGTGGTGATTTCCGGCCAGGAGGTGGTAACGGGAGCGGTTGAGCAGCTCCAGAGGCAGAGGAGGAATAATGCGCTCCATCTGCCTGAGTGGATAAGTGGTAGTTCTACGCCCTTCGACAAGCTCAGGGTGACAGGAGAGACCTTGCACGGCCCGATCCTGTCAGCCTGACCCTTCGACATGTCACCCTGAGCTTGTCGAAGGGTCAGGGCGACAGTAGTAAACCATTTGAGTAAACTAAAAACCATCTGAAGCATACCTTTAATTTTTTATTTCAAAATCACTCCCGCTCACCTCAAAACCCGTCACTTCTTTTATCAGATACGGTTTTACGCCTTCAGGCAGGGGGGTCCGGTAATTCGAGATTCGTATACCGTGTACATTGTGCAGCCAAAGCGAGGGGCGGTAGTCTTCCTGCTCAAAAGTAAGCTGAATATTATTCAGTTCAATGTTTTTTGTGTGCCGCACGAAGAAGCCCGACGCAGGAATAGTGCCGAACATCCAGGGCTCGGGATACACCTTTTCATTTTCGGGCGGAGTCAGTCGACCTTCTTCGCGGGTACCGCCTCCTTTGAAGTGGATCCTGATATTCTGCAGGGTTATATCTTCAATCGGATGACCGGGTATGCCACTGATGATGGAAGCGTAGCGGGAGTCGGCATTGTATACGTTGATATTACTGAGGGTAATGCGTGCCATTCTACCCACCGGGGTACCTTCAGGGCTTCGCATGCGCGCACCCAGGCGGAGGAAGAGTGGAGCGTTGACAATATCGCGCATGGTGATATTATGAATGAGCACATCTTCCAGGAAACCGCCGTCTACGGTCTCCAGAGCTAGGCCGCGGCACCGCTCAAAAACACAATTGGAAATGGTGATGTTGCGAAACCCGCCGCTGGATTCGGTGCCGAATTTTATTCTTCCTGTCACAAACCCCTGATCCGGTGCCTGGGGTTCATCACGCCGGAAGGTACCGTCTGCTACCGACCCTTTATCATATCCGCTGACAAAGCAGTTGGTGATGGTCACATTTTCGGTATTCCTTACAAAGCCCAGGGCATAACTGCTTTTAAGGACAATGGCGTCGTCCCAGGGGGAATTTACGGTGCAGTCGGAGATCCGAACGTTCCGGCAGGCATCGATATCGAACCCGTCGCGGTTAGTGTCTACTTTGACATTGTGGATGGTCAGGTTGTCTACCCCGGTAGCCAGGAGGGCGAAATGCCCGCAGTGAACCATGGAAATGTCTTTTATGGTGACGTTCCGACACAGTTTCAGGCCGATGGCTTTGTTTCCCACCCCGGGCAGTCGACTTTCCTCCCGGGTAAGCCCTTGCCCATCCATTTTCCCGGGACCGGCGATGCTGATATTCTCCAGCCCTATGCCCCAGATCAGGCTGTTTTTCCAGTGGCTGTGACCGAAGTCCTGGTAGCGGTGATGCGGATTTTCTTCCGCTGCATCGTAGCCCTGATCTTTCCCGGGAAAAGCGGCCAACAGTACAGCACCGGCGTCAAGGTACAGTTGGATGTTGCTCTGCAAACGAATGGAATAGCTGAGGTAGGTACCCGCAGGCAACAGCACGGTTCCGCCTCCCTTTTCAAAAGCTGCTTGAATGGCGGCATTGATGGCGGGGGAGTCCAGCGTGGTGCCGTCGCCTTTGGCGCCGAAGTCGCGGACATTGTATACCTGGGCATGGATTTTAAATGCCGCCAAAATGAAAAGTATCAGTATATAATTTCTCATATATCTATGCCGAATTGTATTGCAAAGAACTTTATACGTTTTATTATTTTGTCTTTCAGACGGACCTACTTTTTTTGAAAAAAAGTAGGCAAAAAAACATTCACAAAATAAAGTCCTCCTGAAAAATTTGATTAGACATTATTTGTTATGAAACCGCTATCTTGAAATTAAATTTTTCCGACGGACTATTTTGTGAGATAAGGTACATTCTATTTATTTCTCGCATATCGTCTGTTATCCTTTCTAAATAATACTTATCATCTATGCGCTTTGGCTCCCCTAAAAACCTCCGGCAACATGAAATAATTATAATCGGCGGATGCGTTTTGCCGGTAAATACAGAAATATTCCTTTTGATCATTTTTCAGAGGCAAAACTGCGGCTAAGGCCGGTGCCTGCGTCTTTTTCCCCGACTCAAAAAAGCCTCGGGGCGTTTCCTGCCTGAAGGCATCGGAAAGCCGGATCTCTGAAGCGGGCGGCATCACGGCCTGGAGCACTTTCAGCTTCATGCTTTCCCCATAATATACCGTAAAAGCCGTGCCTTCCACACTGAATACATTGTAGCGGCAGTATTCAGGAAGCAGCGCGGGCTGCGTTACCCCGGCTTTTCCGGAGGCTCCCCCATACGCCCATAGAAGCTGCGTTCCGTCCGGGAAATTCCGTGCGGTCACTTCAAGGATAAGTCCATCAGTAGTGGGCAGCGAAACCGCCTGAACGGTCAGCTCTCCACCGGCCTGAAGGGTATATTTTACGCTTCCGGGCCCCGCCGTACGTTCTACTTCCGGAATGTCTTTGAGCCATAGCGATGTATCGCCCTGAATAAGGCCGAACTCCAGGCTGCCGGCCATTTCCGGCAACAGAAATCCGAAGGCGGGATAGGCCTCCGCCACAATGCGGGCAGTACCGGATTTGCCTTCCAGCACAACAGAGCTATTTTGTGCCGAGACATTCAGGGTAAAGAACAGGACAACAATAAGTACTCCTTTCATCTGTATAAAATTTTAGCCGGGCGGCGAACCGCTTTCAGCCTTCAGCTATCAGCAGTCAGCTTATTCAT
>CAYRGN010000029.1:0-43318 GCA_964423865.1 uncultured Lacihabitans sp.
AGTGAGTAGTGAGTAGTGAGTAGTGAGTAGTGAGTAGTGAGTAGTGAGTAGTGAGAAAAAGTTGAAATTTTATCTGATATGAAGTACCTGTATATTCTTCTCTTCCTGGTGATTTCGAAGGGAGTGTCCGCCCAGAACGGGGAGTCATTTACACTTCGCGACTGCATAGAATACGCGCTTCAGCATAATATTGTAGTCCAGCAGTCGGAAGCGGCCGCGGAAAACAGCGATAATTTGCTGAACCAGTCGAAAGCCCAGAGGCTACCGTCGGTCAACGGTTTTATGAGCGGCAACGCCAATACCGGTCGAAACGTAGACCCTTTCACCAACGGCATTGTGACCCAAACCATCGGAACGAATAATATGGGGGTGGGCCTCAGCCTTCCGGTATACCAGGGGAATCGACTGAAAAATGCGGTAGAGCGGGATAAACTTTCCCTGGAAGCCTCCCTGACCGATGTACAGACCCAGAAAAATAATATCGGTCTGCAGGTAGCCGTGGCCTATCTCAACGTAGTTTCGGCGGAAGATCTTATTGAAGTGGCCCGGCAGCAACTGGAAGTGACCCGCCTGCAATACGAAAGGACCCAAAAACTGGTGGAAGGCGGAGCGCTTCCGGAAACCAACCTGTTTGACCTGGATGCGCAGAGGGCCAACGACGAACTCTCCCTGGTCAATGCAGAAAACAGTCGCGAGTCGGCTTTCCTGGCCCTCAAAAGAACCATGAACGCGCCTCTCGAAATGATGTTCGGTATTGTGAAGAGTGAAGTACCCGATCCGGAGATGCTGGCGATGGAAACTTCTTCTTCTTCGATTTACCAGACGGCCCTCACTTTCCTTCCTGAAGTCAAAGCGGGGAAGATCCGCATGCGCATGGCAGACCGTAACATTGCCATCGCCCGCGGACTTGGCCACCCTACCCTTTCTTTCAGTACCAACTGGGGTACTGCGTATTCGAGTATGGCGCAGAGGGCGGCGGGCAGCGTCAGTGGTTCCCAGCAGATTCCTATTTCCGCGGAGTTTGAGGGACAAACCATCCCTCTGGTGATTAACTGGCCACAGACCAGCTATACCATGGAGAATATCCCGTATTTCAACCAGCTGGGCAATAACCAGAACCTGAGTTTCGGTCTTTCCATGAACGTACCTATCTTTAACCGTTTTAATGTGAAGTACCAGACGCAGTCGGCCCAGATTCAAAAAAAACAGGTCGATCTTCAGAATAAGGCCACGGAGATACAGATCAGGCAAAACATTGACCAGGCATATATTGATATGCTCAACGCCCGAAAAAAATACTCCGCGACGCTGGCCCAGGCCGAAGCCCTGGACAAAGCTTTTATTGCCGCGGAAAAGCGTTATAACGCGGGCGCGGGCACTTTCGTAGATTATAACCTGGCGAAGACCAACCTTGACCGGGCCAACACCAACCTGGTGATTGCCAAATACGATTATATTTTCAGAACCAAAGTATTGGATTTTTATCAGAACAAACCGCTTGAATTCTAAACCGACAGAGTGATATGAAAAAGAAGTCTAAAAAAATGATATGGTGGATATCCGGCTTGCTGGCCGCCCTGGTACTGTTCCTGATCATCGGGAAAAAAGCCGGCTGGATAGGTGCCGAAAAGCCCACAGCGGTAGAAATTACGACGGTTGCCCCCGGGAATCTCACCCAGTCGGTTTCCGCTTCCGGCAAAATTCAACCCGAAGTAGAGGTAAAAATATCTCCCGATGTGCCGGGCGAAATCATCGCCCTGTACGTGAAAGAAGGCGACTCGGTGCAGAAGGGCCAGCTGCTTCTCCGCATCCAGCCCGAGAACTATATTTCTTTGGTGGAAAGGTCTAAAGCCGGGGTAAACCAAAGTAAAGCATCTGCTGAACAGTCCAAAGCAGCCATTGCCCGGGCCGAGTCCCAACTCGTCCGCATGGAAACCGAGTTTAACCGCCAGAAAAAACTGTATGAAGACAAGGTAGTTTCCCTGTCTGATTTCCAGACCGCCGAAGCAAATCTCCTGGCGGCCCGCCAGGACCTCGCCTCCTCGAAGGCCAACTATGATGCGGCACGTTTCGGAATAAACAGCTCAGAAGCCGCCCTGAAAGATGCTTCGGAAAACCTCCGGAAAACCAATATCTATGCCCCCATGAGCGGCATCGTCTCCAAACTGGCCGTAGAATTGGGTGAAAGAGTAGTGGGTACATCCCAAATGGCCGGCACCGAGCTGCTGCGTATCGCCAACCTGAACGACATGGAAGTACGGGTAAATGTGAATGAGAACGACATCATCCGGGTAGACATGGGCGATACCGTGCTGGTGGATGTAGACGCCTACAGTGATCAGAACAAGAAATTCAGAGGCGTGGTGACACGCGTAGCCAATACCGCCATCGGCTCTGGCGGATCGCTCACCGCCGCTGCCAGCAACAGCACCGAGTCGGTGACCGAATTTGAGGTCCGGATCAAGATCCTCCCCGACTCTTACCGCGAACTGATTGACCACTCCCAGGGCAAAAAGTATCCCTTTAAACCCGGCATGACCGCTACGGTAGACATCATTACCGAAAAGAAAAGCGGTGTGCTGACCATTCCTATCTCGGCCGTCACCACCCGCACGGAGAAAGCGGAAGAAAGTGAAAGCACCTCCACTACCGCGACAGACCATGCCAAAGCCGAGCGGCCTAAAGAAATTGTGTTTGTGAACGAGGAAGGTGTAGCCAAAAAGCGGGAAGTGACCACCGGTATCACCGACATCACCACCGGCAGTATTGAGATTCTCACCGGCCTGAAGGCTGGCGAACAGGTGATCACAGGGCCGTTTATTGAAGTTTCCAAACGATTGGAAGAAGGCAAAAAAGTAGAAGATAAAAACGCGCAGGCCAAACCGGCTGAAAACGACAAAAAGAAATAAAGAAATTACAATACGCGCTTCCCCAAAACAGCACAGATAATCGGTCTGTGCTGTTTTTGTTTATTCCAGAAAGACACGAAGTCCGAAAGTATTGTGTTGTTTCCCTAAAGCAGTTGGTTCATTATAGCTGCCAACTTATAATTATTTAATACTTTTGTAATTAATTCAAACCATAAGGAGGAATGGGCATATTTGATTTTTTCAGTAAAGAAAAAAAGGACTCTTTAGATAAAGGATTGGAGAAGTCCAAAACCGGGATCTTCGATAAACTGACCAAGGCCATTGTGGGAAAGTCGGAAGTAGACGAAGATGTACTGGATGAACTGGAGGAAATCCTGATCAGTTCCGACGTAGGCGTGGAAACCACGGTAAAGATCATCCGGCGTATTGAAGCCCGTGTGGCTCGGGATAAATATACCTCCACCGATGAGCTGGACCGTATCCTGAGGGAAGAAGTGGCCTCCTTACTCCAGGAGAACAACTCCCAGGACGTCACCAATAGTTTTGAGACCGAAAACCTGCCCAAACCTTATGTACTCATGGTGGTAGGGGTGAACGGCGTAGGCAAGACCACCACCATAGGCAAACTGGCCCATAATTTTACAAAAAACGGTAAGAAAGTAGTATTAGGCGCCGCCGATACCTTCCGTGCCGCAGCCGTAGATCAGCTGAAGCTCTGGGGCGAACGCGTGGGTGTAGACGTGATAGACCACGGAATGAACACCGACCCCTCTTCAGTAGCCTATGACGCGGTGAAAGCAGGTCTGGAAAAAGGCGCGGATGTCATCATCATCGATACTGCCGGCCGGCTCCATACCAAAGTAAACCTCATGAACGAACTGGGCAAGATCAAGCGTGTCATGCAGAAAGTTTTGCCCGAAGCTCCACACGAAGTCATGCTCGTACTTGACGGCAGCACCGGCCAGAATGCCGTGATCCAGGCCCGCGAATTCACCCGGGTGACCGACGTGAACTCCCTGGCCATCACCAAGCTCGACGGCACCGCCAAAGGCGGCGTAGTCATCGGGATATCCGATGAATTTAAAATCCCGGTAAAATATATCGGCGTAGGAGAAAAGATGGAAGACCTCCAGGTGTTTAATAAGATGGCGTTTGTGGAGAGTTTGTTTCAACAATGATATTTCCCCTGTTTTTTTAGTTTGGATTATAACCACAAAATCTTCCGGCCCGTCAGCAACACTGAAAACGGAGAAACCTCCGGGGAAACCGTTTTCGTATACAGGCAGACCGGCCATATCCTTACCTCCGAATACTCCGGCGGAAAAATCGTATCCGGTCATTTGATCGGAGTGGTGGATGAAGCCGGCAACATTGATATGCGCTACCACCAGATCAACGACCGGGGTGAGATCATGACGGGTATTTGTAAATCCAGGCCTGAAATTCTGCCGAATGGGAAAATACGCCTTTATGAAAGCTGGCAATGGACATCGGGGGATTTTTCGAAGGGGGAGTCGGTAATAGAGGAAGAGTGAACGACAGATACAACTCTGCCGATACCCAAAAGCACCAAAACTCCCAGGATGAAGTTTTAAGAACCCGGGTTACTGCGTCGCTGAACTCTTCTTCCGGAAATACCCTACTGAAAGCGCTACAAGCACGAAATACACTGCGCTCACGGCATAGGAAATGCCTATAAAGAAGTGGAGATTAGATAGGCTGCTCTGGAAAAAGTTCTTGTAAAACAGTACCCCAAGACTGCCGAAATAGGCGTAGTAGTCGGCCAGTGTAATCATGAATCCTACCGTTCCCACATATTTAAAACTGGCCAGCATGCGTTCAAAATAAATGCTGTTGCACATGGAATAGGCCAGGTAAGCGCCAAAGCCTGCGGCGATCAGCCAAAAGATGGGATTGAGGTAACCGGTCTGAAACAAGAACGTACTCAGACCTATAATGACCGCCCCCAAAAGTAAGAGTCCCTGGATGATATTAAACGCCTTCCGGTGATTTTTGACTATCTGCATACCGGCCATGATCAGCAGAATGGCTACCGCAATAGGAATCTCCGTTTGGGTAAATAATTCGGGTTTGCCGGTAAAGCCCAGTTCCCGGAACATCTCGGGCATAAAGTTATCCCGGAACTCCCGGTAGGCGGTCAGAATGCAGTAGGAGGCCACAAAAAGCACCATGCCCGCTCCAAATTCGCGCATAAAATTTTTACGCTCGGCACGGTTCATGGGCAGTCGCTCGGCGCGGTCCTGCTTGTCGACCTCTCCCGGTGCCGGCACCTGCGCCAGGAACCACACGCAGATTAATAAGGGTCCGTACATGATCACATCGGCAAGGAAAGGCATCCGAAACTCGTCTGTAGTCAGGTTTCCGAGCACCCAATTTCCCACGGTCTTGGCAAACCCGGAACCCACAATAAACGATGCTGTCAACGCCGCTACCAGAATATCCGTACTCTTCCTGCCTTCCAGGAAACCCAGGATCACGCCATAGAACAGCCCCAGGGGCAGGCTGGCAAAAAACACAAAAACCAGGTTATATGGCGGCGGAGTCACGGAAAACAAAAACATACTGATCAGGGAAAGGCCCGTAAATATCAGCAAGCCCCTGGCTCGCTGCTTCGGTTCCATTTCCGATACGATCTTTACCCCGATGCCCTTTGATACCGCGAAACCCAGCACCTGGGCTGTAATGATAAGAATCTTAAAGTGTACACCAAAGAAATACAGGTCGTCATACGTAGCAGCCGTGTATGCCCGCCGAAAGGGATAAAAGCACAGGTAGGTGCAGAAAGCGGCCAGGGCCGTGAAGAGGGTGATGATCCACGCGGGACTCTTCTCAAGACGCGATTTTATCAGGTTACTCATTCGTTTGTATATTAGCTACCAGAATCCTGCGATGTTTCGTGGAAAGCAGCGTCCGCCTGAAAACCGTCTGCTTTTAAAGGTCTTTACAAATACTTCATATAGGTTCCCAGGTCTTTGTCTCCGCGGCCTGAAAGGCCGATCACTACTTTTTCCGAAGGCCCCGCGGAGATATACTTCAATGCTGCCAGTGCGTGCGCCGACTCTATCGCCGGGATGATGCCTTCCAGTTTGGCCAGTTCAAAACCGGCCTGCATGGCATCTTCATCGGTAATGGCCATAAATTTCGCCCGGCCGGTTTCCCACAAATGCGCATGCAGAGGACCAATGCCGGGGTAGTCCAGTCCCGCTGAAATAGAGTGCGGTTCCACCACCTGCCCGTCGGTTGTCTGCATCAACAGACTCTTGCTTCCGTGCAGGATGCCCGGTTTTCCCAGGAAAGTAGTAGCGGCCGATTTCCCGGACTCCACGCCCAACCCGGCCGCTTCCGCCGCGATGATTTTGACGTTCTGGTCGTCGAGATAGTGGTAAAATACGCCCGCGGCGTTGGATCCCCCGCCCACGCAAGCCACCACGTAGTCGGGCAGCGCCGAGCCCGTCTGCTCTTTTAGCTGTCGCCTGATTTCCGCGGAGATCACCGACTGGAAACGGGCCACCATGTCGGGATAAGGATGAGGCCCTACCACCGAACCAATGATATAATGCGTATCCACGGGGTGGTTAATCCAATGGCGCATGGCCTCGTTCGTGGCATCCTTCAGGGTTCTTGAGCCGCTTTTGGCCGCTCTCACTTCCGCACCGAGCATCTTCATGCGGGCCACGTTGGGCGCCTGCCGCTCAATATCTACCTCCCCCATGTATACAATGCATTCCAGTCCTTTCAGCGCGCACATGGTGGCCGTGGCTACGCCGTGCTGACCCGCCCCCGTTTCGGCCACTATTTTCTTTTTCCCCAGGCGCCCGGCCAGCAGAATCTGCCCCAGGGTGTTATTCACCTTATGTGCACCGGTATGGTTCAGGTCTTCACGCTTCAGATAAACCTGTGTGCCAAATTTTTCCGACAATCTTTCCGCAAGGAACAAGGGCGTGGGCCGGCCTACATAGTCACGTAAGAGCCGCTGAAACTCGGCCTGGAAAGCCGGGTCATTCATAATGCTGAGGTAGTTCTGCCTGAGCTCTTCCACATTGGGGTACAACATTTCAGGAATAAACGCACCCCCGAAATTCCCGTAATACCCCCGTTCGTCTACTGTGTATTTGGTCATCTCCTTTGCTTTATTTTATCACTTCCGGTTATTCGCCACCTATGCATCACCCCTCACCCACTACTCACTTAACCAATTGTCAACTCTTCCCCTTTATCTCCAAAAACATCTCCCTCACCCGCTCCACATCCTTCACCCCCGGGGAAATTTCATACCTGCTGTTCACATCAATGCCTTCCAGCATAGGGTGGGCCAGCTTCAATAATTCTCCGATATTTTCATTGGAAACCCCGCCGGCTACAAAGAAAGGCGTATTTCCCCGGTATTCCAATAGGCAATTCCAGTCAAAGGGCTTTCCATGCCCTCCATAATTTTCTCCTTTTGTATCAAAAAGGAAGAAGTCGGCTACCCCTTCATAAGCCCTGGTCTGTTCGAAATCAAACGTGCTATCCACACCAAACGCCTTCAGAACCTTTAGCCCCGCGCTCCTGATTTCCGCGCAAAGGGCGGGCGTCTCTTCACCGTGCAGCTGCACATATTCCAGGCCGTATTGCTGTGCCAGTCCCAGCACCTGGTATAAAGGCACATTGACAAAAACCCCCACCCGGCCTATCGTTTCCGACAGGTCCGGCATTATAAAATTTTCACCGACGTAGCGCGGCGAACGGACGTAAAAGATAAATCCCATCAGGTCAGGCCCCTGTTCGGCAACCTTCCGGATGTTCTCTACCTCGCGCATACCGCAAATTTTGACTTTCATGTGTATAAATTTTTGCTTTCAGCAGTCAGCCGGGCGACGCTTCGCTTATACATTGGTCGGTTGGTGTCTAATATCTAACAGCTAACTTCTAATAGCTTCCACTTTCCGCCCTGGAACGCTTTTGGATTTCTTCCCGGAACTGCCTCAGACTTTCCGCTGGATGCTCCGTTTTCATAAAATTTTCTCCCATCAGGAAACCCTGGTACCCCACCTCCCTGAGCTGCACTACGGTCTCCACCCGGCTGATACAGCTTTCGGATATCCTCACTACCTCCGCCGGCAGATGGGCGATAAGGTCCAGGGAGGCATTTACGTTGTTTTCCGCAAAATTCTTCAGGTTCCGGTTATTCACGCCCAGCAGATCCACAAACTCCAGGGGGCTCCGATCCAGCTCTTCCCGGTCATGGATTTCGAGCAAGACCTCCAGGTCTAACTCCCGGGCCTTCCGGCTAAGGTTCAGGATCTCCTCCGAAGTAAGATTAGCCGCAATCAGCAGGATCACGTCTGCGCCCCAGGCCCTTGCCTCGTGAAGCTGGTATTCGTCTATCATAAAGTCTTTCCGCAGCAAAGGCGTTTCAGGGGCCACTGCCCGCGCCCGCGCCAGATCCTCCCCACTTCCCCCAAAAAAAAGAGCGTCCGTGAGCACGCTGACGCCCGCCGCGCCCCGGGCCGCATACCCCCGCACTACCTCCTCTACTGACGCCCCCGGGGAAATATCACCCTTCGAGGGCGACCTCCGCTTAAATTCCGCAATGATGCCCGGCTCCTCCTGTAGACGCTGCTTTAAAGACAAGGTATCGCGGGTGTAATTCGCCGTCCTTTGCAATTCCTCTACCGGTACCTCCGCGCGGGACTTCCTCACCTCTTCCCGCTTATTCGCTATAATCTGATCTAAAATGGTCATAATGCAAAGATAAGGGATAGTTCCGAATACTTTAGTACCGGGTGCCGGGTTCCGAGTGCTTAGCGCCGAGCCCTTCGACAGCTCGGGGCCGCCCAGGCAGGGTGACAATGGTCACGTACTAGGTAGCTACTGTCACCCTAAGCTTGCCGAAGGACTCGGCACTCGGAACTCGGAACTCACTACTCACTACTCGGAACTCGGTACTAACTACCCGGCACTAAAAATATTTTCCCCAACAGTGCAACCCACATCCCCTTATTTCGCATCTTGTAGATGAAAACTCGTTTTATGGCAAGAATATTACCCCTTTTCAAAACAGAGCACGACCTCGCCCGGGCCATCATCCGTGGCGAAGGAAACGCCCAGCGTGCTTTCTATGAAAAGTATTCCGGGAAATTTCTCGCCATCTGTTGTCGCTACATCAAAGACCGAATGGCCGCCGAAGACGTGATGGTAGAAAGTATGATGCGGATTTTTGAGAAGAGCAGCCAGTTCGACTTCCAGGGAAGTTTTGAAGGCTGGAGTAAACGGTTGGTGGTGAACCAGGCCCTGGGCTACCTGAGGAGTCACAAGATGATGGAAACCGGAACGGAAGAAGTTCATGAGGCTGCCGGCACCATGGAAACCCACCTGGAGGCCGAAGACCTCCTCCGCCTTGTTCAACAACTGCCGGCAGGCTACAGAACGGTATTTAACCTGTACGCCATCGAGGGGTATTCGCACGCCGAAATTGCGGAACTTCTCGGAATTTCGGAAGGAACGTCCAAGTCCCAGCTCAGCCGGGCCAGGGCCACCCTTCAGGAACAATTAAATAAATTTCAGTTAACCTCTAATTTTTAAGGATCATGGATGAGCATTTTTCGAAAAAACTAAGAGACTTGGAAATCACTCCTTCCGAACGGGCCAACGCGCTTTTCCGTAGCCGGATGGAGCAGCTTTCCCCCCAAAAGAAAGAGAAAAAGACCACGCCGTATTGGGCTACCGCCGCGGCCGTAACCATCGCCCTCAGTTTCCTGTTCTTCCTGCGTTTCCTCCCGGGCGAAAACAGCACCGCAATAAACCTTCCGGCAGAAGAAAAAACGGTAGAGACTTCCCGGGAAATCCCGGTGGAACTTCCGGCAGCACCTTTGGAAAAAGCCGAAACTCCCCAGGCCACTCCACTACGGCCGGTAGTACAACCGGCTCAGGAAGTGAACAATACCTCATCTGTAGCCGTAACCCGCGCTCCTGAAAAGCCCTTGCGGGCCGACCTCCCCAGGCTAAGCCCGGAGATCAGCTACCGGCACCAGCACGTGGAACTTACCGACTTCAGTCTCCTGGATGTACACATGGCCCTGGAGTTAGAAACCGACCGCCCCGCACCGGCCACCAACGCCGCCGGGAAACCTCTCCCCCTGCTGGCCAGGGTGGTGCGGGAAGTGAAATACGTGGCCAACGGTGAAAAACCCGACCTCGACCGTGCGGGTATAAAACCGGCTGCTACCGCCATTGCCTACAACCAAAGCGGCCTCCTTGCCAACGAGTCCCGCCAGGTAAAAGAAGGGGTTGACCGGTTTAAGGAAATCTTCCAATAGAAAATTAAAACAGCACCGATCTTTGAGCCTGGCGCACCCTGAGGAACCGGACTTCATGCGCATGTGCCTACCACTTAAAGCTCATCACTCAAAAAATTAATTACAATGAAAAAGTTATTATTCCTCTCCCTCCTGCTTAGCGCATCTGCCTTCGCAGCCCCGTCGGATACCACCATTATCGAGTATAACGACAACGTCTTTCATAAAAAGATCAAAGTAAAAAGCGACAAGTCTTTTGACGTAGTGTACCCACGTGTGCTGAACCTCCACCAGGTACTGAAAGCGTTTCAGGTAGACTCCACCGAAAGAGAACGCCTTTGGCTATTGCTCCAAACAAGCCAAAACCGGCGCGATACCCTGATGGCAATCAGCCGCACCGGCGACAGGGTCACCGTCATTACCCGTGACCTCTCCGTGGCCGTTCATGCACCCGACGATGAAATCGTGACCTTCGAGTCTAATGATACCAAAGATTTCGATGTCAGGATCTCTACCGATAACACCAGCCCTTCCAGGAGTTACCGCTCCGGGCGCTTCTTCTCGCGTACCGACTTCGCCTTCTACCTGGGACTAAACAGCTATACGGGTCAGGAAGATCTTGCGCCGGATAACCTGAGCGAGCTGCGTTTATGGCCTTCACGCTACGTGGCGCTGTCGTTTCGCGGGAACGCCACCCTGGCCAATTCTTCCAAAGCTCACCTGGTACTCAGCTATGGACCCGAGTTCGCCTGGCACAATTTCATGCTCCACAACAGCCATGTGTTGCAATACGAAAACGGACAGGCCCGCTTTGCGGAAAGTACCCAGACTACCGCCAAAAGCAAATTTGTAATTCCCCACGTAAATTTCCCGGTATTGCTGAATCTCGGACTGAAGAAAGAAGGCGTCCGCATAGGCGTAGGCGGTTACGTGGGCTACCGTGTGGGGGGCTACACCAACGTGGTGTATAAAGACAATAAAAGTAAGGAGAAATACAACGAGTCTCTGGGGCTTAACGACCTGAAATATGGCCTTACCGCAGAAATAGGACGCAGGAATGGCGGCGCACTCTTCTTCCGCTATGACCTGAGCGAATTGTTCCGGGAAAGCCAGGTAAACGCCCGGGATATGCAGGCTTTTAGCTTCGGGGTGCGGTTCTGAGAGAATGCTTGGTTCTCGGAGCTTCGCTCGAACTGACAGGAACGGTTGCCATTTGTCAGTTCGAGCACAAACAAGCACGGTAGTGCCAAGTTTGCGAGCGAAGCTCCGAGAACCGGGATCAGGTTTTAGAAGAGGGCTTCGGTACTTTGGCAAGCTCAGTACAGGCTGAGCTTGCGAAGTATCGAAGTGTACTCTTACACCTCCTGAGGTTCAATAATCGTCACCTTTTGAATCACATCGCCCTGACGGATTTCGTCAATGATGTCCAGCCCTTCCACTACCTTTCCGAAACAGGTGTGGTTCCGGTCGAGGTGGGCCGTATTCTGGCGGTTATGGCAGATAAAAAACTGGGATCCTCCGGTGTTTCTGCCCCGGTGGGCCATAGACAGCACGCCCCGGTCGTGGTATTGTTTCACCCCGTCCAGCTCGCAGGGAATAGTATATCCCGGTCCGCCCGCGCCTGTACCGTCCGGACAGCCGCCCTGTACCATAAAGCCCGGAATCACCCGGTGAAATTTCAGCCCGTCGTAGAATCCCTTATTCGACAGATCAATGAAGTTCTGCACCGCCAGAGGGGCGTCATCGTCGTAAAATTCAATTAACAAAGTCCCCTTGTCGGTGACCATTTCCGCTTTCCGCATATCCTATAAATTTGATGGTTCTTCTCTGTGTCCGCCTTTCCGGATGGATACTTCCTTCACGAGCTTTACCGCATTCAGGTAAAGCACCAGGCTTTCGGCCTCCGTGGGGGCCTGCATCTGCTCACACTGAGGGCCCGGCTCCAGGTAGTAGACAAAAATCTTTTCGTTTCTCCGGTCCAGCACCTGGTAATCGTACCGGCCAATCGCCTCGAAGATCTCATTCTCTGAAATCCCGGTAAACCGGTCCTGGTACGTTTTCAGCAGTTCGATCTGCCTTTCCCGTCCTCCGTTACATCCGGCACGGTCTCCTTTAAACGCTTCTGAGTCCAGTCCCGGTATTTCCAGGGGATCGGTGTAGGAACACCCTGCAAGCAAAAATATAATCAGCCAAATTTTGTGTTTCATGCGTATAAATTTTTATCCAAGCGGCTATCTACTCCTGGAAACTTCCGACCACCGCATTGGCAATCGACAACAGGAAACTGAAAATCAGGGCGCTGAAAAAGCCGTTTACCCCAAATCCGTCTACCAGATAGGCACACAGGTACACCACCGCTACTGAAATCACCAGGGCAAAAAGTCCGAGGGTCAGGAACGTGATGGGCAGGGAAATCAAATGAAGCAGAGGCTTCACAAAGGTGTTCAGGAGGCTCATCACAAAGGCCACAATCACACCGGTAGTCAGGGTATCCACGGCAATACCACTCAGCAGTTTGGGCATTAAATACACGAGGACCCCGGTCAGTACGAGACGAATTACATAATTGATCATGCGCTATGTCGTTTAATTAAAACATCCAAAACTTCGTCCAGTTCTATGCCTTTGGCTTCCAGCAGTACCAGGTAATGAAAAAGCAGGTCGGCCGCTTCGCCCAAAAACAGGTCTTTGTTATCATCTTTCGCCTCAATCACCAGCTCTACAGCCTCCTCACCCACTTTTTGGGCCACTTTATTTATTCCTTTGGCAAAAAGGGAGGCGGTGTACGACTCATCCGTAGGGCGCAGTCTCCGGTCATGGATGATCTCCGTCAGGGAGCGGATGAACGCCACTTTCCCCTTGTTTTCTTCTCCCCAGCAGGTGGCATCGCCGGTATGGCAGACGGGGCCTGCGGGGGTGGCCCTGATCAGGAGGGAGTCGCCGTCACAATCTACGGCGTGGCTGATATAGGCCAGGTAGTTCTCCGAGGTCTCTCCTTTGGTCCAGAGCCGGTTTTTAGAGCGGCTGAAAAAAGTGACCTTACCGGTCTCCAGGGTATGCTGCAGGGCTTCTGCGTTCATATATCCCTGCATAAGTACCTTAGCGGTAAGGTGATCCTGAACAATGGCCGGGATCAGCCCTTTGGAAAAGTCTGGTTCTCTTGTCATATCTGACTACAATATTAGCGATTCAATTGAAGAAACGAATAAAATTTTCTTCAGAAATTTTGACAGAAAAAAAACTCCTTCTATCTTTGCACCCACATTCACGGAGAGAGATTCTCCTTACGAATAGCGGAAGTAGCTCAGTTGGTAGAGCGTAACCTTGCCAAGGTTAAGGTCGCGGGTTCGAGACCCGTCTTCCGCTCCA
Source organism: uncultured Lacihabitans sp. (assembly GCA_964423865.1). Lineage (GTDB taxonomy): Bacteria > Bacteroidota > Bacteroidia > Cytophagales > Spirosomataceae > Leadbetterella. The sequence continues at coordinate 13,538 of CAYRGN010000029.1, forward strand.
ACAGCAGGAAAGTTCCTATGAAAATGGGAGCTTTTTTTGTCTGTAAGTGTCGTGTCAATGTGTTTGATACGACACTTGGGCCGGGGTGGTGGAACTGGTAGACACGCAGGACTTAAAATCCTGTGAGCAGTGATGTTCGTACGGGTTCGATTCCCGTCCCCGGTACTGAAAATCAAAGAGTTACAAAGTGATTTGTAGCTCTTTTTTTATACCGGAAAATCGTTGGTACAACAAAACACATAACAATTCTTTGTCTTCCATCATTTAAAAAGTTTCTCTCGTATTCCTTTCAAGATATTCCCTGATGGAATCGCGATCAGGATCTATCTACATTCCTTGTAAATCCGACAATATTATAATAATATTGTATTCAAATCCGTCATTATTATGATTTTACAGGATTTAAGTATGGGAATATGATAAAAAGACACCTTCATCGCCTAATCGAAAACAAGCTTTTCAAAGGCAAAGCCATTCTTTTGTTTGGCTCTCGACAGGCCGGAAAATCAACATTAATTGAGTCCATCCTCAACGGAAAAGACTATCTATATCTCAATGGGGATGATACCGACACCGAAGCCCTGCTGACGCAGACAACCGCAGTCAAGCTAAAACTGGCGGTTGGTTCGAGCAAGATAGTTTTCATAGACGAAGCCCAAAGAATTACAAATATCGGTCTTACCCTGAAACTATTTACAGATCAGATCAAGGACGTACAGGTGATTGCCACCGGTTCTTCTGCATTTGAGCTGTCCAGCCGCGTCAACGAACCTCTTACGGGTCGCAAATATGAATTTATGCTTTATCCGATCAGTTTTTCTGAAATGGTCGATTACCATGGCCTCATTCAGGAAAAAAGACATCTTGAACATCGTATGAATTATGGATACTACCCCGAAATCGTTACAAAAATCGGAGAAGAAAAAGAGCATCTCAAGCTTCTGGCCAGCAGCTATCTTTACAAAGACCTGCTGATGCTTGAACAGATAAAAAAGCCCATGCTGCTGGAAAAACTTTTAAAAGCACTGGCTTTGCAGGTCGGTAGCGAAGTCAACTATCAGGAAATTGGTCAACTGATTGGTAGCGATGGAAAAACAGTAGATAAATACATTGACCTGCTTGAAAAAACCTTTGTTGTCTTCCGTTTACCCGCCTTTAGCAGGAATGTTCGGAATGAAATCAAAAAAGGACAAAAAGTATATTTTTACGATTGCGGTATTCGCAATGCGATCATCGGTAATTTCAAACCGATGTCGAGCAGAACCGATGTCGGGGCTTTGTGGGAAAACTTCCTCATGGCCGAACGCATGAAGTTTTTGCAGTACAATAATATTGACGCTGAACGGTATTTTTGGCGAACGGCACAGCAACAAGAGATCGATCTGATAGAAGATTCAGAAGGGAAGCTATACGCCTTTGAATTCAAGTGGAACAGTTCTGCAAGGGTAAGATTCCCCCAAACCTTTACGCATAATTATCCGGGTTCGGAAACATCAGTTATTACCCCTGCTAATATGGAAGACTTTCTCTTGAAAAGTTAAGAGTGTTTTCTGTCTGCGCTATTTCCAGCGCATTATAGTACTTTATAAAACAAAAAAGCAGGCCCTGGAGCCTGCTTTCTGAGGTTTCGAGCGGATTCGAACCGCTGTACGAGGTTTTGCAGACCTCTGCCTAGCCTCTCGGCCACGAAACCCTTTTGGAACTGCAAAGATACCGCTTAAGTTTTTGTTATCCAAAAAAAATTAGTTCTGAGTGCCGAGTAGTGAGTAGTGAGTGCTGAGTGCTGAGTGCTGAGCCCTTCGACAGCTCGGGGCCGCCCAATTCGTAATTGATTCCCGTAATTCGTAATTGACTCAAAGCTGACAGCTCATATTTTTTTCCGACCTTTGCAGTATGAAAATTCCGTTAACCGCCATCATTCTCACCTTTAACGAGGAGAAAAATATCACCGAATGCCTCGACAGCCTGGTTTCCTGGGTAGATGAGGTGATAGTGGTAGATTCTTACTCTACCGACCGCACCCTGGAACTCATTGCACGCTACCCCGGTGTACAGGTGTTTCAGCACGAGTTTGTCAACTACTCCGTTCAACGCAACTGGGCTTTTGAAAACCTGCCCCTGCGGAACGACTTTGTGATGAACCTGGATGCCGACCACCGGGTAACTCCGGAGCTAAAGGAAGAATTAAGTGCGCACTTCCGGAAAGGAATTCCTGTGCATATTCACGGTTTTATGGCCTCCCGCCAAACCATGTTCCTTGGCCGCTGGATACGCCACGGCGGACATTACCCCGTTTACCACGGCATTATTTTCCGGAAGGGTTTCGGATATTGTGAACACAAGGAATACGATCAGCATTTTGTGATTGAAGGAGAAGCCCTGGCGCTGAAAGGCAATGTCATCGATATTATCACGGAATCTCTGACTACCTTCACCGCCCGGCATAATAAATGGGCTACCCTGGAAGCCCAGGACGCCATCCAACTGTTGCGGGAAGTCAACGCGAAAACCGTAAAAGCCGATAAAAACGGGAACCCCATGGAGGTTCGCCGTTATCAAAGGCTAAAATACTATTCCTACCCCAAATTCTGGAGGGTATTCCTGTATTTCGGGTATCGCTACCTCCTGAAGATGGGGTTTAGAGACGGGAAAGAAGGCCTCATTTTTCATTTCCTCCAGGGCTTTTGGTTCCGTTTCCTGGTGGATGCCAAAATCTACGAAGCGGAGAAGGACTGACACCCTCCTCCCTACTCCACATCATTCACCTTCCCAATAAACTGGATGGTGTCAGACGTCTTCTCCACTATCGCAAATGCAAATGGCCGGTCGCAACGGAAAACCGGGTAAACGGGTGCGGAGGTTACCCCCACCCCAATGCTGGTCACCGCAGCCGCTTCTGATCCTTTCTCATCTACGGAAAGGTAAGTGTCCTGCTTGACAAAATCTACAAATAAACGAGCCGACTTAGAAATCCCACCCAACTCGGCGGCATCGGTAAAGGCTTTGCGCATGCCCATGGCTTCCAGCACGCCGTTCAGCTTTTTGCTAGACTCCATTTTGAATTTTGGCAGAAATACTTCCACCTTTTGCGTACTAAGACTATTTCTCGCGGCAGCCCATTTCTCTGTAGTGAGGCTGCTTATCATCTCATCGGCCGTACCGCTCACCGGCAACATAGCCACCAACGCGTATTTTTCATTTCCATAGGGCAACTCTATCATCTGAAACTCCTCATTCCGGGTATAGCCCACATTGTGCTGCGCATACATAAAATCCTGACTAACCTCCTTGCTTACCCCATTAAAAGGGGCCTTGAAAGTATTCTTTTCATCAAACTTTTCGGTCCATTCGCCCTTGAAATACAAGGCGTTCAGCAAAAACAAGACCTGCCCGTCTTCGATTTTCTCTATCACCTTTTTGATTTTGTCGTTTGTGTGGGTGGCGGCCCAGCGGTTGATTTTCTCCACGGTGGCCGTATTCCTGAAATCTTCCGCATACACCCCTGCATTAAAACTCTTTTTCAAGGCATCAAGGTAAGTCTGTTCCACGGGAAATTCCTTTTCATGCCATACCGAATTGGCGGTGGTATTGGTTACCTGAGGATCTACCAAAGGCAATTTACTGATCATTTCCGCATAAGAAGCATTGATCACAGCCAGGTCAGCATCGCTAAAACCCAGTACCTTCTGAATTTCTGCCCGGGTTTCGCCCTCGGCACCGTTCACCAGCATGCCCAAAGCAATATTCAGGCTGAGGGGCGAGAGAAAATATGTGCCGCCATTTTCCTTTTCATAGGTTTTCCAGAAGTCTACGGCAAAGGAGGTGGTTTTGGCGGAAAATTCCGCAGGGATATTGACCTGCACCGACTCGGGTACCGTTTTGTCTGTACAGGCGCCCAGCACCCAAATGGAGAGAAAGAAAGTGAGTTTTTTCATGTCTATATTGTTTAGCTATGAGCCGCGAGCTATGAGCTATGAGCTCTTGGTTGTTATAATTTCAGAATTCAATACCGCCAGTGCGCTCAGTTAAATACCATCTCCTGCCCGCGGGCGTTCCGCAATACCAGTTTGTCGTCGCGAAATTCAAACGAAGTCACCGACAGCAGCCGCTCAAAATAATGGGTCTCGAAGGCCATATCCTGAGCAGAACCCGCCATTTCCGTCATGGAAAGACCGGTAATTTTAATGCCATCGTCTCCGGAGAGGCTGTAGCCTGCTTCATAAAAATTAACGGCAGAGATTCCACTAAGAATATAATTTCCCACCAGGTTACGCTGTGTTTTGAATTCCAGCACGGTACTCTTATTTACTTTCCCGTTTTCGTACGCTTCCAGTTCCCACTTCACATTCAGGAGCCGGCTCTTTTCGCCGGTAAAATCAAGGTAGGGCCCTTGCGGACCGGCAGGCCCCGTGGGTCCGTTCAGACTGCCCGAATTGCTCATGTTCTGTAAATCTTTGTCCAACCCTGTGCAGGAACACACCGCAAGAAGAAATACAAAACCTACCCCATTTATATTTTGTAATAGCTTTTTCACCTCTTTGTTTAACCACTGTTGAATCTTAAACGTAGTGTCAGAATTTGAGCGGCGGCCTCCGCGAAAGAAAACCGCCGCCAAATTACACTCTTTACCCTTTTTTCTATAGACACGCCCCAATGAGAAAAGGTTGGAAAGGAATACGTATTTTTACAAAAAATTTCCGGCACATTGGCCCCCTCCCTCTTCTACCAGGTTTTTGTACGGTCGTTCTCTGACGGCAACGGCGACGGTACCGGCGACCTCCGCGGAATTATAGAGAAGCTGGATTACCTGGCCTACCTCGGGGTGGAAGGCCTCTGGTTATCTCCCGTATTTGCGTCTCCTTCCGAGCACAAATACGATGTGACCGATTATTACCACATCGACCCGGAGTACGGCACCCTGAGCGATTTCGAAGAACTGGTGGACACCGCCGGCCAAAAAGGCATCAAAATTTTGCTCGACCTGGTGATTAGCCACACCAGCCGCCTCCATCCCTGGTTCCGGGAAGCCCAAAGCTCGCCGGAAAGCCCATACCGGGACTACTATATCTGGAAATCACCGGAAGTGATCCGGAACATGGGCCTGGGTACCCGCCACGCTACCCCTGACACCGCACTTAAAAAACCCTGGCATAAAGCCCCCGGCAACCGGGAAAAGTACTACGGTATTTTTTCGGAAGAAATGCCCGATCTGAACCTGGAAAACCTTCCTACCCGCATAGCGCTCCTGGAAATCGCGCGCTTCTGGCTAAGGAAAGGCGTGTACGGTTTCCGGCTTGATGCCGCCAAACACCTGTACCCCGCCTGGTTGCCTGCCGACCGGAACATCCGCTTCTGGGAAGCCTTCCGCGAGGAACTGGAAAAAGATTTCGGCCCGGTGTACCTGGTGGGAGAGGTTTGGTCGGTACCCCGCCGGGTGGCGCCTTTCCTCCGGGGGCTCACCGCCAGCTTTAATTTCGAACTTTGTTACGCCATCCGCGACGTGCTTCTCCACGAACGTGACACCCGCCAGCTGGTGAATCACCTGCTGGAAAGCTACCGCCTTTATCGGGAAGTCAACCCACACTTCACAGACGCTACCTTCCTGGGCAACCACGACCAGGAACGGATTGCTTCCGCGCTTCAAAACCATACCCGCAAGCTGATGGCGGCTGTCAACCTCCTGATGACCCTGCCCGGGCATCCTTTCCTGTATTACGGAGAAGAGCTGGCTACCGAAGGGAAGAAACCCGACACTCACCTGCGCGAACCTTTCCTGTGGAACTACCGGCATAACGACCTCTTCCGCACCGGGAAGCGCCCCGCCCGGTACAGCCACGACCTCCGCCTGAGACCCCTCGCGGTACAATCGGAAGACCGGCATTCCGTTTTCTCCCACTACCGGAAAATGATCGCCTTCCGCAAGGCCCATCCTGCGCTCCCGGGCATGCACACGCTGGAAGCATCCGGTATCCGTGACGAAGCCCTCATTTCGTTTATCCGAACGAATGGAACGGAAAAGTTGTTGATTATGCAGAATGTCTCCAATGAAATCAGGACCACGGAACTGAACTTCTCCATGAATCAGTTACTTTTATCCACGCAAAAGAGTACACTCACCGGCCAGACCGCCTGCCTGCAACCTTTTGGGTTACTGGTGCTGGAGCTGGCCCCCGGAACTGACCTCATTCCGGAATTAACGCCCTGACGGCGTACAAATTAATTACACTTATGAAAAAGAGAATAAAAAAATCACAGATCAGGTCTCAAAAGACAGAGATACTGACTTTCTTCGAGCATAATACCGACCGCCCCCATACCTTAACCGACCTGTACAATCACCTGAATGTGTATGACGACCAGGACAAAATGTTCATCCGCCTGATGGTAGATGACCTGGTAGACGAGGGCAAACTGCACAGCGCAGGGCGCAGTCGCTATACCGTTCAGAAGTTGCAGGGCAAAACAGGAGCTACAGGTACCCTTACCGGCAAAGTGGATTTTGTGAATGCCAATTTCGGGTTTGTGCGTTACGACCACGAGCAGTCGGATATCTATATCTCCCGCGACGACATGAACGGGGCGCTGGACGGCGACACCGTGTCGGTACAAATTACGCGCCCCCAGGGAATAGGCGACAAGAACCCGGAAGGCCGGGTGGTAGAAGTGCTGACCCGTGCCAGAAATAACGTGGTGGGCAAGATCCGGGTATTTAAGAATTACGGCCTGGTGAGTCCCGATGTAAAGGGCTTCCACGAAAACATTTTTATCCCCAAAGAAAAGCTGCTGGGGGCAGTATCCGATGACCTCGTCATTGCCGATATCGTCACTTTCCCGGCACCGGGGATTCAGGCTTCGGGCGTGGTCACGGCCGTGCTGGGGCAGTCGGGCGACAACAATGCCGAAATGCACGCCATCATGGCCGAGTTCGGCCTGCCCGTAGAATTTCCCGCAGATGTACTGGAAGAGACCCGGAAAATCAAAGATACGCTTCCGGCGGCTGAACTCCGCAAACGCCGGGATATACGGGATGTACTCACGTTTACCATTGACCCCCACGATGCCAAAGACTTTGACGACGCCCTCAGTTTCCGCACCCTGGAAAACGGGAATTTCGAAATCGGTATTCATATTGCCGACGTGTCTCATTACGTCACGCCGGGCAGTTGCCTGGAAGAAGAGGCTTTCCGCCGGGCCACCTCGGTGTACCTGGTAGACCGCACTATTCCCATGCTGCCGGAAAAGCTCTCGAATAACCTTTGCTCTCTCCGGCCCAACGAAGACAAGCTGGTGTTCTCCGCCATTTTTGAAATGAACGGACGGGCCGAAGTGGTCGGGGAATGGTTCGGGCGGTGCGTCATGCACTCCAACCGCCGGTTTTCCTACGAAGAAGCCCAGGAAATTTTGGAAGGAAAACCCGATGAGGTGTATCTTCCCGTGCTGGATCAGCTGAATCGCCTGGCCCATCTCCTGAGGGAGGAACGCTTCCACAAAGGGGCGTTTAACTTTGAAACCGACGAAGTCAAATTTCACCTCGATGAAACCGGAAAACCTTTGGGGGTATACCGCAAAGTGCGGAAAGACGCCCACAAGCTGATTGAAGAATTTATGCTCCTGGCCAACCGACGGGTAGCCACCTGGGTATACCAAAAAGCGCCCAAAGGGCAAGACCCGTATATCATGATTTACCGGGTACACGAGCCGCCCAACCCCACCAAAGTGGAGACCTTCGCCAAATTTGCGGCCAAGATGGGCTTCCGGGTGAAGACGGGAAGCACACAAGACCTGGCCCGTTCCCTCAATACCCTCATGCAGGAAATTGAAGGCCAGCCTATACAGAACGTATTGGAGTCTCTGGCGGTACGCACCATGTCGAAAGCCCGGTATTCCACCCAAAATCTGGGGCATTTCGGGCTGGCCTTTGACCACTACAGCCACTTTACCTCGCCTATCCGGCGCTACCCGGATATTATGGCACACCGTATGCTCCAGCACTATCTCGATGGAGGGAAATCACTACCGGCGGAAGACTTCGAAAGCAAGGCGGAACACAGCTCTGCCCAGGAAAAACTGGCGGCCGAGGCGGAAAGGGCCTCCATCAAATACAAGCAGGTAGAATACATGAGTTTTCAGTCGCGCAGCGAGGTTTTCTCCGGCCTCATTTCCGGGGTAACCGACTTTGGCCTCTTTGTGGAACTCGACGGCATGGGGGCAGAGGGCATGGTGCGCCTGGCCGACCTGAACGACGATTATTACGAATACGATGCCGACAATTACCGGGTGACGGGCCGCAAGACGGGGCGGGTCATCGGCTTCGGCAATTCGGTAAAAGTGAAAGTAAAAGCCACGGATATCGAGCGGCGAAGCATTGAGCTGGAGTTGCTTTCGGTGGAAGGGAAATCATTGAAGAAGCGTGATTCCGGCCGGAAGGTGATTCCGAGGGGAAGGCGGCGACGGTGAGCCCCTCGGAGCTTCGCTCGCAAACTTCGCACTCTCGTGCTTGTTTGTGCTCGGGGTGACAGAGGCGAGCGTTACGTGTCAGTTCGAGCGAAGACGAGAACCGAGCGAAGACCCCCTCGGAGCTTCGCTCGCAAACTTCGCACTCTCGTGCTTGTTTGTGCTCGGGGTGACAACCGAGAACAAACGCCAAAATATCCCTTTCCTGAGATTTTTTTGCACTATATATAACTTCCTGATTTTCAATATTTAATAATTTTTTTTATTAATTTAAAAGCCTTGATGCGTTCGTTCCGGTACGTATATTTACATCACAAACACAAATAAACTAACTCAATTATGTGCGGAATTGTCGCCTACCTGGGAAGCCGTGAGTCGGCCCCAGTTGTCATTAAAGGATTGAAAAGACTGGAATACAGAGGGTACGACAGCTCGGGCGTAGCCGTTTTTGATCCCCAACAGGGAATGAAGGTCTTTAAAAAGAAAGGAAAAGTAGCCGACCTTGAAAATGTGCTTAAAAACGAAAATTTCTATGCCAATGTGGCCATAGGCCATACCCGATGGGCCACCCACGGCGAGCCGAACGATGTGAACGCGCACCCTCATCTGTCGAACTCCGGCCGTTTCAGCCTCGTACATAACGGGATCATCGAAAATTACAACGCGCTGAAACAGATGCTGCTTAACAAGAGCTATACTTTCAGCAGCCAGACCGACACCGAGGTGCTGGTCAATTTTATAGAAGAGGTGCAGGTCTCCGGCAATTACCCGCTCGAAGAAGCGGTACGCCTGGCCCTGAAAGATGTGGTAGGCGCTTATGCTATCGTGATCATGGACCGGGAAAACCCTAACCAACTCATCGGCGCCCGCAAGGGGAGTCCCCTTGTCATTGGCGTGGGACAAGACGAATATTTCTTTGCCTCCGATGCCACCCCCATTATTGAGTATACCAAAGAAGTGGTGTACCTTGACGACCTGGAGATTGCCCTGGTTTCCGCCAACGGACTGGAGATTCGAAACCTACAGAACGAGTCTTCCGACCCGCATATACAGACGGTAGACCTGGAGCTGGAAGCCATTGAAAAGGGGGGATACGATCACTTCATGCTGAAAGAAATCTTTGAACAGCCCCGCTCCATTGCCGACTGCCTCCGCGGGCGTGTAAATGCCGATGAGGCCCTGATCCAGCTCGGTGGCCTGCGCGACTACCTGGGCAAACTGGCCAAGGCCAAGCGCATCGTTTTTGTGGCCTGCGGTACTTCCTGGCATGCCGGCCTGGTGGGCGAATACCTCTTCGAGGAGCTGGCCCGTATTAATGTGGAAGTGGAATACGCCTCCGAGTTCCGCTACCGGAATCCCATTATCAAAGAAGGCGACATCGTCATCGCTATCTCCCAGTCGGGCGAAACGGCCGACACCCTCGCCGCCCTGGAACTGGCCAAGAGCAAAGGCGCCATTATCCTGGGGGTATGTAATGTGGTGGGGTCGTCTATCTCTCGGGTAACCGACGCCGGGGTTTATACCCATGCAGGGCCGGAAATCGGAGTAGCCAGTACCAAGGCCTTCACCGCCCAGGTGACCGTACTTTCCATGATTGCCATTGCCACTGCCCATAAGAAAGGGGCCATTACCGACGAGACCTTCCGCCGCCTGCTGACCGAGATGTCGGAGATCCCTAAGAAGGTAGAGGAAATCCTGACCCAGGCGGAGGAGATCAAAGACATTTCCAAATTGTTCACTTTCGCTCAGAACTTCATCTTCCTGGGGCGGGGCCTGAACTTCCCAGTAGCGCTGGAAGGTGCTTTAAAGCTCAAAGAGATCTCCTATATTCACGCCGAAGGCTACCCGGCCGCCGAAATGAAGCACGGGCCTATTGCCCTCATTGATGAAGATATGCCGGTGGTGTTTATCGCTACCCGCGACGGCTCCTACGAAAAGGTGGTGTCCAATATCCAGGAAGTAAAAGCCCGTAAAGGCCGGGTGATTGCCATTGTGTCGGAAGGAGACACCGAGGTGCGGAAGATGGTCGATTTCACCATAGAGATCCCCAATACGCATGAGGTATTGCAGCCTTTGCTGACGGTCATTCCCTTGCAACTGCTCTCCTACTATATTGCGGTGCTGCGTGGAAGAAACGTGGATCAGCCGAGGAACCTGGCAAAGTCGGTGACGGTGGAGTGATCGTAGCTCATGCGCCCTTCAAGCTCAGGGTGACAGCGATACCCCTCCTCGGCATAATTCTTATATGACCAATATTCAGGAAACCTTGTAGGTTCCCCTGGCCATCCGATAGAAGATAGTTAGCCCCTTCACAACACTATTCAGGAAATTACTTTTACCCTTAAAGGGGCGATAATAGTTATCATTAGCTGGGGAATAAGCTCCCAAGAACTGAATATATTTCCACAAAAGGGCGGGCCTGCTTACACTTTTATCCTGCATGCTAAAATATATATTAAGATATTTTATTCGCACACTACCAAATTTTTTATTATGCACTTTCCCTATTTCCCAATATTTTATAATTGAACCTTTCCGAATTTTCTCTGAATTTACTTCCAGTAAAACTGTGTCATTCAAATTCCGCCCCACATGGAAGATCCGCTCCATCTTTATTTCTTTTGCTATCTCTTCCCAATTATTATCTGAGGAAGCATATTTTTTTAGAAATACCGAAAAGTCAAACAGTTCTTTTAATTTTAACCAGCAATCTCTCCCACCATGATGATTCAGCAACATTTTAAAAATTGCTCTATCAGAAGGAAGTAAAACTTCTTCCCCAAGAAAAGTTTGGACAGTCGATCCTTCAAAGAGATCTTCCTGTGATAATGCATAACTGTGATACATTTCATTCACTCCCCAATGAAAATCGAGGTGAAACTCCAAACCTTTCCTGTCTTTTTTTATTAAAGTAACCTCTCTACCCTGATAATCATCTATAAGTTCTTTTACATTCTCCCTTACCTGCAATTGATACCCCTCTTCGCAAAGCAATCCTATGGCTTTCACACCTTGGTTTTTTTCCCGTATCAGTAAATCCATATCTCCGCTCTCCCGGAAGTGCTGTCCCCCATATAGATTTTCGGTAAAAAGGAAACCTTTATAAGGCAAGGCTTCTATTCCTGCTTTACTCAGTATCTTCAACAAACGGCTCAATTCCAATCCGTTCAGTTTATCGCGCATGGCCATTTGAGAAGCAAAAAACTGTAGAGAGCGGGTAAAACTGTCGTCTATTCCCACTTTTTTAAGCGCCTGGTACAGCACGGGTCGCACCCCATGGTAGGTAGCCAGTTTCATGAGCCGCTCCGGATCAGAGTTGCGGTACATGTTGCGAAACTCAGTAGCCTCTGCCTCTAAGAAAACCACGCGATAGGATAATAAGAGAGTTTGTAGCTCCGGACTCATGCGTTTGATAATTGATAATTGACAATTGATGTTCACTTTTATCCGTAAATATAAATCTTGTCTACGGTTTTAAAACGAATATTCCTTTTCTTTGTGTTATAAAATAAAACCGCCACCCGCATGTTCCGAAAAATACTGTTCTTCTTTTTTACCGTATTCACCTTGCACGCCCAATACCCGTTGCAAATCGAAACCCGTGTCGGACTTGTGGGCGGTACGGACCAAACTCCTTTTCTACTCCGCAGTAACCGGTACGGGCTGGTACCTGAAGACGCCCGGATTCTCTACCTTAATGCGCTCCTAGTAAAAGATTACGATACTACCCGCCGGGCTTTCGATTACGGTTTTGGAATAGAACCTCACCTCAATGCCGGGGAAAAGTCCCACTTTCTTCTCCCCCAGGCTTATATCAAAGGCCGGTGGAAATCTCTGGAAGTGTATGGGGGCCGGAGAAGGGAAATCGTGGGTTTGACCGACACCCTTTTGACTTCGGGGTCCTATATCTGGTCAGGGAACGCACTTCCGCTCTGGAAAATACAGGCCGGCATTCCGGAGTATACCCCTTTACTGGGCAGTAAACTTCTGGCGATAAAAGGAGCCATCGTCCACGGCTGGTTTGATCCTGACCGGCCCGTGACCAAGAACGTGAAACTTCATCAGAAATGGATGTATATTCGTCTTGGGAAACCTGCCTGGAAGGCCAAAATTCATGCGGGGTTTAACCACCAGGTACAATGGGGGGGAGAATCGCCCTTCTTTTCGGTAGACGGGAAACTGCCCGACGGCCTCTCTAATTTCCCTTATGTGTTTTTGGGCACCCGCCAGCCCGACAGCAACTCCCCCATTCCGGACTTTGACGGAGAGAACCGCGTGGGCAATCACCTGGGCACCGCTGATATTGGCCTGGAGTTCCAAACGGGCTTCGGCTCCCTTATGCTTTACCGCCAGAATATCTACGAAGACGGTTCTCTTTTCTTCCTGAACAATGTGGCAGACGGGCTGAACGGTCTTACCCTTCGCTTCCCTGACTTCCGCTTTCTACAGCGCCTTAACCTGGAATACCTCCACACCATGAGCCAGGGGGGCGACGTCTTCGTAACCGGGGAAAATGTACCCGGGGAACTTCGGGGGCGCGACAACTACTTTAACCACGCCCAATACCGCGACGGCTGGACCTACAAAGGGCAAACCCTCGGCACGCCTTATATTCAAACCCTGTACCGCGACTGGACCGACCCGGAATACCAGATCGATAACAACCGGGTTTCTATGTTCCAATGGGCCCTGTCTGGAGAACTGCCCCTCCGTACGACCTACACCTTAAAGGGCGCCCACAGCCGTAACCGGGGCACTTACCAGTTCCCTTTTAAGACCTTGACCCAGTCTTCCTACCTGCTGGTTTTGCAAAAAAATAATGCTTCCTTTTCTGCCATACGCCTGGAAATCGCGTACGATTACGGAGAGTTGTTGCCCCAAAGCGGAGGCGTCAATATTTCCTATATAAAGAGCTGGTAGTTAATATTTAAAAAACCTATCATAACTTTACTCTGAACGAATAAGTCTCTCTAACTTCGGGTTTTGTGCAGGAAAGACTCCGATTAAGTAGTACCGTTCAATAACTTTTCAGCACAAAGGTTGGCATTTTACACACTTCTAATTACCTTTGTTCCTTTCGGTTAACGTAGCTGCGGAGACATCCCGTTCAAAATTATGAAACACCGTTACTCCTCATATATACCACTAGTCAACATCGCCGTAGACATAATCTTTCTGAACGTGTCGTATTTCGGGGCGTATCTGTATAATTACGGCAATTTGATAGGGGGTCTGGAGTCACCCTATTTCTCGCTCTGGACGGTGATGAACCTGGGGTGGATAGTATTGGCCTTGGTGATCAAGCCCTACGTCTTTTCCCGCGTACAGTTCAGCACCGCTCACTTAGAGTTCCGCTTCCTCACCCTTTTTGCCATCCATGCCGCTACTGTATCGGTGTACATCACGGCCACCCAGGGGTATTACTTCTCCCGTCTTCACCTCCTCCTCACTTACGGTCTTTTTCTCGGCATGGGCAGCGTGTGGAGAATCTTATTTGTATGGGGCCTGAAACAATACCGCCTCCGGGGCTATAATCACCGGAATTACATTGTAGTAGGGGGCACCGATAAAGCGGAGTCGCTTCACCGTTTTTATGAAATGAATCCCGACCTGGGCATGAATTGCCTCGGCTATTTCGGAGGCAAAGAATCTTCTCCCCTGTACCGGGGAGGCTATCTCGACGTAATCCCCTTTATGGAGGAAAACGAAATCGACTACGTGTATTGTTACGGAGGAGCTCTGGATACCCGGATATTCAAGGATATCGCGGATGCCGCTTATGAACACGCCTCCGAAGTCAAACTCCTGCCCGATTATATTGATATTCCCAACCGACTGGATGTGGAGTACCACAGCTATATTCCCATCTTCCGCTACCTACCCCAAACCTTTTACCAGACCCGTGAAGCTTACTTAAAACGGGCGTTTGACGTGGTAATTTCCGGGTCCGCGCTTCTGGTCGGCTGGCCTTTCTTGGCCCTGTTCGCCCTGATCACCAAGCTTACGTCTAAAGGCCCGGCCTTCTATTTACAACGCCGCACGGGTCTCATGGGCAGAGGTTTTACCATTTACAAGTTCCGCAGCATGAAGGTAGATGCCGATCAGCGCCACTCTCTTGGCAAAAACGATGAGCGCATTACCTCCTGGGGATATTTTATGCGCAAAACCCGCATAGATGAGCTGCCCCAGTTCTTTAATGTACTGAAAGGCGATATGTCTCTTGTAGGGCCCCGCCCCCTCGCCGGTTACGATATTGATGTGCTGAAAAAGGAAATGCCGGAAGGGTACCGCCTCCTCGTATCGGTGAAACCCGGTATCACCTCCATAGGCCAAACCGCTTACGGGTATGCCTCCAACGCCGAAGAGATCAAAGAACGTGCCAATATTGACCTCACTTACGAACCCTCTCTGCAACAAGATCTGTCTATTATTTTGAAGACGGTGAGGATCGTTTTCGCGGCGTCGGGGAAGTAGGATACAGGCGGTGCCACTGTCAGGCAGGCTAGGCTCAGGGTGACAATGGGCCGTATAGATGGGTGACAGTAGCACAGGTGTTGCCATTGTCAGGCTGCCTGGGCGGCCCCGAGCTGTCGAAGCCCGCACCCGTTCGATACCTTAGCTATCTCAGTACAGGCGTAGCTCAGGATGCCCTTCGATACTTCGCCAGGCTCAGTACAGGCTTAGCTCAGGGTGCCCTTCGACAGGCTCAGGGTGACAGGGGTAAACGCCACCGTATCAATGGCACTAAAATTTGACCCAATGAAAAAACTTCTATTCTTACTTCTCTCCCCCTTTACCCTCACCGCGCAACAGTGGAAAGGGGGCATCGAAGCACGGCTGAACGTCAATAACGAAGTACCCTTCTGGCTACGGTCTAATCAATACGGCAGCGTACCGCTCTCCGGCGCCTCCGCGACCTTACTGGGTAGAGGCTACCGGAACTATGCGCCCGGCAATAAGGGGCTGGATTGGGGCCTGGGCCTCGAAGCACGGGCAGACGCCGCCACGAACGAAACCCGGCTTCAGATCATAGAAGGCTATGGAAAAATAAAAATGGGTTTTCTAGAAATACGGGGTGGGCGGTTTAAGGAATTCCTGGGCCTGATTGACACCACCCTCTCTATGGGTTCTTTTTCCGTTTCCGGTAATGCGTTGGGTATCCCTAAAGTAGAGCTGCGGGTGCCGGACTACTGGCCCAAAAACACCCTCATCTCCGGGCGGGGAAATTTCGCCCACGGCTGGTACGGCTACATCCCCAGCGTAGGTACCCTGGCCCAGGTAGATTCCCTGTACACCTATTTCCACCAGAAATCCTTATGGGTACGGATCGCCCGCCCCCATTGGAAACTGAAACTGTACGGGGGGTTCGTGGATAACGCGTATTGGGGTGATGAATACAAACTGCACAGCTCTTTTACCATGAGCAAATCCCAACGGTACTGGTCCGTGATTAGCGGGAAAGTCTGGCAGGAAAGCAAAGTGGGGAACCATGTGGGCAATATTGATGCCCGGCTGGAATATGAATTTCCGGCTTACAAATTATCTGTTTACCGCCAGTTCTTCTATGAGGTAGGTGCCCTCTGGCACCTGGCCAATATTGCTGACGGACTTATGGGAATCACTTTACAAAAAAACAGCAAAAGTACCGGTAACTGGGATTGGAGCAAATTTTTAATGGAAGTACTCTACACCAAAAACCAGGCAGGCGAACCCTGGTCTAAACCCACGCCTACCGGTAACGAGAACTACCATAACCATTACCTCTATAACTACGGATGGTCGTATCGTGATCAGGGCCTGGGCCCCCCGTTTATTACACCCCGACATAACGCTAACGAAGACCTCCCCTACCAGGAAAATGAGTATTTCATCAATAACCGTCTCTGGGCCTTGCAAGCCGGCTTTGAAGGAAAGGTTTATGCCTGGGAGGCCCGCGCCAAACTCTCCTACTCCCGCAACTTCGGTACCCGCGCCACGGAAAAGGTGTTCCCGGTCAGCAACCAGTTCTCTTTCTATCTGGAGGGGCGCCGGGCCCTGAAAAACGGCTTCAGCACCGGGTTCATGCTGACTTCCGACACCGGGGAGCTGCTGCCTAACGCTACCGGCCTCACATGGAGCCTGGAGAAGCGCTTTTAATACTTCAAAAATGAAATCTTATAAGAGCCTTTTATTCTTCCTTTTATACAACTGATTATCTAAAACACCTATTTACCTGTTTTAAATATTAGAAATCGACTTAAAGTATCCAATCACAGGTTTTATAGAAAGGCCCATTTCGTTCTCAAATTATCGTTAACCTGTTTTAGATATTCCGCTTTTACATCGTTTTGAGTTGCATAAACCGGCCAATCACTTACTACCTCTACAATTTGTTTTATGATTTTGCGCGACTCATTGATCCCCTGATCTTCTCCTGCTTTTATTAAATCCCCTAAAACAAAATCTTCTCTTTTACCGCCTACAGACATCTGATGTTTATTCGTCCACTGCCCTGAAGGGGAGTAGGAATAACACAGATCATAAGCAGGAGCTAAAGTCCAGTTACCCCTTTTATCCATAATAAATGAATGATTCTTGGTATGGTCATCGTGGTTACGTGCTACTACATTAAAAACCATCCTGCGGTACATTTGCTCCAGGTCCGGATAGTTCAGATCTAATTTCCGCATCACAGCAAACAGTTGTTCGTAAGAATGCCGGTGGTCACGGTCATAATGGGCCACTCCACAAAGTGTTTGTGTCAAAATTTTTTCGCCCTTATCCGTCCGGTCAAAGCGCCGGGTCATAAAATGGGCTTGTTCGTTATCTTCCATTAAGCGGGACTCCATCATCAAAATACCACAATTTAACGCCATCTGGTAATAGGTATATTCAATACGTCCGATTCCCAGGGGATTGTCTTTTATCCTGCCCCCCTCTACCCCGTCAAATTTTAACAGCCAGTAGCCAAAATCATCCGGGGCTTTGACCTGCCCGGAGCGAACCTCCCCACTTTTATCATTAAATGCAAGAATCACTTTAGGCTTTGCCCCTCCGGCAGAAGTCCCTACCCGCAAAATATCAATCAGTGCTTCTTTATTCTTTGCCAGGTCAGCAGAAAAAGTGGTTCTTTTATCTAATATCTCCTGGGCCAGCTCCATCAACTCCCGGATTTCTATAGGCGAAGATTCATTTAATAATTTATCAGCATTCGCCGGTTCAAATTCCAGCGCTCCCATTCCCCTTTTTCCGATATAACATAGCCTGTCCAATGGCGTTATATCCACCTTTTTACCTTTCGCCGCAAACCATTCATCGATGACACTGTTACCATAATCATCGGGCAGGGCATCAGCCACCAGGCCGGGCAGCCCCTTAAAAGTTTTATTCTTTAAATCCGGGAAGGAGAAAATACGTTCGCCCCGTATAATATCTTCCATGGGCATCTGTAAAGGTGCTATATTCCAGCCGTTTTTAGAAAAAGTATCATAAAATTCCAAAATACTTACCTCACGGGCAGCATCCCATGCCAGAACCGCCACTGGCTCTCCCCATAAACGGATATTGACTACGGTATTCATCCTATTTTCTGACTCGTTGTCTTTTTACCCCTTGCTGTTTCCATAATTGGATAGGCGAGATACTTACATCCGGCACCAGGGCTTCCAGTTGATTTAATAACTTTAAGGTTCTCAGTACAGACAGAAAAATATCCATTGAAACCGGTCTGCCTTGCTCTATTTTCTGAACGGAATGTATGCTTACCCCACTTTTTTCTGCCAGTTCCTTTTGGGTGTAATGCTTATGGAAACGATAATCCTTTAACCGTACGGCCAGGGCTTCTAAAAGCTGCTTGTCTGTTAATATCTGCCAATCCATACCGCAAAGATATTAAATTTCATAAAACACCCAAAAAAATGTTTTACCCTCAAAAAATGAGCTTAAGGAAGGCAAACACATATATTATTTCAGAGATATTTTAGACATAAATAGTTCGTAGGGTGATATTACTCATCCGTATCCGCCCGACGAACTACCTATTTGATTTCTCCTTATAGTTCTGAGGGAAGAGATCGCAGAGCCTTTATGGTTAATGGTCATGATGTTCTGGAGGGTGTATTTTAGCCACTGGAATGGATTTATCTCATTTTTCTTGCAGCGGTCCGTCGCTACGGTTGCGAAGAAGGAATAGATCATAACCGCTTACCTCGCCGAGATAAAACGTAATCACCGCAAAATAAACCTGCCAACCCTCATCCTGAAATCTGCCGTAATCCAAAAAAATCTTCACCCCTACATTTTGACTCTCCTCCTTGCAATGGCGTTAAATTTCATTGCAATAATATCAGGAATCGACGCTAGACGTATACCCTCTATTTCGTCTACCGGTTGAATGTTGTCGAAAAGTGCACACACAATGTCAATCTTAATTCTATTGATAAACAGAAAAAGTGTTGTTTTCCCTTGTCCCATTACTATTGTGTCAGAATATAGTTCTGAAAGCCTATTACGGATATACTCGGAATCAAAGGGCTGATTAGTGAATAAGTCTAAATCAATACTAAGGCGATGACCAAGCCTAAGAGATAAATTTGTCCCTCCTACCAATACAAACTGCTTTAAATCATCAAAAGTCATTAACTCTTTTAGAAGTCCCAAAGTGCCTGGCTCAACTGTCTGCGATTGTAGCATGTGAATTGGTTAGGTTGTAAATCAAAATAAGTACAAACAAAGTTTAATACGTCCTTTTTTAGATACGCTGATTTTACAATTTCTTGTTTAATTACACCCTTACCATAAAATCTCAATAATTCTATAAAATCATTCCACAAGCCATAGTTCAACACCTTTTCAATGATGAAAAACCTATCCTTTTCATAGTCTAGCTCTTCATATCTCACATCCCAAAAAGGGAGTTCAGAAATATTGGGCTTTATTTTATTTTCTATTCCTTTCATATCTACTTCACAATAATTAAACTCACTTCTATTCTATGTAATTATACTCAAATTTATCTCTTTATCAATGCTAACACAAATATCCTCATAAACTAACTGAAAAAATTTGTACTTGGCCGGCATTGGGACAATAAGAGCGAAAACAAAATCGACCTGATAACGTTGAATGACCTCGACAAAACCCGGATGTAGGTATTCATTGGCCTTTTGAAAATAGTGCTAAATCAGCAGTCATCATGTCTTTTACCAAAGCCGGAAGATCATATTTGGGTTCCCAGCCCAATTTGGTTTTGGATTTGGTAGGGTCACCAATCAGTAACTCCACCTCTGTAGGGCGAAAATATTTTGGATCAACCTCCACTACCACGGTTCCTGGACCTACCTGATACAAAGGATTATTACACGATTCCACTATGCCTTTTTCCTCTACTCCTTCACCCGTAAAAACTACTTGTATCCCTACCTCTGCAAAAGACATTTTTACAAAATCTCTCACCCTTGTGGTAATCCCTGTCGCAATCACAAAATCCTCCGGTTGTTCCTGCTGCAAAATCAACCACATGGCCTCCACATAATCTTTGGCATGCCCCCAGTCTCTTTGGGCATCTAGATTACCCAGGAACAACTTGTCTTGCTGCCTCAAGGCGATCTGCGCCACAGCCCGGGTAATCTTGCGAGTAACAAAAGTCTCTCCTCTCAGAGGGGATTCATGGTTGAATAAGATTCCATTCACCGCAAACATATTGTAGGCTTCCCTATAGTTAACGGTTATCCAGTATCCATACAGCTTTGCGACCGCGTAGGGTGACCGGGGGTAAAAGGGCGTATTTTCCGATTGAGGAACTTCCTGAACCAAACCGTACAACTCCGATGTGGAAGCTTGGTAAATCTTCGTTTTTTTAGTTAGCCCTAAAAGTCTTACTGCTTCCAATATTCTCAAAGTACCGATCCCGTCTACCTGTGCGGTATATTCCGGCTCATCAAAACTTACCTTTACATGGCTCATGGCCCCCAAGTTGTATATCTCATCCGGCTGTACTTCCTGGATAATACGGATGATGTTGGTTGAGTCAGACAGGTCACCGTAATGTAGTTGGAACCTTTTGTCTTTAAATTCCTTTCTTTCATATAAATAATCGACTCTACCTGTGTTAATGAGTGAACTCCGTCTCTTAATGCCATGAACTTCATACCCTTTAGTTAGTAGAAGTTCTGCCAAATAGGCGCCATCTTGTCCTGTGATTCCAGTAATTAGTGCTACTTTCATTTTGCAAAATCAATTTATTGTTTCATTATTAGTAGATATTTAACTACTCTGTGATTTATTCAATTTCCTTTCTTGTTGAATCAACTTGGGGAGAACTTTGATAAAATTCCAATATCTTGGCACATTCTTCTTCGGTTCTTCTAAAGCCCTATGTAGCCATTCCAATTTCCATTTAAGCATCCATTTGGGTGCTCTCTTGACATGACCAATGCCCGCATTAAAATTAAAAATAGCACCAAACCCAAACATAACACCTCTTTTTAAATAAGGCTGTAATTTGCTCATAAAAATTTCCTGTTTGGGGGCACCGAGAGAAATCCATATAATATCTGGATTATCTTCATTGATCATATTTGCAATTTCTTTATAATCAAACTCTTCCACCATCCTAAATGGAAGAGTTTCAAACTTCATATCTGAAATTTGCGAATCAATCTTTGATAAGCTATCTTTTAAACTGGCTAGTATCTCAGGTGTATTACCTAAAAAGAACTGCCGGTATTTACGCATTTCAATATATTTAATAAAAATATCAGCCCCTATATAAGCCTCTAACTTTTTCCCATGAATAATTCCTAGGATTTTAGCAATTACAGAACCATCACAATTATTTATTACTGCTCCATTCAAAACCTCCAGAAACCTCGGATTCGTATTACCAACAGTCAAATTATTACTTTCTACAGAACACACATACCCTGCTTTCCCGCTTCGAATGGTAGATTCAATAATTTGATCAAATTTTCTCTTGTCAAACTCTAATTTAACATTAAAATAAGTCTGGATATCTTTTATACTCATATACTTACTCCACTAGTTATAAATTCCAAATCTGTTATAGCTTTCAACTCATGAGAACTTCCCGCTGGAACTAGAATGAAAGCACCTACCTGCAATATAAATTGCTCGTTATCAATTTTCATGTGCCCTTCTCCCGATAAAACAATATAATGTTAATCCATAGGTGGTGGATATGCTCCTTAACAATGTCATTTGCAAATAACTTTGAAACAGCTATTCGAGTAATATTCGAAATTGTTTCCAAATTAGAAAGCAGAACTCTTTTCTTGCCAATCAAATGGGAAGTGGGTATGGGTTCCAGCTTATTATAGTTCCTATAAATAGAGCAATGATTATCTATTTTCAATTTGAGCTTTTATCCAGTTATATTGAGCTTTTAAACCCTCTTCCAGTTTAACGGTAGGCTCCCAACCCAATACTTCCTTAGCTTTTGAATAATCCGCACTCCTGGCTTTATCCCCTTCTGGCTTTGTCGTATCGAAAAATATATCAATCTCTTTTCCTGATATTTTTACTACTGTTTCTGCAATTTCTTTAATCGAAGTACAAACAGATGGCCCTATTTGCATCCATTCATACCCCCACCCTTTATCCAAGGCTAGGCATAGTGCGTTTACCACATCATCTACATGTATAAACGCACGCCCTTGCTCGCCACTTCCCCATACATGGAAGGGTTCTAAAGGGTAATTAATTGCTTTCCTTATCAAAGCCGGTATGACCTGACTCCTTGCTCCATAATCACATGGGGATCCATACACATTATGAAACATCAATGTACAACAAGGGACACCAGTTTCCTTTTCTAAAAATCCAATCTCTAATTGTCCCATTAGTTTACTCCAACCATACGCTGATTCGGGTAAAGCCGGGAACAGTTCATCGTCTTTAAGAGGAATCACCTCTAATGAATTTTGTCTTGTCAGTGGGAAACTACATGCAGTCCCTACATAAATTAATCCCTTAATTTTTTCTTTGCCTGCTTTCCGGACGGCTTGGAACACATTAGTATTAATCAGATTATTTTGACTGAATAATTCACCCTGGTTACCAAAAACGTAGTCTATCCCTGCTACAATATCCGCTAAATGAACGACATATTCGATCTTTTCTGAACATAACAACTCATCAAGATTCCCCTGCTCAGCTAGGTCTAAATTATAGAAATGAGAGGCTAATGCGATTACCGGATTACCTTTATCGTCACTTAAATATTCAATTTCCCCTCTCCACAAATTATCTACTACATAAACCTCATTTCCTTCTTCTACTAATCTTTTAACTAAATTGGACCCAATCATCCCGCACCCCCCTGTTACTAATATTTTTTTCATTATTTATCCTACTTCAAATGATACATTTGATTTAACTTGCTAATATACGTCTTAATATCATAATTGGCTGCAATTGTTGATTTTGCGTTTTCAGATAACTTTGTATACAGTTTGTTATCTAATATCGCCATCTTTAACTCTTCCTTCAAATTAAAAGCATCAGATTTATTAACTCTTATCCCATTGCCTCTGCTCTGGACGACATATTTCATGGATGCATCATCCGTAACCACAGGCACTACGCCCGCAGCCATTGTTTCCAACAATGCTATTGGAAGACCTTCTCCATAACGGGAAGGTAAAAGAAAAAAATCTGCATCAGCAATTGCCTTAAGTTTTTCATTACCCGACACTACTCCTCGATAATCAAAATCCTCTCCTAGAATTTCAGCACATTTTGATATGACTAGTTCTCTTAATGGCCCTTGTCCGCATAATATAAAGCGAAAATCTATTTCCGCTTTCAAAATTCTAAATGCTTCAATAATATCTTCAACCCCTTTACTTTCGTGTATTCGCCCCAAAAACAACAACGTGGGCTTGTCTTCTTTTTCTTTCCTTAATGATGAATATAACTTGGAGTCAACACTATTCATAAGAATTTTAGCCCCATCATATTGATATTGCTTAGCCAACGCTTCCTTTTCTAGCTCACTAAGAACAACAACAATTTTACTGTGTTTAAATAGTTGTTGTGCAAGGAAACGATAGAACTTATTTGACGTTCCATTCATTAAAAAAGCTCCACCATGTATGTGCAAAAAGACAGGAACATTACATAAGTTAGCCCAAAAATTAATGATTGACTCACGAAGTAATCCCTTTGGATCAAACGGGAGGTTTTGATGAACTAAATCAACTTTTTGCTTTATCAATACCATCGGAAAATATACCAATTGTTTTACTACTTTTAAAAACCAATCTACTTTTGACAAATAAGTATTTGGCCGGCCTAATAAGTAATGAAAATATATGTGCTCCTTATTATGTTTCTTTATAGCTTGCACTACTGCGGATATTCCGCTTACATTTTTCTCTGTATTTAAACTTGGAGCGGTAATGAGTATTTTCATTAAATTACGATGTATTGATTGATTTATTTTCAGACAAACAGGTTACACTATATTAGTTTAAAATTACATTTCTCTAGTTATTTACGTTTGTGAATTTTAGTAATTCTAGAATTTTTGAGGACCGTTACATTTAAATAGACTACACTATCCCTTTTATGAATGCCTAGGCTCCAAAAAATCAACATAACCTTCCTTCCAATTTTCATTACCAAAAATATCATAATTCAAATCGCTTGTCCATCCTATAATTTTTGCAGGCACACCTCCTACAATAGCCCCTTGGGGAACACTTTTAATCACTAAAGAGTGGGGAGCTATTATGACATTATCCTCTATAATTACAGGTCCAGAAATAACACTCGTAGGTCCAATCCAAACGTTGTTTCCTATGTTAGGAACTGATTTATATGGGCCTTTTCCTGTAATCAAAACATTCATACCAATTCTTGAGTTTCGGCCTATAGACACGCCATCAAGTATTAAAGTGCCCATGCCTTTGTGAAGAAAAAAAGTACCCTTTTCAATGTGAGCTTTATAGGATATATGACAATTATATATGAAAAAAATTAACCCCTGAAAGACCTTGGGGAGGATTGGCACACTATGATTATATAACCACCGAGCTATACGATATAAAATGATTGCGTTAGGCATATAAAAATCAATTAGAAATATTATTCACTGTTGGAATTTAAGACTTCTTTCCTTTTGCCACAGAATCTATCATATCAGAATATGTATTTAGTATAAGCTCTTGAGAAAAATTGCTCTCTACAAATTCCTTTAAATTGAATCGTAGCTTGTCATAGTCTGCTATACTCATATTAATACATTTTTCTAATGTCCTTTTTAAAGAAAATATATCATCATATTCAAAAAGAAATCCATTTTCATTGTCTACTATTAATTCTCTAAAACCCCCAAAATTGGTAGCGATAACAGGGAGGTTATAGTTATAAGCAATCATATGGGGTCCTGATTGCGTTACTTGACGATAAGGCAAAACTAAAAAATGATGAGAACAGAACAAATTGGATGCATCCTCTTCAGAAATGAACTGTATCAATAGATTATATTTTTCAACCGATTTAATTTTTTGTTTACATTCATTCCAATACTTCCCCTTTCCAGCTATTGTCAATCTAAAATTTGTATACCCCCCACTAACCAAATGCTCTACAGCAGCTATCAAAGTATCCAACCCCTTATAGTATTCTATAGTCCCGAAAAATAAGAAATCGCATCTTTCTGATTTACTAATGGGCCTAAATTTAGATTGCCCAAAATCCTTTAACCCCATTTGGGTATAAACGCACTCCTTATCAGGGTATCTGTTCTTAAAGATTGTGTACTCACTTTTTGAAAAAACATGAAATTTTCTTCCCCAAAGCATTAAGATTTTTCTCCCAAGCACTATGGAGAACTGTATTAAAAAGTTATTGACTTTAGGATGATGTTCAACATCATGTATTGCTATAATGGTTTTAGATTTTTTAAATTTAAACATTTGGATAATATTCCAAAAAAGATCTTCTGTATAACTTGAATAAATTAAATCCGCTCTCCTTTTTATTATCTGATTAATTATCTGTAAATCAAAAAAAAACTGTTTTAAATTTCTTCTTCTATAGGTGGATAAACATATATTTATTTCTATATCATTCTCATTCGCATATTTAAGGAGGTAATCATTCGTATATCTTACGTTGTCCTTAAAAAGAATGGCATACCATATTACATTATATCTTTTACTTAAAAGATTTAAGATGGTCAGGTCTGTATCAAAAAATGGGTCTGGACTGATATATATAAGATTTATTTTTGTACTCATTATGCTTATTAGAAATAATTAATACCGTTTGGTTGAATCAAAATACCTTTAGCACTTATCCTCTTGGCAAATATCATATCTGTCATTTGATCTCCAATCATCACAGACCTCTTAAAATCAATACCAGGAAAGTCCGTCTTTGCCTGTAATGCCATTCCAATGTTAGGTTTCCGATTTGGGTCATCGTCACTCAATGCTGTGCAATAATATACTTTATCGATTCTTCCGCCATGATTTTTAATCATACCTATCATTTTCTGATGAATATCTAATAAACTTGCCTCAGTCATCAAATTTCTACCTACTCCTCGTTGATTAGTTACAATAATAATATGACGAAAATCTTGGCTCCACTTAGCTAAGGCCTCCAATACTGTTGGGAGAAATTCAAATTCCTCCCATTTTTTTACATAATCATTGATACGCAGCCGATTAATAACCCCATCACGATCAAGGATTAGAGTGTTATTACAATTTTCAGGTATTTTAACTTCTGATAAAAACATGAACATACATTACTTATATTTTATTTCATCTTTGAAAATTGGGAATTTGCGATAGCATAATCGTCCGGAATACCGATATCTATAAAGTAACCATCATCTACGAAGCCTGAAAGAGTCTCTTTCCCGATCTCGTCTTGTAACAGATCAATTTCAAATGAAAACTCATTAGGGAAATTACTTAAATCATATTTTGTTTTATCAATTACGTACATTCCCCCATTAATTAAACCCTCACGACAATACATTTTCTCATTAAAAGAGCTAATGATTCCATTACGATTAACAGTTACTGTTCCGTAACGCTCAAAGTTCTTCATAGGCTTAAGAGCAACTGTAATAGAGGTGTTTGAAAAAGCGAAAAGATTGTTTAAGTCAACATTAAAAAATGTATCTCCATTAAGCACTAGTACTTTCATTGAATCTGTTCTTTCTAATGCCCGTTTAATTGCTCCGCCCGTACCAAGTGGTTCTTCTTCAACAGCAAAATCAAACGAAAAAGGAAAACTGTCTTTATTTTCACGAATCCAGTCTATGATCACTGTCTTTAAATACCCAACAGACAATACTACTTTGTCAATCTCCTTATACTTAGAAAGGTAGTTTAACAAATAATAAAGAAACGGTTTCCCCGCTACCAAAGCCATACACTTGGGAATATTATTCACTACTGAGCGAAGACGAGTTCCAAACCCTCCAGCCAAGATAATTGCATTCATATTAATTATTTGTGGGGTTTATATTCTCTAAAAATATTTTCCTCCACTATACAACAGATAATATGGCCTATTAAAATATGACATTCCTGAATCCGGGGTGTTTCCGAGGAGGGTACTTTAATACAAATATCACAAAACTCATCCATGGATCCGTGCTTCTCTCCGGTTAATCCTATAGTAAGAAGTTCCTTGTCTTTAGCCATTTTAAGTGCCTCTACAACGTTCTTAGAGTTTCCAGAAGTAGATATCCCTATAAAGATATCTCCTTTTACACCATGTGCCTGCACCTGGCGGGCAAATAGTTTATCATACCCATAATCATTCCCAATTGCTGTTAGTATAGATGTGTCAGTCGTCAAAGCTATAGATGCTAAGCCAGGACGGTCAAAATAAAAACGGCTTACAAATTCACCAGCAATATGCTGCGCATCAGCGGCACTTCCTCCATTACCCGCAAGTAATGTTTTTTTTTTGTTCCTATAAGCTTCAATAACTAACTGAGCCGCTTCATCTATCAAATCAATTATATTTTCATTACTTAATAATGCCTTTTTAGTTTGAATTGAATCTCTAATTTGATTAATTACTGTTTCTTTAGTACCCATTTTTATTTATTGTTTATGAATATATTTTCCACCCATGTGTACCTCCTTCACTAAACTGAAATGGCATAACTGTACCATTTAATGCTCCTAATGCATCCATAACTTTCCGTTTCCTTGCTGGCTCTACCACAAACATAATAAACCCCCCTCCTCCTGCACCACTAACTTTGCCCGCAATTGCTCCAGAAGACATAGCTACGTCAAAAACTTCCTGTATTTTATCATTTGAAATTGCAGATGCTATCTTTTTTTTATTCTCCCAGCCCTCTCCTAAAATACTCCCAAAACTTTTAATATCTCCTTTTAACAACGCCATTTTCATATCTATAGCACTTTGTTTAATTTTATGCATAGCTTCAATCGCTTCCCGATTCCCGGAAGAAGTATTTTTTTTTTGTTCATCTATAATGCTTGCCGAAGAACGGGAAGCACCAGTATAGTATAACACCATTGAAGACTCCAATTCATCAATAATCCATCGTTTAATTCTTAATGGGTTTACTATGACAATATCATTATTGTGGAATTCCATAAAATTAAATCCACCAAAAGTGGCGGCATATTGATCCTGCTTGCCCCCAGAAAGATTCAAATCTTTTCGCTCAATTTCATAGGCCATCTTTGCAATTTCGTAATCTCCTAACGGCAAGTTTTTCCACTCCACAAAAGCCTTTAAAATACAAACTACCATTGTACTCGAGGATCCTAAACCACTCCCGGGGGGGACATCAGAATACGTTGATATACGAAAAGAAGATGGCTCCAAACCAAATTCCTTCACTATACGATTATACACCCCTTTATGCAAATCTAGATTCCCATCGATAGGTAACAAATGACCGACTTCATAAATTAACTCTTTCTTTATGTCTGTGGCTAATATTTCTATTTTACCATTTCTTATTTCTTCAATAGTACAATACGTATAAAGATTAATCGTCGCGTTTAAAATCAGTCCGCTATAAATATCACTATAAGGTGCTACATCGCTACCCCCACCTGCCAATCCTAAACGGAGAGGTGCTTTACTTCTAACAATCATTTTTAATCTAAAAATTGAAACGGTGCTATTTCCATCCGTTTATGAAAAATACTATTATAAAAAAATGCTATTCCTAATAGAAGAATTATAAGACAAGAAAATTTCACTAGCAATGCGGAATTGTTTTCCGTTCTTTGAAATAAATAATAATAAAATATTGAGTATATATAAACAGAATAAAATGTGAAATAAGAAATAATCCTTGACATCCCCTCATTAAATTGAATCAAATTATTTAATATTATACCGAAGATAAAAAAATTATAAAAAAAAGTAAAGTATTGATGTTTAAACTTTTCTTTAAGCTTAACACTATAGAAAATAACTATACAATTTAAGAAAAGAGTTAAATAGTTAAATACTCCTGTCCCGTTATATTCGGATTTCATTTCAAGAGCCCTGTTGCTACCAATTTCAAAGTTTTGAAAATACCACCCATATGAATTCTCCAAGCCAATAAAATCTAATGAACTTAGAATAGGTGACAACTTTTCAAACAGTATATTCCCAACCACCAAAGAACTAAATAGTAAAAGATATTGTACCCAACGCCCTCTTAAAAAATCATACCTAAATAAAAAAATAAAAGGGAAAAGCACAAGACTACTTCTATGTATAATAAATGCTAAAAAAAAATACAAAATACCTTTTTTTAGTTTAGCTCTAAGTAACAAATTCATTGCATAAAAAACTACAAAAGCCGCAGCCGTTTGACGCATGATATTTAGCGAAAGAAAAAAAGTTCCAAGTGCAAAAAAGAAGAAAAGGTACCATAATAGTACTTCTCTATTTCTTTCAAGACTACGAAAAAGGAAAAAAATTGTTATAAATGCCAAAAAAGCAATAAAAAAATTATAGTGAAAGTTCTTTACTATTGGGAGGAATATATAATATATCATATCTGTTTTTACAGAGTCTTTCCCCCAGCGGATTAAAGAATTAAACAATTCTCTATATGAAGTATAATCTATCCCTACGTTTTCCCTAAGACCTAGCAAAATAGTATAAAACACTATAGCAACACCCCAAAAAAACCATGAGGCGCTCTTAGCAGTTAAAGTATTTTTATTACCCCGAATATATACACCACAATAGGCCAGTAGCATTATAACAATAAAAATACATGTATATATTAAATACGCTAATTCCATATATATAAGTCAATGCCATTTAGTTAAGCTATAAATTTTTGTAAATCATTGAGAATTTGACTTT
>CAYRGN010000030.1:0-4540 GCA_964423865.1 uncultured Lacihabitans sp.
TTTTAGCTAACTTTGCATAATTTTCTTGATTATGAAGAGTGTAGCGTTTTATACCCTGGGTTGTAAACTGAATTTTTCGGAAACGTCCACCATCTCCAGGACTTTCGAAGAGAAAGGGTTTAAGAAAGTGGGGTTTAATGAAACCCCCGATATATTCATTATTAATACCTGTTCGGTTACCGAGAATGCCGATAAGAAGTGTAAAAAGATTGTAAAGGAAGCCCAGAAGATCAATCCCAATGGCTTTGTGGCCATTATCGGGTGTTATGCCCAATTGAAACCCAAAGAGATTGCGGAGATTGAAGGGGTAGACGCCGTGCTGGGCGCCTCTGAAAAATTCCGTTTGCACGAGCTTCTGCCCACCTTTGAGAAAGCGCCCTCTTTTGTGCCGGCTGAACAAAAGGTTTACGCCCGGTCTATTGAAGAAGCAATTGACTATCATACCTCATTTTCGCTCCATGACCGTACCCGCACTTTCCTGAAGGTGCAGGACGGCTGCGATTACCCCTGTTCTTATTGCACCATCCCTATGGCCCGCGGAGCCAGCCGTTCAGATACGGTAGAAAACGTGGTAAAAGCCGCCCGTGAAATTGCGGCAAACGGGGTGAGGGAAGTGGTACTGACCGGGGTCAATATCGGTGATTTTGGTTTGGTGGAAGGCAGTCGCACGTCCACTTTTATGGACCTTATTCATGCTTTGGATGAAGTAGAAGGCATTGAACGTTTCCGTATCTCCAGTATTGAACCTAACCTGCTGACCAACGAGATTATTGAATTTGTGGGGGCTTCAAAGCGTTTTGTGCCGCATTTTCATATTCCCTTGCAGTCGGGCTCCAATAAGGTGCTGGGTCTGATGCGCAGGAGGTACCGCCGAGAGCTCTACGTAGAGCGGGTAGAGGCGATCCGCCGGGTTATGCCCGACTGCTGTATTGGGGTAGATGTAATTGTGGGGCACCCGGGTGAAACGCATGACGACTTCCTGGAAACCTATAATTTCCTGAATGAATTGAATGTAAACTATCTTCATGTGTTTACGTACTCCGAGAGGGCCAACACCAGGGCGCTGGAAATCAAGCCTGTGGTACCCGGTCGGGAAAGACAAGAGCGTTCACGTATGCTTCATATTCTTTCGGATAAAAAGAAAAGAGCGTTTTACGAGCAGCACCTCGATAAAGTTTACCCCGTGTTGTTTGAAGAGGGAGATACCGCCCAGACCATGCACGGCTTTACCTCCAATTATATTAAAATTGTGGCGCAATATGACCCCTTACGCATCAACGAGGTGATAGATGTCCGCCTGAAGTCGGTCAACACAGAGATGGAGGTGGAAGTAGAAGAAGTGGAAGAAGAATTGGTGCATTCCTGATTAAAAATATTAACGTGGTTCTCGACTACGCTCGAACTGATACAAGAAGCGGTAAAAGTGTCAGTTCGAGCGTAGTCGAGAACCACGTTTTTAAAGCCAGGCTTGCTTAGTCAACTCCGCTTTTACGCTTCGATGAGCTTTTCATCGTGCTGGCTGATGTCCAGGCCTACGGTTTCGTCTTCGTGCGTAACCCGCAGGGGAATGATGATATCCGTAATTTTTAGTACTACAAACGACATCCCGAAGGAGAAAATCGACGTAAGTACAAGCGCCAGCAGGTGCTTGAGGAAGAGGGCGCTTTCTCCGAAAAATAAGCCTTGCTCACCCACAGCCTCGTTCACGGAACTGGTGGCAAAAACGCCGGTCAGAATCATTCCTACCATGCCGCCTACTCCGTGGCAGGGGAATACATCCAGGGTGTCGTCCAGGGCAGTTTTGGTTCTCAGGTGTGCTACTATATTGGAAACAATAGCGGCCACCACACCAATCACCAGGGCGTGAGGAACGGTTACAAAACCGGCTGCAGGGGTGATAGCAACCAGCCCTACGACCACGCCGATACAGAAGCCGAGTGCCGAAGGTTTTTTACCCCGGATGGCATCGTAGAATACCCAGGCTACGCCGGCGGCTCCAGCTGCGGTATTGGTCGTAGCAAAGGCGATCACCGCTAAAGGACTGGCCGAAAGGGCCGATCCTCCGTTAAAGCCGAACCATCCAAACCAAAGTAAACCGGTGCCCAGTAAAACGTAGGGTACGTTGGCGGGAGGAAGAAAATCATTACTGGCATGAGAACGTCTTCTCTTCAGGTAGATGGCACCTGCTAGAGCTGCCCATCCGGCCGACATGTGAACTACCGTTCCGCCAGCAAAGTCCAGTACCCCCATCTGGGCGAAGAAACCGTTAGGCGACCAGGTCATGTGCGCAAGGGGTGCGTAAATCAGTAAGCTGAAAAGCACCATAAAGACTACATAGGCCTTGAAATTAACTCTTTCCGCCATGGAACCTGTGACCAGGGCAGGGGTGATCACGGCAAATTTTAACTGGAAAAAGGCAAAGAGCAGGAAAGGGATGGTACCCCAGGCGGGGCCGTCTGTCACGCCCTTTAAAAGAAAGTAAGTGCCGGGGTTCCCGAAGAAGCCTCCGATGCTATCGCCGAAAGCCACGCTAAAGCCGATAACCACCCACACTACAGAGATGATGCCCATGGCCATAAAACTCTGAAGCATGGTAGAAATCACATTCTTGGCATTGACCATGCCGCCGTAGAAATAGGCCAGTCCGGGGGTCATAATCAGCACCAGAGCGGCAGAAACCAGGACCCAGGCCGTGTCGGCCGTATCAATGCCTTCCGTTACAATTGTTTTGGGCGCAAAGGGGAAGAAGAGAGCTAACCCGGTAATGACCAGTAAAATAATAAATGGTACGGGTGAGAGTTTAGATTTTGTCATTTTGTATTGAGCGTTTTAAATTAAAAATAGAAGATCATTGCCGCACCAAAAGTAGATTGAGCGTTTTTGCTGAGCGAGCCGTCTTTGCCAGGCAACTGGAACGTTTCGTATTGTCCGTGGCTATAGGAATCAAAGCGATATTCAGGTTTGATCATCAGGTTGGGAGAAATGTTGAAAGAGCCTGTTACGGTAACGCCGGTGGTGGCTACGCCGTCGCCGTTGGCGTCTACCAGGTAAATCCCGCCTTCTTTGTTATTAAAATGTTCGAAACGTGCGCCGAGGCTGAAAACATTGGAAAACATATAGTTGGTGTATAAAGCCGCTCCAGCCCATTTTCCGATGGCGTTTGCTCCCTGCGTTGCGTTCAGGCCCAGCATCAGCTTGTCGGTCACCTGGTAGGAGGTGGCCAGATCAAACCACCGAGCGTAATTTTTTTCGTCCGTGCCTTCGTCTGAACCGAAATAGTTGAGGTATACGGACCAGTCGCTCAGAGGCTGGAAAAACACCTGGGCCTGGATACCCTTTTTCTTGTTAAAGTCTTCTTTCGTGTCTAAACCGTTGGTAATGCCTAACATCAGGCCGAACTTATCCGATACCGCATAGTCTAACTTTACGCCGGTGTGGTAAAACGGACCGTTACCAAACAGGTTGGAAAGGGAGTAGTTAAAGTTCACGGGTGCGTCAATCACCTCGTAGCCGATATTCGTGCCGTATTGACCGGCGGTCAGGGTGAATTTGTCGTTAATCAGCCAGGAAATATAGGCTTGCTTGATCGCAAGTCCCGAGCTGCCGAACTCCAATCCCAGGGGACTGACCGCGTTGCCGTAATTGCCCAGGTCGCCGTGATTACCAAAGGCCAGGTCAATTACCCCTTCCACTTTACGGGCGGTATACGTGGTTTTGAGTTGGGCCATGCCTACCTGGAAACTGTTTGCGTTGTGGTCGAATATTCTTTCAAAGCCCGAGGCGCCCAGGTTGGAAGAAACGCCGTTGAAGTTGTAAAAATAGTACGAATCTATGTAGCCCGATAGTTTCAGAGGGGTGCCGCTTACAGGGTCATCGGACTTTATTTCATCGTTATCATTTGCGGCATTTACAAATAATGGAAGAAACGAATAAATAATAAGTAAAAATAAAATTCTCATAATTAAATTCGGTTTGAGGTTATATTAAATGTTTAGCTTCTGCGAATTTCAAGCTAAGGAGTTAATAGTTGCAAATATTAAAATAAGATTTTTTTGAAATTTAAGGAAAAGAATAATTATTTATTAGAATATTAATATATAGTATAATATTCTGATATTTATTATACTATTAGAATAAAGTTCTGTAAAATTATGTTTCGTAGAATTTAAAATTATTCCTTTTATCAAAAGCGCAATACTAGTTTTTCTATTTTCTTGTAGAAAATTTAACTATTTCTTTAAAAAATATTATTTTACATATTTGAAATATTCAAAATATTATTTGTTTTGTAGTAAATATAATCCGAACGGAGTGCAGAAAACGATACCGCACGGACAAATAGGAAGCTATCGTGTATAAGAAAGGGGGAATGCTTATTTCAGATACCCCGTAGGGGTTACATATCGGTAGCAAATGCAATGTGGTTTGTCCATCATATCCCGTAGGGATTACATATCGGTATCAAATGCAACGTGATTTTCCATAATATCCCGTAGGGATTACATATCGGTATCAAATGCAACGTGATTTTCCATAATAT
>CAYRGN010000030.1:4640-42688 GCA_964423865.1 uncultured Lacihabitans sp.
ATATCCCGTAGGGATTACATATCGGTATCAAATGCAACGTGATTTTCCATAATATCCCGTAGGGATTACATATCGGTAGCACGGTGCGTGGGTTATTTTTACAATACGATGATTTGCATATTAAATCCCTACGGGATATGGGTGTGGGTGATGCGCGGATGTTCTACCAATAGGTTGTCCCTACGGGACATGGGATATTCGACGAACAAAAACCCTATAGGGGTTATCTATCGGTATCAAATGCAACGTGATTTTCCAAAATACCCCGTAGGGATTACATATCGGTAGCACGGTGCGTGGGTTATTTTTACAATACGATGATTTGCATATTAAATCCCTACGGGATATGGGTGTGGGTGATGCGCGGATGTTCTACCAATAGGTTGTCCCTACGGGACATGGGATATTCGACGAACAAAAATCCTATAGGGGTTATCTATCGGTATCAAATGCAATGTGATTTTCCAAAATACCCCGTAGGGGTTACATATCGGTAGCAAATGCAATGTGATTTTCCATAATATCCCGTAGGGATTACATATCGGTAGCAAATGCAATGGGATTTTCCGAAATATCCCGTAGGGATTACATATCGGTAGCAAATGCATGTGGTTTGTCCATCATATCCCGTAGGGATTACATATCGGTAGCAAATGCAACGTGATTTTCCAAAATACCCCGTAGGGGTTACATATCGGTAGAAAAAAAACCGCCGGATGGCGGTTTATTCGTTATGCAACCAGGCCTTTTTAGCCAGGAGGGTGTCCTGGTCTTCCTCATTGTCGGGGTCGGGTACGCAGCAATCCACCGGACATACCGCCGCACATTGGGGCTCCTCGTGGAAGCCTACACATTCCGTACACTTATCCGAAACAATATAATAGAACTCATCAGACACCGGCTTCATCTTCGCACTTCCGCTGATTACGGTACCGTCACCGAAATCGACCTCTTCTAAACTTGTTCCTCCGCTGTACGTCCATTCCATTCCCCCTTCATAAATTGCATTATTCGGGCATTCCGGCTCGCAGGCCCCACAGTTTATACATTCGTCAGTTATGATAATTGCCATTCTGGAAACAGTTCAGTTTTATAAACAATAACAAATATAATTACCTTTTGTTTCATTCTCTTCGTAATTTTACGATAAATCTATAAAATTAGTAGGATTTAAAGAAAAATGAAATTAGAAGAAAGAATAGTACTATTTTCAGAATTAGGTGATATTATTCAAAGTTCCCTGGGGAGCGATGAAATGAAAGACCTTTTTTCTCTGGCCAAATCACGGAATCCCTGGTTTACCACAGACAATATCCGTCTTGCTTTTAAAGAGGTGGCCGCCCATTTTCTGAATAAGAAGAAACTAAACAGGTTGACGGAGCGGTACGGCGCTTCATTTTTCTCCCCGGAAACCGTTCGCGAAGTAGGTATCGTTGCGGCCGGAAATATTCCTTTGGTAGGTCTCCAGGATCTTATCCATGTGGTGCTTAGCGGGCATAGGGCGGTGTACAAACCGTCGGCTCAGGATGAGGTGTTAATGCGCTACCTGATCGGGAAATTGAAGGAGATTAACCCTGCCGTTGACCGGTTTCTTGTAGAGGCGGATAAACTCACAGGGCTGGAGGCCTATATCGCCACCGGTACGGGGAATACCTCACGTTATTTTGAGTATTATTTTGGAAAAAAACCACATATTATCCGGAAAAACAGGGTTTCGGTGGCGGTATTAGACGGTACGGAAACCCGTACCCAACTTGCCGATCTGGGGAATGATATACTTGAATATTTCGGTTTGGGATGCCGGAATGTCTCCAAATTGTACGTGCCAGCAGGATATGATTTCAAAGCGTTCTTCGAATCAGTAGAATACTGGAACAGCATCACCCTGCACTCCAAATATGTCAATAATTACGACTACAATAAATCGATTTTTCTAGTCAACGGCGACAGGCACCTGGATAACGGCTTCCTGCTGTTGAAAGAATCCACCGCTCTGCATTCGCCTATCTCTACGGTCTTTTACGAAGAATATACAGATGCCGAAAAGATTTTTGATGATCTGGAAGCCCGGAAGGAAAACATTCAGTGCATTGTCAGCGGCAGAAGAGAAGGCACCGTAGCATTCGGACACTCCCAGTCGCCCGAGCTGTGGGACTACGCAGACGGTGTGGATACCCTCAGGTTTCTGGCCAGCTTGTAATAGTTCATGGAGCGCTTTCGCTCAGGAACATCGGTGGGTTTGAGGTTAAACCAGGGCCCAGTCCAGAAAGTCCTTAAATACCGCCTGCCACGTATTAAAATTGTGTTCACCGCCCTTCACTTCCAGGTAGGTGGTGTCCGTTTCGGTGTAGCCCAGGGTCCGCAGCTCGTCAATTAACTCCAGGGTGTCTTCTATGGAGTCAATGATGCCGTTGTTGTTCCGGTCTTCCGTTTCATCGTGGGTTCCGCATTCAAACCAGAACTTTAATCCGGGCTTAAAAGGGCCGGCCTTGATTTTGTTGTGCATGATCCGGTCCTGGTCTCCGTCGTACCCCTGCTCATAGCTTTTACTTCTCCACCAGAATGACCCGCTGAAGACCCCCGCGCGGGAAAACAACCCGGGGTTTTCCCATACAATATCAAAGGCCGAAAGCCCTCCCAGTGAGAAACCGCAGAAGTAATTTTCTTCGGGAGCGGAAGACGCGGCCGTAGTCTTCCGGATATGCGGCATCATTTCGGTGGTGATAAACTTCATATAAGCCGTTGCCATAGCCCCCCTTTTCTTATAATCCGCTACGAAAGAAGTGCCGTATTCCTGGAGCCGCCTTTCATTGGTATGGATACTTACCCACACAAAGGGCGCCCCTCCGCTTTCATAGTGACGCTGACAAAGTTGGGCGGGCGCGAGCTTTTCCAGATCCTGACCATCATTCATATATAAGACGGGAAATGTTTCACCGCTTACTGCATTTTGGGGGAGAATAAGATCATAGATCAGTTCTCTTTTGAGATGCCTGGAAAATATAGTCCGGTTTCGAATAATTTGAAAATAATTCCCTGTCAATGCTTACTTGTTTAAAATATAATTTTGTTTTTTGCGGAGAGTAATATAATTTACCCTTTTAAAATACAAAAGTAATAACTATGCAAGAACGAAACATCAATTTTTATTCTCATATTCTGGGCAAAAATCTGCGCCTCCAGATTATCGGGCATTGGGGATATCCGGTATTGATGTTTCCTACCTCAATGGGATCCGTGAGCCAGAACAAAGATATGGGGCTGATAAGTAGCGTTAAATCCTGGATAGACGAAGGGAAAATCAAGACCTACAACATTGAAACCATTGATTTTGAAAGTTTCTATGGAAAGAACATTTCCCCGCATGACCGGGCTTACAACTATGAACTTTATACCCGTTTCCTGATCAGCGAGCTGGTACCCAAGATACAGGAAGAAAACCACGTGCACCGGATAGGTCTGGCGGGATGTAGCTTCGGCGCTTACCATGCGGTGAATTTTGCGTTTAAAAACCCGGATATCGCCAATTTTGTCATTGGTATGAGCGGGTCTTACGATATCGGCAGCTTTATGAAGGGATACCACGACAATAATGTGTACTTCAATAACCCGGTGGAGTTTATGCCCAACGCGGAATCCTGGAAATTTAATCACATGAAGATCGTATTGGGTACTTCCGACTGGGATATCTGCCGGAACGAAACCCTCCGGTTTTCGGAGATTCTGAAACAGAAGGGCATCCAGCACTGGTACGATGAAAAGAAATGGGCAAAGCACGACTGGCCCCTATGGAATATGGCTTTTCCCGAGTATCTTGAAACTGTATTACATTAAGTATTCATTTTTTAACACCATAAACGTATGAAAAAAGTAGGGATATTGTTCGGCATGGAAAATACCTTTCCATGGGCTTTTATTGACAAAGTGAATGAAAAAACGGGTAAAAAAGATATAGTGGCCGAACCCGTGCAGATCGACAAGGTAGAACAGGGTGTTCCTACGGATTACGCGGTTATTTTTGACCGTATTTCACAGGATGTGCCTTTCTACAGGGCGTATTTGAAAAATGCCGCTTTGAATGGATCCGCTGTGGTAAACAACCCTTTCTGGTGGAGTGCCGACGAGAAATTTTTCAACAATTGCCTGGCTATAAAACTCGGGATTCCCGTACCCAAAACCCTTTTGCTGCCCTCCAAAGAACGCCCCACCGATACTTCGGATCAGTCGTTCAGAAACCTGGTGATGCCTATGGACTGGCAGTACATGCTGGAGCGGGTAGGTTTTCCGGCCTACATGAAGCCCCATGCGGGTGGAGGCTGGAAAAGTGTGTACAAAGTGGAAAGTCCGGACGACCTGTGGGCCAAACACGGGGAAACCGGACAGCTTGTGATGCTGCTTCAGGAGGAAATTGTATTCACCGATTATTACCGGTGCTACTGTATCGGCGGGAAATACGTACACATTATGCCGTATGAACCTCGTAATCCGCACCACCTGCGTTATGCTACCCAGCCCAAAACCCAGGGAGAGGCGCACAAAAAATTAATGGCCACCATTACGGACTATGTGCTGAAACTCAACCAGGCACTGGGTTATGACTTCAATACCGTGGAATTCGCTGTACGCGACGGTATTCCGTATGCTATAGATTTCTGTAACCCGGCGCCCGACGCAGATATTAACTCCGTGGGCCAGGCCAACTTTGAATGGGTAGTAGAAAATGCGGCTACTTTCGCTATTGAAAAGGCCCGGAGCCATAAACCCGGACAAAATAACTGCACCTGGGGTACGTTTATTGCCCAGGCTTCTGCCGCACCCCTCCCTAAAGAGGAAAAACCTAAGAAAGTCGCAACGAAAAAAAGCAAATAGCTATGGGACTGTTTACCCTCGGGATTGAGGAAGAGTTTCAGACCATCGATCCCGAAACCAGAGAGCTGAAAAGCCACATGTCTAAAATTGTGGAGGGCGGACGGGTCGTTCTTCAGGAAAGAATCAAGCAGGAAATGCATCAGGCCGTGGTGGAAATGGGAACCAACATTTGCACCAACATCCGGGAAGCCCGTCAGGAAGTGACCTTCCTGCGTCAGAAACTTTTGGAACTGGCAGATAACCAGGGGCTGAAAATTGTGGCCGCGGGTACGCATCCTTTTTCAGACTGGCAGCACCAGTTGATTACGGAAGACGACCGGTACAATAAGCTGATCGATGAAATGCGGGATGTGGCGCGGGGTAACCTGATCTTCGGACTTCATGTACACGTGGGAATCGATGACAGGAATGATGCTATCCGCATCATGAACCAGCTCCGCTATTTCCTGCCTCACGTTTTCGCCTTGTCTGTCAACTCGCCTTTCTGGTGCGGAAGGAATACCGGTTTTCACTCGTACCGCGCCAAGGTATTTGATAAGTTCCCCCGTACGGGTATTCCCGAACATTTTGAAAGTGCTTCGGAATACGACGACTACATAAAACTGCTGATCAAAACGGGCTGTATTGATAACGGGAAAAAGATCTGGTGGGACTTGCGCCTTCACCCGTTCTATCCTACCATTGAGTTCCGGATCTGTGACGTGCCCATGCGGGTAGACGAGACCATTTGCCTGGCTTCTATTATGCAGGCCCTGGTGGCCAAGCTCTACTCTTTGAAGGAAAAGAACCTCAGCTACCGTACCTACCCCAAGTACCTTATCAATGAAAACAAGTGGAGAGCGGGCCGTTACGGCATTCATTCCAAGTTGATTGATTTTGGAATAGAAGGGGAGTTGCCCTACTCGCAACTGGCCGATGAACTCCTGGAATTTATCTGGGATACCGGCATGCAGCTGGGTTCTACCGAAGAAATCAGCTATATCAGCACCATCATGCGAAACGGTACCGGCGCAGACAGGCAATTGAGGGTCTACGAAGAGACCGGCAGCTTCAATGCGGTGGTAGATTATATGATTGATGAAACGAAGTTCGGGCTCTGACCGGTTTGGGTTTGGCTGATTTTTTTCCGAAATTTGCATGACAGACCAATGGTAAAGAAGAGTATGGGTAATTTTAAAATAGGGGTGCTGGATTTGAATAACGGAGCTCCTAATGAAGGTATGCGTTGCATTAAGTACCTGATCGAAGAGTTCTTTATGCGAAAAGAACTGGAGACCGATTACCAGGTATTTGATGTAAGGCGGGGCGACAAACTGCCCGACTATGATGCGTTTGATGTATATATCTCTTCAGGAGGGCCGGGTAGTCCTATCCTGGAAGGAACCCAGTGGGAGCAAGATTACTTTACCCTGATAGCAGATATACTGGAACATAACCGGAAAAGTGCCGAGAAGATCTATTTTTTCGCTATTTGTCATTCTTTCCAGTTGCTGGTGCAGTACTTTCGGCTGGCAGAGATTACCCGGCGGAAATCTACCTCTTTCGGGGTGATGCCGATGCATGTGCTGGAAGGGGAAGAGGATGAACCCCTTTTCAAAGGACTGGAGAATCCGTTTTGGGCGGTGGACTCCCGCGATTTCCAGGTAGTTCAGCCGAACGATGACCGTTTTGAGGCCATGGGTGCGCGTATTCTTTGCCTGGAGAAAGAAAGACCTTATGTAGACCTGGAAAGGGCGATTATGGCCATCCGGTTTAACGATGAACTTTTCGGAACTCAGTTTCACCCGGAAGCCGATGCGGAAGGCATGCACCGTCACTTCCAAAAAGAAGATAAGAAAAATGCCGTGATCGAAAACTTTGGAGAGGAGAAATTTCAGAATATGCTGGAATCGCTAGAAGATCCGGATAAGATTATGCTCACCGAGTCGGTCATTATTCCATCTTTCCTGGAAATTGCTTTTCAACATAAGCCCGAACTGCAATGGTCAGAGAAATAAGGGAGCGCTTCAACGATTCGTTTTCTACAGAGAAATACGAACAGATGATCCGGGAAATCCATACCGAATTTCCGGGTATGCTGGATTTCAGGGTGGCGGAGTCGCCGGTATTTCTGGGCCGCGACCTGAAAGCGAAAATCTTAACCGCTTTTAACGATATTGTAGACCAGATCAGAAAGCCGGATTATCTTTCCCGCACCCAGAGAGCTATTCCGACGAATAGGTGGGTGGAGCATGAAAACCCTGTTCCGGGTTGTCTGGCAGTAGATTTTGCCATTACCCTGGGAGAAAACGGGGAGTATGAACCTCAGTTGATAGAACTTCAGGGTTTTCCTTCTCTTTTTGGGTACCAGAGCTATCTGGCAGGTAAATTCCGGAAATTTTTCGATGTAGACCGGGGATATTCCGAGTTCTTTAACCGCTTGAATACCATAAATTTTATACGGGAAATGAAAGATTTCCTGGTAGGAGAATCGGCAGCGGAAAATACCGTCTTACTGGAAATTTTTCCGGAACAACAAAAAACCCGGCTTGACTTTGCATTGACCCGGAAGTTGTGGGGAATCGAGCCGGTGTGTATTACCAGGGTCAGGAATGCAGGCAATGAACTCTACTACGAAAAAGACGGGAAGAAAATTACCATAGAGAGAATCTATAACCGCCTGATTATGGATGACCTGGAGCGTA
This sequence comes from uncultured Lacihabitans sp., assembly GCA_964423865.1. Taxonomy (GTDB): domain Bacteria; phylum Bacteroidota; class Bacteroidia; order Cytophagales; family Spirosomataceae; genus Leadbetterella. The sequence continues at coordinate 12,194 of CAYRGN010000030.1, forward strand.
ATTTCCCGGATCTGAAGCTGGATGTGGATTTGAATAAGGCCTCCGGTGTACATTGGGTTTCTCACCCCAACTGGTTTTACCGGGTATCGAAATTCAGTCTTCCCCTGTTTAAATCCAGGTATATTCCCGAAAGCAGATACCTTTCTGACCTGAAGGAAGTGCCGGAAGATCTGGAGAATTATGTATTGAAACCGCTATTCAGCTTTGCGGGGGCCGGTGTGGTTATTGATGTACGTGCTGAAGATATAGCAGCTATAAAAGACCCGGAAAATTATCTTTTACAGAAAAAGATAGCCTATGCCCCTTGTATAGAAGACATTCGGGGAGGAAAGATAAAATGTGAGGTTCGATTGCTGGCCATCTGGCCTGACGGGGCAGACCGCCCCAAACTCATGACCAACCTGGCCCGGCTAAGCCGCGGAAAGATGATTGGTGTAGACTTCAATAAAGATTTTGACTGGGTAGGGGGAAGTGTAGGATTCTATGAAACCAACTGATGAATTTAAGACAGCTTTTTTTAAGTAACCTTGCTCAGACCTCCCAATTTCCTTTGGCCCTGGAATTTCCCTTCGCGGAAGGCAGCTATTTGTATGACCGGGACGGGAAAAAGTATCTCGACCTGATATCCGGGATTTCTGTAAGTAATGTCGGACACCGGCATCCGCGGGTAGTAGGGGCCGTGAAAGACCAGGTGGATCGCTATATGCACCAGATGGTTTACGGGGAGTTTGTGCAGTCGCCCCAGGTGCTGCTGGCTTCTGCATTAGTAAAAACCCTGATTCCCACCCATCGGGGTCAGGAGATCGACAATGTGTTTTTTACCAATTCGGGGGCAGAATCGGTAGAAGGGGCCATGAAACTGGCCAAACGCTATACCGGCAAGAGTGAGATTATCGCCTGCCGGAATTCTTACCACGGTTCTACACAGGGAGCGTTGTCTTTGGGCGAAGAGCATTTCCGGAGGAATTACCGTCCCCTTCTGCCGGATATTGGTAAAATAGAGAGGAACAATCCGGATAGTATTGCAGGAATAAGTGAGAAAACAGCTGCGGTAATTATTGAACCCATAGGTGCGGAGTCGGGCGTACGGGTAACCGATCCTGCATTTATGGCTGCGCTGGCTGAAAAATGCCGGGCCACAGGAACGTTACTTATTTTTGATGAAATACAGACCGGACTCGGTAGGACTGGGTACACCTGGGCAGCGGAGAAGTTCAGTTTTTCAGCTGATATCGTACTTTCGGCCAAGGCTTTAGGCGGGGGGCTTCCCCTGGGCGCATTTATGGCACCGAAAGAAATAATGGACGTTTTAACCGAGAACCCGATTCTGGGGCACATCACCACCTACGGTGGAAACCCAGTTTCCTGTGCTTCCGGACTCGCGAGCCTGGAGGTACTACTGACCGAGGTAGACCTGGGGGAGGTTAGGAGAAAAGGAGAGCGCATTCGCCGTATTTTTGAAAGACATCCTGCGGTGAAAGAGGTCAGGGGAGAAGGACTGATGCTGTCGGCTGAATTCAATGATTTTTCTACCCTGAAGCGGTATATCGACCGATATATTGGCTTAGGCGTCATCACCGACTGGTTTTTATACTGCGATAATTCCATGCGGATCACCCCGCCGTTGAATATCAGCGATGCAGAGATCGATGAGTTGGAAGGGATCATTCTTTCTGTGGGAAGGGTATAAAAAAAGCCTCTTTCGAGGCCGGACTATCTAGGTTTTTATGAATAAGAGCGGTTCTCGTCTTCGCTCGAACTAACACTTTCACCGTTTTGTGTTTCTATCAAACGTGGATGCTTATCTTCAAATAAGTAGGCCATCTGTCAGTTCGAGCAGAGTCGAGAACCAAAAATCTTTAAACCTTATATTGCCGCGTCCAGCTTCTGAACCAATACATGTTTGGGTACCGCGCCTACAATTTTATCTACCAGCTCACCGCCTTTGAAAATCATTAAAGTAGGAATGGAACGTATGCCAAATTGGGCGGGGATAGCGCTGTTTGCATCTACATCCATTTTTCCAACTACGGCCTTTTCACTGTATTCACCCGCGATTTCTTCTACTACCGGGCCTATCATTTTACAGGGTCCGCACCATTCGGCCCAAAAATCTACTAAAACAGGCTTGTCAGAATTTATTACATCCTGAAAGTTGTTGTCTGTAATTTCTATTGCGTTTTTCGCCATTTTTACAATTATTTATTTTACTGAAATTAAAACAAACAAAATAGAGGATTTAGTTCCTTTATTTGTAATTGACAGATATTTAGACCTTTATGTAGAATATTAAATTCAAATCTACTATTTTTGCGAAAATTTTCAAATCAATAAATTAATAAGCATGAAAGTGGTACTGTCTAAATTAGATAAGTTGGTAAAAGAAGGGAAGATTCTCGAAGCATTTGATACATACTTTAGTGACGATGTGGTGACCTACGATGAAGCGGGTCACAAGACGAGTTCCAAGGCGGAGAAGAAAGCCTTGTTGGAGAGTTTCTTCCATGACTTCCATAAAGTAGAAGAAATTACACTTTTTGATAGCTTTGTGGACGGGGATACCTCGTATTCAAATTTCCGTTTTGTTTTGAGTAAGGATTCGGGAGAGCATTTTCAGTGGGATGAGGTGATTGTCCGGAAATGGAAGGATAAACTGGTGATTTCTGAATTTTATTCCAACCAGAACTATGCCGAACTGAAGAATTCACTGCTTCAAGCGGCGCCTAAGAAAGCGACCGTCAGAAAGGCCGCAGCTCCAAAAGCGGAGAAAGCGCCTAAGACAACTACTTCAAAAACGGAGAAAGCGAAAGTGGCTTCAAAAGCCGAAGTAGCGCCTAAGACCAAAGTGGCAACTGTTAAAAAAGCTACGGTTAAGGTGAAATAAATAATCTCTCACAGATAGTCACAGAATTGTATCTGTGAGAATCTATGACATTCGTGAACAAAAAAAAGAGCCGCAAAACGCGGCTCTTCCTTTTTTATGGGTTTTGATTATTTCCCTACATTATCCGGATTCAGCAGATCATAGAACTGATCCAGTTTCGGCATCAGGATGATACGGGTTCTTCTGTTGATAGAACGACCTTCCGGTGTGCTGTTGGAAGCCAGTGTGTTGTATTCTCCTCTACCGGCAGCGATAATCTTGTTAGGATCTACACCAAACCGGGTTTGAAGTGTTCTCACTACAGAAGTAGATCTTTTCACACTCAGATCCCAGTTGTCTTCAATACAAGCGGTATTAATGCTTACATTGTCGGTATAACCTTCTACCATTACCTCCAGATCAGGACGTGATTTGATGATAGCGGCTACTTTCTCCAGAACAGAATGTGCTCTCGGGGATATTTTGTAGCTTCCTGAAGTAAAGAGCATTTTGTCAGACAGATTCACCATTACAACGGTCTTGTCTACTTTTACTTCTACATCCGTATCGTCAAGACCTTCCTTGAGCACAGCTTTCAGGTTTACTGCCAGCGCCAGGTTCATGGAGTCTGCTTTGGATTTAGCCATCTGCAGAAGATTGATGTACTTGTCTTTTTGCTCCAACTGACTCAAAGTACGGTTAATGTTCTCGTTAGCAGACTGGTTCAGAACGGTTAATCCGCCTACCTGTTCCATTTGAGAATCTCTTACTTTTCTTAAGTCGTCAATCTGTGCTCTCAGATCAGAGATCTGGCTGTCTTTTTGTGACGCGTTAGTGGTAGCTCTGTCGCGATCCTGTTCGCAGGCCACCAGTTTGTTTTTGAAATCGTTCACTAATTCGCCCCTTCTTTCCAAATCGGCTTTGGTGCTGGCTAATTCAGACTCCAGGCTTGCGAATTTCTTTTTGGACACGCATGAAGTAAATGCAAGACCTACCAGCAAAGTGTAAACTAGTTTCTTTGTAACTCCCATGATAAATTCAGTTTTTATAGGTATAAGAAGTTACAAATATAGTTTATATTCTAAATAGAAACTGCTTTAAACTCCATTTTTTTAGAAAAAGAAAAGAAAATTTTAGTTTTTTTCAAGCTTCTCCAGTTCTGCCTGTATTTTTTTGGGAAGCGCCTTGCGAACCAGCGCATACGATTCGCAGATCAGCTCACGAACGAGCTCCGGATTTTTTAAGGTGTTGTCTACAGAAACCCAGTGAATCTTATTGAAATGATAGGCTTCATTAATATATGAAAAGGCGTTCCGGAGGTATTCGTTCCGGTCAGGCATGTTCTTCACTACTACCTGGGGAAACTCACTGTCTACCGGCACGAGCGCGTACATCTTCCCCATCACCTTATAGACCAGGTTATCCGGACCGAAAGGTGTTTCCTCGGTGATGCCCTGAAAACCCAGGCAGAATTCCCGCAGTTCTTCAATATTCATCAGCGTATAAAATAACGAACGGCCATCACAATGAGCGCGATCCCAAACATGACGATGGAAATCCGGTTGATGCCGTGCATAATCTTCAGATTGCCGCTCGTCGGATATTTTCCTTCCTTGTCTTTGGTAAACACCCGACCGAAGTATTGGAACACAGGCCCGACTTTTAATAATTCAATAAATTTTCCCATGATTTTGAAATTTTAAGCTCTTTTAATAGCGTAGGAACAACGCTCAGCGTTTAATTCTCCGGACGGTTATTTAAAAATCAGCGCCTGCCTCCGGTTCTATCCAGTTTCCGTCTTCCCGGATAAGATTGATCAGTTCGTCTACCGCATTCAAAGACGAAACCGAACGTTTCACCACCTGTTGTCCTCTATATAACGATATTTTATCTTTTCCAATGCCTACATACCCATAATCTGCATCCGCCATTTCTCCCGGACCGTTGACGATGCAGCCCATAATGCCTATTTTAATTCCTTTCAGGTGATCGGTTCGTTTACGAATCATGGCGGTAGTTTCCTGGAGATCAAAGAGGGTACGTCCGCAGGATGGGCAGGAAATGTATTCCGTTTTGGAAATACGGGTTCTGGCGGCCTGAAGGATACCGAAAGCCAGGCTGTTCACCGCCCGCGTATCTTCAACCCCCGATAATACCAGGCCATCGCCAAAACCTTCCAGGAACGCCCCGCCTATGTCGGTGGAAGCCTTAAGCTGAACGTCTTCCAGGAACTCTCCTGCATAATTACGACTGAAAACCACCGGCAGGCGGATCTCCGCACCAGCGAGGGCCGACAACACGCTCCGGAATTCCTGGAAAGAATTGGGGCGGGACGAATGCAGAAGGAGTACCGCGTTTGTCATTTTCGCGATTTCCTCCAGATTCGTATTTTCCCATTCTGACGTGTCTATACGAACAAAATTGATCTCGGGATGTGTCTGAGCGGCTGAGGTATATTCCCTGAAAGTAAAAAGCGGTAGTTTATTTACGCGGTCGGGCTGCCTCGCCCACACCGCGGCGTCCAGAATCTCCTTCAGTCCGTTAGGTAACATAAAAGAGATAGGACGCCCCCCGGAATAAATAAAGTCGGCTCCCAGGTCATTCATCTTCCATTTGTCCGGCAGAGGCAGGTAGAAATGCCCGATATTCCGGAGATCTTCCACCGTAACATTTTCAAAACGCGAATAGTCGGCAATCACGCGGGGTACGTTAGCGCCCCCCACATTCCCTACTTCTACGGTAGCCCTTTTCTGGTAACGGAAAGGGTGAAGTACTCGGGTGTCGGCTTCCGGCACAGGGTAGTTGTCGTTTCGGACAAAATAACGTTTGACCAGGGCTTCCGCCACGGGAGCTTCAAACTCGGGGTCTTCCGTCAGGCTTACCCGTACGGTATCTCCAAGGCCGTCTTCCAGGAGCGTGCCAATGCCCATAGACGATTTGATACGACCGTCTTCTCCTTCTCCTGCCTCCGTTACGCCCAAATGAAGAGGGTATGGTTTGAGTCCTTCTTCGTCAAGCCTCTGAGACAGCAGCCGGTAGGCATGCACCATCACCTGGGGATTAGACGACTTCATGGAGATCACCACGTTATAATAATTTTCGTCTTCGCAGATCTTCAGAAATTCCAGGGCAGATTCTACCATACCGGCGGGTGTATCTCCGTAGCGGCTGAGAATACGGTCGGAAAGCGAACCGTGGTTGGTGCCTATCCGCATTGCGGTGCCGTATTCCTTACAGAGCTGCACCAGGGGCAGAAAGCGATCCCGGATGCGCTGCAGTTCCGAGGCATAGGAGGCATCGGTATACTCAATATGCTCAAAACGCTTCTTGTCGGCGTAGTTGCCCGGGTTGATCCTTACTTTTTCTACAATTCTCGCAGCCAGTTCAGCGGCATTAGGCGTAAAATGAATATCGGCTACCAGGGGCGTGTTAAAACCTGCTTTGCGCAACTCCTGGCGGATATTCTCCAGGTTTTGCGCTTCTTTTACACTAGGGGCCGTAATTCGGATCAACTCGCAGCCACTTTCAATCATGCGGATGCTCTGGGCCACAGAGCCGGCGGTATCCATGGTATCTACGGTAGTCATCGACTGGATACGTATAGGAAAATCCGAACCAATGCCCAAATCACCCACCATGACGGGCTGGGTAATGCGCCGGGAATATTCGGTTAATGAATTGCAATACGAAGACATAGTCTGTTCTGAATGAAATCAGGTGCAAATATACTAATTTGCTTCCGGTCAAACTCATTCCGGACAAAAATGCTTAATTTTGCAGATTGAAAATGGAAACAGGAGTAATAACGGAACTGCCGGTAATGGAATACTTCTATACCTTGCAGGGAGAAGGATTTCACAGCGGGAAAGCTGCTTATTTTATTCGGCTGGGTGGCTGTGATGTGGGCTGTGTATGGTGCGATGTGAAAGAATCGTGGGACGCAGAAGCGCATCCGCGCTATCCCCTGGACCGCATTGTGGGGGATGCCCTGGAATTTCCGGGAAGGATGGCCGTGGTGACGGGCGGGGAACCCCTCATGTATAACCTGGACGGACTGACTGATGCGCTGAAAGACGCGGGCTTTCAAACCAACATAGAAACTTCGGGGGCACACCCCTTGTCGGGCCGGTGGGACTGGATTTGTTTTTCGCCCAAAAAATTCAAGGCGCCCTTACCCGAATTTTATGAAGCCGCACACGAACTGAAAGTGATCATATTTCACAAGTCTGATTTTGCTTTTGCTGAATACCACGCGGCCCGGGTCAACAAAGATTGTAAACTGTTTTTGCAGGTAGAGTGGGAGAGAAGAGAGCAAATGATGCCCCTTTTGGTAGACTATGTCAAGGAACATCCCGAGTGGCGTATCAGCATTCAAACCCATAAATACATGAATATTCCATGATTTTACCTGCGGAAAAGCACCATGCTCCCCTGATTCAAAGCATTGCTGAAAAATCGTGGGCGGTGGCCTACAGCCAGATCTTGTCAGCGGAACAGCTGGAGTATATGCTGGACCTCTTCTATACACTTCCCGTACTGGAAAAAACCATGGAGGAGCAGACTTTTCTGCTGCACGGCACAGAGGGTTTTGCAGCTTACCAGTTAAACTATCCCGCGGTGGGTGTCTGCAAGATTCATAAATTGTATGTGTTGCCTGAAACCCAGGGTAGTGGCGCAGGCCGGAAAATGGTAGAGGCCATTGCGGAAGTCGCCCTGGAACAGGGCTGCCATCAGCTGATACTGAATGTAAACAAATACAACAGGGCCCTCGGGTTTTATCAGAAAATAGGTTTTAAGATAAAAAAAGAGGAAGTAATTGATATCGGACGGGGTTTTGTGATGGACGACTATGTGCTTATAAAAAACTTAACCCCACCCTCAAAGAGAGTGGGGTAAGTACCTATTCAACCCTAACCTATTAAACTATGAAATGATTTAAAGACTTGTTTGCTGAGCTACTTCCACTACGGGAAGAATAATGTTTCCTGACTTCTTGATGTTCCAGATATAGTTGGAAACCGCCTGGTTAAAAGCAATCTGCTCTGCCAGGGTTTTAAGCTCTTTTTTTCCTGAACCTGACAACGACTGATTTAAGTTTTCAGCTGCCGCGAAGAACTTCGTCTTGGTGGCTTCGTCCAGGTTATAAAAATTGGCCGGATCATTACCGTACAGTTCCATCACCGCCAGGTAGATGCTCAGATCCTCGCTATTCTGCTTAACGATTTTCTTGCCCTTTTTATTTAGTGTGTTAACTACTTCTTTGGTGCTCTTTACATGTAACTTGTTTCCGTCATTCGCGGTAGCGGTAGAGAAACAGGTAGCAAGAATAGTAGTGAGCAGGACTAATGTTTTAAATTGCTTTTTCATTTTGTTTTTTAATTTATTGGTTTCTTTAATTATTGCACTTTTATTATGCCGCAAAATTCAGGATAATAAAAATACAAACCAAATTTTCTTTGGCATAAAAAACCAAATTTTATTCTGATTTCAAAAACTGAATGAAGAAAAATGGCAAAATAATCCCTATATCACGGTTTTATTATAGAATTATATTTTGCTTTCATGGTATGAGAGTTCTAGAATATATGTTTTTGCAGCAAATTGAAAAATTCTTTAAAAAATACAATTATTCGTTGTATAAATTCATCGTGCGGGTAATTCCTATGCTACAGAAGCTGAAAATCATCTCAATAGCTTTGTCGATTTTGGGTGACAATTCCGCGAGCTCATCTTCTGACAGACGCCCCAGTACCCAGTCGATTTGCCTTCCTTTCGGAAAATTGTCTCCAATACCTATCCGCAAACGGGGGTAGACGTCTGTGCGGAGTAATTCCTGAATATTTTTGAGTCCGTTATGTCCGGCAGACGAGCCCCTTTCCTTCATTCTTAATTTTCCTAAAGGCAGGGCCAGGTCATCCACCAGCACCAGTACGTTTTCAATGGGAATTTTCAGGTGGGTCATCCAGTATACCAGAGCCTTTCCACTCAGGTTCATGTAGGTGGTGGGCTTAATCAGGGTCAGCTGGTGTCCTTTGTGCTTTAATTCGGTTACATAAGCATGCCGCTCCAACCGGAAACTCAGTCCGTTGTCAATCGCTATTCTGTCCAGCACAATAAACCCTGCGTTGTGACGGGTTAGCACATAGTCAGGTCCCGGATTTCCCAATCCGACTATCAGGTACTTCATTAATTTATTTCTATTTAACTATAGGTTTTTTCCGGAGGTGGTCTGCCGTATTCTTTAGAAGGCGTATTGGTTGGCCCTAAAGTAATCTGCCCCGGTTCAACGCTATTTCATTTTTTAAATGTGCAAAATAACCATTATTTTTGCGATAATTAAATTCTTAGGATGCAAAAGAAAAGGCTTTTGTTGGGACAAACCCTGCTGGACATCACTTTGAAGCGTTTATGCCAGGAAATTGTAGAGAATCTGGACGAGCGTACGCCCACCGTTTTGTTGGGACTACAGCCCCGGGGTGTTTTCCTGGCCGAGCGCCTGAACCACTTTCTCCGGGAAGAGTTTGATACGTGCTTGCCTTTGGGGCATCTGGATGCCACTTTTTATCGCGATGATTACAACCGCGGGGGGAATATCCTCAAACCCAATTCCAATAAGATAGATTTTATAATTGAAGATAAGAAGGTGGTGCTTATTGACGATGTCATTGCCACCGGGAGAATGGTAAGAGCGGGTATTGACGCCATGCAGGTATTCGGGAGGCCCGCCCGCGTGGAACTTCTCTGCCTGATTAACCGCAAATACGAGCGCGATTTCCCGATTCAGCCCGATTATGTAGGGCAGGGTGTGAATACACTCGACAGCCAGAAAGTACTGGTGGAGTGGAAAGCGCAGGGGTTTGAAGAAGACTCGATCTGGATTATCGACTGATGGAAGAGTTTACCGCGGGTATGGTGCTCTCCGGGTATCTGCAGGGCGTCTTTCCCATGGCGGAAACCGATGGTGATATTTATTGGTACTCCCCGGATCCACGCTGCATAATTCCCCTCGAAAATTATCGTCCGGCTCGCTCTCTGCGTCCGGTACTGAACCGCGCACAGTTTGAAATCAGGATCAATACCGAATTTGAAGCGGTGATGACCCATTGTTCCATACCCCGTGCGGAAGATGACGGCATGTGGATATCGGAAGAAATCGTAGAAGTGTATACACAGTTGCATCGTTTGGGGTTTGCCCATTCGGTAGAAGCCTGGTATAACGGGGAACTTGCTGGCGGCTTGTACGGCGTTTCCCTCGGTAAGGTTTTTTTCGGAGAATCCATGTTTCACCGTGTGCCCAACGCTTCAAAGGTAGCTTTTCACGCCCTTATCCTGCGTCTGAGGGAACGAGGATACGGCTTGCTCGATTCCCAGTTCATGAACGACAACGTGAAACGCTTCGGCGCGGTGGAAATATCTAAAAGTGAGTTTCTCAAAATGCTCAGAAAGTATGTCAGCGTGGAAAAGTGTTTCGTGTGACTTTTTCAAAACAAAGCGCTTTCAAAACTCCTTTTGAATTTCCCTTAGTGAAATATCTTCCTGTAAATCTCTTCCAGTTGCCCCATCACCTTTTCCCTGGTAAAAGAATTTTGGTAGGTTTTGAAGCCTTCCTCACCAACCTGCTCCAGGTCGTGATGCCGGTCAATCCGTTTTATATCTTCGGAAAAATTAAAGGGGTCAATAAGGAAACCGTTGCTTCCGTGTTGGATTATCTCGGCCGCGGCCACCTCCTGCGAGAGTACCACGGGAACCCTGCGGGAAAAGGCTTCCAGGAGTACCAGTGGAAAGCCTTCCAGCCAAATGGAAGGAATAACGACGGCTTTGCTGCCTGTAATGTGGCCTCCTATTTCTTCACGGCTTACGTATCCCAGGTGACGGATATTCGCACCTGTGGGTAAATCGCGCAGGGGACCGTCTCCGATCACCTGCAAAGCGGGAGCATCTGGAAAATCAAAAGCCTGTAGCAACTGGCGAATGCCCTTTTCCTCCGATAAACGCCCTATAAAAAGGAAGGCGTCAGTTTTTTCGGCCAGATGTTCAGGGAGGGCTTCAATGAAGTTAGGTTTGACAAAGATTTGGGCTGAGGTTACTCCAAGGCGCCCCTGGAGTAGCAATTCTTTGGCGCGGGCGGTTAAAGGAAGAAAAGCGTCTACGTTTTTCCAGGTACCTAACCAGGCATGCACACGGTAAGTAAAAGCGGTCAGGAATGTTTTGGGAACAGAGTGGTCCAGTACACCCTTGCGCACGGCATCCCAAGGGAAGGTTTTTCCTACGCTGCCCATGTATTTTTCTCCTTTGTAAAAGAGAAGTGCCGACGGACACAGCAGCCGGTAATTGTGCAGGGTAAAAACCACCGGGATTTTCAGACGGTGCGCCGTACGGAAGAGGATTGGACCGGATGCGTAATGAATATTGTGTACATGGATAAGGTCAGGCGCAAATTCCCTGGTTTTAAGGCGGAGTCGGAAAGCCGCCCAGAGGTTATAGGGGTAGAACAGGTACTGGAGTAGCCCCGGCAGCCCTTTTCGGTTCCGAAAAGTCAGGGTCTCTACCGTGTGTTTTTCTTTGAGAGCGCTTGTTTCCTGGTGAAAGACGTTGTCTTCTCCTCCCGGATCCTGGTAATAATTATGAATTACGAGTATTCGCATAGGCTAATCCAACCCGTATCCGGGCTTGTTTCTTTCAGTTGGTTTACGGTGAGGCGTTTTTTCGGATGTACCCAGTTCGGGGCGATTTCCGCCATAGGATGAAGTACAAAATTCCGCTCCTGCATGCGGGGATGGGGAAGGGTAAGGTCAGACATGGAGAACCTGTAGTCTTCAAAAAACAATAAATCGATATCGAGGGTCCGGCTTCCCCACCTTTCTTTCCTTTCGCGGCCGCATTCCAGCTCCGTTTGTTGCAATACGTGCAATAAGGTGAGGGGGAACAGGGAGGTTTCCAGTCTTACTACTATATTAAGATAATTTCCCTGGTTTTCTATCCCCCAGGGTTCGGTTTCATAAAAGGAAGAAACGCGAAGGATCTTTCCCGCCTTTTCCTCCAGTATTCGTAAACCTTCCCGGAGATACCCCGCCCGATCGCCAAGGTTGCTGCCCATCCCCAGAAATGCGGTAAACCCCATTACACCAGGGAAAGATTGTAAGAAGCCACCGTGCGGGAAATTTCCTTCACAAGCCCCGGGTCTTTTTCAATGGCGTTACCGATTACGATCACATCGGCGCCGGCCGAAAGCGCTTTCCGGGCGTCTTCTACAGTACGGATCCCACCGCCCACGATCACCGGAACCGATACCGTATTTTTTACCATCCGGATCATCTCTTCTCTGACAGGAAAAAGGGCTCCGGAGCCGGCGTCCAGATAAATGTATTGAAGGCCCAACATTTCTCCCGCCAGGGCCGTGGCGGCCGCCACATCCGGTTTATCGGCCGGGATAGGGGTGGTATTGCTGATGTACATCACCGTGGTGGGGCGCCCACCGTCTACCAGGATATAACCCGTAGGCAGGATTTCCAGTCCGCTGCGCTTTAGTCCCGATGCCGCAATTACATGTTGTCCGATCAGAAATTCAGGGTTCCGGCCCGAGATCAGGGAAAGCAGCAGGATAGCATCCGCCCCCTTATGTACGTGCAGGCTGTTTCCCGGGAAGAGAATTTTCGGAATCGCGGTTTTGGCAGAGAGTTCCGACAATACCATCTCCATGTTGTCGCTGGAAATAAGACTACCGCCTACAAACAGGTAATCTACGGATGAATCATTGACAGACGCTATTCTTTCTGCCAGGGAATCCGGAGTCAGTTTGTCGGGGTCCAGCAGAACAGCAAATCCTTTTTTGATCATATTATTTAGTCTCTTCATTCATGAAGCGGTCAATGAAGTCCAGGATCTGGTTCTTGGCAAAGCCCACCGCTACAGAAGTGGCAAGGCCGATCAGTGCGTTTCTCAGGAAATTCTCCTGTTTAGCAGCCGCACGTGACGTTTCTTCCTCGTCATCGTCGGTCAGCAATTTATACAAAACAAATGCCGACGCGATTATCCCCAGCACAATGAGGATGTTCCCACCTTTTTCCTTGTATTCCGTCAGCTGGTTTTGTAAAGCCAGTGTTGCGTTTTCTATTTCTCCTTCCAGCTCGGCCTGCTTTATTTCTCTGGCATTCATGTCAGGTACAGTTTAACAAGTGGCAAATTAAAAAAAATATTCGGTTTTCGGGCGTTATTTCGCCACAAAAATTAAGCCGTAGCGGTCCATTTCCCATGTGCCTTTGCCCAGTTCTTTTTTGATAATGGCCGCCGCAGTTTCCCGTTCTTCTCCCATAAATGAGCGGTGAAGCGCTTCAATACCGGCAGGTAAAAGCCGGAGTATTTTGTCTTTGAGCAGCGCCCGCTCCGCTCCTGACCCCGCCGGTTGGGTTTTCCGGAGACATATATCGCATTGACCGCACGGTTTGGGGTTCTCCTCGTCGAAATAATCCTGGATCACGTTCATACGGCATTGGTCTTCCTGCTCCGCGTACATGACCATAGCCCTTAATGAGCGCCGGTCGTGGCTCTTCCGCTCAGCAATCTGGCGGTGCCGCAGGGGCAACTGCGTGGCGTCATACCGAAACCCTGTAAAGTTCAGCTGGGGAGCATTTTTTTGAGGAACATAATCCACCACCCGGTGTTTGTGCAGGTAATTTAGGATTTCCGGCACCCGGGAGTAGGGGACACCGCAGGCGGAAGCGATCTCGTTTTCGCGCACATCCACATACGAATTAAAAATTTCTCCTCCGTAAATACGTAAGATGGATTTGATGGCTTCTACTGTAGACGGGTTTCTCTCCTGGAAGTCCATCAACGGGTCTGCCCGGAAAAGGAGTTTTACGCGGGACGGCTGGTAATAACTTTCCGATAAAAAAATGAGATCCTGAGATTCCAGCAGCTTGAGCGCATAATGTGTGGCGGTCATCTCCAGGCCAAAAGTAGAGCAAAATCGGTACAGGTCAAAATCAAATGAGTCGTACTCCACCTCTCCCATAGGTACCTGGTAGTAGTTGGAAAGACATTGGTATACCCGCTGAAGCATAGGCAGCCCGGGGTATTTCATGCCCAGGTTCTTTTCCAGGATGAGGATATCGTTTTGGTTAAAAAACATAAGGGCCGTACAGGGTTTTCCATCCCTTCCCGCCCTTCCCGACTCCTGGTAATAGGCTTCCAGATTTTCCCAGACGTCCACATGCGCCACGGTACGTACATCGGCCTTGTCAATGCCCATGCCAAAGGCGTTGGTGGCCACCATCACGGTATCGCTGCTACTCAGCCAGTCGTCTTGCTTTTGGTTCCTTTCTAAAAGAGAAAGCCCCGCATGGTAAAAATCGGCTTTGATGCCGTTTTTACTAAGAAAGGCGGAAATTTCAACGGTTCTTTTCCGGGTACGGGCATACACGATAGCCGTACCGCTTTGCTTCCGGAGGAATTCCAGCAACCGCATTTCCTTTTGGTCTGTTTGCTGCACAAGGTAGGAGAGGTTTTCTCTTGCAAACGACTGAAGAAAAATACCAGGCATACGCATAGACAAGCGTTCTGTGATGTCTTTTCTGACATCTCTTGTGGCGGTAGCGGTCAGGGCGATTACCGGGTATTTTCGGGTAGGTGTCAGAGATTTTATCTCCTTTATTTCCAGGTAGGCGGGACGGAAATCATGCCCCCATTTGGAAATACAATGAGCCTCATCTATGGCCAGAAGTCCAATTTTCAGGTAATTCAGCGCATTTTTAAAAGCGGTGGTCTTCAGGCGCTCAGGAGATACGTACAAAAAACGGATATGACCGTCAATCGCGTCGTTCAGGGTGTCGGTCACCGCGGTATGATCCATACCGGAATAGATAGCTGCGGCCCGGATTCCCCTTTTCTGAAGTTGAAAAACCTGGTCTTTCATCAGCGCAATCAGGGGGGAGATTACCACACATATCCCCGGTAACATAAGCCCGGGAACCTGGAAACAGACCGACTTCCCCCCGCCGGTAGGCAGAATGGCCAGGGTGTCGCGACCGGCTAAAACGTTCACAATAATCTCTTTCTGTAAAGGCCTGAACGATTCATACCCCCAGAAATTTCTCAGCACATCTTCCGGCTCTGATATTATTTTTTCACTTTTTTCGGCCATGAATACAAATTTAGAATATTTTTACGTATCTGTATCTAAGACAGGCTTACGGACATTGTTAAAAGAGTGGAATGAAAAGAATAATACTTGGTATCCTTTTGCTGACAGCGGGCGTGGGTTCAACTACCGCGCAAACCATACAAAAAGACAAAATCAAAACGCTTCGCGGGCAGGGTGTGGTTTGTCCCGGTATCCATGAAGACCATTTCTCTATCGTAGAAGCGAAGGACTATATCCGGAAGGCCCGTGGTTTGAGAACGCAGGTGGAAAAGAAATCCGAGTTTATAGTGACCTATAACGGTTTCCCGGAAGAGGCGAAGGCCGCGTTTGAGCGGGCGGTGGAAATCTGGGAATACCTGATTTACTCCCGGGTACCCATACGGGTTTATGCGGAATGGCAAAACCTCGGCGCTTCCATACTCGGATCCGCCAATACTTCTCAGTTCATGATGAACTTTGAGGGTGCGCGGTTTGCCCAAACGTATTACCCCATGGCGCTGGCCGAAAAGCTGGCCGGTAAGCCTCTGAACAGCGATGCGGAAGAAGATATTTATTGCCGTTTTAACAGTGCTATGACTTGGCATTACGGAAAACCGGAAGATATTCCATCGGGCGCGTTTGATTTTACCACCGTGGTTTTGCACGAACTCGGCCACGGCCTCGGCTTTATTTCCACCATGAGTGTCTCAGGCCAGACCGGTAATTACGGATACGGAACAGCCTATAAATCGGTGTACGACATCTATCTTGAAAATGAAGGGGGAAGTAACCTGGTGGATACCAGCGCGTACAAAAACAATAGCCAGGCGTTGTACCAGGCCCTGACCGGCAATGCTCTTTACTTTGAGAAAGGAACCGGAGCCAGCAGGCCCCGGCTTTACGCCCCATCTACATTCAGCTCTGGGTCGAGTATTTCGCACATGGACGATAACTCGTATCCCAGCGGCACGGAAAATGCGCTGATGACTTCTTCGGCGCGCACGCGGGAGGTAACCCATGACCCGGGGCCACTGGCCATGTCGGCATTTTATGAAATGGGTTGGAAAAGCACCTCCATCGTACATGAACCCCTGAAGAATTTCCCGACCGGCACACCGGTTACTTTTAAAGTAAATATCTTGTCGGATACCACATTAAAAGAGGGAACCGCCAAGCTGTATTATCAGGCTTCGGGAAGCGCGCAGTCGGTTAGTCTGTCGCGAAAGGCCGGCACCGACGAGTATACCGCAGACGTCACTTTCCCTGCTTCGGTCACCGAGGTCAGGTATTATTTTGAGATACAGGATGATTTCGGCACCACGCTGCGTTCTCCTGGAACCAACGGATGGAATTCCCAGCAATATGTGTATTCTTTCAAGTTTGGTACCGATGTGGCGGCGCCTGCGGTCTGGCATACGCCTTTAAGCATTGAAGAAGTGAGCTACCCCAGGGTATTCACGGCATTGGCGGAAGATGATTTCAACGACGGGATGGCTTCCCTGATTCTGAACTACCAGGTGAACGGAGGAGCCATGACTTCGCTAACGATGGAAAAATACGATGCCGCCCTGCACCGCACGGATTTATCGGTAGGGAATGATGATCCGCATTTATATGTATTGATCGACCCGATATCCGGGCTGAAAGCCGGAGACAGGGTAAAATACCAGTTTACCGCGAAAGACAAGACCGGTAATAGCGGTACGGTTCCCGTGGAATACACCAGTACACGAAGCGCCGATCCGCCGGTAGCCTCTTTTTATGAATTTACTGTCACCAGCCTCCTGTCTGGTCGAAACTCGTATTCCACCGACTTTGAGAGCGGAGAAAATGACTTCGCCATGGTGGGCTTTACCATCGGAACGGAGGAAGGATTCCCTACCGCTGCGCTGCACAGTCCTCATCCTTACCGCAACGGCCTCGGGGCTTTAGCGCCGGATGGCACCGGGGTGCTGATCAACTTTGACCGGGACGATATCGCCATGTTGCGTTATCCGTTGATTATAGGACGCGGCGAAAATACACTCATTACCTTTGATGAAGTAGTGCTGGTAGAACCGGGTGAAACCGGCGCCCAGTACGGGGGCGACGACTTCTACGATTATGTGGTGGTGGAGGCTTCCTATGACGGGCTTTCCTGGGTTCCCCTCGAAGACGGTTACGACAGCCGTGCGAATTATTTGTGGGAAACCCACTTTAATTCGGCTATGAGTTCTGGAGAGTATCCCAATTCTACGGCGAAAGCCAACGTAACGCTGATGAAAAAGCGGTCGGTACTGGTCAATACGGGTGTGTTGGGCAGCAGTATCGGCCAACCCATGCTGCTACGGTTTCGGCTTTATTCCGATCAGCTGAGTAACGGGTGGGGCTGGGCCATAGACAACCTCTATATCCAGGAAAACGCACCCGTAATCCTGGCCAATGAAGAGCCGGAAGGTTATGGCGTTCAGGTGTATCCCAACCCTTCCTCCGATTATGTAGATATCCGGATGACCCTGAATGAAGCGCAAAAAGTACAGCTGGAGATTTTTTCCATGACAGGAGAAAAAGTGTATAGTGAATCGGTCAATACGGCAGATACCCTGTTCAGTCACCGGGTGAGAGTGGCCGGTTTGCCGTCAGGAAATTATGTGATACAGGTAAGAGAAAAACAAGGCGCGGCCTTCAAAAGATTTACAAAGTTATGAGGTTATCTGTAGTGGATGCCGGGAATTTCAAGCTGGACGGTGGAGCCATGTTTGGCGTGGTACCCAAGTCAATCTGGAACAAATCCATTCCGGCCGATGAAAATAATATGTGCAACTTTAAAATGCGCTGCCTTTTGGTGGAGGAAGGTTCCCGACTGGTATTGATTGATACGGGAATGGGAGAAAAACAGCCTGAAAAGTGGCAAAGTTACTATTGCCGAAACGGAGAAGGAGAGCTGAAAAAGTCTATTCGTGAAGCGGGATACGACCTTTCTGATGTTACGGATGTGATTTTATCACACCTGCATTTTGACCATTGCGGAGGAGCCGTGGAATGGGATCCGTCAAAGTCATACTACCGGCCCGTTTTCCCCTCCGCGAAATACTGGACCCACTCCGGGCATTACGCATCGGCCATGGCGCCCAACGCCAGAGAAAAGGCCACTTTCCTGGAAGAAAATATTCAACCGCTGGCGGAAGCCGGACAATTATTTTTTATAGACAGGGATCCCCACGGTTTCAGTGAATCGTTTGAGTTTACCTTTGTAGACGGGCATACGGAAAAGATGATCATGACGCTGATTCGGGTGGGAGATCAAAAGATCATGTTTGCCGCCGATACCGTACCTACTTACGCCCATATTCATATTCCCTATGTGATGTCGTACGATATCGCACCTTTAAAATCGATGGAGGAAAAAAAGAACTTGCTAGACCGTCTAATCCGGGAAGACATTCTCCTTTTCTTCGATCATGACGTCGTAAATGAAGTTTGCCGGGCGATAGAAACCGACAGGGGCTACCGGGCCGGAGACACCGGAACACTCCGTGATTTCGGGCTGAAATTTTAAGTTTTGAAATCCTATTCGTACTTTGCAGAGCGCTTTTGCGTTAAAATGTATAATAAACTCTGTATTCTGGTGCGAAAATTCATCCCCTATGTGATTTTTCTCTTACTAAGTTCATGCTCGCAGTACAATACAGGCATGATGAGTAGGAGTTGGCACAATATGAATTCCCGCTTTAACGCTTTGTTGATTTCCCGCGAAAATATTGAAGTGGCGAAAGAATATATTGCAGCGAACTACAGGGATAACTACGAAGAAATACTGCCGGTATTTCGCCCGATAGACTCTACCCGCCTTGATACTGCCAAGTTTTTCCTGGTAGATGCCATTAAAAAATCGTCCATTATTGCGGAAAAGCATTCCAACAGTAAATACCTGGATGAGGCTTACCTGCTGATTGGGGAGGCGCGTATCCTGAAAGGAGAGTTTGAAAATGCCATTGAGACCTATAAATACCTGAATACGGTTTCCTCTTCCGAAGAAATGAAAACGGAAGCCATGACCCAAATGATGCGGGCCTATATTGAAATGGGCGATTTTCATAATGCGGATCAGCTGTCTACCCTTCTGCGTAACCGTTCGCTTAGTAAACGAAACCGGCATACCTACCTCTTGAATATGGCTTATTTTAACCAGTTAAAGGGGGAAAAGGCCATAACGGCCGTATTGCTGGAAGAGACGGTAAAGGGGATGAAGAAAGGACCGGAAAAGGCGCGTTACCATTATATTCTGGGGCAGCTGTACACCGAACTCCAACAGGTGACCCTGGCCCGGAGGAATTTTCAGCTCGTTATGAAAAACAGGCCGGAATACGACCTGGTATTCAATGCCCACCTGGGGTTGATGATGAGTGAATCCCTGGCCAACAATACCGATCTTTTGTTTGAAAAGATGTTGGAAAATCGCAAAAACCAGGATCTGAAGCACAAGATTTACTATAAAATGGGGGAAACTGCCCGGAGAAAAAGAAGGGCGGCGGAGGCCATAGATTATTACCGGAAGTCCGCAGCCGAGTCTGGTCAGGATCCGTTAAGCAAAGGATTTGCCTACAAGGCGATAGCAGATGTGTACCTGGATGATCTGACCGACTACGAACGAGCAGCCGTTTATTATGACAGTACGGTCATTACGCTTCCCAAAACTTACCTTGCACGCACCGATATCAATGACAGGGCCATGCTACTGAATGAGTTTATCCGGTATAAAAAGGTGTACGAACTTGAAGATAGCCTGCAACGCCTGGCAGCGCTGAGTCCGGAGGAACTGGACCAGCGCCTCGAAAAATCGGTACTGGCCAAAAGGGCAGAGTTAAAAAAGAGCAAGGAAGCCCAAAGTAACGCTGCCCAAGCGGCTACACCTGCTTCCGCTTCGGGTAAAAAATGGAGGCTATATAACGAGCAGGAGATTGCGAAGGAGAAAAATGAATTTGTGCGGATCTGGGGGAACCGTGTCCTGGAAGATAACTGGCGACGGGCCGAAAAATCTTCAACCACCTTTGTGTTCAGCGAGACGGAACGCCGGATGGTAGAGCAGCCGGTAATCAGGCCGGTTATTCCGGCTGAGCTTTCGCGGGAGGTAGATGATGAAGAAAATGAAAGGAAAGCCGTAGAAGATGAAATCAGGGAGTTTAAGAAGCGGATACCGGCGACCAAGATCCAGTTGATTGCTTCCAAAAGGAAACAGGAAGAGGCTGCGTTCCGGATAGCAAGAATATATAGACTGAGGTTTAAAGACGAACAGAAGGCAAATGCCGGTTTTCGGAATTTTTTGAGCGAGTTTCCAAAGTCAAGCCACGAACCCGAAGTCTTGTATTACCTGGCGCTGGCGGAAGCAAAACCTCTCGAAAGTACCTATGCCGCCCGACTGGTGAAAGAGTACCCGAATACGTCTTTTGGACGGCAAATCAGGAAAGGCACCGTGGTCATGACCCACGACCTCGAAGTGCAGGCCCAGGAGCTTTACCGCCGGGCCTACCTGCTCTATGATGAAGGGAAAATGGGAGAGACCGTCACTCTCCTGGAAGAGGGCATGAATGAGTACGTGGGCAGCCAGATAGAAGATAAAATGGCGCTTTTGAGAATATTTGCCCTGGCCAAAACCGGTGCGCGAGAAGAATATCATATTGCCCTGAGCGACTTTGTGAGGTCTTACCCCAGTTCTGACCTCCTGCCCAAAGCCCGGGAAATGCTGGCATTGCTCAACTAAGGATCCGGAATACATTAATCAACCTTATACTTATGATAGAAAACAGGAAAATACGACAGGTATACAAATGGCAGATTGGATTTCTCGCATTCCAGATCCTGGCCTTTTACTTTCTTACCGTGTATTTCTCCTGAGTATGAAACTGATCGACTGGATTCTTCTTATCGCCACTTTTGCCTGTATTCTTCTTTACGGAATCTATAAAAACCGTAAAGACAAGAACATTGACGGGTACCTGCTCGGGAATCGCTCTTTGCCCTGGTATCATGTGGGTTTTTCGCTGATGGCTACCCAGGCTTCTGCCATAACATTCCTGTCGGCGCCGGGGGAGGGCTTTGCAAACGGCATGGCCTTTGTGCAGTTTTATCTGGGGCTGCCCCTGGCCATGATCGTGTTAAGTATCACGTTTGTGCCTATTTTTCACCGCCTGAAAGTCTATACCGCGTACGAGTATCTCCAGACCCGCTTTGATAACCGGGTGCGTATCTTTACGGCCGTTCTTTTTCTTTTAAGCCGTGGTCTGGCCACCGGTCTCGCCGTCTATGCCCCGGCCATTATTGTCTCCACGCTGTTTTCCTGGGACCTGACCTATACCAACATCCTCCTGGGCGGTATCGTCTTGTTATTTACCACCATTGGCGGCACAAAAGCCATCTCCCATACGCATTTTCAGCAGATGATGTTCATGACGGTGGCGTTGCTCATCGCTTCCTTTTTCATCCTGGCCTTGCTTCCTGACGATGTCAGTATTACCCGGGGCTTGCAAATGGCAGGCAAAGCGGGGAAAATGAATGTACTCAGCCTGGACCCTCAGGCAAAGTACAACCTCTGGTCGGGCCTGATCGGGGGATTTTTTCTCCAGCTCTCTTATTTTGGTACCGACCAGTCTCAGGTAGGGCGTTTCCTTACCGGCCGCTCGGTTTCAGAAAGCCGGATAGGGTTGATGATGAACGGTTTTGTGAAAATTCCTATGCAGTTCTTCATTATCCTGATCGGGGTTTTCGTATTTATCTTTTACCTGTTTAATGAAACTCCGGCCTTTCATAACCCGGTAGAAGTGCAAAAGCTGACCGAAAGCGCCTACGCCGGAGAATACTACGATCTGGAAGCACGCAACCGGGAAAATTCATTGCACAAGAAGCAGGTTTCAGAAGATTTTAACATTGCCCTACAGGCAGGAAACACACAAGAGGCCAACCGCCTGGCCGGGCAGCTCAATCACTATCTGGAACAGGAAGCCGGTATCCGGTCGGAGGTAGCTTCCCTCATTAAAAAAAATGACCCGGGGGCCAATGACAAAGACATCAATTTTGTCTTTCTGCATTTTGTCATGAATAAACTGCCCCACGGATTTATCGGTATTCTGATCGCGGTGATTATCTGCGCATCCATAGGGGCCATCGCCTCGGCTTTATCCGCCCTTGCGGCCACTTCCATTACTGACGTAATCAAAGTCACCAATTTACGTGTAGAAAGTGAAGAGAAAGAGCTGAAAATTACCAAGGCGCTCACCGTTTTATGGGGGATTCTCATCATTCTGGTGGCCATAGCCGTACAGCGAACGGGAAGCAGTATGATTGAGTTGGTCAATATCATAGGTTCCTGGTTCTATGGGGTGATCCTTGGGGTGTTTATACTGGCCTTTTATTTTAAACGCATAGGTGCGGCGGCGGTATTCTATGCGGCGGTTATCGGACAGCTACTGGTGATTCTCATCTGGTATTTCTTTACCGAAAAGCTGGGTATTCTGGCATTCTTATGGCTGAACCCTATTGGCGTAATATTGGTTATAGGTACAGCCTTCCTGCTGCAAAAGCGGGTTAAATAAGGTATTTTTTGTATGTTTAGGGAAAATAAGGGAGATGAGCGACACAAAAAAAATTCTGATTATTGAAGACGATCTGAGGATTGCCCAGAACATCAGTAAAGGACTAATGGAAAAGGGATTTGAAACCGAAGTCGCATACGACGGAAAGATAGGGGTGAGGCTGGCCCTGTCTAATTCTTTTGACCTCATTCTCCTGGATCTTAACCTGCCGGAACTCAATGGCTACGAAGTTTGCTCTGAGGTAAGAAAGAGAAAGCCCACCATTCCTATTATTATGCTTACCGCTTTGGGTGAAACCGAAGACAAGATTGAGGGATTTGACCGCGGCGCGGACGATTACCTCGTAAAGCCCTTTGACTTCCGGGAGCTTCTGGCCCGTATTAATGTCTTTATAAAACGAAACGCGGGCAGCAGTGAAACCCAGGAAAATGTGCTGAGAATAGCGAACCTTGAAGTAGACACGGAAGCCAAGACCGTAATGCGCGACGGACAAAAAGTAGACCTTACCCCGAAAGAGTTTTCTCTTCTGGAATATTTGTTAAGAAACAAAGGAAAGGTGGTTTCCAAGACCGATATTTCCAGTTCGCTCTGGGAGCCCAATAATCAGCAAAGCCTGAATGTGGTGGAGGTGTACATTAATTTCCTGAGAAAAAAGATCGATAAAGATTTCAGCCCCAAGCTGATTCATACCAAAACCGGAATGGGGTATATTCTGGCAGAAGAATAATTCAGGTATTAAGATGAAAATCAGAACCAAAATAGCGTTTCAATTCAGTTTGATTGTGGCCCTGATCCTCATTCTTTTCTCTGTATCCCTTTATTTCCTTATCCGTAACTATACCAAAGTAGAGTTTACCAATTACCTGAAAGACAGGGCGGAAACTACGGCCAAACTATTGATTAAAGAGGCCAATGTGGATAAACGCCTCCTAAAAATCGTAGATAAAAATACACTTTCTACGCTTTATGCAGCCGAAGTGCTGGTCTTTAACGAAAAGAACGAAATCGCGTATTCCAACACAGACGCAGAAACCATCAAGTACAGTCCCGATCTCCTGGAACGAATACGGGAAAAGGGCGAATATGTGGGGGAGTACAGGGAGAAGAAAGTAGTGGGATTGGTCATACCCAACGAAACCAACAACAAAATTTACCTGATTCTGGCTCAGGCTACGGATACGTATGGTAATGCCAAACTGGAAAACATTCAGAATGCCATGATCTGGGGGTTGCTACTGGCCATTACACTTACCGTGATTCTGAGTTTTGCCTTTGCGGGAGAGTCGCTCAAGCCCATTGCCCGTATCAACCAGGAAGTTTCCACTATCTCGGGCCGGGATTTCAGAAAGAAAATAAGTACGGGCAAAAACAAAGACGAGATCGCTCAGTTGGCCACCAATTTTAACCAGATGCTTTCCCGTATAGAGCAGGCTTTTGAGATGCAGAAAAGTTTTGTGAGCAATGCATCGCATGAACTGAGAACTCCTCTGGCTGCCATTAAATCGGAAATACAGGTGGCTTTGGAGAAAGAACGACAACCGGAAGAATACAGAGAGATTCTCCGTTCCCTTGACCAGGATAACCAACGTATGATTCAGCTCATTAACGGGCTTCTCCAATTGGCGCGCTCAGAGCAACAAGGAGATACCAACCTGATGCACAAACCGGTCCGGGTAGATGAAGTACTTTTCGAGGTACAGGAGGAACTGCTGAACCAGCACCCGGATTACAATGTTTTTATTGATTTTGAGGAAATTGTGGAAGAAGAAGAACCCCTCACGGTCATGGGCAACCGCCCCTTGCTGAAAACCCTGTTCAATAACCTCTTTGAAAATGCCTGTAAATATTCCGATAACCATACGGCCGAAGTGAAGATTAAATTCAATAAAGTGAACCTCATTGTCAGCATTACCGATACAGGGCATGGAATTTCCAAAGAAGACCAGGAGCGGGTTTTTGAACCTTTCTACCGCACAGCGTCCGCAGCCAATTACAAGGGGCACGGCATAGGCCTGTCTATATGTAAACGCATTACCGATATCCACAAGGGAAAGATCGTGGTGCGTAGTGAGGTAGGCGTAGGAAGCAGTTTTGTGGTAGTACTACCACACATCTCTTAATGTCCAACCATTAACCATTATTCATTGACAATTCGTCCGTCTTTCAGTTCTACAATCCGGTCCGACCGTTCCGCCAGGGCCAGGTTATGCGTAACAATCACGAAAGAACAACCATAGTTATCGCGGAGCGTAAAGAAAAGTTCGTGAAGCTCTTCCGCGTTGTGGGTGTCCAGGTTGCCGCTGGGCTCATCCGCAAACACATAGCGCGGATTATTGATCAGGGCCCTGGCCACGGCCACCCGTTGCTGTTCGCCCCCTGACATCTCTGAGGGAAGATGATCTGCCCGGTGAGCGATGTTCAAAATATTCATCAGGTCCTGGGCGCGTTCCCGCGTTTCCTCCACGTCCCTTTTTCCTATCCAGGCCGGCAGGCAGATATTCTCCTGAGCGGTGAGTTCGGCCATCAGGTTATGAAACTGGAAGATAAAACCCGTTTTCTCATTTCGTAAAATGGAAAGCGCTTTCTGATCCATACGGGTTAACTCTGTTTTATCCAAAAAAACCTCTCCCGAATCGGCCTTGTCAAGAGTACCCAGTATATGCAGCAAGGTACTTTTTCCCGCACCGGAACTTCCTACAATACTCACAATCTCACTGGGGTTGATGTGGAGGGATATTCCCTTTAAAACTTCCAGATTTCCATATTTCTTATGGATATTTCTTCCTTCGAGCATTCGTTTTCAGATAATAATTTTTTAAAAATAATCGTATTTTTCCCGGAATTTGTTTTCTGACGCTTAATATTTTGCTAATTTGGCAAAAAATTAGAAAAGTTCAATTTTTAATTAGCGATTTATGAATATTCACGAGTACCAGGGTAAAGAAATTTTATCCAAATACGGGGTAAGAGTGCAACGGGGGGTAGTGGCGTCAACAGTAGAAGAAGCCGAAAAAGCCTACCGGGAAATAGCCGATCTGACCCAGTCAAAATTTGCCGTTGTGAAATCCCAGATCCATGCCGGCGGCAGAGGGAAAGGAAAAGTAAGAGGAACGGAACAGCGTGGTGTTCAGCTGGCTAAATCTGAGGATGATGTGAAAACCATCGCTACCAATCTCCTGGGCAATACACTTGTGACCATTCAAACCGGTGAAGAAGGAAAAGTGGTGAACAAGGTGCTGGTGGCGGAAGATGTATACTATCCGGGCGACTCAGAACCCAAGGAACTATACGTTTCTATTCTGCTCGACAGAACCAAAGCCTGCAATGTCATCATGGCATCTACAGAAGGCGGGATGGACATTGAAGAAGTAGCAGCACATACCCCGGAAAAGATTATCAAAGAATGGATCGACCCCCGGGTAGGTTTGCAGGGGTATCAGGCAAGAAACGTAGCATATAAGCTGGGTCTCTCCGGAACCGCAAACAAAGAAATGGTAAAATTTCTGACGGCTCTTTACAAAGCCTATGACGAAACCGACTCTTCCATGTTTGAGATCAACCCCGTGTTGAAAACCTCAGACGATAAGATCCTGGCCGTAGATGCCAAAGTAAATCTTGATGACAATGCTTTGTTCCGTCATCCTGACCTGGCTGTTCTGAGAGATAAGTCGGAAGAAGATCCCATGGAAGTGGAAGCTTCTGAAAGCGACCTGAACTATGTGAAACTCGACGGAAACGTGGGTTGTATGGTGAACGGCGCTGGACTGGCCATGGCCACTATGGACATTATTAAATTGTACGGTGGAGAGCCGGCCAATTTCCTGGATGTAGGCGGTGGTGCCAATGCGACTACCGTAGAGGCGGGCTTCCGTCTGATCCTGAAAGATCCGAATGTAAAAGCCATTTTCGTGAATATTTTTGGAGGTATCGTAAGATGCGATCGGGTGGCAAACGGTATTGTGGAAGCCTACAAAACCATTGGAGAAATTCCTGTGCCCATCGTCGTGAGATTACAGGGTACCAATGCCGAAGAAGGAGCGAAGATCATCAACGACTCCGGCCTGAAAGTGTATTCAGCGGTAAAACTGAAAGACGCCGCCGAGCTGGTACAGAAAGTACTGGCTTAAGACCTACTATTCAACTCTATTTTAAAGGTGCTTCCTTCGGGGGGCGCCTTTTTTAGTGTAGAAGGAGGAAACCGGGATGTTTTTCCCTGGTTTTACTAAGCACGAGTCTTTGCTCTTGTATGTGTTCATAAAGGTATCCATCTTTGCCACCCAGTAGAAGGCCAACTGTGTAGTCCAGTATACGACTGATTAATTTAAGATCAAGCCCCGGGCGTTATACCGGATTTTGTATCTTTGCACGGATAATCGTTTCAGTATGACTTTTGAGGAAATCGTACGGCACAGGCGTTCCGTTCGCATTTATGACCCGGAAAAACCCATAGATACCGCAAGGGTTAGGCACTGTTTGGAGTTAGCTTCTCTTGCACCCAATAGCAGCAATATGCAGTTGTGGGAATTTTACCATATCACTTCTCCCGAAATCATGAGGGCAATTTCCAGGGCTTGTCTTGATCAGACCTCTACGGAAACCGCGCAGGAACTGGTAGTTTTTGTGACCCGCCAGGATCTTTACCGGGAAAGAAGCCGGACCATGTTAAAGTACGAGTTGGAGGCGATAGAAAAGTTTAGTCCCGAAGAAAGAAAAAAGGCCCGAATAAAGAACAGGAAACAGTATTTTGGCTTTTTGATGCCTTTTATATATGCCCGTTTTTTGGGAATTCTAGGCTGGATCAGAAAATTTCTGACGTTCTTAATTGGTTTATTTCGACCCATTACGCGCCAGGTAACCGAAAGTGAAATGAGGGCAGTAGTACACAAATCGTGTGCGTTGGCCGCCCAAACCTTTATGTTGGGAATGGCTGCTGAAGGATACGACACCTGTCCTCTGGAGGGTTTTGACAGTCGCCTGATGAAGAAAATTCTGAAACTTCCCACGGGTGCTGAAATTAACATGGTTATCCCTTGCGGTATCCGAAAGCCGGAAGGAGTAAGAGATGTGCAGATCAGAGTGCCGTTTGAACAGATATATCGTGCGTTATGACTAACTTTCTTTTTGTATGCATTTTGACTTCAATCCTGTTTTAGAAGATGATCTCCTGTTGATCCGTCCGCTTACCTGCGATGACTTTGACCCACTTTTCCGTATTTCCGCTGATCCTCTTCTTTGGGAACAGCATCCTGCCAAAGAAAGAAGTACGAGGGAAGGCTTTGAGAAGTGGTTTGAAGAGGCCATGGCTACAGGTAAGGCGTTATTTGTGGAAGAGAAGATTACGGGAAAACCCGTGGGTACTTCACGCTACAGGGAGGTGGAGGGTAACCCGGATGCCATTGAAATCGGCTGGACATTTATTTCCCGGGAATTTTGGGGAAAGGGATATAATGCTGCGATGAAGAAATTGATGGTTCATCATGCTTTCAGTCGGTATGCTACCATACTTTTCTTTGTGGATAAACAGAACTTCCGCTCCCAGAAAGCCGTAGAAAAATTGGGTGCTAAGCAAATCCAGGTTCCTGAGGAGCCGGGGTTTCAGGAGCGAGGGGCTAAATCCTTTATCTATGCGCTCAATAGGGTAGAGGTATAACCGTTATTGCCTGAAAATCCTTCGGTCAAAAGGAAAATCTACTTTGTCGATAATCCTGATCCGCCGGAAATCCCGGTGATAAGGGTTTATCAGGAGGTTGAAATCACCCTGCGTCACGGCCGATGGTACCTGTAGTATGCAATTCATATTTTCGTATATAAATTCATCTCCTATTCTTTGTGTATTTCTGGTATGGGGGAAACTATTCCAGTCGGCAGGCAGGTAACTGGCCGTCATCTTCTGAATAGTGAGATCATCAGGAATGTAGATGGTGAGCATCATAAAGTCGGCCGGGAGAGTAGCTATTGAGGAGTGGACAGCTACTTCGGCCATGGCCAGGGAACGATTAGCCGCGGTATAGACCATTTCCACGCCTTCTGAATTCCACCTTGCTCCCTTGAGTGCGGCCCCTTTACCCGATAAAACGTTTGAATACGCGACTCTTGAAAGACGATATACCTCCATTTTATACAAAAATTCCGTGATTAATTCGTATTAGCTCACCTAATACCAACTCTTTTCCATAGGAATCCTTTAAAAGCTCTCCGGGTTTTTGGCTTCCTAGCGCGTAACTGGGGGTTTCCAGCCAGAGCCTGAATTTTTCCATGTCTTGAAAGAGATCAAGACCTACTTTGGTTACTTCTGCCATTTCAATAATTTTTTCGGAGTGGAGAGGACGGAAAGTTTTGTCTGCCTGCTTATAACGCTGTAGGGATTTGGTAGAAAGATCCAGAATACCGGCCCATTCGTTTTCGTTAAAGGGCGTAAAAAGTTGAATTTTTTCAAAAAAAGAGTACGGAACCCCCATTTTGATCACCTGCATCATTAATACTTTATCTTCCAGAAAACGCTCAAATGTAGTATCGGTACGATTATAGACCTCTGCACATTCCAGAACCCGGGAGAGTTCTTTGTTTAGATTTTCCTCTATTTTGTATTCTGCAGCCATATCATTTTGATACAAATGTCCCCAAATTTAAGACATTTGTATCAAAACTACAATTTTTTTTTCAACTTTTTTTGAACGTCACCCATTTTGATTTACTCTTGCCAGAGTTGATGACGCTTTCTACGAAGAGCATCCCCCGGATACCGTCATCAATGCCTGGAAAGTCGAGATCGATTTCGCTGGGCGTTTCTCCATTCATGCGTTTCCTTACCGTTCGGGAGAAATTGCGATAGATATTGGCAAAGGCTTCCAGGTAGCCCTCAGGGTGCCCGTTGGGCAAGCGGATATTGGCTTTAGCGAAAGGGGAGAGGTCACCCACATTGGGCCGGTAGATATGGTGGAAAGTCTGGGATTTGTGTACCAGGGTGTTGGGTTCCTCCTGCCGCCAGTCGAGACCGGCCAGTTCGCCGTAAACACGAATCCGGAGGGCATTTTCTTCTCCGTTCGCGATCTGACTGCAATAGAGAATGCCCCTGGCTCCGTTGTCAAACTTCAATAATACACTCGCATCGTCATCCAGCAACCTGCCTTCCACAAAGGTGGAGACATCGGCGCAAAGTTCGGTGATCTTTAGACCCGTGATGTATTCGGCCAGGTTTTCGGCGTGCGTACCAATATCGCCCACAGCTCCGGCGATACCCGATCGCTTGGGGTCCGTACGCCATTCGGCCTGCTTATAACCCCGTTTTTCTTCGAGGAAAGCCAGCCAGCCCTGGGGGTACTCTACCACTACTTTCCGGATAGTACCCAGCGCACCGCTTTGTACCAGGTGGCGGGCCTGCTTGACCATAGGGTAACCGGTATAGTTATGTGTTAATGCAAAAGTGAGGCCGGTTTGTTCTATAATGTCTTTTAATTTCCGGGCTTCGCTTAGGGTAAAGGTAACCGGTTTGTCACAGATCACATGAAAACCGTTCTCCAGCGCCATTTTGGCCGGTCCGAAATGCATGTGATTGGGAGTGACGATAGAAACTACATCCATTTTGTCTTTTCTTCGCAGCTCCTTACGTATCATCTCTTTATAATCTCCGTAGCACCGGTCTTCGGGCAACATAAGGTCTTGTCCTGAGGCTTTGGATTTCTCCGACGTAGAGCTGAACGCGCCGCATACCAGCTCAATTTCGCCGTCAATAGCGGCAGCGGTACGATGAACGGCGCCGATAAATGCACCTTGTCCGCCGCCTACCATACCCATTCTGATTTTTCTATTCATTTGTATAAAATTTCGCTTTCAGTCTTTCGCTCTCCGCAGTCACCCGGGCGGGAGACCGCTCCGCTTGGTGCGCCGGTTTTCTGATTGTGGTGCGCCACCCGGCTGATAGCTGAAGGCTCATGGCTATTTCA
>CAYRGN010000031.1:0-41505 GCA_964423865.1 uncultured Lacihabitans sp.
TGAGTAGTGAGTAGTGAGTAGTGAGTAGTGAGTAGTGAGTAGTGAGTAGTGAGTTGAGGGGTACCTCCGGTCTTATGCAAAAAACTTATCCTGAAAATTGATCAGGAACACTTCTTTAATGCCCCGGGTGAGGGCGGTGTACAGCCAGCGGACAAATTCCGGAGTTTGTACATCTTCCCGCAGGTAAAACTGGTCGATGAATACCGCATCCCATTGTCCGCCCTGGGCTTTATGGCAGGTGAGGGCATACGCAAACTTTACCTGGAGGGCGTTCATGTACTTGTCTTCACGTACCATTTTTTTGCGTTCCCGGGCAGATTTTACCCATTGATAGTCATTTGTAACGCTTTCGTAAAGATATTGGTTTTGTTCCTGAGTCAGGCTCGGTGTAGGAGAATAGAGGGTGTCCAGGAGGATAAGCGTGTCGAATTCGGGGTCGTCAGGATAATCTACAAGCGATAAGGTGACATTCAGAAAGCGGAAGCCGTGCATTTCTTCTTCACGGCCAAGGCGTTTTACTTTTACAAATTCTCCGTTGGCCAGGAAACCGGCCTGAGACTCGGCGCTGAGGGTGTTGTAATTGTTTTTGACCACCATCAGGATATCGGCATTGTCAATTTCCGAGTCGGAATAATTGATCCTGTTGCGGATAAACTGGTTGTAGAGAACGGCATTTTTGTTGGATTGGGTCAGTACGATGGTATTTTCCTGTCCGTATTTGTCGTACGCGTAGCGGATCCCGTCTTCAATGCGTTCACTGGTCATACGAAATATATCGGGGAAACCGCGGGTATGGAGCTGTACGCGGATTTCTTCTTCTTCTCCGAGCAGGCTTCGCAGTTCCGTGGCATTTTTCAGGATGCCTGACCCGGCATTCTGGCGCATGACTTCGGTCAGCGTATGGCCGAATACCCGGGCGTGATAGTACCCTTCCATGTGCCGTATATCCAGGGCGGGGCTGAGTGGCAGATTGACGGGGGGAAGCTGGGCTTCGTCGCCTACCAACAGGAGTTTATTGTTCTTTCCCGAAAACACATACGATACCAGGTCGCGAAGTAAGCCATTGGAGCCCATTTCGCCCAGTTCGGAGATCATGGAGGCCTCGTCTACGATATAAACGGTATCTTCTTCTTTGTTTTTTTGTAGTCTGAAAGCCAGTGAGCCGGTACCCGGGTCTTCTTTTTGGGTATAAATTTTACGATGAATGGTGGAGGCATAACGACCGGTATAATGGTTCATGACCTTGGCCGCGCGACCGGTAGGGGCCATGAGGAAAACCGCAAAGCCCAGGGAGGGAGCGGCTTTAATGAAGGCGTCGAGTACAGAAGTTTTTCCCGTTCCGGCATAGCCCCTGAGAATGAAGACGGACCGTTCGTTCTGATCTTCCATAAAATGCCCCAACTTCCGGAACAGCGCTTTTTGTCCGGAAGTGGGGGGAAGATGAAAGTAGCCGAGCAGCTGCTCTTCAAAAAAATCCAAGGTTTATCGCAAGTGTTTCAGGTTCAGGGCGTACAAAATGATGAACAGGATGCCTGCAAAGGCCGCGCCTCCCGAAGCTATTGCTCCGGTGAACCCGCCGAATATGGTGATCGGGGCAATAATGGCGGCCAGGGCACCGATTACGTATACATAAAAACCTGTTTTTCTCAATCCCCACATGAGAATAGCGCCTATCAGCGTGATCAGGCTGGTAATGGCGGTGGCTATGCCGTTGTCTTTGATCTTTTCAGGCGTCATGGAGTCACCAATAGACTGCAATAATTTGCCGGCCATTTCTGCGCCTTCCTGGTCGCCGATTTCTTCCTGCACCCGTTCAAATTGTTCATTCACTAGGCCGTAAGAGACATCTGCGGTGTAATAGTTGTTGATGCCGCTGTAAATACTCCATCCGCTACCAATAAAAGTAAGGATACAAAGCACAGTTAAAAAGGTGGGTCTGATGTTTTCCATAGATTATGATAGTTTACTGTTTGATAACGTACGATTTGATATTGGAAAATTCCTGTATTCCAAAGAGGCCCAATTCCCGGCCGTAGCCGCTTTCGCCCGTGCCGCCGAAGGGTACGGGTCCTTCTGATTTAACCATTCCGTTCAGGAATACGGAGCCGGACCGGATTTTTTGCATCCATTCCACTCCTTTCTCCCGGTCGCGCGTCCAGAGCGAAGCGCCGAGTCCGAAAGGCGTTTCATTGGCGATGGCGATGGCTTCTTGGGCGTCGGATGCCCGGATGAGGAAACCCACGGGGCCGAATACTTCTTCGGTATAGGATGCGGCAAGCGCGCGCGGCACTTCCAGCACCTGGGGCGCCAGCAGGCAGCGGTCGCGCTCCCAGCGTGTGAGGGAAACGGCCCCCTGACTCACCAGGTCTTTTACCTGTGCTTCCAGGGTTTCGGCAAGGTCTACACGGGCTACGGGCGCCAGGGTAGTGGCGGGCAGGAGAGGATCTCCCGGCTCCAGTGCGGCCACCCGCTGTAGTACATTTTCGCGGAACGTATCGTATACCGCGTCTTCCACAATCCATCTTTTGGCCGCGATACAGGTTTGGCCTGAATTCTGAAAGCGTGATTTTACGGCTTTTTCGGCGGCAGCATCCAGGTCAGCGTCACGCAAGACGACAAAGGGGTCTGAGCCGCCCAGCTCCAGAACCGACTTTTTGAGGTACTTCCCGGACAGGGCGGCTACGCTGGCGCCGGCGGGTCCGCTTCCGGTGAGGGTCACGCCTTTGATGCCGGGGTGGCCGATCAGCGTTTCTATACGGGAAGAATGAAGGTTGATCGCCTGAAACACACCTTCGGGGAAACCGGCTTCGTGGAAGGCCCTGTCCATATCTGCGGCGGAGCCCAGCACGTTGGAAGCGTGTTTGAGAATGACCGTATTTCCGAGCAGGAGATTAGGTACGGCAAAGCGGAGGGCCTGCCAGAAAGGGAAATTCCAGGGCATGATGGCCAGCACCGGTCCAATAGGTTCGGGAGCATACCATGCCTTTTCGTGGGAAGAATGTACGGTGACCGGCGACAGGTAAGTATCGGCCTCTTCTACGTAAAAGCGGGTGGTGACGATGCATTTTTCCACTTCCGCTGCGGCTTCCCGCAGCAGTTTTCCCATCTCCAGGGTGATGGTGCGGGCATATTCTTCCTTGTGCTTTTCCAATACGTCTGCAAAAGCGAGCATGCGGTTTTTTCGTTCGCTTAAAGGGGCTTCCGACCAGGAAATAAATGCGGTGGAGGCCCGTTCAACTCGGGTGCCGGGGTTACTCTCCGGCTCAAATTCAGCCACTACCTCTTGCAGGTAGGGATTGATACTTTTAAACATTTCGTGTTAAATCTTCTAATGTGGTATTGTCATACACTTTCAAATTGGCATCCCTGATTTGCTGCATCAGGGGCCGTATTCTACAAATTTCCTCACTGATACAGTCTTCACATCTGTCGTAAAAGTTCAGTGATACACACAGTAACGGCGCGATGGGGCCGTCAATAACCCGGATAATCCGGGCTATCTTCACATCCTGGGGCGGAAGTTTCAGTAGATAGCCGCCCCCTTTCCCTTTCTGGCTTTGCAGGATTCCGTTATTTCTGAGTTCCAGCAAGATGGCTTCCAGGAATTTTTTGGGTATGTGTTCGGATTCCGATATCTCACTTATAAGCAGAGGTTTACGGGTCTCGTAATTCAAAGCCAGCTTAGTGAGTGCTTTTAACGCGTATTTTGCCTTTTTGGAAATCATAAATTTCGTTTTTCTTTCGCCAGACGGTTATTACAAAATTAGTTGGTTTTAACAAGATAAAAAACGGTTAGGTTGTTTAAATTGCGAATTGATTGAGTGAACGGTTTTGAAAAAAATAAAATTACACCTCCCCCTGCTGCGCGGAATGGAAGACGCCCTGAGCATGATCTTTGATGAGGGGAAGAAATCGGACCAGGTGGTTCCGGCCCTCTTGAAAGCGCATCCGAAGTGGGGAAGCCGCGACCGGAATTTTGTGGCGGAAAATACGTACGAGATTGTACGGAATAAGCTCCTGTTGCTCTATTGCCTGGAAGGGCAGACGGAGATCAACGCGCTGATAGGCGCCTGGTTGATTCTAAAAGGGCAGTACGACGACTCCGTTTTTTTTGCCGGTCTGGATCCCGACCGGATCAGGGAGAGGGCAGAGGTGACGGAGCCCGCGATCCGGTTTTCCGTACCGGATGCTTTGAATACAGAGATGCTTTCCGAGCTGGGAGCTGAACGTTGGTATTGCGAACTGGAGGCTATGAGTGTGCCGGCGGAAGTGTATCTGAGGGTAAATCTCCGGGTGTTTTCCCGGGAGAAACTGCAGGAAGTGCTGAAGAAAAGAGAGATAGAAACGGAGCGGGTAGAGGCGACGCAGGCGGGACTTCGCCTACTGAAAAGAGCCAATCTGACCCTTACAGAAGAATTCAGAAGGGGTGGGTTTGAGATCCAGGACGCGGGCAGTCAGCAGATCGCGGAGTTTCTTCGTCCTGAGCCGGGGGCGTTGGTGGTGGACGCGTGCGCGGGTGCGGGCGGGAAAACCCTGCATCTGGCCGATTTAATGGGAAATAAAGGGCGGATCCTGGCTATGGATGTGGAAGAACCGAAGTTGAAGGAGTTGCAACGCCGTGCGGAAAGAAACAAGGTGAGTATCGTGGAAACCGGCCTGGTGAGTGCGGCCCTGCTTCAAAAATATGCCGGGAAGGCCGATTATTTGCTGCTGGATGTGCCCTGCTCCGGAACGGGCGTGATTAAACGGAACCCGGACGCGAAAGAGCGCTTAACGGTGGATTTTATCCGTGAAATCAGGGATGTACAGCAAAAGATTCTCAGGGAATATAGTGGTATGCTGAAACCCGGGGGGAAGATGGTTTATGCAACCTGCTCTCTTCTGCCCTCTGAAAACCGAAAGCAGGTAGATGAATTCCTGAAAGAAAACGGGGCATTTACCCTGGTGAAAGACCGTCAGATCTGGCCTTCCGAAACGGGATTTGACGGCTTCTACATGGCCCTGCTCACACGCAATTAAAAGATTAAGCTCACAGCTCACGGCTCAAAGCTCATAGCTAATTAGATACACATGAAAGTACTTATAGTAGACGAAATGCATGACTCCCTCCTGCCTCTGCTTGCCGGAATGGGTGCCGAGGCCGACTATTGTTATACCTTCGGCCGTCAGGAAACCGAAGCGGTTATAGATCGGTACGACGGACTCCTGATTCGAAGCAAATTTTTTATTGACGACGCTTTCCTGGCGAAAGCCCTGCGACTGAAGTTTATTGCCCGCGCAGGTGCCGGGCTTGACCTCATTGATTTGGTGGCTTGTGAACGCAGAAATATCCGGGTTTTTGCCGCGAACGAGGCCAATCGTGTAGCGGTAGCCGAACATTTACTCGGGATGATTCTGAGCCTGTTTAACCGCATCCACACTTCAGGGGAAGAGATCAGGCAAGGAAAATGGTTAAGGGAAGCAAACCGGGGAGAAGAATTGCAGGGAAAGACCGTAGGTATTATAGGGTACGGCCATAACGGGAGTGCATCTGCCGCAAGGTTCTCGGCATTCGGCTGCCGCGTGCTGGTGTACGACAAGTATAAAACCGGGTGGACTTCCAAGGGTATTGAAGAAGTGGGGCTGGATACCATTTTTGAGGAGGCGGAGATCGTATCCCTGCACGTCCCCCTCACGGCCGAAACCCGCGGGTGGGCTGATGCTGATTTTTTCAATCGCTTTCAACATCCGGTATATTTCTGCAACGTGGCGCGGGGAGAAATCATGCGTCAGGCCGATCTGGTACAGGCTATTCGTTCCGGCAAGGTGTTGGGTGCCTGCTTGGATGTGCTTGAAAATGAAAAACTGGCTACTATGACAGAAGAACAACGGAAGGCGTTTGATTTTCTGAAAATACATCCCCGGGTAATTCTTACGCCTCATGTGGCGGGATGGAGCCGGGAGTCTTACCGGAAAATAAATGAAGTACTGTGCCGCCAGATAGCGGAGTTTCAGGCCGGTTCCTGAAGTTGCTGAAGCGCTGCTACATAGGAAGCCGCTACCGACTGCACCGTGAAGTTTTGGATAATTTCCAGGGAGCGTTTCCTCATTTTACCAGGGTACTCGTCCGATATAATGGCCTCCATGCTTTTTTTAAGGGCGTGGAGGTCGTTAGCCGGAACAGCGTAACCGTTTCCATGGACCAGGTCAGGTACACAGCCGCAGGCTTCCGAAACAATCACGGTAAGTCCGCAAACCATCGCCTCATTGATCACCAGTCCCCAGGGTTCGGAGTTGCTGGGAAGTACAAAACATTGGGCACGGGAAAAGAAACGGGGTATCTCGGTCCAGCTTACGGCGTCGTACAGGTAAATATTCTCAGGCGCTTCGGCTATACTTTTTTTAACGGTAGTGGTTTCGGGTCCGTTTCCTACTAAAATAAGTCCCCAGTCTTTGGGTTTCAATTCCTGGAATGCCCTGATCAGCAAAGGAATATTCTTTTCCGGCGCCATTCTTCCCGTATAAATAAAATTTTTTGCCGTACGTATTTCCGGAAAAAACTCCTGAGTTAGTGCCTGGTGATATTCTTCTTCTATGGACCGGTTATCTACCACGGCGGCTTTCCGCACCAGGATCTGTTTCGGGGAGGCGCCCAGATCCAGGAGGTATTCTTCGGAGGATCGTCCGAATACCACAAAGCCTGAACAAAGTTTTACGGCCAGGCGCTTGATGAATTCCTTGACAAAAGAGCGGGTTTTGTCTTTCCGCGTAGATTCGCTGGACATGATGACTTTCTTGCCCAGGAGCCGACCGAACAGGATGGCGGGGAGAGTGGAAGCGGACGAAGCATAGCCGGTGACATTGATGATGTCGGGTCGGTAATGGTAAATGAACTTCAAAACCGCCCAGATCTCTTTTATGGCCGGGACATGCTCTATGAAATCATCAAACAGCAGGGTGTAAGCGTAACGGTAGCGGACGTCTGATCCCTCCATGCCTTTGCGGGAAACCTCGCTTCTCGCAATCTGAAGCACATGAAATTCATGGGGCGCCAGGGTCTGCTTCTGAATCTCTTCAAAGAGAACCGACTTGTAGTGCGCCCACAGGGTATTATGAATGACAAGTGTTTTCAAACTATTTTTTCAAGAAGCGGCAAAAGATAAACAAGGTAGCAAACCGGGTATAATCCAGCATTTGGCCCGCGGTAAAGTTGGCAAAAAAGAAATAGACAAAAGCGTAGGCCAGGAACTCCGTACCTATGCTTTCGGGGTTACGCATTTCCCGGATGCACATCAAAACCAGGCGAAAAAAAATGATAGAGAAGAAAATGAACCCGGTAATGCCGAACGAGTCCAGCATTTCGAGATGAGGTACATCTACGTACATGAATTTATATCCTTGTCCGAACAAGACATACTGGTAGTTACCTTCATTAAAACTTTCTTCCAGACGCTCAAATACCCCCTGGATATGGGTGATACGGGTATTGGCCGAATCATCTCCGGTTTCGTTCACCCGAATGTTTTTGGTTTCGGTGGTTTCCAGAAGTGATTTCTTAATTCCCTCAATCCGGCTGTTAAAATAATTGAAAGCAGGGTCGAGGAGTTTCTGATTTTTGTTCATCTGGTAACTCAACCCGGCGAAGCCGAGGATCACCAGTGTCACAATATACCACTTGGAGAAAAACAGGCGAAAGGTGCTTACGGTACTGGAGAAGGAAAGGTTAAAGACCAGGAAAAGGGCCACAAAGGTAAAGGTGGCAAGAAATGCCAGCATGGTCTGGGTCAGGAAAAGGATGACGATATTGAGGAGAATCAGAGCCAGGGGGAAAATCAGCCCCAGCTTGATGGTCTTGTAATATTTGAGACAAAGTACACCCAGGATGATGCCAAAAAATGCTACTTTGGAATTAATATGGGGGTTTCCTACACCCATATCGCTACCGTAACCGAAGGCAGCCCTCTGCCCCAGAACATAAAACGGGTTCTGGCTGATATAATAGACGAGGGAGGCCGCACTTATCGTTACCCCAAAAACCGTCAAATAAATAAAAGGCTTCCCGATGGCCTGGTTTCGCATGAAAACCAGTGTAAACGCCACAAAACCAATGATCAAAAACGTAAGGAGTTCCGTGTACAGGCTCACGGTAAAATAGTGCCGGTCTTTCAGGTAGAAGTAGGCGAACATGTACATGAACAGCCAGCACATGAGCGGGAAAGCCACCCGGTTCGGGCTGTCAAAATACCGGAAGTTCTTAAAGGGAATGGTAAGGGCAAACGGCATAAAAATGAGGCCAATGGAAAACAGGGTATTTCCGGGAGCCAGGCCTAACCCATCGCGCAAAAAATAGATGGTGGGTACCCCGCCGAAGAAAATCGCCAGAGCCACCGCATCCCTGTTTTTTACGAATGAGTTGATCAGAAATCGCATTTAGAAAAAATTTCCCAAAGATAGAGGAGGAATGACGGAAAACCAAAAGAAGGCCAGGGCGGCCTTCTTTTGACGGATATTATTGTATTCTTGCCAGGTTATCCTCGTAAATCTTTTTATACCGCTCCGCAGCGGGTTTGTCGTATTGTTCCGCGGCAGAATAAAGCAGCTGAATAGTGCGCATATTGGATTGTACCGTTTGACGGATATTGTCATCGCCCCATTGCCGGTCACCCGATCTTCGGAATTTGTCACCAAAATACTTCAGCTCTTCATCGGCTTTGGTCACAATCTGGTCTGCCAGGGCAGTCGCTTTCTGGGTATTTCCTATTTCGTAGTAGAAAATAGGGAAATTGGTGACCAGCTGATCAAAAGGAACAGACGCATCGGGCATCAACTCCAGCACTTTATCCAATACTTCTTCGGCTTCTTTCTTGTTGCCTTCCCTTAAAAACTCGTCGGCCAGGCGAAGAAAAGAGTAGCGCGCGGTGATAAACGGTACTCTAAACGACTCTGTGTCGTAATAGACA
Source organism: uncultured Lacihabitans sp. (assembly GCA_964423865.1). Classification (GTDB taxonomy): domain Bacteria; phylum Bacteroidota; class Bacteroidia; order Cytophagales; family Spirosomataceae; genus Leadbetterella. The sequence continues at coordinate 8,940 of CAYRGN010000031.1, forward strand.
TCGGGATTGTCCAGGTTGGTCCATTTCATTTTGGTAAAGAGATTCTCTTTCAACAGGGTAGAATTTACAAAACCGTCTTTGGCTCCTTCTATCTTGTAAGGCATCAGGCGGTACGCGTATCCCTCCAATTGCATAAACTCTTTTAACCCGACGTATTGGTTCTGGGGTAAGGTGCCGCCGAAATACACGGGACGCTGCCAGTTGTTCTGCGCGATGATGTCGAGAACGATCAGATCGTTTTTCAGGATATCCCGCTCGCCGAAGTTCCACTCGAAGCGGTCGGAGATGAGCGATTTCTGTTCTTCCCGCACAAAGGGAAGCATGGCGATTTCTTCAGCGTTCTGAGAGAAAAACAGGTTGGCTGAAGGGAGAATATTGATAATGTCTCCGTTACTCACTACCCGCTGAATGGCCGGGTCTTTCCGGCGGATCAGGTTCAGGTATTCGCGGAGGTCAATGCCTGCCTTAATCTGGGGACTTGGATTGGCCACATACGGGATATGGTCATTGATGCCCTTGTAATAATTTTCGGAACTCAGTGAGATGGGCAGGGCTTCCGACTCGTAGGTTTTTCGTTTCATCTGGTCAATATACCAGTCGGTACCCAAGAGGCTGAGATTACATACGCGTACATCGGTTCTGAAGCCTTCCACTTCCTGTACGTACCAGAGCGGGAAGGTGTCGTTATCTCCCCCCGTGAAAAGGATAGCGTTTTGTTCACAACTGGATAGCATATTCCGGGCAAAATCGATCTGGTGTACCCGGCCGGTACGGTCATGGCCTTCCCAGCCTGATGCGCCCATAATGACGGGGGCGGTTAATCCGAGTAAAGTGGCTGCGCCTGCGCGGGCGGTTCCGCTTTTCAAAAATTTCAACGCGTAATGGGCGATAGCCATCACCCCCAAACCTATCCAGATGGCATAGAAATAAAAAGAACCCGCATAGATATAATCCCTTTCCCGGGGTTCTACAGGGGGTGAGTTGAGGTAGACCACCAGGGCCAGTCCTGTCAGGAAGAACATCAGGAAGGTGACTATCGCATCTTTTTCTTTCCGGAAATAGAGAAAGAGGAATCCTGCTATGCCCAGGAGGAGAGGAATCCCGAAGTAGTTGGTCCGGGCTTTATTGGCCGACAGAGAGGCGGGCAATGAGGCTTTGGATTCGAAAATATTGGTCATGCCGGAATCCTGGATATCGGAAGAACGTCCCCAGAAATTCCACATAAAATAACGCCAGTACATGTGGCCGAACTGGTGCGAAAACATAAACCGGAGGTTGTCGCCAAAGCTTGGTTTTTTCCCTTCCGGAAGATTTAATTTGGCACGGTAAAGGGCGATATGGCCGGGATCCTGGCTCCAGAGACGGGGCAGTAGCATTTTGCCTTTGCTGTCCCATTCATACTCCGGGTTGTAATCGTAAATTTCGTATTTTTTCTCGCCGTGCTTGTAATTGGGTGTTCCCCGCTTGATATCGGTAAGCTGGGCTGAAAACACCGGGCCGTAAAGCAATGGACGTGAGCCGTATTGCTCCCTTTTAAGGTAAGACGTAAAGTTCAGTACGTCGCTCGGGTTGTTTTCGTTTAAGGGAGGATTAAAATTGGAACGGATCAACGCGATGGTATAGGAGGAAAAACCGATCAGGATAAAAGAGAAGGCGATCAGCACGGTATTCTGTAGGCTTTTCCCTTTCTTGTGGGTATAGTAAATGCTGTAAACAAGGCTGGCGATGAGAACAATAATAAAAAAGATCATCCCGGATCCGAAAGGCATGCCGAAACTGTTGACAAATAATTTATCAAAAGCGAAACTGATGGAAGGAATACCGGTAATGACACCCACGTTGATAATGCCCATAATGATCATCCCCACAATAAAGGCGATAAAACCGCCTGTTAGTGTTGGTTTTTCCTGTTTCTTGAAATAATACAGAAGGGCCAGAGCGGGAATAGTGACCAGGTTCAGGAGGTGTACTCCGATGGAAACGCCTACCAGGTAGGATAAAAAGATCAGCCAACGGTTTTGAGCCGCAGGGTCTTCTATTCTTTCCCATTTGAAGGCCGCCCATACCACGATGGCGGTAAAGAAAGACGACATCCCGTACACTTCCGCTTCTACCGCTGAAAACCAGAAAGATTCGGAGAAATTATAGGCCAGTGATCCAACCAGGGCTGCACCGAGCACCAGGAGGGTATCGGTGGTGTCGAGTTTGTTATCCGGTTTGTTGATCAGTTTTCGGGCAATCATGGAGATGGTCCAGAAAAGGAAAAGGATCGTAAACGCGCTGGCAAGCACGGAAACCATATTCACCAGGAAGGCTACCTGGGAGACGTCTGAACCGGCCAAAAGGGAAAATATCCGCCCGATCAGCAGGAAAAAGGGAGCTCCCGCAGGGTGCGGTACCTGCAATTTGAAGGCACAGGCAATGAACTCACCGCAGTCCCAGAAACTGGCGGTAGGTTCTACCGTCAGCGTGAAAGTAACCAGGGACACAAGAAACGCAAACCAGCCTCCCAGATTATTCAGTTTATTAAAACTCATAAGTAAAATAGATTATTCGAAAGAAATTTGGACAAAATAACTAAATAGCATTCAATATATAAGAAGGCGAAATTATAAATAAAGTTAAATCTTCAACTGGGTACCGATATTGATGGTTTTTTCCAGCAGATCGGTGATCTTTTTGAAATCAACGGCATTTTCCACAAAGTCGAGGTGATTGACGTCGATTTCCAGGAATTTTCCATGATGATACCGGTTCGCGAAGCGCTGATACAGTTGATTAAGGCCCAGGAGGTATTCGGGATCCATGTTTTGTTCGTATTCCCGCCCTCTTTTCCGGATGCCCTTCTGAAGCCGGGGAAGGTCGGCTTTCAGGTAGATCATCAGATCAGGCGGAGTAATGGCCCGCATAATGGTGTTGAACAGGCTGCGGTAGGTGTTGAAATCTACCTCGTTCATTTGACCGCTGTCGTAAAGATTCTGCGCAAAGATATACGCGTCTTCGTAAATGGTACGGTCCTGGATAATGGTTTTTTCCTCCTGGTCCTTTATCTTCATTACCTGTTCAAAACGGGTGTTCAGAAAAAAGATCTGGAGGTGAAAAGACCAGAGGGGCATGTTGTCATAAAAAGGGGCGAGGTAAGGATTCCCGTCTACCGCCTCATAATAAACTTCCCATCCGTAATGTTCGGCCAACTTTTCAGCCAGCGTGGTTTTTCCCGCGCCTATGTTGCCCGTAATGGCGATATGCATGTGTTCTAATAAAAGGTGTACAAAGATAACTTAAGGGCGGGAAGAAATAAAAGTTTCTTTACATCAATGCAGGCAGGATTCCGTACTTTTGCTTCTAAACTACAATATAATTCAGCATGAAGCCTCTGATTTTAGTGACAAACGATGACGGAATCACCTCGAAAGGAATAAAAGTACTGATTGAAGAAATGTCGGAGTTGGGAGAAGTATTTGTGCTTGCCCCAGACAGCCCGAATTCGGGAATGGGACACGCGATTACAGTAGCCAGTACACTGCATATTAAAAGGTCGCCTATCTTTGGTCCTATCAGTTCATTTGAGTGCTCAGGTACTCCTGCCGACTGCGTAAAACTGGCGAAGCACGAGTTTTTGAAAGGGAGAAAGATTGACTTGCTGGTGAGCGGTATTAACCACGGCGCCAACTCCTCTATTTCGGTGATTTATTCGGGAACCATGTCGGCGGCCATAGAAGGCGCTATAGAAGGCATTCCTTCCATTGGTTTTTCACTTGACGATTTTGACTATAACGCCGATTTTGGCCATATCCGGAAGTATGTGCGTGACATTGCCGCTTGGGTGCTGAGCGATGGACTACCGGCCGATACCGCATTGAATGTGAACTTCCCGAAAGCTTCCGGTGAGCCTATCCGGGGGGTGAAAGTGGGGCGCCAGACACGCGGCTACTGGAAAGAAGAATTCGATGCCCGGAAAGATCCTGGAGGAAGGCCTTATTACTGGATGGGCGGCCATTATGTCAATTCGGAACCGCAGGCTACGGATACCGATGTATGGGCGCTTGAAAATAATTATGTGTCCGTTTTTCCCTGTCATTTTGATCTCACGCACCACAAGGCGATCGGGGCTATAAAAGGGCTGGAGAATATTCAGTAGCTTTCCCGGCTGACGCAGTTGAGAAGCCGGTCAATGCCGGGTTTTAAGAATCATGGTTTTGAGAATACCGGCAATAGACAGGGAGTCGGTAATCTTATTTTCCATTACCATGCGGTAGGCTTCCCTGAGGGATAGTTTTTTTACGGTGAGATCCTCCGTTTCTTCCGGCTCGGCTTTTCCCTGGGTTAACTCTTCCGCCAGGAAAATGAAGCCCGTTTCATTGCAAACGGAATTGGAGGTGTGAATTCGGGAAATGAGTGTCCATTTTTCAGCCTTCAGTCCGGTTTCTTCCAGTAATTCCCGTTTGGCGCAATCTAGGATATCCTCGTCGTGTGGACACCCGCCTTCCGGAATTTCCCAGCTGTATTCATCGATAGGAAAACGGTGCTGACCTACGAGGTAGGTATTTTCATCCGCGTCAAGGGCTACCACCCCAATCGCCAGGTTTTTGAAGTTAACCTGCCCGTAAATGCCCGTACCTCCTGAAGGGGTAATGACTTCATGATGCTGCACCTCGATCCAGGGGTTTTCATAGACGGTGTGGGTGGAAAGTTTTTTCCAGTTATTCGCCATAAGGAGTGGTATTAAAGGGTGGTGGGACAAACGTAATCCGTGAGCTTAAACGCACCAGTCTCCTGAATGGCTTTAAATCCGCCCTGGATATCCGTGACGTACTCAAAGCCACGGGCTTTCAGAATGGAAGCAAAAATCATAGACCGGTATCCTCCCGCACAATGAATGAAATAGTTTTTGTTTTTGTCCAGGTCACCGAAATGCTCATTGATAAAATCGAGGGGGAAATTCTCGACACCGGAAATGTGTTCCGCTTGGTATTCTCCGGTTTTTCGGACATCGAGGATGTCGATTTTCGGATTTTGGCGATGCAGGCCGGATAGTTCGTCTGCGGAGATGGAAACGATATGGTCGGTTTCTTTTCCCGCAGTTTTCCAGGCTTCGAATCCGCCTTCCAGATATCCCAGTGTATGATCATAACCTACACGGGCCAGGCGGGTTACTACTTCTTCTTCCCGGCCGGGATCGGTCACCAGCAGGATTTCCTGGCGTATATCCGTGATCAGGGCGCCCACCCAGGGGGCAAAACTGCCGTCGATACCTATATTAATGGAGTTCGGGATAAATTCCCGGGCGAAATCCTGAGATTTACGGGTGTCGAGTATCAGGGCGCCGCTTTCGTTGGCTGCTGTTTCGAAAGCCTCCGGACTAAGAGGCGTGGCTCCCCGGTGGAGTACGGTGTCTATGCTCTCGTATCCTTTGACGTTCATCATTACATTTTCAGGAAAGTACGCTGGGGGAGGTTGCAGGCCATCGGTTACTTCCCGTATAAATTGCGCTTGATCCATGGGCTGGAGTGCGTAATTGGTGGCTTTCTGATGCCCCAGGGAGTCAGAGGTTTCTTTGCTCATATTTTTGCCGCAGGCACTTCCTGCCCCGTGGGCCGGGTATACGGTGATATGGTCAGGAAGGGGCATTATTTTGGTACGAAGAGAATCGTATAACATGCCCGCCAGCTTTTCCTGGGTCAGTTCGGTGGCCACTTTCTGGGCCAGGTCGGGCCTGCCCACATCGCCTATAAAAAGGGTATCTCCTGTAAATAGAGCCGTTTCTTTTCCGTTTTCGTCGATAAGCAGGTAGCAGGAACTTTCCAGGGTATGGCCCGGGGTATGAATCACCTTTATTTTTACTTTTCCAAGGGTGAAAATCTCCCCGTCTTCCGCTATTCTCGCTTTGAAATCCGGCTGAGCGGTAGGGCCGTAGATAATTTCTGCTCCCGTTTTCCGGGCCAGATCGAGGTGGCCGCTGACAAAGTCGGCGTGAAAGTGCGTTTCAAAGACATATTGGATAGTGGCTCCGTCTTTTTCTGCCCTGCGAATGTAGGGCGCTACCTCCCGAAGCGGGTCAATAATGGCGGCTTGTCCTTCACTGCTGATGTAATATGCGCCCTGGGCCAGGCAACCCGTATAGATTTGTTCTACTTTCATTACAATTTTATAATCTTTATTCCCTCATTGAGGAGGATGGCTATACCTAAAACCAAAATAATGTGGCCAAAGTTTTTTTTCAGCTTCTCTCCGTCCCATTTTTTTGAAATACGGTGTCCGATGAATATGCCTGAAATGGCGAGAAGCGTAAGGGTAATCATGAATTTCCAGTCAATTTCGGTGCGGTGATGGGCCAGGCCGCCCAGGAAACCGATAGTGGAATTGGCGGCGATAATAATCAGGGATGTACCCACGGCGGTTTTCATGGGTAACCTGCCGAACATGATTAAGGCGGGAATAATCAGGAACCCCCCGCCAGCGCCTACCAGGCCGGTCAGTAAACCTACCAAAACTCCTTCCAGGATGATGAGGGTAATTTTATAGTCCGATTTTTTCCCCCTCGGGACTTTCACCCTTTCCCCCTTGATCATGGAGAGGGAAGCGCCAATCATAAGGGAAGAAAAAAGCAGCATGAGAAAGACCGGTTTGGTCAGTTGGAAATTCCCGATCCGTAAGATCTGTTGGGGTATAGCGGGTGAAATGAAGGCCCGCGTAAGCAGCACCGAAAAAATGGAAGGAATACCGAACCAGAGCGCTGTTTTGAGATGGACCAGCCCCTGGACATATTTCGGGATACCGCCAATGAGGCTGGTAGAACCCACAATAAACAAGGAATAGAGTGTGGCTAACACGGGATCTACCCCAAAAACATAGACCAGCAGTGGAATGGTGAGAATGGAACCTCCGCCGCCGATCATCCCCAAAGATACGCCTATGGCTATAGCAATGATGTATCCTACGATTTCCATGGCGATGAGGGTAATAAAAAAGATGACAGGCCCGCCGGCGGGCCATAAAATAGGAAATTCATGTCTTATTCGATGGTGTTGTGCCGCAGATGCGCTTTTATGCGTTACTTTTGGCAATGCAAATATATACATAATCAACGAAAGGAAATATGATTTCGGGCATAGTGGATCTGGGAACCAACACATTTCACCTCTTAATTTTTGACGACGGTCAGGTTTTGTTTAAGCAGTCTCTTGCCACCAAAATGGGGATGGGAGGCATTAACCGCGGGCTGATTACTCAGGAAGGAATAGAAAGAAGCGTGGCGGTACTCCGGATTTTCCGGCAAAAACTGGATGAATTTAACGTGCAGGATGAAAACGTTTTTGCCTTTGGTACCTCGGCGTTACGGTCGGCGGCTAACAGGGAGGAAGTACTGGCCCGCTTCAGGGAGGAAACGGGGATTTCGGTCCGGGTGATAGACGGCGAGCAAGAAGCGTCTCTGATTTACGCGGGTGTAAAACAGGCTGTGCGGATAGAAGAGCCTTCCATGATTGTGGATATCGGAGGAGGGAGCGTGGAGTTTATTATCTGTGATGCAGATAAGGTGTTGTGGATGCGGAGTTTTGAAATCGGCGGACAAAGGCTGCTGGAACGGTTTATCAAGAAAGATCCGCTACCGGCGTCGGAAACAGACAAAATGGAGCAATATTTCAGAGAGGTGTTGCTTCCGTTAACAAACGCTATTCACCAGTACCGGCCTGTGGTGCTGGTGGGGTCCAGCGGTAGTTTTGATACTTTAAACGACATGTATTATTGCCGTACAACCGGTGACTTCCCACCGGAAGAAGTGCCAGGCTTTGACTATCCCCTGGAAGAATTTGGCGGGGCTTACGAACAATTGGTGTTTAGTACCCGGGAAGAGAGAATGCAGATTCCGGGCATGAAGGAGTTGCGCGTAGACATGATTGTAGGGGCAATGGTATTGATTAAGTTTCTCTTGCAGGCTTTTGGAATAAAAAAGATCAAAATTTCCAATTATGCGCTGAAAGAAGGCGCTATGAGTTATGCACAATAATTATTTTTTTCTCAGGAAACTGTCGGCGGAACTGGACACACTTTGGAGGGGAACGCGGCTTCTGACTTGTTTTTCTCAGGAAAAGGATGAAGTGGTGCTGGGGTTTTCTAATAATTTGTATCTGAAATGTATTCTGAAACCGGATTTTTCGGCCCTTACGGTGGTCGACGACTTCAACAGGGCGCGGAAAAACTCGGTGTCGTTGTGGGAGGAACTATATGGGGGAGAAGTACGGGAAATTAGTACGTTTCAAAATGAACGGGCGGTCAAAATAGCCATAGGAGTAGATTTTACGTTGGTCATTAAACTGTTTGGAAACCGTCCGAATCTGCTGGTTTACAAAGGAGATGTCTTGGTGGCCATGTTTAATAATAGGTTATTGACCGATAAAAACCTGAAACTTCAGGATTTTGACCGGGAGCTTAAAGCAGACTTTGCTACCTTTCAAAGCCTGGACGGAAATTACCGGAAACAGTTTTTTACTTTTGGGAAAGACCTGTTTGAGGCGGTGGATCGGGGTTTAGATGGGCTGACTACTTCTGGAAAGTGGGAGAAACTGCATACATTTCTTTCCTATCTTGAAAATCCCCGGTTTTATATTGATCAGAGAGGGTTAGTTCCTAAATTGTCGCTTTTGGAAGGGGAAGAACAGCCGGATGCTGTTTCGGCCCTTCGTACTTTTGTAGGGCTTTACCAGAAAATAACGGCTACCGACCGCCTGAAAGCAGGACTGAGCGCGAAGTTATTGAAAGATATTACCAAAACCCGAAGCTACATCACGACTACCCGGAATAAACTGGAGGCGTTGATGTCCGGGGTGAAAAATGAAGAAATCGGGAATATTCTGATGGCCAACCTGCACACATTGAAGGAGGGGAATACGGAAGTAGAATTGTATAACTTTTATACGAATGAACCGATCAATATCAAGCTGAAAAAGGAGCTTTCACCACAGAAAAACGCAGAGACATACTACAGGAAGAGCAAGAACGAAAGAATAGAAACGGAAACTGCGGAGCAGAATCTCCTTGCGGCAGAAAATAAGCTGCTGCATTTGATAGAAAAGCTGAAGGAAGTGGAAGCAACGGAAGATATAAGGCAGTTGCGCAACCTTTTAAAGGACGAGACTTCTCTGGGTACCGATACGAAAGACGATTTCCCCTTTAAAGAATACCTGTACAAAGGCACCAAAATCTGGGTGGGGCGCAACGCCAAAAACAATGATCTTTTGTTGACGCGGTACGCGCATAAGGACGATTGGTGGCTGCATGCCCGTGACACTCCCGGTTCACACGTGGTGATCAAAGATCCTAAACCGTCTATAGAGACGCTGGAGTATGCGGCATCGCTGGCGGCTGCATATTCCAAACGAAAATCAGAGCAGCTGGTAACGGTGATTTATACCCAGAAAAAATACGTGCGAAAGGCGAAAAATCTGGCGCCCGGACAGGTTATTGTGGAAAGAGAACAAACGCTGCTGGTAGAACCGAATGACGGATAGGGCTGGAATCTCTCTTAAACATATAAATTCGGGTAAAATAGCTCTTTTTGGTTTACAGGAAAAATATCAGAGCGGCCTGTTTGGGTTTACATCAGTCGATTATCCCAGGTGAAATCTTCCTTTTCCAGTATCCGGACTTTGGTAAGGAAATCAGGATGTGAAGTATTGATCAGGTAATTGAACTCCTTGGGAATAATAGCGGAAGGTACTTTGAGTAAGAGTTTTTCCCTGGCCTGATACCAACGGGAGCCTATGGCTTGCAAAGTATTGTAATTTGCAAGACTATGCCAATTGCCCCGTAAATCTCCTACGGTTTGAATGTCATTTTCTTCGGCATTTATAGTAATAACCAATAGCTTATACGCACTTCCCAAATCTATGGAAGACCGGTGTACCACGAGTTCAAGAGCAGAGAGGGCTCTTGAGCTTCCCGTATAAATGACGTATTCCTGCTCCTTGTTCCAGCGATTTGCCGCTCCTGAAGCTATGAGGGAATGCGCATATTTTTCTTTCCGAATATTGTAAACCAAAAATTCAGGCATTTTCTCCAAATTCCATGGCCGTTAGCCTGCCATCAATAAGCCGGATGCCTGAAATAGTTTCGAGGAAATCCATGGGGGCCTTGTGATCTAAGAAGAAGTTTTCTTGCATGAGCCATTTTTCAAACTTGTCTTTAGATTCAAAGACCTCGGTGCCGTGTTTGTAAAGCGACAGTAAAAAAACCACGTGTTCCTGGGTGTTGTCTTTAAGCTGGACATCTTTGGTTTTGTAGTTTCTGAACGTACGGGGAGTGATATTCAGCCATCTCGAAATGACTTCATCGGTAAGAGTAACGACTTCATCAAGCACCTTGACATAGCCAGTACCGATGTTCATCTTTGTGGTATAGTGATACATGGCGGCAGGCTCATTTACCATAGGTAGCTCACAAACGATATCTTTGTATTCTACAGGTTTCATTGGGGACTTTGCTTTTTTTGTGTAAAAGTAAGGATATTTTTCCGGATTGAAAAGGATATTTTTCCTTTTTTTGATATATAGTGCTGGATTTCAATAAAAAAGTAAAAATGTGTGCCTCACAGTATCCAGTTCTTGAAATAGAAATAGTATATAATGATGCCCACAGTAGCCAGTGCAATCATCAGTGAAAGCCAAAAATGCCGAAAGCTATCTTTTGAAAAAAGATAATATACGATACCAATTAAAATCCAAAGTGCATAGATAACGGTCTGGAAGGTATCGTTAAAGTCATCCAAAATGAGGTATAGCCCCAGTAGAATAAAGGCTATCCAGGTAAATCTAATAAAGTAAAATCTCATGGTCATACGGGTTCCATTGTGTTTCATTACAAAGTAAAAGAATTTTTCAGGATAAAGTATGTTTTTTTTCGAAAAGAAATAATCAATTGTATTATTTGTTTTAGCAATTAATTGTAGTAAATTGGCCTTATGAATACCTTTAATAATGAACAGGTAGCGAATCTTCCCCGGCATCTCCGTCAGTATGTGGTAGATCAGTACTATGAAAAATATACGTGGATAAATCAGGCGGTGTGGCGCTATGTGATGCGCCAGAATTACAGTTACCTGAAGCATGTGGCCTATTATCCTTATATACGCGGACTGGAGCAGGCCGGTCTGAGTATTGAACGTATCCCTGACCTGCAGACCATCAATGATCACCTGGGGCAGATCGGTTGGGGGGCGGTGACAGTAGACGGTTTCATACCTCCTTCTGCCTTTATGGAATATCAGCAATACCGGGTTTTGGTGATAGCAGCAGACATTCGTCAGTTGAAGCATATTGAGTATACGCCGGCCCCGGATATTATTCATGAGAGTGCCGGACACGCACCCATTATTGTAGAACCCGAATACAATCATTATCTGAGTTACTTTGGCAGTATCGGCGCTAAAGCCATGTTCTCGGCAAAGGATTTTGAGTTATATGAAGCCATTCGCCAATTAAGTATCTTAAAGGAAACACCGGGTACGGATCCGGAGCAGATTACAGAGGCAGAAGAAGCGTTAAGGCAGATTTCGGAGAATATGGGAGAGCCTTCTGAAATGGCCTTGCTTAGTCGCCTGCATTGGTGGACGGTGGAGTACGGGTTAATAGGAACGCCGGAAGTTCCCCGGATATACGGAGCCGGCCTGTTGTCTTCTATAGGGGAGAGCAGTACCTGCATGCAGGCAGATGTACCCAAACTCTGGTATACTCCAGACGCGGTGAATTATCCGTTTGATATCACGAAGCCTCAGCCTCAGCTGTTTGTGACGCCTGATTTTGCTAACCTGATGGAAGTTTTGGAGGACTTTGCAGATACGATGGCTTTTCGGACCGGGGGGGAAGCCGGACTCAGGAAAGCGGTAGATTCGGGGAATGTGGCAACCATCAGGTATTCTTCGGGTCTGGAGGTTAGCGGTATTTTTGTCGCTTACCGGGTAGATGGGGGAAAGCTCTCGTTTGTTCGCACAGAAGGTGCTTCCGCACTGGCTTATAAAGGAATAGAACTGGAGGGTCACTCCCGGAATTACCATACGGGCGGATTTTCTTCACCGGTAGGTCGGTTGAGAGAAGATGGCGCACTTTTGGAAGAGTTTTCTCCGGAAGAACTGGTGAGTCGCGGTATAGAAACGGGTGGGGTGTGTCGACTGGATTTTGAAAGCGGGATTGTGGTGGAAGGAGTATTGGCGGCTTCGTTTTTCCGAGACGGAAAGTTGCTGATGTTAAGTTTCAGGGAATGTACGGTACGTGACCCGGAGGGTGAAATTTTATTTTTGCCGGAGTGGGGTACGTACGACATGGCCGTAGGAGAGAAGATTGTGAGTGTTTTTAACGGTCCTGCTGATAAATCGGCCTGGGAAGAAATGCAGTATGTGAGTAAGCGAAAAACGGAAACCTTGGAGTATGATGAAAAAACACTGAAATTGCACGATATTTACGGAGAGATCAGGAGGATAAGGGAAGGTGGTTCGGGAAGTTTGGCAGATCTTTTTCGGATATTGCGGGAAGAATACCCTGATGACTGGCTGGCTTCCCTTGAAATCCGGGAAATAGCCGGGGGAGACCTGGCGCGGGATGTGGAGGTTTACCTGGACTTCCTGAAGGATAACAAAACGGAATATACCAAATTAATAGCAGACGGGTTACAGGTGATCCGGTCGGGAGAAGTGTAAGTATGAATATAGTAGTGACGGGAGCCGGCAGCGGGTTGGGCTTCGAAATTGTACTGGAGTTTATCCGGAAGACGGAGCATAAGGTAGTAGCGGTTTCCCGAAACGGGGAAAACCTGAAAAGGCTACTGGAAATAGCCCGGGGGCTGAACCCGGAGTGTACCTTGCTGCCTGTGAGTTTTGATCTCGCCAATGACGATATGGAGCTGCTGGAAGATTTTGTATTGAAATCACTGGGTACGGTGGATGTTCTGATCAATAACGCGGGGCAGTTGGTCAATAAACCTTTTATGAAAACTACGGCAGAGGATTTAGCCCGTATGCTGGATGTAAACGTGGTTAGTCATTTTAAACTGTCGAAAGCGCTGGTTCCGTTGATGCTCCGGGGCGGACATATCGTCAATATCGGGAGCATGGGTGGTGTGCAGGGAAGCGTAAAGTTCCCGGGTTTGGCAGCTTATTCTTCGAGCAAAGCCGCCCTGCATATCCTGACGGAGTGCATGGCTCTCGAACTGGCCGAATACAAAATCAAAGTCAACTGCCTGGCGTTGGGATCTGTGCAGACCGAAATGCTGGAAGAAGCATTTCCAGGGTATCAAAGCCCGGTACAGGCTTTTGAAATGGGTGCCTATGTGGCGGATTTTGCTCTAAATGCCTCCCGGTTTTATAACGGTAAAGTGATCCCTCTTTCGGTGACTACACCTTAAGCGGGGAATAATACAGTGTACTGCAATTTTCCTTTGTGAGAAACGAGCTAGCCGCACGCATTATTTCGTGGTGTTCTATAGATTCCAATTGGAGGATGGCTTCATTGGCGAGGTTAACATTGCCAGCATTGGCGGCAAAAGCCAGTTTCATGGCCCGGTTGAGCATTTCAGTTTCATTGAATTTGTCGAGTGAAGCCGCCTGGGTTTTTACCTTATCCAGTTTTTCTTGGTAGTCGGGATTTTGTAGTATATTTTCCAGGCACGATTCTATAGCGGCATCGGCTTCTTCCAGAGATACATCCGGGTTTACAGAGCCGTTAATCAGGAAAAGGCCCCCGTCCAGGTATGCCATATTTTGGGCGGATATTCCAGTGAAGAGCTGATTTTCTTTGACAAGTTGCTGATACAGGAGAGAAGATCTGCCTTTTCCGGTAATTTCACCAAACAGGTCAAGCGCATAGTGTTCACGCGAGTGCTTTCTGGGGGTATGGAAGGCTTTGTAAAGGGTTTTTACGGGTACATTGGCTTTATGGAAGAGGCGACGGGGTTCGGATTGCGCCGGTTCGGAAGGGAAATTTTTGGGTTGAATTTTCCCGGAGGGAATATCGCCAAACCATTTTCGCGCCAGTTGTTCTATTTGGGCGGTGGTGACATTGCCGGCAACCGCCAGTACGGCATTATTCGGCAGGTAGTGGCGGTAAAAAAAATCTTTCACATCCTGGAGGGTAGCTTCGCGGATATGGCTGATTTCTTTACCGATGGTGGGCCAGCTGTAGGGGTGTTTTTTATAGATCAACGGCCTGAACTTCAGCCAGAGGTCTCCGTAAGGTTGATTGAGGTAGCGTTGTTTAAACTCTTCAATGACTACATTTTTCTGAACTTCGAGCACTTTAGGATCAAAAGAAAGGCCCAGCATGCGGTCGGATTCCAACCAGAAAGCGGTTTCGATATTCTGATAGGGCAGGGTAATATAGTAATTGGTGATATCGGGAGAAGTGAAGGCATTGTTATTGCCTCCTGCTTTTTGGAGGGGTTCATCAAAGGAGGGGATATGGCGGGAACCGCCGAACATGAGGTGTTCAAACAGGTGCGCGAAGCCGGTTTTACCGGGATGTTCGTCTCTTGACCCTACATTGTAACAAAGATTAAAGGCGGCGGTCAGGCTTTTGGGGTCCTCATGTACGTATATCCGCAGGCCATTCTGCAGTTCGAAGCAATTGAAATCTGTCATATCATGGTTTTGAAGGCCAAAATTACGTAAATTTGGCTTTTAAAGAAGTAAATTATGCAATTCAGAATCGGACACGGGTATGATGTTCATCAGCTTAGCGCGGGCTACGAGCTAAGTGTGGGAGGGGTGAAGATTCCGCATACGGTGGGGTCTATGGGGCATTCAGACGCGGATGTGCTGCTACACGCGCTTTGTGATGCCTTGCTGGGAGCTTTGTCTTTGGGTGATATCGGTACGCATTTTAAAAATACGGACCCCAGGTGGAAGGGTATGTCCAGTATCTATTTCCTGGAGGAGGTGAATAAAATGATTGAGGCGAAAGGTTATGCGGTAGGCAATGTGGATGCAACGTTGATTCTGGAAGAACCGAAGATAGGGAAGTACATTCCGGAGATGAAAAGGGCAATTTCAGGTTGTCTGGGAATAGAAGAAGATGCAGTCTCGATTAAGGCCACTACCTCGGAAACGGTAGGTTTTGTAGGCCGGAAGGAAGGTCTTGAGGCGCATGCGGTATGCATTTTGTATAAAAAGTAAAAATAGTTTGCGGGCTGAAAATAGAAACATTCTAAATTTGTAAAAATATTTATTGAACATGAAAGAACTATATGGCTTGGGAACAGCCTTGACCACTCCTTTTACAGAAGATAACCGGGTAGATTTTCCGGCATTAAGGAAGCATCTGGATTATCTGAATAAGGAAGGTATTGACTATTATGTAGTGAACGGAACCACCGGTGAATCTGCTACTTTGAGAAAGGAGGAAAGCGCGGAAATCCTGGAATACGTAAAACAATACAATGAAGGTAAGCGGCCTATAGTTTATGGTATTGGCGGCAACAATACCCAGGGGGTTCTGGATATTATAGGGGCGACTGATTTTACGGGGGTGACCGCTCTTCTTTCGGTATGTCCGTATTATAATAAGCCTTCGCAGAGAGGAATTTATCTCCATTTCAAGGCCATTGCCGATGCGAGTCCGGTACCGGTGATTTTGTACAATGTACCTGGCAGAACCGTCATTTCCATGAGTGTGGAGACCATCGCCGAGCTGGCAGCTCACCCAAATATCATTGGATTGAAAGACGCATCCAGCAGTATTGAAGTGGCCATTGATTTGTCGCGCACGCTTCCGGACGATTTTCTTTTGCTTTCGGGTGACGATAATCTTTTTACCGCCCAGGCCAGTTTAGGGTATAAGGGGGTAATTTCTGTGATCGGTAACGGTTTCCCTAAGGAATTTTACGAGCTGGTACAATCGGCATTGGCCGGAGATTTTGAGAACGCGAAGAAGTTGCAAGGGAAATTTCTTGATTTTGACACCTTGCTTTATGTGGAATCCAACCCGGTAGGTATCAAGTGTGTGCTGGATATTAAGGGCATTTATGACGGGCGGGTGCGTTTACCTCTGGCGAAGGCCTCCGATGAACTTTATACAAAAATGGAAGCATCTATGCGAAAGGAAGGATTTTTATGAGGATAGCTGTTTTTTTTCTGATTCTGGGAAGTTTTTCCGTCTTGGCACAGGATAAGAGCTGGGACCTTAAGAAACTGGAGGATATTAATCTGATCCGGAATTTTGAGATGGACAAGTCCTTGAATTTTTTGAGCAATTCTACCGATTACCTGGCTATAGGTTTTCCTGCGGTGATGCTGGCTGCGGGTTATATCGGAAATAACGCTGCGCTGAAGCATGAAGGATACCATATTGCTTTAACTACTGCGGCTACGTATGGGGTAGGCTTTGTGCTGAAAAAGGCCGTGGAAAAAGACCGTCCGTATGTGACGTATCCATATATTAAGAATTACCGTGAGTTTTCAGGGAGTTCGTTTCCTTCAGGGAGTACGGCACTAGCTTTCTCTACGGCTACAAGCCTTTCGCTTTCCTACCCTAAATGGTATGTCATTCTGCCTTCTACTTTGTATGCGTGTACGGTGGGGTATTCGCGGCTGCATCTCGGCGCACATTACCCGAGTGATGTGTTTGCGGGGGCGGCTATCGGGATCGGGACAGCGTTTGCTTCTCGTAAATTGAATCAGTGGGTACGTAATGAATCCAGAAAGGGAAAACTCAGACGCCATAGTGGCGAATAATACGTAAGTTATGCAAAGTTCAAGTGACGGGGTGACCCGAAAGGAAAAGATGGTGAAGTATTTCAAGAAACTGGGTTGGGTAGGTTTCTTTTTCTTCCTGGGTAAGGGTTTATTATGGATAATTGTACCTTACCTGGCCGCGAAAGGATTGATCAACTGTAATGGGTAATCCTGTTTAAAGGTCAAATTTAATGCCCTGGGCAAGCGGCAGGGAGTTTCCGTAATTGATAGTATTGGTCTGTCTGCGCATATAGGCTTTCCAGGCATCGGAACCGCTTTCTCTCCCTCCACCGGTCTCTTTTTCTCCTCCAAAGGCTCCGCCGATTTCTGCGCCTGAGGTGCCGATATTGACATTGGCTATGCCGCAGTCAGAGCCCCAAGCAGACAGAAATGTTTCAGATTCTCTTAAATTTTGTGTGAAGATGGCGGAAGACAGTCCCTGTGGTACTTCATTCTGTAGAGCGATGGCTTCGTCCAGGGTTTGATAGCCCAGCACGTAAAGGATGGGGGCGAAGGTTTCTTCTTTCATGACGGGAATTTGTTCCGGTACTTCTATAATGGCGGGCTGAACGAAGTTTCCGTCCAGGGTTTTGCCGCCGGTAAGGAGTTTCCCCCCCTGGTCTTGCGCTATTTTGATGGCGCTTTTAAAGTTTTCCACGGCATCGGAGTCGATCAGTGGCCCCACGTGGTTGGCCGGATCGAGAGGGTCACCGGTTTTGAGTTGTGCGTATGCTTTAACCAGGCGGGCGATAAGTTCTTCTTTGCGGGCGTGGTGAACCAGGAGGCGGCGGGTGGTAGTACACCTTTGGCCGGCAGTACCTACGGCACCAAAGACGATGGCCGGTATGGAAAGGTTCAGGTCGGCGTTTTCTGTGACAATGATGGCATTATTCCCTCCCAGTTCCAGCAGGTATTTGCCCAGGCGGGAGGAGACTTTTTGGGCTACGACACGGCCCATACGGGTACTTCCGGTGGCGGAAACGAGGGCTATATGCTCGTCGGCTGCCATGGCTTCCCCTATTTGCCTGTCGCCGATAAGCAGGCAGGAGATGCCCTCGGGAAGATCGTTGTTTTTTAATACTTCTGTAATGATATTCTGGCAGGCGATGGCCGACAGAGGGGTTTTTTCGGAAGGTTTCCACACGCAGGTATTGCCGCATACCCAAGCGAGCATACTGTTCCATGACCATACGGCTACGGGGAAGTTAAAGGCGGAGATGATGGCGATTACGCCGAGGGGGTGCCATTGTTCGTACATGCGGTGTTCCGGTCTTTCGGAGTGGATGGTCAGGCCGTAGAGCTGGCGTGAGATTCCAACGGCAAAATCGCAGATGTCAATAATTTCCTGAACTTCTCCCAGCCCTTCCTGTAGGCTCTTTCCCATTTCCAGGGAGACCAGTTTTCCTAATGCGTCTTTATGGCGGCGGAAGGCGTTGCCCATTTGGCGCACAATTTCACCTCTCCGGGGTGCGGGTACTTTTCGCCACAGTTGAAACGCTTCGGTTGCGCGGGCGACCGCCTCTGTGTAGTCTTCCACGGTGCAAAGGGTAGTAGTGGCGATGCATTGCCCGTCTGTGGGGTTGTAGGAATGCAGGGGTTCTCCTTTCCCGTTTCTTTTCAGCAGTCCGGTAGAGAAGCCGTAGTTGTTTTCCTGGAGGTGAAGTTCGTTTAAGAAATCTTTCATGCATATAAAAGTTTGTCTGTCAGCCTTCTGCTATCAGTGGTCGGAAGGCCGCCCCGCGATGTTTCGCTTATTCATCGGTGGCGGGAGGCGCTCCTTTTGGTGTGCCGAATTTCTGATAGCGGTTCGGTACCCGACTGAAAGTTTATGGCTATTTCCAGTTCGTTCTGGTGGTTGGTCCCCGGCGTTTTGTGCCGTGTACCAGTTGTACAAATTTACATAAAAAGTGTGAATAGTGATGAGGTGTGTGGAGAGATAATTAAATATCGTTTTTATATACGATAATTATAAATATCGTTTAAATATATGATAATTATAAATATCATTTAGAAAGACGATAAATAGAAATATCGTTATTTCTTATGATATTTTTGATTTTTACAAATTTTTGATATAGTTTTGGTGGAAATTAGGAGGGAAATGGAAGTAGTTATCACCGGGGATATTGTGAATTCGAGGAGTGTGGATAGTGAGAGATGGTTGTTAACGTTGAAGGCTGTATTGAGGGATTTTGGTAGGGAAACCTGCGATTGGGAGGTGTACAGAGGAGATAGTTTTCAGTTGGTGGTGGAGGCGGCCCGGGCGTTGGATGCGGTATTTTATATCAAATCGGCGATCAAGAAGATTCCTCCCCTGGATGTGCGCATGGCTTTGGGTCTGGGTGATATAAGTTACAGGGCCACAAAAGTACTGGAGTCAAACGGTTCGGCATTTATCTATTCTGGGGAGTGTTTTGACCAGCTTAAGAAACACACTTTGAGGGTCAGATCCGCTGATTCGAATCTGGACGAAGCGCTCAACCTGATGTTTTCCATGACCGACTTTATTACGAATACATGGAAACCCGTTACTACGGAGATTATCCATAACCGTTTGAAGTATCCGGACATGACACAAAGAAAACTGGCGCAGCTAATGGGTAGAAAAAGCCAGGCCAGTATAAGCGAAGGCCTTAAAAGAGGAGGCTACGATGAGATCAAGAATTTAATAGATTATTTTAAAATCCAAATCACAAAACAATGACTGAACTATCTGTACAACTACTTCTCGCTCATCTCCTGGGCGACTTCGTATTCCAGCCGGCTTCCTGGATCAGGAACCGCAACAAACATAAATTCCGTTCCGCAGCACTCTACTACCATGTGGCTGTTCATACGGTTTGTATTCTGGTGGTGACAGGTTTTCAGTACCGCTACGCCGCGGCGTGGGTACTTATTCCGGTATCTCATTTACTCATCGATGGTCTGAAAGCCCGTTTTCATGGCCGTCTCAATGAACGGCTACTTTTTTTAACCGATCAACTGCTACACCTGCTGATTATCGGGGCAATGGCCCTCTTTTACGCTCCGATAAAACCCGATTTTACCGTTTTGAGATCTCCCAGGGTACTGCTGGCAATTACGGCTCTCGTCTTTATTACCTATGCCAGTGGAATTATACTGAAAGTATTGCTTTCCAAATGGTCAGGGGAGATCGGCGGAGGTAAAAAATACCAGGGTATGAGTGAAGCGGGAAAATATATCGGTGTATTGGAAAGGCTTTTTATTTTCTTCTTTGTAGTGACCGGAAGATGGGAGGGCGTAGGTTTTCTGCTCACAGCCAAGTCGATTTTTCGTTTTGGAGATCTCACCACTGGCAAAGACCATAAACTTACCGAATACATCCTGATTGGTACTCTACTGAGTTTCGGAATTGCCGTAGGTACAGGTTTGTTGTTTCGCTACTTTTATGGGTAAATAACCTTGGGGTAGGCTGAAATCCATATTTTTTTGTATCTTTCACACTTAAATCCATATTGATATGAAATCCGCATTGCTGCTGTTTTTGTTATTGGTGCCCTTTCGCCACGAAACGCCCACCTGGGGCTTTTATAGCCACAGCCTGATCAACCGCCTGGCGGTGTATTCACTACCACCGGAGATGTTGGGTTTTTTTAAAGAACACATTGAATATGTGACCGAAAAAGCTGTTAATCCCGACCGCCGCCGATACGCTATGACGGGAGAAGCAGAACGTCATTTTATTGACCTGGACAATTACCCGGATTCTGTACAGACGGTTCTGCCCCGCTTAAGCTGGAAAGAAGCGGTGGAAATGTTCGGAGAAGAAATGTTGAGGGCCAACGGCATCGTACCCTGGCAGATACAGCTTATGAAATTTCAGTTGGAAGAAGCTTTCCGGCAAAAGCAAACCGCCCGGATATTGCGTATAGCAACCGATCTCGGCCATTATATTGCCGATGCAAATGTGCCCCTTCATACTACCCGAAATTATAACGGACAACTAACCAATCAGCACGGTATACATGGATTCTGGGAATCGCGACTACCCGAACTTTTTAGTGCAGATTATGATCTGCTTATCGGGAAGGCCACTTATGAGAGGAATATTTCGCAAAGAAGCTGGCAAGCTGTTTTGCAGGCACATGTTGCGCTAGACAGCGTACTGGCTTTCGAACAAAAATTAACTGAAGAAAGCCCCACCGACCGGAAATTTACAATCGATGAACGTAACGGTCTTACCGTCAGAAACTACTCTCGCGAGTTTTCCGGAAAATATCATCGTATGCTGGATCACCAGGTAGAACGACAAATGAAACGCTCTGTGAAAATGGTCAGCGATATCTGGTTTACCGCCTGGGTAGATGCAGGACAACCGGATTTATCGGTTTTCCCGGTTTTGGAGGTTAATCCTGAAGAAGAAAAGGAAATGATGAAAAGCTGGCTACAAAGAATTCTTAATGTAAGGAGAGAAGCAGATTATTAATCGCGACAGGGTGTCGATTCAAGGAATAAAGTTATGCGGATCAGTATCCCTAAAAATTAAAGATCTTTTTTCAGGAAAGTCCGGTAGGCTTTCAAAAGCGGAAGAGCTATCCATAAAATCAATAAAACAACCGAAATAATAATGCCCCGTTCAGAAGCAAAGAACTTTTGGAATATTGCTCCTGTGATACCCAGCAGTGCAGAAATATCCAGTTTCATCAGGATCAGTATCCTGGCGAGGTCTACCGGATTAAATGCCGTCATGATCAAAGAAGCCTTATCCAGAGGATAGTCACTGAACATCAGCAACAGGCTCAGGGCCAACCCGTCAAACAGCAAACAAAAATAGAACCAGATTCCCAGGGCAATACCTATGCCCTTGGCCCTGTCACGCGTGAGGGTACAAGCCAAAAGAGCAAGGGAAACAAACACAAGCGACAGCAGGAAGCCGCACAAAACGAGGGTGCCTCCCGCGCTCGTGCCGTCATAAATCCAGGTGGGTATACCCACCCCTATAAAAAATGCAAGGCAAAGTGAAATGTTGATCCCCCAAAACTGGCTCATGAATATCGTTTTGCGGCTGATAGGCTGAGCAGACAATAGCTCCAGGAATTCATACGAGTTATAAAACTGGATGGTAGTGAAAACAATACTTACCAAAGGAACTACCATCAGAATGATATTCAGCAAGCTTAAAACCCCTTTGTTTCCCTCGGAACCGAAGCCGTAGAATGCTAAGCTGGTGAATAACAGCAGTAGTGTATAACTAAGTACAAAGCGGTTCCGCACAATGTCATAGATCACATATTTAATAACTTTATTCATTGTTTACTTTGTTTGAATTTAACTATAAACCAGAGTACCGTAAATATATAGAGAAGGAAAAATACGCCATTGTATATTCCTCCCACCTTCCGTAAGGCGAAGTCTCCGGCCAGGTCGCCGTATATCCGGATCACCAGACTGGCGTGCAGTCCGGCAAGCCAGAGATACATCACCGGATGAAAAGGCATGCGCTGTACTCCTGCCAAACCCGGGAAGATTACAGGCGCGTGAGCCAGAATTACAGACAACACAAAACCTACAAAAAAGGAGTGCAGTACCGCATCATAGAGGTAGGAATCGGCCATATCCAATGTACTGAGTATCCCGCTTACGGCCAGCCACAGGTAACCCAGCAGCAGGGCCAGCGCAAGAAAGTGATCATGCCCCTCCTTTTTCAGGTTAAGGCGGATAGTATCGTGGCGCAAAAGCCAAACGGCCAGCCCCACCAGGCTGATTCCAAGTATGATTCTGGAGCCCTGGTGGTAGAAAATAGCGCTGATAAGCAAAAGAACGATCCAGAAATACGCTTCATAGAGCGCTTTTTTACTTCTAGGTAAAAAACTTGTCAGGTTCAGCCTTTCCCCCATGATGGTCAGGATAAGAAAAAGTAACCACCCCGCAAATGCCTTGGGATAGGAATAAGTCAGGAAGAAAATAATATAGGCCATCAGTTGAAATGCGGCTCCGGTAGCTATGATCAGATCACCGCGCAATTTGTGCTCCATATAGTTATTTAAGGAGATCCAGCCATATCCTACGCTTCCTGCCAGGAGACAAAGTACACCGTAAGAAGGCTGGTGAAGCACAAACAAGGGCAGGCTTATGGCCATGAGGATAACACTAAGCCACGCCCGTTTGTCCGGGTATACCGCCACCCTTTCCAGGCAAATCAGTGTGCCTAAAAAAGAGCCGGTCATGACCACTCCGTGATGGCCTACGGGCAGGTAAGCGCTCGAAGGAAGAGGCTGGCCTATTCGTATGATGCCACAGTATATGCCCGTTACCATGGCCATAAGACCAAGAGGGATGACCATATAGACCGCTTCTTTCATGCGTTCACCATCTCTTTGTTAGACATCAGATGAGCAATAATCCGGGAAAGCCTGTTCTCGCCCGTTTCGGCTTTCATATCGCTCATTTTCTTAAATAATCTCAGGTTTCCCTCTTCCAGGTACATCATGTGAGTAGCCAGCTCTTCCAGGTCGGAAAGGATATGCGAGGTGATAATAATGAGTTTTCCTTTCAGGCTTTCTTCCAGGATTTTCTCTTTTAGAATCTCGCACGAAAAGGGATCCAGCCCCGCCGTAGGTTCATCCAGAATCAGGATTTCCGGGTTAAACAGGAAGGCCAGGGTAGCGCTCACTTTCTGACGGGTACCTCCTGACAGGGTACCCAGGGGTTTATTGTAAATATCCCGGAGGCGGAAAAGGTCAATCAGGTCTTCATCCGTTTTCTGCACGGTGTCTTTTTCCTTCCGGATGTCACGCATCATTTCTATCAGCTGGCTTATCCTGAGGTTTTTGGGGTAGTTTCCTATCTGAGGCATGTAGCCAATATGGGAGCGGTACCGGTAGTCCGAACGGATGTCCATGCCCTTTACCCGTATGTTTCCGGAGGTAGGAACATTCATGCCCAACAGGGTTTTGATAAGGGTGGTTTTCCCAGACCCGTTAGGACCAATGAGGGCTACAGACTGGCCTGCTTCCAGTTCGAAGCTAATGTCTTTAAGTACGTGCAGTCGCCCAAATGACTTGTTTACATTTTCAAAGCTAATCATACTTCTATTTTATTTAAAGGGAATATTGCCGTTTTTACGGGTTTCATACGGGGGCTTTCGTCTATCAGTAAATCGTGGGTTATTCCCGGTATAATCTTTTCAATTTTCTCTAGAAGAGTGGCGGTGAAACTTCGGAAAATCATCATGGCCTGAGGCACCCTTTCAATCAGTACAGAAAAAAGGCTGACGGGCCGAAACGGGACGTCGCCCACCCCGTCACGGTTCAGGTCGTACCCCTCATAATTATCCCAGTAATTATTCGAAATGGTATTATACGCGGTATTTCCGCTGGTACCCATGTTAAAAGTATTGCGTAAAAAATTATTGTCTGACAGGGTATTGGCATCGCAGTTTGCTTGCAATCTCAGCGCAATACCGTTTTCTGAGAATTCGTTCTTCTCCAGGGTAGAGCGGCTGCAACCGTCCATATAAATGCCTACCGTGTTGGAGCGAAACAGGTTATGTTCCATGTGGCTTTCGGAAATATCTTTCAGAAGAAGTCCGTAAGCGCTGGCACCCCAGTTATTGATAAAATGATTGTGCCTCATGGTTACTTTCCGGGTGTACATCACCGCTACTCCTGCTCCGTTATTATCAAACGTATTGTACTCATAGAGATTATTGTGGGAGAACATGAAATGAAGTCCGTACCGGATATTTCCTGAACTGTAATTCTTTTTAACCGTAGAGTTGGTCACAAATTCAAAATACACCCCGTCGCGGTGGCCGGCAATACGGTTGTTTTCGATGTATATACTGTCGCACTTCCATGCATGAACGCCGTTTCCAGTAGTCTGTTCTTCTTTGGGGGTTCCCAAGATGTCATTTCCGATTACTGCCGAACGGTTGGAAGCCGACAAATAGACTGCGAAGTAGCAGTCTCTGAACCGGTTGTTTTTCACCGTCACATTTTCAGATTCGATGACTTTTACGCCCGCGTAATCAATGGTGCTGGTCTGGGGAACATTCCGGAACTCAATTCCCTCTATATGTACCCCATTTCCCTTGACCGTCACGATTTCATTGCGGAATCTCCCATCCAGTACCGGGAAACCCTCTCCCAGCAAAGTAATAGATTTTTGGAGGGTGATATTGTCCACCGCATATTTCCCGCTTTTGATCAGAACGGTATCTCCGTCTGAAGCCGCCTCCAGTGCCCGGTAGAGTTCCTGCACCGAAGTGACGGGGTATACCTTAGCGGTAACGCTGCCGGCAGCCAGCATAAAAAATACGATATACTTCCACATAATCAGTTAAATATTTCCTGTAGCTGTTCCCAGGTGTACAGCGTAAGGGTTTCGTTTGGTTCTACGGAGGAGAAAGCGGCCGTGTTTCCGCCCATTGGGCTGGCATACTGATCAGATTGGATAAAAAAAGCTTTTTCAACATCGAGAAGTTCCTGCGGGCTCTCAAAATTATTCACTACGCGGAACGCGAGCTCCGTATTTTCCAGGGTATGGATATGACGGATCATGCAGCTTATATCGTCGTATTTAAAAACCTTGCCTTTGGAGGTAACGGTTTGTGCGGCGTATTGATGTTCTACAATAGACATTTTACAGAAAGTGCACTGGTCTTCGCCATAATTAAAAGCCTCAGTTTTCGGGGTACAAGCGCCCAGAATGGCCAATAGTATAGTCAGTTTAAGGAAATTTTTCATCTTTTCTGAGTTTAAATTCGTATACAATAATCCAAATGAGGGATATTCCGAAAGCGGCAAAAATCCAACCGCCAATGTCCGGAATGGAATAGGCTCCGAAATTAAGCAGTTCCTTGTAGCCCAGTAAAGGAGGCTGGTAGGCCATGCCGGGAACTTTTATAGGGGCGTCATCGCTGAGGTTATGTCCGTATTCGTATCCCCATTTCCAGAAGTCATACAGGGCAATGACCGCCCCGCTAACCAGGAGAATAAAATAGGCCACTACCCCCTTTTTACTTCTCCACAAAGCAGCCAGGATACCGGTAAGCGATAAAAAAGCCACACAGTAGGGTAGGATTTTAAATTCGGGAAACATTTCTTCTTTAATATGAGCCATCCCGATATAATGGTTCAGACCGTTAATGATCTCCACCTGGCCGCTCAGTTTATCAAGCCAGATTTTCATGGTTAGCCCTTCCGGGTATTGGGGAGCCCACAGGTCTATCCGCCAGATCGGCACAAGATAGGTGATCAGCAGACTAAATGCTCCCAGTAGTAAAATCCACCTGGAAGTGTCGGAGATCTTACCCGATATATGCGTATTGTTTTTCATTGTTTTGGGGTTTGAAGAATGTATATGAACCGCGGGGAAGAAGCCTTTTCGGGTCTGTTAAGGCTCCGGGCGTTCTTCCCGCGTTTCATTCTTCGATAAAGTTATTTGCCGGCTACAGCCCTTTCGGCAGCGGCCTCAGGACTGTTGCCCAGTCCCCATTTCAGGGGCACATTGCTGTTGGCGGGAGATACCCGTATATATCCCTGCATCTCCTGGTGTAAGGCCGAGCAGAAGTCGGTACAGTAGAACGGTGTTACGCCCACCCTTGTCGGAATCCACTTATAGGTTTGGGTTTCACCCGGCATAATCAGGAGCTCTGCATTTTGCGCTCCTCTTACAGCAAATCCGTGGGGTACGTCCCAGTCTTGTTCCAGGTTGGTGACATGGAAGTAAACCTCATCACCCATTTTGATCCCTTCGATATTATCCGGCGCAAAGTGAGAACGGATGGTGGTCATATAAATATGCACTTCTTTCCCCTTTCTTTCTACACGGGTTTCTTTTTCACTTTTGGCCGCGTAAGGGTGCTTGTTTTTCTCCAGTTCATAGATTTTACGAACATTGTCTTTAATCAGAGAAGCGGGGATGGCCTCGGCATAGTGAGGTTCACCGGTAGTGGGGAAATCCAGCAGCAGTTTCATCTTATCTCCGGAGATATCGTACAGCTGTGCCGACTGAGCCAGTTCCGGTCCGGTAGGCAGATAGCGGTCTTTGGTGATCTTGTTATACGCCACTACATATTTTCCGTGGGGTTTCGCGGTGGGGCCTCCCGGAATGCTCAGGTGACCTACGGAATAATAGGTAGGAACGCGGTCAATGATTTCCAGTTTTTCGATGTTCCAGCGAACCAGTTCAGACGAAACGAACATGGAGGTAATGGCATTTCCCTTGCCGTCAAATTCGGTATGTAATGGGCCTAATCCGGGTTTTTGAACCTCTCCGTGAAGTACTTCTTCGTATTTCAGGATAGGAATTCCGTCAAAGTCTCCGTCGTATGCCTTGGAAGAGATGGCTTTCTGCATTTTATCAAAGGAAAATACGGGGATCACCGCGGCCAGTTTTCCCGAACCTATGATATAGCTACCGCTGGGGTCTACGTCGCAGCCGTGGGGCGATTTAGGACAGGGGATGAAGTACAGCATGTCAGGACAATCTTTCGGGTCCAGGGTCATCACTTCTTTAATGAGGGTTGAAGTGGCCATGTGGGTGTCTTCGTCCCACACATTGTGGGTGTAGCTGCCCGGCTCTTTTTTGCCTTTGCCTTGTGCCAGATATTGCTCTGCTTTTTTCCAGTTCACCGCCAGGATATAGTCTTTGTCTTTTTGAGACGCATTCACTTCCAGTAGAGTGCTGGCCTGTTCGGTATTGTAGGTGGAAAAGAAGAACCAGTCGGCCGATTTGCCTTTTCCGGCCCGCGCCAGGTCATAACTTACGCCGGGGGTTTTCAGCTGGAATTTGATGCCCATTCTGCCGGTTTCTTTATCGATGCTGATAAAGCTGATATACCCTTTGAAATTCTGTTTGAAAGAGCTGATCGGCACATCTGCCACATTATCTGGCGGAACGGAGAAGCGGGTTCCCGCTACGGCATATTCCGTATTGGCTGTAATGAAAGGAGAGGAGTGGTTACCCCCGGAGTTGGGGATCTCGATAATCTCCTCGGTTTTGAAAGAAGAAAGGCTGATCCGGGCGATTCTCGGCGTGTTGTTCCCGTTAATAAATGCCCACCGGCCGTCGTGTTGGCTATTGGTGGTAGAGAGCGCGATGTGGTGGGAGTCGTCCCAGGGAATGAAACCGTGGGAAGTGTTCAGCATGGGTTTGGTTTCTTCGCTGTACCCCCAGCCGTTTTCGGGATGCTGTGAAAATACGGCAATGTTTTTCAGGGTTCGTCCGGAAGGCAGACCAATCACGGAAACCTGTCCGTTAAACCCACCGGATACAATGCTGTAGAATTCGTCGTGGGTTCCGGGGGCCACGTATACTTTCTGGGCGGCGTCACCCGCCAGATCAGAGGAGC
This sequence comes from uncultured Lacihabitans sp., assembly GCA_964423865.1. Taxonomy (GTDB): domain Bacteria; phylum Bacteroidota; class Bacteroidia; order Cytophagales; family Spirosomataceae; genus Leadbetterella. The sequence continues at coordinate 36,971 of CAYRGN010000031.1, forward strand.
CTGCACCCCCGCTTCCGGGTTTACAGCCTGTTTGGGAAACCGCCAGGGCACCTAGTGCCAGGCTGATCAGATAATACTTGGTTCTCATATTAGGTTAAAAAATTATATTTCGCCATCATTTTTGCGCATAAATTCAATTATGCTACGGGATTCCTCCAGTGACACATTCTGGTTAGGCATACGTATCAGACACTCTTCCAGCATTTTTTGTGCTTCAGCATCTTCTTCCAGCATGATATCTACGTTCGTAATCATGTTGGTCAGCCAAACCGGTGTACGCCGTTGGGTAATGCCCGCCCAGCCGGGCCCCACTATCCGGGTTTCATCCAGGCGGTGGCATGACATACACTTCATGTCATAGATTTCTTCGCCTTGCTTTACCATAGTGGCATCCAGGGGGTTGGAGAGGATGACCTCCGTAATTTCCGTACCGTGAATCACTTCCTGCTTTTCCATTTTTTCTTCATCAAACTCCGGTGAGTCTTCCCTTTGTTTTGCTCCTTTACCGCACCCCCACAGGATGAGAATAAAGAAAACTGCCCATAATGTTTTTTTCATTTTTGTTTACGTTTTAATTAGATAAAAAGATCAAACGAGTTTCTAAAGGTTTTATAGGGCAAAATTGAGATTGGAAGGGCGGGAAAACTATGAGCTACATTTTGAAATAAAATGATAAATGTCATAAAAGAGGATATAGAGGTCTTTATATCTTTGCAATAAAATCTACTTTAAAAATTAGGGAAAATGATATCGAAGACCTGCGGGTATGGAATAAGGGGAGTAGTGTACCTGGCCACCAAGCTGGAGGAAGAAAGGAATGTGGGCATTCATGAGATTGCTACCGAGCTGGACATTCCCCAACATTTTCTGGCCAAAATCTTACAGGACCTGGTTCGCCGGAAAGTAGTGGGTTCGGCGAAAGGACCGAACGGAGGTTTTTTTGTAAAAAAGTCGGTGATGGATATGCGGGTGGTGGAGTTGGTAGAGATGATTGACGGCGATGCCTACAGAACCCGTTGTTTTATGGGTATGGAAGAATGTTCTTCGGAGAACCCTTGTCCGCTTCACCAGGATTTTTCAGTATTCCGGGCCGGTATAATTGATAAATTAACCCGCCGGACCATAAGGGATTTGTGCGATAGAGTGGCTGATGGACATTCTTTTTTGAGCTATGGTCTCAATTGAGGTTCCAGCTTTTCAAACCGGTATCCCAATGCGCTGAAATGTGCGAGGTACCGGGGCAAGACATACTCCAGGTTTTTCTGTGCTTTCAGGCTGTCGTGAAATAATACGATGCTCCCATTCTTGGTTTTCTGTATGGCGTTTTTCAGGCATTTCTCAGGAGACAATGCGGGGGAGTAATCGCGCGTCAATACAGACCACATGACGATGGTGTAGTCTGGCAGAATGCGGCGGGCCTGTTCCTTTTTAATTCTTCCGTAAGGGGGGCGGAACAAGTGTGTGGCGTAGTGTTCTTCTGCTTTGCTGATGTTCAGGAGATATTCCTCTACTGGTGTTTTCCATCCGTTCAGGTGGTTATGGGTATGGTTTCCTATACCGTGGCCGGCGTCTACCACCTGTTGAAAGACGTCGGGGTGTTTCCGGATATTATCGCCTACACAAAAGAAGGTGGCCTTCGCGTTGTACTTATGCAGGATATCCAGTACGCCGAGGGTGATTTCCGGTACCGGGCCGTCATCAAAAGTCAGGTAAATGCAGGGTTCTTCGGCCGGCATACGCCAGAGGAAACGGGGGTATATGATTTCCAGGATACGTGTCATTTCAGTCGGCGTCCTTTCCAGGTATAGTCAGAGGGAATAAGTGAAATCAATCCGAAAAATACCGCATAAAATGGATAGATCACCTGGGTGACAGGGATAAAGAACAGGCTTTTTTTTCGGTTAAAAAAGAGCAGCACAGAGGCGAGAAAGATAAACTCGGTAAAAAAGCGAAAAAGTACGATCTGCCATTTCCCGGTGGCGATAAACCAGAGGGTCAGGGCATTGACCAGGAAAATAAGAATGGCGGTAAGTTGGGAAATCCAGTTGTTTCCTGAGCGCCATTTCCCTGCCCAACGTTTTCTCTGGTGGAAAAACTGCCGCGGCGTTTCGGCCGCCCGCGTTTCTACGATACACGCTTTGTTTTTTACGAACAGGAGGCTGTGGCGGTCCAGGGCATGTATTTTATTCATAAGGAACTGGTCGTCTCCGGAAGCCTTTTCCTCATTATCTGCATATCCGCCGGTTTCCAGGAAAACCGATTTCCGGTAAGCCAGGTTCGCAGCGCTACACATAATGGGGTTTTTAAGGAAAAACGCTACTGCTGCCGCGCCCATGAGCGAGGAGAATTCTACGATTTGCAGCTGGTTCCAAAGGCCTTTTTCACGAGTAAATGTCACAGGGCCCGCCAGCATTTTCACCTCTTTTTTTTGGAACAATCCGGCATAGAATGCGATCAGTCCGGCAGGTAGTATACAGTCGCCGTCGGTGGTAAAAATGATACTTCCTTTCGCCTCCTTTATGGCCTTTTCTATTCCCGCTTTTTTGGGCGCGTTGCCCCGCTCTCCTTCTTCAAGATGAAGTATACGCAGGTTTTCAAGCGGTACCTTTTCGGCGTATTCTACGGTTTTATCGGTAGAGCCGTCATCTACCATGATCACTTCTAGGTGGGGGTAGGTCTGCCCTTTCAGGCTTTCGAGAAGAGGAACGATATTCAGCTCTTCATTGCGTGTGACCACGATGGCGGTGATCCGCTCATCCGACTGTCCGGGCTCAGAAACCTGAACGGAAAGCCACCAGACCGTGGCCAGGATCAGGAAAAGGCTATAACAGATCAGGAGAATCATTTCTTTCGGGGCTGGTAAAAAATTCCGGCCAAAACCGGTGTAAAAACGCTGAAAAACCAGACTGCAAAGGTAGCGATTAATACGATACGTTCGTCTACTTCGTACAAACGGAAGAAATGGAGGCTGACCAACTCTCTTAGGGTGAGGTCGCCAAAGGCGTTGAGTCCGCCCCCTACGGTTTTGACCAGGAGCAGGAGATTGATGCCGATGAAAAACACGGCGATTTCCAGGTGTAGTCCGAAGGCAAGGTAGAAGCAGACATATTGGAAGTTGTAAATTACAGTGCGTAAAAGAGATAGTCCGATGACCTGATTTTTCAAAGAAAGGGGTAGGGAAAAGGCGACAATGTACTTTTTCAGGAAACCCCATCGGGTTAGTGCAATCGGTTGCACACTGTAAAGCACAGCAATCCCGAGGAGGGTGGTGGCCGAGATCAGCGTAGCAGGTAGCAGGAGGTATGCTTCATTTTCCCGGAAATACCACAGAAAAAGTCCGGCACCCCCAAAGAGAAGGGCCGTCCAGGTTTGGGTAAAGCTGTTGTACAGGTTCAGCAGCACAGCAGGAAGCCGGTTTTTTTGATCGAAATCCATGCTTCGTCCCAGGTAGTCGCCTGCCATAAGGGGGGTTATAACTCCCAGTTTCAGGCCTCGGAGTACTTCGCGGGCGGAGGTAGAAAAGTCTCGTTCTTGCAGCTGTCTGCCCAAAATCTTCCATTTGGTAATTTCAAGGTAGTAATTGGGCAGTACCAGCAAAATGCCCGGCAGAAGCCAAAGGGGGTGCATTTGCCTCCTTATCTCTTTCAGGAAATTGGGAGAGAGGTCGAGCCGGGTTATCTGGTACACGAGGAGACCGGTCATCACTACGAGGAAGATCGCCCTTAAAAACCGGCGAAGATTAGGATTAGATAAAAATTGAACGGTATTTTGCAGGGTTAACTTCAAACGGCGGAGATTTGGAAGCAAAGGTAAATGAAAAAATCATATTGGGGATAGATCCGGGTACAAGAGTGATGGGGTACGGGATTATCGAAGTAAAAAACTCCCAATTGCGGATTATCCAGTACGGGGTTTTGCGCCTGGAGAAGTTGGGTTCGCACGAATTGAAGCTGAAGCGGATTTTCGAGCGTATTACGCAGCTCATTACCGAATACCTGCCGGACGAAATGGCCATTGAGGCTCCTTTTTACGGAGAAAATGTGCAGTCGATGCTCAAGTTGGGGCGTGCACAGGGGGTAGCGATGGCGGCGGCCCTGGCGCGGGATGTGAACATTGTGGAATACCTGCCCAAGAAAGTAAAGCAGAGTGTGACGGGCAACGGCAATGCCACCAAAGAGCAGGTAGCCTATATGCTGGAGAAGCTCTTCAACCAGACCCTGGAAAAGAAATTTTACGATGCCACCGATGCCCTGGCGGTGGGAGTATGTCATTTTATGCATGCCGGTACCAAGGCCTTAACGGGCAACGGTTCGAAGAAATCGGGCTGGTCTGCATTTTTGTCTGAAAACCCCGGAAGAATTAAATAGTTTATTGCCAAATTCTTAAGCAGAACAGGGTAGAAATTTCAGAAAAATATCTTAAAAATATAGGGATGAAGTTTTGCTAAAATCCAAAAAGGACCTATATTTGCAAACCTTTTCGGAGAGATGGGTGAGTGGCTGAAACCACCAGTTTGCTAAACTGACGTACTGGAA
>CAYRGN010000032.1:0-11285 GCA_964423865.1 uncultured Lacihabitans sp.
CCGAATTTCTGAAAGCTGATAGCTGAAAGCTCATGGCTATTTCATTGGTATAAAAATTTAGCTTGCCGCTTTCAGCACTAAGCCGCCCAGCCGGCCACATCTAACATCTAATATCTAACGGCTCATGGAGATTTCATTTTGTCGCAATTTTACTCAATAGCTGCAAATCGGAAGGGTTGGAGTTGTCGTACTGGTAAAAACCATCGTCTCCTATCACCAGCAAAATACGGGAGTTCAGCTGAATTACATCGTACGCGTGGTGCGTGCGCAGGTGCTGGAGCTGCTCTATGGCATTGGGATCCGTGACGTTAAACGACTTCAGGCCCGCATCGCCTTCGCAAACCGAAAGGGTCTGGTCAAGTACCGACAGCCCGTGGGGGCTCTCCATGGGGTAGCTCCGGATCAGGAAGGGCGAGTAAAGGTTCGCGATATTGATCACCTGGAGCTGGTTGGGCGCGGTGCCGCAGGTGCCGGTGCGGAGGGTCACATACGCCAGGTCTCCCTGCACCACCACCGGATCACAGGCCCGGGCATGGTTAAAGATGGCCATGCGCTCCGGCTTTTCCGGGTTGCGGTTGTCATAAATGTACATGCCCGTATTCGAACCGATAAACAGCTTGTCCTGGTAGGGGAAAATGGTTTCTATACCCCAGCCCAGGTTAATTTTTGCCGTAGAGTCGGGGCGGGCAGGGTTGCGGATGTCAAACACCATCAGGTCGCTGTCGCTCACACTGTACAGGTAGTTATCGTACAGCGTGAAACGAGCCATGGAGCCGCCTTGCCCGCCGGCATCGCCTGTGGGCCCCTGCGGGCCTGAACTGTTGAGAAAGGCGTACTCCGATTTGTCCCACATCGTACCGAAAAAGCCCGGGTCTTCATTGCCGCAATTCGTCTTGAAAGTTTCCGTCCGGATTTCCTTTACATAATCCGTAACGGTTTGGGTACGCGCATCATAATACCAGGATCGCCCCTGCCATGTTCCGCTTTGGAACACTTTGGCCTTCCTCCCCGTTTCGGTTACTGCCAGGGGGTTGCTCAGGTCCAGGGCCACCAGGTCCATATAACTGTCGGCATACAGTACCTGGTCTTTCACCGCGAAATCGAGTACTCCGGGGATCTTGATAAAAGAAACCGGCCGGGGCGAACGCGGATCGGAATTGTCAATAATATGAATTCCTTTCTTTACCTCGCCAATCAACAGGTACTGCTGGTACGCATAAATCTTGCCGGGCTGCTCCATCTCCACCGGACCGGAACTGGAAATTCCCTTTACAATCGATTCGTAACCCAGGGTATAAGGCATCCACACCGCATAGGTCCGCACCTGGGTACACTCGTCCGTACAGCCCCAATGGAACGCGCCAAGCAGTAAAAAAAGTAAAATTTTTCTCCGCATAGTTATATATGTATAAAGGTCTTATCCAAAAGACCTCATTTCCGGGGAAAAGGTTGGAATCCGAAGGAAAATTTATCCATCTCCCCCAAAATGTTTGTAATTTTAAAGCCGAAAATCAGGTAGTGATCGATGGCTTTACACTGGGCAGACCTAAAGAAAAATTTTAAAGGAGAAATCCTGACCGATAAAGTAACGCGGATACTCTACGCCACGGACGCTTCGGCGTACCGTGAAATTCCCCTCGGTGTGGTGTTTCCCGAAGACGAAAAAGATGTAGAGGCCCTGATCCGGTTCGCGCACGACTACCGCGTTACCCTCATTCCGCGGACAGCCGGTACTTCTCTCGCCGGACAGGTGGTAGGCAAGGGCATTGTAGTGGATGTGTCCCGGGGCTTTACCCGTATCCTGGAAGTAAACCCGGAAGAATCCTGGGTAAGGTTACAACCCGCCGTGGTAAGAGATGAGCTGAACATGCACCTTCGGTCTTACGGACTGTACTATGGGCCCGAGACCTCCACGGCTAACCGGGCCATGATCGGCGGTATGGTGGGGAACAACTCCTGCGGTTCCAACTCCGTGGTCTATGGCAGCGCACGGGATCACCTCCTCGAAGTCAGCGGGTACCTGAGCGACGGCTCCTTTGTCACATTCAAAGATCTCCCCAAAGCGGAGTTCATACAGAAGATACGAAGCATTCACGAGAAAAAACAAAGCACGTGGACATTGGAAGACCGCATTTACACGCATATCTTCCGCACCCTTCAAAACCTCGACAATCAGGATAATATTCGCGCGGAATTTCCAAAACGAAGCATTACCCGCCGCAATACCGGTTACGCCATTGACGAACTCCTCGAAACCGAGGTCTTTACCGATACCTCTGCCGAGGTCTTTAACTTCTGCAAACTCATTGCCGGGTCAGAAGGTACGCTCATGTTCATGACCGAGCTTAAAATTCATGTCAATCCCCTGCCTCCTAAGTTCCAGGGAGTGGTGGCGGTGCATTGCGCCACGGTAGATGAATCTCTGCGGGCCAACCTCATTGCCCTGCGGTATGCCCCCAGCGCCGTGGAGCTGATCGACCATTATATCCTGGAATGTACGAAATCTAACCGGGAGCAGTCGGCCAACCGTTTCTTTGTGAACGGCGATCCGGGCGCCATTCTCTGTGTGGAGATTTCAAGAGATACCGAAGAAGAAATTCGCGATACGGCCTCGGCCCTGGAAGCCGAAATGCGCGGGGCCGGCCTCGGCCATGATTTCCCCCTGGTATTGGGGGCCGATGTAAAACGCATCTGGTCGCTCCGCAAAGCCGGCCTCGGACTTCTTTCTAACCTTCCCGGCGATGAAAAAGCAGTAGCGGTCATAGAGGATACCGCCGTAGACGTAAACGATTTGCCCGAATTTATCCTGGAATTTAACCGTATTCTGGATAAAAACGGCATGTTTTGCGTGCATTATGCCCATGCCGCCACCGGAGAGCTTCACCTCCGGCCCATCATCAACCTGAAGACACACGAAGGCAAAAGGCAGTTTCGCCTCATCGCAGAAGAAATTTCGGTCCTGGTCAAAAAATACAAAGGCTCTCTCTCCGGCGAACATGGCGACGGCCGCCTGAGGGGAGAATTTATCCGGGAACAAATCGGGGAACATAACTATGCGCTCATCCGGGAGCTCAAGGCCGTTTGGGACAAGGAAAATACTTTCAATGCGGGAAAAATAGTGGACACCCCACCTATGGACGAGTTTCTCCGGTATTTCCCAGGACAAAAGACACCGGAGTTTAATACCGCGTTTCGATTTAAAGACCAGGATATCCTGCAACATGCGGAGCAATGCAACGGCTCGGGCGACTGCCGGAAAAGTCATCTCAGCGGAGGTACCATGTGCCCTTCCTACATGGCCACCAAGAATGAAAGAGATACTACCCGCGCCCGGGCCAACATTCTCCGTGAAACCCTCACCCGTTCCGACAAAATGAACCGCTTTGACTCCAAAGAAGTCAAAGAAGTGCTGGACCTCTGCCTGGCCTGCAAGGCCTGCAAAGCCGAATGCCCCTCTAACGTGGATATGGCCAAACTGAAAATGGAGTTCCTGCACCAGTATTATAAAGACAACGGGGTGCCGCTCCGCTCCTGGCTGGTGGGCAATTACCCCAGACTGAACAAGCTGGCCTCTCTGTGGCCCGCGGGGTATAATTTTATCTTTAAAAATACCGCCCTCCGCAAAATAGCCAACCGGGTAGTGGGTTTCCACCCCGAGCGTACCATGCCCCTGTTGGGCGACACCACCCTGAAAGCCTGGTTCCGGAAAGAATACGGCCGGGTGGCGGGCCATTCCGATAAGGAGGTATACCTTTTTCTCGACGAGTTTACCAATTATAACGATGTGGAGATCGGAAAGAAGGCGGTGAAGCTGCTGCTGGCCTTAGGGTTTTCTGTGGTAGTAGAAGACCATGCCGACTCCGGCCGCTCCTATCTCTCCAAAGGCCTGCTGAGCCGCGCCCGGGAACTGGCCGATGCCAATGTGCAGCTGTTCAGTAGCCGGTTGAGTTCTTCTCCCGATATTGTCGTCATCGGTATAGAGCCCAGCGCCATCCTCACTTTCCGGGATGAATACCCCGACCTGGTGAGCGCATACCTCGCGGAAGATGCCGCGGCGTTGGCCCCGCACGTGTTTACTTTTGAAGAATTTATCGGCGGACTGATCGACCGCAAAGAAATAGACGCTTCTCTCTTTACCGAAGAAAATCGTTTGGTCAAGCTCCACGGGCATTGCCAGCAGAAGGCGGTAAGTTCTATGGTGCCGGGCAAAAAGATGCTGAGCCTCCCTAAAAATTACCAGGTGCAGCTGATCCCCAGCGGGTGTTGCGGCATGGCCGGATCTTTCGGCTATGAAAAAGAGCATTATGATTTGTCCATGAAAATAGGGGAACTGGTACTCTTTCCCACTGTGCGTCAGCAGCCGGAAGAAGTGATCATCGCCGCCGCAGGAACCTCCTGCCGCCACCAGATTCATGACGGCACACACCGCCGGGCATTGCATCCCATCGAAATATTGTGGGAGGCTTTAAAGTCTTCGGGCTACAATCAGTAGAGTTTACAGGAAAGTCAACCCGATTTTCCGATTTAATCCCTGTTCGAAAATTCGGATTAATGTAGAGAGTTGGATATTTCCTTTCCCGTTCTCAAGTTTAGAAATATAACTTTTCTTTGTTCCTGCTTTTTCAGCTAATTGTTCCTGTGTCAATTTAGCCTCTTTTCGGGCTTCTTTTAACATTTCACTCACAATGAACATTTGCGCACCCTCTTCGTATTTGTTCCGGCTTTCTGTTCCGATTTTTCCGTACTCAAGTTCGATCAGTTCGTCGAATGTCTTTATGTCTTTATATTTTTCCATAATTCTTATTTTTAAAATAATCATTCATTAAGCGTTCTGCTTTGTCAATTTCCTTTTGTGGTGTTTTTTGGGCTTTTTTTTGAAATCCGTTGAAAAGCACGACAAGTTGTCCTTCATCGAAGCAACAAAAAATCCGATAGATGTTCGATTGGTATTCAACACGGATTTCGTAAAGTCCGTTTGTTCCTGTCAAATGTTTTAAAAACCTCTCGGGAACCCTGTCCACTTGTTTAATCAACTCGAAAATTTATTGAATTTTCTCTTTTACCTTTTGTTCTTGCGCTTGGTAAAATTCAATAAAGTAGCTTTCGTGGAAGATTATCTTTCTGTTCATAGAACAAAGTTATCTCAAAAGATAACATTAATACAAATTTTTTTATTCCTGTCGCCATTTTAACCCCTGTTCGAAAATTCGGATTGAGTTGGATATTTCCTTTCCCGTTCTCAAGTTTAGAAATATAACTTTTCTTCGACCCCCCATTTCAGTGGATTGGCCCGGTTCTTGTCTTGTCATGAGGTCTACTGTACTTCATCTTCTGGGTGTTTTCTGGTTTGATCCGGGTGAACACACCCCCTTTTATATGTATTTTTTAAAAAATTTATATAAATTTTACAAGAAAACACGATTTAAAAAAATATTGGCACAGGTTTTGTAATGAAGTTATACGCATTCGGAATATTTAACGAATACAAAAAGTACAAGAATAATAGAACTACCAAAATTTAAAAAAAATAATCGATGAAAAAAGTAATTTTATCTACTGTAACACTCATTTTGTTAGGTTTTGTAGGTAACGCTAATGCGCAGTCAACCAGTACTGCAACGGTAAATATTAAATTGAATCCTATTCATACAATAGTAGTGACGCCAGGTCAGAACCCGGTTGATATTGTGTACACAACTGCCGCGAATTATCTGAGTGGTGTGGATGTGGCACAAGCTAACCACTTGACAGTTTTTAGTACAGGAGGGTTCATAGTGAACGCGAAAGCCAGTGGAGATTTTACAAATTCTAATGATAGTGAAGTAATTGGATCTTCTACTGTTAAGGTTGTGGCAAGTGATGGAAGTGACGCGCCCGCGGGTACAAATACATACACCGAACAAGGTCTTACATCTGCAGATCAGGAGATTATCAAAAGTACTCTTGGTGGTAGAGACAAAACGTTTAACATTACGTATAAGGGTGCCGGAGCGGATGCTTACATTAACAAATTTGATAAAGATCGTGGCGCGACTGAAGGGGCAGTAAACATTTATACTGCAACAGTAACGTATACCATTTTAGCAGATTAATAAAAAATTTCGTATCTTTGTTAAGAGAAGGGTGTTGTGGGCGGGGCTTACAGCACCTTTTTGTCTTAAAACGATAATGAAAACGAGCTTTCTAATCTTATATCTCCTTTTCGGAGGCATCTTGTGTACTTTTGCACAAACCGGCATTTCTGTATCTCCTCCCCGGCTGTATTTTGAAACCGGACCGGGAAATACTTCTACAAGAAAAGTAACGGTGTCCAATGCCAGTAAAACCACAGTGCTGGACCTGTCTGTTAGCCTGGGCGACTGGGCCTACGATGAAAAAGGTGGAAACCTCATTCTGCCCCCGGATTCCCTTCGGAATTCTTTTGCCAGTTGGGTGACCGTAACCGAAGGCTCCTATTTCTCTCTGGAGCCGGGAGAGTCCAAAGACCTTACCGTAAGCGTGACGGTGCCGATAGGAGTAGATGCTTCGATTCCCGTTTATACGGCCCTGCTGTTTATAACCCAAATGAACCCGGTAGACGATGTGAACGCCCAGGGTTCCCTCATCAAGGTGAGTGTGCGTTCCGGAATTAAACTGTATTGCCGTCCGGTTGTATCGGGTAAAACCAAAAAACTGGAGATTACCGGACTTAAATTCTTCTCCGAGACCCGCGAGCTGGAACTGGTCTTTGAAAACCAGGGCAATGTATGGACCGACGGCGTAATCTACACCGACCTCCTGAATACAGGAACCGGGAAATCCCTTAAAGTAGAAGAGGCAGGCTTTCGTACCCTCCCCGGCGACAAGCAGGTGGTGCGGATTGCCCTCCCCAAAGACCTTGCAAAAGGAAATTATACCGCTACTCTTATGATGGACTTTGGAAGCAACTCGGAAATGGAAGCCGCCGAATTGAAATTTACGTATGAATAGGCGAGGATTATATATTATTTTTTTGATGGCCGTTGCCTTGCCGGCTGCAGCACAATCATTTGCGTTTAATCTTTGGGGAGGTAATTATACAAGAGTAGATACTTATAGTGGAGCTACAAGTACACAACCTTTTACGTTTCAGATACAATGTAGCTGTAATCCTATAGTTGACTTCCCTAATTGGAAAATGTCTGTTAGAGTAACGCAGATCATTACGGATGGAACTAAAGTTTTTCCTCCTGAAAAACTGGTGATGCATCCCAATAGTACCTGGGGTAATCAGGTACCTTATGGTATGCCCAGCCCTGCTCAGATAGGAATGCCCATGGATGTGCCATTAAGTCTTTCCGAAGTATTTTTAGTCCCTCAGTCAAATGCAGCTTTATATAATACAAGCTATTATTTTGAGTCCCAGATAAAGTTTGATTTTCAAGTGTTGCCGGGGGCTTATTTAGGGGATCTTCAGGGAGGAGATACGCAGAAAAGGTACCCGGTATCTTTAGAGTTTAAGTTTTATAATCAGAATAATGTAGCTTTAGCAACTTTATCCTATCCACATGATATAGATGTTTTTAGGCTTTCCGGTTCTCCCCCCGTTCAGAACACCTTCAGCCTTGCCGTCAACGGCGGTGCGCAAAACGGTACGCTCACCTTAGAGTCGCGCTCCGATTACGACAGCGGCACCAGTATTACCTACGCCGGTGGGTTGACCGTCAACACCAACGCAGACTACCAGGTGCTGGTCAATGCCAGTCCGGGTACACCCCATTTTTCCTACGGCAGCAATACCATTGACCTGGATGTACTGAATGTAGACCTGACTAACGCGCCATCGGGCGTCACCCAGCTGAGTACGGTCAACCTCTCTACCGGCGCTCAGGTGCTGGCCAAAGGGGGTTCTACGGGTAGTCAGAACCGTAATTTCGATGTGCGGTATTCCATTAACCTGAACAATAAAGACAAGCTCTTCTACGCCGTGAAAGAAAATACCGGCGCTACCACCTATTCCACCACCCTTCAATACACCATTTTGGCACAATAGGCATTGAAAAGGATCGGGTTGAAAAATATAGCCCTGGGCCTGGCGCTGGGCGCCGCGGTCGCTGCCCCCTTCCTGTGGGAGTGGGCAAAGCCCCTGTGGCCGCCGCCGAACGTTACCGCACCCGCGACAGACTCCACCGCCCGCGATTATACTCCACCCCCCGTAAATCTCCCGCCGGAAACCCCTGTTCTGGTGGAAACCCCTGTTCCGGTGGAAGTACCGGTGTCGCCTGCGCTGCCCGCGCCGCGCGTATATTTCCCAACTTCTGACCTCTATCCCGATACTGCTGCAATAGCGCTCCCTACGGTTACATTTCCTGTAGAGAATACTATAAATGACATAAAAGAAGAGAATATTATCCTGAATCATGCTGATTCATCTGTCGTAGAAGCGGCAGAAGAGGTACCCGTTATAGACGAAGTAGCCCGCCCCGGTATTGAGGCAAGTATCCCTGAAGGAGGTGTATTGCCGCCCCTGGCGGTGATTGAATCGGAAGTGCCCCAGGTGCTGGATCACGCCGGAAGTAAGCTGGTGCGAACCTCCCTGCGTTTTGTGAACCGGTCTCCCGGCGTGTTTTCAGGGCGTCTCACCGTAAAACCGCCCCAGGGCATCAGAAGCATATCCGGAGAAACGATTGATGTGCGCATGAACGAGGGGGACACACTCTTTATGCCGGTAGTGCTGATGGTGAGCGGAACGGTAGCCGCAGGGGAAAATCGGGTAGATTATATCCTGAAAGATGCCTACGAGCGGGAAGTACGAATGGACGAAAGCCTTATTTCCGTAACGGAAAAGGTGAGCCTTCAACTGAGCCTCGACGAGCCTTTGATTATGGTGACCAACATGAACGACTCCATCTCACTCAGCGCTCGGGTGTATAACCGGGGCAATACTGACCAGGAAGTGAAGGTGGTGATGGCTCTGCCCCGGAACCGGAGCGGAAAATCGTTTTACGAACTCAAAGGTGAAGTGAAAGCCGGGGCGGATGCCCACTTTACCCTACGGGTGCGGCCTGTGGATATCGTAGGAAACGAAAACGTAGTATATGTGAGTATCAGCGGATTATACGGAATGCAGACCTTCGGCAATGTGAGGCTGGGTATACAAAACGTGATCTCCTCCCGTCGCTACACAGACAATACCGTCAGTACTGCCCAACTGTATGAAAACCTGTATGTGCCGGAAGATATCACCCTCAGTTACCGCCGGTTTGGCAAAAGCAACATGTACCAGGTGATGGGCGGAGGCCATATGGATCTGCCCGCGGGGAATCTCTCCCTACAGGGGCTGGTGTACAAAATGGAGGGGAAAAATGAACTTGTGGTCCTCAATACCCAGTTGACCTACCGTTACGATAACCACAGCCTGAGCATAGGTAACGTGAATGAACAACTCGAATATTCTACTTTTGGAAGAGGGGTAAAAGCCATTATTTCGGATAAAAGTGGAAAGAATACCCTGAAAGTGGGAATTGTAGATAACCAGTACAATGTGTTTAGTTCCAATCCGCTTTTCACGAACGGATATAGTGTTTTTGTCAAAGACCATATCGGTCCGTCCAAGGCCGCGAGAAAGGCGACCCTGGATTATATGTTCAGGGAAGACCGCGGGGAAAACGCCCGCCACCACTTGGTAGGGGGTGAATGGAAGTGGAACAAAGGTCAAACCTGGCGGGTGCTGTTGCGCTCGCACGGTGGGCTGTCGGATTATGCGGGAAAAGAGGGGCTGGTACCCTCGGCTTCCTCCGAGCTGCAATACAGCGGTTCGTCCGAAAATCATTCCGTTTCCGGCAATTTCTACTACAGTACCGCGTATTTTCCGGGCAACCGACGGGGGACATTCAACCTCCAGCAAAGCTATAACCTGCTGCTGGGCGGAGGTGCCGGGCTGAGGGCCAACGCATTTTGGTCGAACTTCGCGCCCAAATCGTACCACTACGTCATGAACGTGGAGAGTTCCAACGGCCGCTTCGAAGCCCTCTACACCTTACCGCTTCAGGGCAGGGTAGGTGCCGGAGGGGGGTATCAATACCAGACCGAAACCGGAAATATGGCCTATCTGGCTAATAACGACCTGGAGCAAAACAGCGCGAGAACCCACTCCCATCGCCTGGTGGAGAATATTAACTGGAAAAACGGGAAGTATTACGCCCACCTTGGGCTGGAAAACGGGGTAGTGAAACCGTTTAACAAAACCGCTTGGGAAGCCCAGGTCAAGGCCTTGTTTTTTTTAAGCTATGGGCGCTTTAACTGGAATACGAGCTATCAGCACGGAGGCTATTACCTCAGTGAACAGAACTTTGCCGCCCAGTTCGAAAAAGTCACCCGGAGGCTTATGGCCAGTGTGTCGTGGAACCAGGATTTCATGGCCAGAGACCTGCAGGTGAACGCAGGCGTCAACTATAGCCGCGACTTCATCATGGGTACCACCTGGTCGGGCGCCCTGAACTCCCGATATCGGGTTAACCGGAATTACTCCTTTTTCCTCAACAGTATGGTATATAACTATTCTTACTCCCGGAATATTTCCCTGAGTACCTATAACAGCACCATGAGCAACGTGGAGGCCGGACTGACCGTACATCTCAATCAAGCCAAACCCCGCCCCGGAAAGAAGAGTAAGCTCACCCTTACAGTGTTCCATGATGAAAATGGGAACAATATGCATGATGTGGGCGAAACCGCGGCCGCAGATTATATGATCCTCCTGGGAGACCGAGCCTTTGTTACCGATGAGAACGGACAAATCCATTATTCAGCTCTTCCTTTCGGCAGCTATAAGGTGAAGGCAGGCGCCCAGGCGGGATGGTTCCACCGTGAAACTACTTTGGATGTCAATGGCTTCAAAGAAAAAATAGAGATTCCCCTGCGTCAGGCCGGTTCGGTCAGGGGAAGTATCCGCTATAGCTACGACGAGAGAACCGCCCGCGACTTCGTACCCCGTCTTGGGGGTATCGGCCTGCGTATTCTGCGAAACGGACAAACCGTACAACGGGTAATGACGGATAACGACGGCCATTTTCTCGCCTTTTTACCCGAAGGGCCCTATACCGTGGAGCTGGAAACCGCCGCCCTCGACGCCAACGCCACCGTTCAGAACAAAACCCGCACATTTACCGTAGAGGCGGGTCGGATCTCCAACCTCGAACCTTTCATTATCGAGATTCTAAGCAGAAAAATCAATATCCGCCAATTCGTTCAAAATACACTATAAATGGGTATATTGGATTTTTTTATCGCGAAATGGAGGTTTTGACCATGAGCTCATAGCTCAC
>CAYRGN010000032.1:11385-41473 GCA_964423865.1 uncultured Lacihabitans sp.
CCTCACCACACCCTAAACTTCCACCAATTGATCACCTTCCGGTAAATGCTCGGCCTGTTCTCGACTACGCTTGGTTCTCGACTTCGCTCGGTTCTCGACTGCGCTCGAAATGACAAGGGCGAGCGCTACATGTCAGTTCGAGCGAAGTCGAGAACTCATAGCTCACAGCTCACAGCTCACCCTCACCACACCCTAAACTTCCACCAATTGATCACCTTCCGGTAAATGCTCGGCCGGTTGTTCCGGCGGATAAAGCGGGTGATCGCATCATGAGGATCAATATCCGTGTTCAAGTCAACAGGCGCCTCTCCGTAGCCCAGGTTTTGGCTCAGGTTAGGGGCCACCGGGTTTGAGCCGGAGCCATCGTCTCCCGTGGTGCGGATCTTCGAACGTACCGGAATCAGGCAGTAGCCCCCGTATTTCACATGGTGGTAGGTCCACCGCACCGCCCAGGAATTGATCACCCCCCTTTGCTGCTTGATAATCATCGGAAGAATGTCTTCACCGGCATCTTTCAGATGGTCTTTTCTTTCCGGACTGCCCAGAAATTCCTTGAAATCGCTCACCTGCCAGTCTACCTTCTCCCACCGGTCTTTCCAGGTGCCCCACCCCAGGGAGGAGGCCCGGAAAACCAGGGCCGTATCTTCCCGGTACGAAGCCACCGCACCCACGCCGAAACTGTATCCTGAAACCGAGAAAACTTTAGGATTCCCGCTAAACCTCACCAAGGCTTCGTTCATATAACCCAGAAAGTCCGGAGTGCAAAGCAGGTCGTCTTCCATCACAATCGCCTTGCCGTAGCGGTTCAGCGTTTCCGTCACCCCCTCAATCACCGAGCGGGCCAGGCCCTTGTTTTGAGGTGCCGCCACCACCTGTACCGAACGGAAGCCCTCTACCGTGGCCAGGTACGCGCGTACCGCTTCCACCGCCGTCTGATCCTCTTCCCTCCGCGGACCGTCCGAATAAAAAATCAGTTCCGACTGTGCCGCCAGTCGGTCTGCTGCCAGCGCTTCTACCGTTCTCTTCAGGTGATCCGGCCGATTATAACAAAAAACCACAACCGGTGCAAATTGAGAATTCATATAGATATTAATTAGGTATATTAATAGATATTATTATACTTATAATAGACAATATAGGGTATTATTGTTCTTGTCAAATCATTACATTTCAATCCATCAAAAAAATCATTTAGAATGTTATCTATAAATAGATAATATTATCCATTCAAAAAAATAACATTTGCCTTTCAGTTGTCAGCCGGGCGGCCGCCTCGCAACGCTTCCCTGGTGTGTCGGTTTTCTCATAATAGTGCGCCACCCCGCTCATAGCTCAAGGCTCCTAGCTCCTAGCTCACGGCTCACAGCTACTTCAATATCCTTCCCAATACGGCATTCAAATCCGGAGAAATGCCTGTCAGCCATACCCCTCCTCCAAAAATCACCACAATCACCAGGCCTTTCACCCCCATTTCAAGGGCATTCACCAGCAGTCCTCCGCCCTCGTGCCAGTCCAGCAATACCGCACAACCGTACGCCAGAACCGCCAACAGCGCCATAACCACCGTATTTCTGCCAAATGGCTGCATGCCCAGTTTCCGCCAGATAAACACGTGCTTCGCCAGGTTATACAACACCGTAGACACCAGTATAGAAAATGCTGCACCGTTATACCCCCAAATCGGAATAAAGATAATATTGGCTATAACAAGTGAAGTAAACCGAAAAATAAACAAGAAAAAATCTACCCGGTAATACGCCGAATTCTTTAACAGCTCCGAGTTCAGTCCCGTGGCCATATCAAACACATTCGCCAGCCCGATCAACAAAACCACATATTTCCCCGCCCGGTACTTGTCCGGGTTCGGGATTATCTCAAAAATAGAATCAATATTGCACCAAACCCCCAGAAAAAGAAACAGGCCGATAATGCCCAGGTTCAGGGCTGATTTCGTATAAATCGTTTGCACCTCTCCCGTATCGCCCCGGGCCCAGGCACGAGCCAGGATCGGATCACTGATTGACGCGATGGTATTGCGGGGAATAGAAATCACGATAGCGATATTCAGCGCAATCGTAAAAATTGCCGTTTGAGTCAGTCCGTCTGTAAACATAGGGAGAATCAACTTCTCCAGGTGGGGCAGCGCCGTAGCCGCGGCGCCCCCCGCCATCGTCCACAGTCCGTAACGAACAATCTCCGGGAAAATCGGGGACCTCACCACCGTCCAGTCCCACACCAGGAAAAGCCGCTTCAATTTTTTAATATATCCCAGCAGCAACAGGAGCGCCAGGATATACACCAGGGCCAGGCCCAGCACCAAACCGGTAAAATCAAACCATCCCAGGTAATACCCAATCACCAGGAAAGAGTTAGACAATTTCAGGTAAATCTCCCGGATCACCGTAGGAATCACTATTTTCAGGTGGGAGCGGCAGTAGGCTTCCAGCATCGACTGGTACAATACTGAAAAAGTCAGGAGAGGCAATACCCAGGAGTAGGTAATCAGGGCCGGAGATTCGCTGTACAGCGTTTCGAACAATCCGCGGAAGCCGTAAAACGCCACCAGGAACAGGAGGAATCCGGCCAGGGGCGTAAGCAACAGAAAAGTAAAAATACCGTGGTGCTTTTTTGCCGCATCTTCGAAGCGGTTAAAAAACCGCACGGCCACATGCGGGACCCCCAGATTAATAAAGCCCGCACCCACTACCGGAAAACTGATCAGGATAGCATAGAGACCGTACTCTTCGGTAGTGAGCAACTTATTGTACAGGAACAGTACATTGACGGTGCCTATCAGCACCCCCACGTAATTCACTACGGAGGTTTTGAGACTTTCACGTATGATAACGCCCATATCACTTAAATGCTTTGATCAGCCCCTTTCTAAAAAAAGGTGGGGCAATATGCGTGAAATTATTGACAAAAACCATCAGGCCCTTGTTTGCATAATGTCCGAATTTATTTTTCTCAAAGAAAGCCGAAAATTTTTCAAAATCACCCGCCTGGTGGTAAGTGCAAAGGGCTACTTTTATATTTCCGGAGTTCATTAGGCTGCTCATCCCCTCCAGTACGCTTTGTTCTGCCCCTTCCACATCGATCTTAAAGAAATGGGGGTTTTCAGGTGTATTTTCAAAAAAGGCATTCAGGCTGATCTCCTTTTCCGTATTCCTGTCCGACACATACTTCGGAACAATCACTACCTTTTCTTTCCAGGGTGAAAAAGTGGCTTCCAATGCTTCTATCCATTCCTTATCCTGTTCAAAAAGATATACTTTTTTGAGCAGGCTGATGTTCATCAGGGAAAAGAGACCTTCGGCACATCCGATATCGGCCAGGATATCGTTTTCAGAAATGAAAAAACGGTCGTCGGTATAGCAATGAGGGCTTTCCGCGTCCTGTTCTATGATCAGCCCATTGTAGAGCAGTCTTATCGTATGAATATTCTGGGAACGCTTGAAATAGAGGTTACCCCAGGGAGTGACCACATAGCGCAATCCGTTTGACGGATCGGTCTGCACCCGGACATCCGAAGACCGGTATTTTTCCTGGAAATTTCCGAAATAGTTTCCCAGCCGGTGTCCGTTCAGGTAGGTCAGTGCAAGATTCACTTCGAGGTCGGTGGAAGGGTGACCCTTGTAATAGGAAAGAATTTCTTTTCTGACCCCGGCCAGATGACGGCGATAAAGATAAATCTTTAGTTTTGCCCGTAGCTTTCTCCTTATTTCCTGTACTAACTTTATCACAATGAAGATGTATTTAAATTTTCTTTACTATAGAGAAATGCTCCTTCTTCCCGGCGGGAACTCCGGCGCGTTTTCATTACCACACCGGTTTGCCGGAGAAGTTTGCGGGCCATTTTAAGGTATTCAAAACCGGTCTTCCTATCGGGCTTCAGGCAGGCCGTCAGTGACTTTTTCACAGCGGCCAGTATACTGAAGGCAAATGCTTCCGGGAGAGAGTAATTCGGATTAACGGCTTCTGTCAGGAAATAAACGTATTCGGCGTAGAGAAATTTCTCCCGGCTGACCGGCCGGTTTTCCCGGCAGTGATACCCCAGGGCATTTCCGGCATAACCGGTTTTCAACCCTCGGTATTTTATCCGGTTAACATAATCACCATCTTCTCCGTAATGCAAAAAGACAGGGGCAAAGCCGCCAATAATTTTGAGAACCGGCACCGGGATCAGCCACAGTGCAGCGTTGATAAAAGAACATTCGGTCAGGCCGTGCAGCGGAATGTCGCGGAGGCTCTTCAGACCGGAGTAAGCCCTGAAACCAAGATCGAAGTCGTCTCCTTTGCCGTTCAGATGAACGGGCGAAAGGATCCCGAAGTCTTTGTTTTTTTTGGCATGTTCCACTAAATTTCCGATCGTATCTTTTGCAATATAAGCATCCTGGTTGATCAGGAACACGTAGTCAAAGTTTTCGCGGATAGCGTATGCAAATCCCTGGTTATTGGCAGAACCAAACCCCTTGTTGGTAAGGTTCTGTTCCAGGGTGACCTCCGGGTAATACAGCAAGATCCTGGAAACCGTTTGGTCGGTGGAGCCGTTGTCTGCCACAAAAACAGATACGGGGTGTTCCGAACGCCGCAGGCTGCCCAGGCACAGGTCGAGCCAGGGGTCAAAATTATAGGAAACGATGATCGCCAGAACTTTCATTAGGGCAAAGATATTTGATTATAATCAAGTATTTCGAAGGACTTCTGAAATCATTCCCGTAATTTTGTGCAATTTTTCGATAACGCATTAAACTATCATTAAGCAATGGCACAGTCATTAGCCGACAGAATCAATAACTTGGAAGAGTCTTCTACCCTTTTGATGTCTAAAAAATCAAGGGAGCTGGCCGCCCAGGGGCACAAAGTGATCAATTTATCTATTGGAGAACCGGATTTCAAGACGCCAAAACACATCTGTGACGCGGCCAAAGACGCTATTGACAAGGGATTTCACTCCTACACACCGGTAGCAGGTATTCCGGAACTCCGGAAAGCCATCGCGGAAAAGTTTAAACGGGACAACGGCATCGTATGGGGGCCGGAGAACGTGATTGTTTCTACCGGAGCCAAGCACTCCCTGGCCAATGTGATCCAGGTGTTGGTGAACCCGGGCGACGAGGTGGTGATCCTGGCGCCGTATTGGGTGAGCTATTCCGAAATGGTGAAACTCGCCGAAGGAAAATCCGTGGTAGTGGAAGGAGCGTTTGAAAATGATTTCAAAGCTACACCCGCGCAGGTGGAAGCGGCCATTACCGATAAGACCAAAATTCTGATGTTTGCTTCCCCCAATAACCCCACAGGTTCGGTATACAGCGAAGCCGAACTGAGGGCCATTGCCCAAGTGGTGGAAAAACATCCGAATGTTTACGTGCTGGCCGATGAAATTTACGAATACATTAATTTCCGGGAGGAAGGCCACTTCAGCATTGGCTCCATTCCGGAAATCAAAGACCGGGTGATTACCGTAAACGGAATGGCCAAAGGCTTTGCCATGACCGGCTGGAGAATCGGGTATATCGGTGCAGCAAAATGGATTGTAGACGGGGTAGATAAACTCCAGGGACAGGTGACTTCCGGTACGAACCATATCGCGCAGCGGGCTTCTGTAGTAGCGTGGGACGATATGAGTGCGGCAGAAACCATGCGCGAAGCCTACCTCCGGAGACGCGATATCGTAGTGGGCCTCCTGAAAGAAATTCCCGGCTTCAAGGTGAATGTACCGGAAGGCGCGTTTTACGCTTTTCCGGATATCAGCTATTATTTCGGGAAATCAGACGGCGCCACCGAAATAAAAAATTCAGACGACCTGGCCCTGTGGCTCCTGGAAAAAGTATACGTGGCTACCGTGGCCGGTTCCGGCTTTGGAGCGCCCAATTGCATCCGGATCTCTACTGCCGCGTCGGAAGAGTCGCTCCGCGAGGCCATAAGTAGAATTAAAGAGGCGGTAGCTTTATTGAAATAAGTGGAGGAAATGTACACATACCACCGCCCAGTGATGCTGGCGGAATGCCTGGAAGGACTGAATATCCGTCCCGACGGGGTGTATGTGGATGTCACGTTCGGCGGTGGCGGGCACTCCAGGGAAATCCTGAAGTACCTCACCACCGGCCATCTCTATGCCTTTGACCAGGACGAAGACGCAAGAGAGCAATCCCTGCGTATGTCTTCTCCGAACTTTACCTTTATAAAAGCAAATTTCCGGAACATCCGCAAATACCTGAAGATCTACGGCGTAAGCAAAGTAGACGGTATCCTGGCCGACCTGGGGATCTCTTCTCACCAGATCGATACCGCCGGCCGGGGCTTTTCCACCCGTTTTGAAGGTGACCTGGACATGCGCATGAACCAGGCGTCGGAACTGACGGCGCAGGAGGTGGTCAATGCCTGGTCGGAAGAAGACCTGCATAAGATTTTCGGGATGTACGGAGAGCTGAAAAATGCCCGTTCGGTTGCCCGGAATATTGCCAATTCGCGTACTTCTCACCCTTTGGTGACCATTTCCGACCTTAAAAAGGTACTTCAACCCCTGGCACCGCGGGGCAAGGAAAATAAGTTTTTCGCCCAGGTGTTTCAGGCCCTGAGAATAGAGGTCAACGAAGAAATGCGTGTGCTGGAAGAGTTCCTGCTCCAGGTACCCGACCTGTTGAATCCCGGCGGGCGCCTGGTGGTGATGTCTTACCACTCCCTGGAAGACCGGCCGGTCAAAAACTTTATCCGGAGCGGAAAATTTTTCGGAGAGGTGGAAAAAGATATTTTCGGGAATGAGCTGAAACCCCTCAGCGCCGTTACCCGCAAAGCGGTAGAGGCCGGGGCGGAAGAAGTAGAGCGCAATCCGAGAGCCAGGAGCGCCCGCCTGCGAATAGCAGAGAAGCCGGCGTAAAAAATCCGGAAATTTCCCCACTTTAAATTTTTAGTCCGCATACGGGTGAGGATTGAGATTTTTATTTCTAAATTTGGGTAGTGCTTACCTAAAATTTCAATGCTCATGAATCAGTTTCGTCGCCGGAAACCGGTTAAGGCCGCCCCGGAAAAAAGAAGAAACGGCTGGTTGAATTCTGCCGCGGACTGGATTACCCTCAAATTAGGACTGGAACAACGCCTTACCCCGGCAGCGCTTTCCCGCATCCTGTGGATAGGCGCTCTCGCCGTAGTGTATATTTATTTTCAGCATAATTTTGACCGCCTGATCCGGGAAACCGAAAAGGCCGAGAAAACCCTGGAGGAAAGGCGGGCCGTGTATATCTCGCACAAGGCCAACTACCTCTTTGCCAGCAAGCAGTCGGAAATTGAAAAAAAGCTGAAAGGCTTCACCAATGCGCAGTCGCCCGTTAAAATTTCGACACAAACCCCTCAGTAACCATGGCCGGAAACAGTAAAATTAAAGATACCTTTATCCAGAGGTCGTGGTGGGTCTGGGGTGCCCTTTTCTTTCTTTCCCTCCTTATCGCATTTAAGATCCTTAGGTTCCAAACCGTTCAGAAGGAAGAGCTGCTGAGCCTGGTGCGCAGCACCCAGATGAAAGAGCGGGTGATTGAGGCCCGCCGGGGAAACATTTATGCCGCCGACGGGTCGTCTATCCTGGCTACTTCTACGCCCCAGTACCGGATGGTGCTGGACCCCAGCGTGGCCCGTCCGGCCATTTTTGAGGCCCATGTGAGCGAGCTGGCTGAAAAACTGGCCCGCTATTTTAAAGACAAAAGCGCGGCCCAATACAAGGAGAGTATCCTGGCGGCCCGCAAGGCGAAAAGGAGCTTTATGGTATTGAATAACCAAAAACTCAACTACAGGCAGAAAGTGGAATTGGAGACTTTTCCCTTCTTCGATAAAGGGCCGGTAAAGGCGGGAGGTTTTTTTGAAGAAACGGAAATCCGTTTTCACCCCTACCGAAGTCTGGCTGAGAGGACGATCGGGAACCTGGACAGAAAGAATGTGCGAACCGGCGCTACGGGCATCGAGGCGGAATTTGACAGTTATCTCAGGGGGGTAGACGGGAAAGGCTTTTACGAAAGGCTGCCCGGCGGTTATATGAAACCGGTAGACCTGGAGTCTGATATTGCCGCTACGCCGGGCCTGGACGTGATCACCACCCTCGATGTGAACTTCCAGGATATCGCGGAGAGTGCCCTGAGGGATAGGGTAAATGAAACCCAGGCCCGCTACGGCAGCGTGGTGCTGATGGAAATCGAAACGGGAGCCGTCAAAGCCATCGCCAACCTCACCCGGCATACCGATGCGGCAGGACAAGTGTATTTCAGTGATGATATCAACTACGCGGTGGCCGGCGGAACCGACCCCGGCTCTACTTTCAAGCTGGCTTCTATGCTGGCTATGCTGGAGAAATCAGGCCTGAAACCCACCGATCATGCCGTGACGTGCAACGGGGCGATCCGCCACAACAACGTGTCTTTTACCTGCTCGCACGGGCATGGGGACCTGACTGTACAAGAGGTGTTTGAAAAGTCGTGTAATATCGGGATTTACGCTTTGATGAAGAAAACGTTCGGTTTTGCACGCTCGGATGATTTTTATACGTACCTGCAAAAGTTCCGCCTGGATAAGCCCACTGGTTTTCAGCTGAAAGGCGAACCGGATCCCTTGATTAAGAACGCGGCGAGTAAAACGTTCAGCAGTACCACCATTCCCTGGATGTCGATAGGCTACGAGTCGCGCATTACCCCTATACAAATGTTGGCTTTTTACAACGCGGTAGCCAACAACGGCTACTGGGTACAGCCCCAGTTAGTGAAAGAAGTACGCTCCGGCAGTACTACGGTACATTCTTTCCCCGCTTTGAAGGTATCCGCCCCCATTGCCTCAAAAGCCTCCATCGCGGCGGTAAAACAGATGATGGAAGGGGTAGTCAGGAACGGTACGGCCCGGAACATCCATTATGGAGAATGTACCGCGGCCGGGAAAACCGGTACGGCCCAGAAGAGAGTAAACGGCAGCTATGAGCGGGGCCAGTATTATACGTCCTTTATCGGGTATTTCCCAGCCAATCAGCCCCGGTACAGTTGCCTGGTGGTCATTGATGAACCCATAGGGAAGGACGTATACGGAGGAGATGTATGTGCGCCGGTGTTTAAAACCATAGCAGATAAGATCTACGCCTACGATATGGGCATGCATAAAACCCGGATAGTGAAGGCGGAGGCAGGGAAAGCGGCGGGTACGCTGGCGGCGGGAAAGGCTACTGACCAGGCGGTGATTGCCCGGAAGCTGAACTTTACGAACCGGCCGGTAGGCGAGGGCTGGCTTATGCCTGCCACGGTGGGGAAAGACTCGGTGGTTTGGGTGGCCCGGGCGGTAGAAGGAGACCTGAATAATCTCATTGGACTTACGCTCCGCGATGCCCTCCCTCTCCTGGAAAACGATAAGTATAAGGTGCATCACAGCGGTTTCGGAAGGATAGCCGAAGTCACCCGCGAAGACCGCCACGTTTATCTCGTACTTAGGTAGGTGTTCTTCGATATTTCAGTAAGCTCACTACAAACTGCCTTTGTCATGCCGAGCTTGTCGAGGCATTTCTACTCCAAAATAATGAAAATCTAATGAACCGATTAATCGATGTACACGATTCCTTCAAAGAAAAAGCATTCAAAAACCGCCGGTTCAAACACCGCGATGTCTTGGCACGGATAGCGGCTTGTGGTTTTGAAAACTGTAGCGTTGGATGCTCTTTTGAGGGGCGGGATATTCGGAAAATTACCGCAGGACACGGAAAAAGGAAAGTTTTACTATGGTCGCAGATGCACGGTGACGAGGCCACGGCCACCATGGCCATCTTTGATATCCTGAACTTTCTGCGGTCTTCCGGTACGCCGGAGTTCGACGGAATGAGGAAAACCATTCTCGGCCACCTGGAATTACACTTTGTACCCATGCTTAACCCTGACGGCGCGGAGAGATTTCAGCGGCGTACGGCTCAGGAAATTGACATGAACCGTGACGCCCTGGCGCTGCAATGCCCGGAAAGCCGTATCCTGAAATCACTGGTGACGGATCTGCGCCCCGAGTTCGCTTTTAACCTGCACGATCAGGCGGTGTACTATGCCGTAGGCGACACTCCGGTGCAGTCTACGATTGCTTTCCTGGCCACCGCCAGCGACGCCGATCGGGGGTGGAACCCGGTGCGTACCCGCGCCATGCAGGTGATCTGTAAAATGAATGAACAATTGCAGGAGATTATACCCGGCAGGGTAGCCCGGTTTTCCGACGAATTCGAACCCCGGGCGTTTGGCGACAATATACAGCAATGGGGCAGTAGCCTCATCCTGGTGGAGTCGGGGGCCTACCCGGAAGATCCGGAGAAACAATACATCCGGGCATTGAACTTTTATAGTATCCTGGAAGCCCTGCTCGCCATTGCGGAAGAATCGTATACCGGCTTTGCCCTGGAAACCTACGAGGCGATTCCTGTGAATAACCGGAGTTTCCTTGATTTGAAAATTACCAATTTACGGGTGCCTTGTCCGGGAGGACACTATACGGTAGACCTGGGAATTCTTCGTACAGAAAAAAATACGTCCCGGGCAAAGAATTTTACACATACCAGCGTTATAGAAGAAATAGGCGACCTCTCTGTTTTTCACGGGATAGAAGTATTCGATGCGCAGGGGGGGGAATGGAAGCCTTTGGAGGACTTCCCCGCTTTAAAAGAAAAATATAAACGGAGCCCCGGGAAACTGCTTGCAGGTGAAATCGCTACTTTTGTGATTGACCACGGCAGAACACAGACCCTTGTACTGAATGGTAAAATTGTTTAAAACATTTCTCTTCCTCTTTCTTTTAAGCACGGTGGGCTACGCCCAGGAGCGGTCTGTTTACGGGCGTGTGGTAGACAGCACACGGCACGAGGGCATTAACGGGCTGATTATCCAGAATGTGACGTCCGGGCAAATGGTGAACACCAATAAGACGGGCGATTTCTTTATCCGGGCTCTTCCCGGCGATTCCATTGTAGTGATGGATATAGGCTATGAACGGGTGGGAACCACCTACGACGGTAAAAACAGATATCCGGTCATTGGTACCAAACAGCAGCCGATTATGCTGAAAGAAGTGGTCATTACCGATAAACGCCGGAAAGAACTGCAGGAGGAAATCGACGCCTTTCTTCTGAACCCCCAAAGCGGCGGGGCTATTCGCGAAGAAATTATGGGCAACCTGCTTTCTCCGGCCGCCAGCCAGCAACCCGGTATAGGTATTTCTATCGATGGTCTCTATGAACTGTGGAGCCGGCAGGGAAAGCAGAATCGCAAGGTGGCGGACCTGAAATACAACGACGTCAAAGGGTTTTATGTAGACCTCAAATACAACCGGCAGCTGGTGGCCCAGGTGACCAAGCTGGAAGACCATGAAATAGACGATTTCATGAACTTCTGTCGCCCCAATGAAGATTTTATCCTCCGCGCCAACGATTA
Source organism: uncultured Lacihabitans sp. (assembly GCA_964423865.1). Taxonomy (GTDB): domain Bacteria; phylum Bacteroidota; class Bacteroidia; order Cytophagales; family Spirosomataceae; genus Leadbetterella. The sequence continues at coordinate 22,809 of CAYRGN010000032.1, forward strand.
CGACCTCACCAACAAAATTCTGCTGTGCCTGAAAGATTACCGGACATCAAGGGTGTTCCGGAGGGTGAAGTGATATTTTGTCTAAGTATAATGTTTATCAAATTTCAGGTTCTACTTCCTGTTTAAGAGTCTCTCCTTTTTCGGTTAATCGGTATTTTTGATTTTTACTGTTGGGTTTTTCAGGGAGAGTCATTTCTATCCATTCCAATTTTAATGCGGGGAGTAAGTAGTTGATCCTGAAGTGCTCTCTGTCTGCCAGATTCATTTTTCGTTGTAATTCAATACGCGTATACGGTTGGTCTATTAACCGTAATAATTTCATTAAATCTTGCGGGGTATCTTGCGGGGTATCTTGCGGGGTGTCTTGCGGGGTGTCTTGCGGGGTTCCAGGGTAAACCGGTTCTGCTGAAGGCAACACCACCCGCAAAAAATTGTCAGAAAACAGAAAGCATTCTTTGGGGTAAAACTGCAAAACACGGGGAATTCCTGAACCGAGCTGCTCTACGAGGTCAAGATCCTTAAAAACACGCATCAGTTCTTTGTTTCTTAAAATTGAAAACCCTTTAAAGAACTCGTCCGGAGTAAGTCCTTCCGGCAGGCTCCCGTACGATGTAACCTCCAGGCGGTCATTGAATATTTCAAATTTTGGAGCTACTTCACGGGTATAGTCGTTGTGTACAAAGGCATTGATGACCACTTCTCTCAACGCGATAGCGTTCCAGATCCGTTTCTCTTTTCGTTCTTTTGCAGTAATCTGTGTGAGGGTGCGGTTTTCGAGATTAAGCCTGTCTAACACCTGTTTAGTCGCTTTTACGAGTGATTCATAACCGTATTCGTTGCTTTCAAGAAGCTCGACACGGTCTGTCCCCTGATAGCGGGCCACTTTGATGGAAATATTGTTTTGGTCAGACAGGAGATAGGCAACGTAATTGAAATGATCATCTTCGTTCAGAAGTTCAAGATTTTGGGCGAAATGCTCATTCAGCGCTAAGCCCATGGTCTGAAAGTAAATGTGAAGCTGCTCAAACTTCAGGTCTTTTCCCGGAGATTTTATCTTTGCGATTGACTGACGGATTCGCTTGGCAAAGAGGGTCTCTATCATTCTGACGGGCATGGGTTCGGAAGCACTGCCCATCCGTATAAATGCCCCTCTTTCGGAAAGCCCGTATTTTCGGATATAATAGGGTTTCTCATAACCCCCTGCAACAATGATTTTAAGAATATTTTTCTGATCTCTATGTTCCAAAACAATGTCGAAGAGGCCCATACATGAGGGAAGAATATTGTTTTTCAGACGGTCTTTGATTTGCAGTTGTACCAAATCGGCATCCGGAATTCCTACTACATCCCCTCTTTTGCTAATGCCTATGTAAATGATTCCTCCTTCATTGGAGTTTAAAAATGCCACAAATTCCTTTTCCAGTTCCGGAGTTAGCTGCTGTTTGTATTCCAGGCGGTGGTTTTCGTTCATGAACAGTTATGTTTATTTAGTAATTCTTAATAGAGACAAATATAAAAAATTACGCATAAAGGAGGATAAAATCTTTTAGGAAATACCCGATGTAAGAAAGCCAGGCGTCAGAGTTAAACCGCTTTGAAAGGGTCTGACTTTTCCTTCCGCCGCTCATAAATCAGTAGGTCGGTGACACGGTCATACGACATAATCCCATATTCTTGTCCGTTGGCTTTCAGAAAAAGATGGTAAAACGGAGAAATTACGTGTTTCTGTACGGGATTGCGGTAGGGCGCCCAGCGGGCATTGTCTGCTTCGGCATCGCGGTATACGGCGGAGTCGAGGCGGCTGTACAGGTGCTGCGCCGAAGTACTGTCTACATTCCAGAGCCGTCTTAAAGACCGCCAGACTACGTTATAATGCGCGGAGTACTGGAAGAGTGGGTCGGGGTAGTTTCTGCCCGCCCGCCAGGCGATATAATTGGCCTCATCTTCGGAGGCAAAACCCATCTGGTGTGCCATTTCGTGCAGGGTAACGGCCGGCAGATCGACATTGGAGTTGATGCGGTTTACGTTGGCCTCCCCGCTCCAGAACGTATAAATGCCGCTGGTACCCATATAGGCCAGAAATCGGCTGCCGGTAGCCATCTTAACAGACGGGATGCGGTAGTTCAGGAAAGGCAGGCCGGTATGCGAATAGGCTTTGGGGGCTTGTTCTATGAGGTGGGAAGGGCTTATTGCGTAAATAGCGCTATCGGTGAGTTGGGCACGGGTGTAATTGGTTTGTTCTACGAGGTCTTCACACAGGGTCCGGAGTTCTTCTACGGTAACCGGAGCGGTATCGTATTGCAGGAGGGCACTTACCGGCTGACGATAGTAGAGCAGCCCCCAGGTAACCGTATAAAAGAGAAAAACCGGCGAACTCCATGCCAAGAGAGAGAGAATCGTATCTTTTAGAGAGTGCTTTTTCCGGATAATCTGCCGGATACTTCTGACCAGCAGAACCAGTAATAGCCCGGCCAGAAGATAAACCCACACGAGTCCGACAGAAAACGGGAACCAGGCAGTGATGAATCTCAGAAGGCGGGAAATAGGATAAAATACATGGGGAACAAAGACCGTCTCTATCCACTGCGTTTGGGTAGAGAGAAACCGGAACAGCAAAAGCTGGAGGAAGAGGGTGATGAGTCCGAGAGTTCGCAGGGAGAGGTTTTTCATATAAACCAAAAATAAAATTATGCGGTTCTCGGGGCTCCGTTCGCAAACTTCGCATGATAATGCTTGTTTGTACTCGAACTGACACGGTGAAAATGTCAGTTCGAGCGTAGTCGAGAACCGCGTAGTCGGGAACCGCAACGTCAGAAATGAGACGTAGTTTACCGGATCGAAATGCCTTCGCAACCTCTTCCTCCGCCGGGATAGAAACCACATATCAGTACGCCTTCTTCTCCGTTTTTAAAGGCTGTATTGATAATGTCCGAGATCTCTTTTGGCGATTTCACCTGCTGGTTTCTCACCGAAGTGATGATAAAACCCTGTTCAAAATTGGTATTTTCAGAGAGAAGGCCTCCCTGGCGTATGCCTTTGATACGCACGCCGTTCCGGATGTTATATTCTTTGAGGTCATCCGCGCTCAGATCTTCCAGTTCCATGCCCATTTTGCCAAAGGCGGTGGCGGCTTCAGGATCTTTCCTGATCAACTCTTCCCCGCCGGCATCGTTACGGAGTGTTACGGTGATGTTTTTCACAGAGCCGTTCCGGTCAATGGTGAGGTTGACTTTCTCTCCCGGGCGTTTTCGGCCGATCAGCTCCCTGAATTTCGCTTCCGAACGAATCTCTACGCCGTCGGCTTTGGTAATCACATCGCCTTTTTTCACTCCTGCTGCACTTGCCGCGCCGTTTTCAGGAACGGCATTTACATAAATGCCCTGCTCCTGGGAAACCTTAAATTCCTTGGCGTTCTTGCTGTTCAGCTCCACGGGTTCAATGCCTACATAACCCCGTTGTACATCACCGTACTTGATAATGTCCGCAGATACTTTCTTCACTATTCCCGACGGCACCGCGAAGGCATAACCCGCGTAAGCGCCGTTAGGTGAAGCGATGGCCGTATTGATACCAATCAGGTGGCCGCTCAGGTTGACCAGGGCGCCTCCGCTGTTTCCGGGGTTTACGGCGGCGTCTGTCTGGATAAACGACTCAATAGGGTTAATGGCCGGTTGGCTTTGTGACTCCCTGCTGAAAGGATTCTGCTGGCGCTGGTTTCGGCCCAGTATGTTGATGTTCCGCCCGATTGCCGAAATAATACCCGCCGTCACCGTAGATTCCAGGTTAAAAGGATTTCCTACAGCCAGTACCCACTCGCCGATCTTCACCTCATCTGAATTCCCGAACGTAATGGACGGCAGATTTTTTTCCTCAATTTTGATTACCGCGATATCTGTAGAAGGGTCACTGCCAATCACTTTGGCGGTATATGACTTCTTGTTAAAGGTAATCACTTCCAGGGAAGTGGTTCCTTCTATCACGTGGTTATTGGTGACGATATACCCGTCGTCTGAAATGATTACCCCTGATCCGGACGATTCCTGCCTTTGCTGGCGGGGAGTGCCGAAGACCTCATCGTCAAAGCCGAAAAATTGCTCGAAGATGGAATTGGACCGGCGGGTATTGTACTGACGGGTAGTGGTCGCTTTAATGTGTACCACCGAAGGCGCAGATGCTTCCGCCGCATAAGTAAAGTCACCCGGTTTTCCCGCGGGCAAGTTGGTAAAAGAGACCATACTGTCGCCGGATTTTCCGTCGGCACTCTTAAAAATGACCTCGCTGCCGCTCATTTTCACCACAGCACGTACACCCAGCAGGGTCACCAGGGTGGTGACTACGGCCAATACTACTGTTTTCAGGTTATTGCTTAATTTCATAATTGTAAATATGTTAGATTTTTACAGGCTGTGATTTTATCTCCCTCATGAAGAGGGGAACACATGTTCTATTGTAACGCAAATCTATCACAGAAAATTTATAAGGGTCAAGGGTTCTTAACAAAATTTAACGAAATCAGTTGATGGAGATCAGGCGGGGTTCTTTTACCCGGGCTTCCTCTTTCTTGGGAAGATCAAGAGACAACACGCCGTTTTCATATATGGAAGACACCTCTAGAACGCGGTCGCGGACCTCAATCTTGAAATTGTCTTTGCTGAAGCCGGTGCCTTGCTCGGCAGGATGATAAGATAAGGGGTTGGAGAATTTTTTTATTTCCGGACTTGTTTAAGGTAATAAAGTAAAGTAAGCATGTTTATTGAGTTTAAAGATTTACCCACCGACGCGCGGGTGTGGCTTTACCAGGCCGAAAAAAATTTAACAGTAGAGGAAGAAGTGCGCGTGCTGAATTTCCTGACTTCGGCTGTGGAAACCTGGGTAACGCATGGAATGCCTATGAAGGGTTCTGTCAAGATTCTTTTTCACCGTTTGATCGTGATTGCTGCAGATACCGGCTTTCAGCAACCTTCCGGTTGTTCCATTGACGCGTCTACCGACTGGCTGCAAGAGCTGGGCAAAGAGACCGGCATCAATTTCTTCGACAGGTCAATTGGATATTTTGAAGATGAGCACCTGCGGTTCTTCTCGGTCTTCGAAGCGAAAAAGCAAGTGACGGCCGGGCTTGTTCAACCCCATACACGAGTGATTAACCTCCAGGCAGCTACCGTGCATGAACTGGAAAATGCGCTGATCGTTCCCGCTTCGGAAAGCTTCTTGAATCGTTATTTTCCTCTTGCAGAAACCCGGTAAAGGCAGACTAGGCATACATCCTTGTCCTGCAAAAAATATAGTCGGCGTGCATACTATATTTTCAGGAAAAGCGTTGAATAATTGGATTTTTTTGAGTTGATCCATAACTTTACTTTTATTTTACGTAATTGAATGAATACAGGAGTTGATTTTCGTTTATCGGAAGAACATCGGAGTATACAAGAAGCTGCCCGTGACTTCGCGCAGACGGTTTTGCTGCCCGGTGTTATTGAGCGGGATATAGAATGCCGGTTCCCGCGTGAAGAGGTAAAAAAGTTGGGGGAGCTGGGTTTCCTGGGAATGATGGTGGATCCGGCTTTCGGAGGGAGCGGACTGGATACCCTGAGCTATGTGCTGGCTATAGAGGAAATTGCGAAAGTAGACGCTTCTGCGGCTGTGGTGATGTCGGTAAATAACTCGCTGGTATGTTATGGAGTGGACAAGTACGGTACGCCGGAGCAAAAGGAAAAATATCTGAAACCGCTGGCCACAGGTGAAAAACTGGGTGCTTTCTGCTTGTCGGAACCCGAGGCAGGCTCCGACGCCACTTCCCAGAGAACTACTGCGGAAGACGAAGGGAGCCATTACCGGGTAAACGGAATAAAGAACTGGATTACCAACGGAAACTCAGCGGATATTTACCTTGTAATCGCCCAGACGGATCCCGGGCTGAAACACCGGGGAATCAACGCCCTGGTGGTGGAAAAGGGTTGGGAGGGCTTTGAGGTAGGAAAGAAGGAAGACAAAATGGGGATCCGGGCGTCCGATACCCACTCCCTGAACTTTAATGACGTGCGGGTACCGAAAGAAAACCGGATAGGAGACGACGGCTTCGGATTTAAATTTGCCATGTCTACACTGAATGGCGGCCGGATAGGGATCGCGGCCCAGGCGCTGGGAATCGCCGCGGGCGCTTTCGAGCTGTCTGCCCGGTACGCCAAAGAACGGAAAGCCTTCGGGAAGCCGATTGCCCAGCATCAGGCCATACAGTTTAAGCTGGCCGAAATGAAAACCCGGATCAACGCGGCCCGCTGGATGGTGTACAAAGCGGCGAGGGATAAGGATCAGGGGCAAGATTATGTGGAGTCGGCAGCCATGGCCAAACTATTCGCTTCAGAAACCGCCATGTGGGTGACCACCGAGGCCGTGCAGATTCACGGAGGATACGGGTACGTAAGGGAATATCACGTGGAAAGAATGATGCGCGATGCCAAAATTACCCAGATCTACGAAGGTACGTCGGAAATACAAAAACTGGTGATTGCGCGTGAAATCCTGAAATAGTGTGCCGGTTGATTTTTAAAGAATGTATAGTTTTTAATAAGTAAATAAAGGATAATCTAAAGAAAATACAAGTACAGGCAAATTTTATGAGAGCGATTTCCCTGAGATACAATTTTTTATCAGGAAATTGTGAATATAAGCCAATAGATTGTACTATTTTTACAGGATTTTTAAAGATAGAGCTGACCCGTTTGCTACTATATACTTAAATTAAGAATATGGAAGATTATAATAAAATCATTGAATCCTTAGGTGTAAAATTCGGAAAAGCCAGGCATATCAATATTTTACAGCCAATAAAAATCAGGAATTTTTATGACGTGGAAAATACGTTCCTGGTTTTATACAATGGGGATGTCCAGATTGAAGGGATTGATGAAAAAGTGAAGCCCGGTGATATCCTGTTCATCCCGGGTGGAAAACCGTGTACCATTATCTACGGTTCAGGAGAACCCAAACCCATCTCTTATGAGGAATTCATGACGCAGAGGGAAGTATATTTTGAGCCCATGACGGATCCGGCCGAGATAGGTATTGTGAAAAATTCTTTCGGACTGGTGGCGTTTGAAGCCAAAGTTTTTGACTCGGTAAACTTCTTTTCGTCCCTGGATATCCCGCCATTCTTTATTCCACAGAACGGTAAACTGGCACAGTTAATCCGGGAGATCCTTACGGAAGACTTCACGGAAGAAGCCGGCCGGGGCCGCGTAATCGCGATCAAAACGGAAGAAGCGGTGATTGAGCTGATCCGGCATATTCTCCGTAACCAGCTTTTTGTGGAACAGCTGGCTACCAACAGTACGTACTTCAAAGATCCCCGCCTGATCGATATCTTTACGTATATTAAGAACAACTTGGCAGGAGACCTTTCGAATAAGCAGCTGGCCAATGTAGCCAACGTTTCTGAAGACTACGTAGGCCAGTACTTCAAGATACTTACCGGTATCAATCCCCAGGATTATATCGAATACCAGCGCATGGAGGAAGCGGTGAACCTGCTGAGAACTACCAAGAAGAGTATCCGGGCCATTGGGGGAGAGGTAGGGTACAAAGATACCGCTTATTTCTGCCGCCGTTTCAAAATGATGTTCGGTATTCCGGCGGGAAAAATGCGGAGAAGAGACTCATTGATGATTTAACGAATTGCGGTTCTCGTCTTCGCTCGAACTGACACTTTTACTATCGATTGTTCAGTTCGTGCTGATCGTTTGCTCCAAAGGGAGAGTGTCAGTTCGAGCGGAGACGAGAACCGCATATTTACACGTTAGGACTACTCCTTCACCGCCTTCAAGCTCAGATCCAGGCTCTTTACGGAGTGGGTCAGGTACCCCATTGACACGTAATCGATCCCGGTTTCGGCGTATTCCCTGACATTGTCCGGAGTAATGCCTCCGGAGGCTTCGGTAGGGAAGCGCCCGCCTATAAGTTTCAGGGCTTCACGAATCTGCGGGTAGCTGAAATTGTCGAGCATGATCCGCACCACGCCGCCTACTTCCAGTACTTCCTGTAATTCTTCGAGGTTTCGAACTTCAATTTCAATAGGAATATCCAGTTGGTGATCTTTTACATAGTTCTGCGCAGCCGTCAGTGCATTTTTGATCCCACCCGCGTAATCCGCGTGATTGTCTTTGATCAGGATCATGTCAAAAAGCCCGAAACGGTGATTTACCCCTCCGCCGATCTTCACGGCCCACTTTTCCAGGAGGCGTATCCCCGGGGTAGTTTTCCGGGTGTCCAGCACCTGGCAGCGGGTGCCTTCCAGCTTTTCCACAATAGAGCGGGTAAGCGTAGCGATGCCGCTCATTCTCTGCATACAGTTCAATACCAGGCGTTCAGCGGTCAGGATGGAGCGGTCGGGTCCTTCTACGTACATCACGATGTCGCCCGGGTGGATCGGTTGCCCGTCAGGAATGAGTACTTCAATGCGAAGCCGGGGATCTACCGTTTTAAAAATGAGTTCCGCCAGCTCCGCACCCGCAATAATTCCGGTGTCTTTTACCAGTAGGCGGGCCTTGCCCACCGCGTTTTCCGGTACGGTCGACAACGACGTGTGGTCGCCTTCCCTTACATCTTCTTCCAGGGCGTTTTGAATAAAAGCGAGAAGGTCTTGTTTTTTGATTTCCATAATATTAATAAGCTATCAGTCATCAGCTTAATTTTTTGCCGGTAAGGCTGATAGCTGAAAGCTTTAACGTTTAAACGACTTAAACAGGCTCCATATCTTCATCATGATCACGCCGAAAACGGCTTCTTTAAAGATTTTGGTAGACATTTTTGATTGCCCCCGCGTGCGATCCGTAAAAATGATGGGGATTTCAATCGTCCGGAATTTATAAAGATACGCGTTAAATTTCATTTCAATCTGGAAAGCGTAGCCTACAAACCGGATCTTGTGAAGGGGAATCACGGTAAGCACTTCCCGGGAGTAGCAGATAAACCCTCCGGTGGGGTCCATCACCGGCATACCGGTGATCAGGCGCACGTAAATTCCGGCGAAGTACGACATCAGTACCCGGCTGACCGGCCAATTGATCACATTGACCCCGCGGATATACCGGGAACCTATGGCTACGTCATAACCGTCATCACGACAGGCTGCCAGCAGGCGGACGAGGTCGTCCGGATTATGGGAAAAGTCGGCATCCATCTCGAAAATATAGTCGAATTCCCGTTCCAAAGCCCATTTAAACCCGTGAATATAGGCCGTACCAAGTCCAAGTTTCCCCTTTCTTTCTTCCAGGTGCAGAATACCCTGAAATTCATTTTGAAGCGTTTTGACAATTTCGCCGGTGCCGTCTGGGGAGCCGTCGTCTACGATCAGCACCTGGAAGATCTCCGGCAAGCTAAAAACTTTCCGGATAATGAGCTCAATATTGTCGCGTTCATTGTAGGTGGGGATGATAACCAGATTTTTCATTCGAGTTCAGGCATTTTTCGCAACTGGTCTTCTTCTGAATTTTCCAGCCGTTTACTGGCGTCTTCCAGGATTTTTACCAACCGCTTTTTACGGGATAAATAATATTCATAACTTTTATAATACGCTGCGGAATCCGTATTATTTTTTTTAAATACCTGTTGCTGAAGATAATGAAAAGCTACCTTAGACGAGTCTGTATTTCTCAGAAAAAAGTGATCTACCTTGGCCTCCAGTAGTTTAAGATCCGCAATTACAGCTGCCATCTCCTTTTCCGAAAGCCGCTTTCGGCGTTCGGAATTGCAGCTACAAACCAAAGTTAGTAAAATTATTGCTATTTTTATACCAATGTTTCTCAAGAGAAGGCGGTTTCCGGGAGCAAATTTACGTAAACTGCCGTTGACTAAGAAGCCCGTTTTTACTTAATATTCCTTAAAAGGTTGAAAGAAATAATAAATAAGCTCAATAAGTATGAAATCAGAATCCGTAAGGCGGTGAATTCTCATCTTAACGGGAACTTCAGCTCGATTTTTAAAGGAACAGGACTGGAATTCAGTGACCTGAGAACCTACCAGTACGGAGATGATGTACGGGCTATTGACTGGGTGTCTTCGGCGAAAGGACAAGGCACTTACGTGAAGATATTTAAGGAAGAAAAGGAGCAGACGGTTTTTTTTATGCTCGACGTAAGCGGCTCCCAGGAGGTAGGCAAGCAGGGCAGCCTGAAGATGGATATGGCGCGGGAGCTTTGCGGAGTACTTACCCTCGCTGCGGTAAAAGAAACCAGTCAGGTGGGGGTTTATTGCTTTTCAGACGAGAAGGAGGCCTATATCAAACCCGATGCCGGTATGAAGCAGGCCTACAATATCCTGTCCCGGGTGTATAAACTGGTGCCATCTTCTCTGAAAACCGACCTGGCAGCAGCCATTTCTTTTACACTGAATATCCTCAAGAAAAAAAGTGTGGTAATTTTGATTTCCGATTTTCTGGACACCCGTTATGAGCATAATCTGAAGGCGTTGGCCCGCAAACACGACCTCGTGGTGCTGCACGTATACGATAACCGGGAAACCCGCCTGCCTGATCTGGGCATCATACCGGTGATGGACAAGGAAAGCGGGAAGATGACCTGGGTAAATACCAATGCCGCGGGTTTTAAGAAGCAACTCCTGGAGACATTTGAAGAAAACCGCAGGAAACTACAGAAGTTGTGTATTCAAAACAGGGCCAATTACCTCGACATTGAGGCGGGGTCTGACTATGTAGCCCGCCTGATTCAGTTATTTCGGATACGAAAATGAGGGGAGGAATATTTATATGGTTCTTTTTGTGGGGTACACTGGGTGCTGTGGCACAAAAGCCCCGGGCGTTTTTTTTGGAAGATTCCGTTACTGTAGGCAAGGAGGTCAGAATGGCCATGTCTTATCTCCACCCGGGCAAATCAGACCTGGTTTTCCCTGATTCAAGTTTTGACTTTTCGCCTTTCAGGTATGTGTCTTCCCAGCTTTTCGGAACGCGTACGGTAGATGGAAATAGCCTCGATAGTGTGGTCTATACCCTGGTCACTTATGAACTGGACTCTGTCTTGTCTTTGCAGCCCTACATTACCAATTTGCAGACAGAGGAAAAAGTTTACGCGGATTCAGCCCGTATTCACCGGAAGTTCAGCATTACAGGGGAAGACCTAGTGGCTCCGGAAGTGAAAGAGACGGCAGAGGTTTTTTGGGTGAGGAAAGAAATCAATATTCCTAAAATCAGCTATTACGTGCTGGGTTTCCTCGTATTGCTATTTCTGGTTTCGGCCTTTTTCGGCGAGCTGATCCGGAAGAAATATCGTTTATGGAAATTTGAACGTCACCACCAGCGTTTTCTGGCCGACTTCCGGAAAATGGCGCTTTCTGCCAAGAATATGGATACCAATGAAAGGGCGGTAAAGGAGTGGAAGGCATATATGGAAGAGTTGGAAAACGAGCCGGTTTCTACGATGTCTACGTCTGAATTAGGGAAATTATATGGGAATGAACGCCTTGAATCTGCGCTTAAAATGTTTGATTCCGCCATTTTCGGAGGGGTAATCAGTGAGCAGATTCCTTTTGCTTATCACATTTTACAGGCTTTTGCGATTAAGCGGTACCGGCAGGTACGCAAGGCGGGAGTTAAGGCGTAAAGGTAAAAGTGAATTGTTTTGAAATAAGCGCTTACCAGCCTAATAAACACTATGATTTTTAGGAATTTCATGGGATTTTATTTTAAATTGCGCCACGAAAAATTTCAATCCTAAAATTATTGATATGGAGAAAAGTATATGGCGAACCAAGCCGATAAGCGCTTATGAGGCCGACATGAAGAAAAGTACCCTTCGGCGGGTATTGGGTAAATGGAGTTTAACGGCTATCGGAATTGGGGCCATTATTGGGGGCGGGATATTTGTATTAACAGGTACAGCGGCCTATTATCACGCAGGACCTGCCCTGGCTTTATCTTTTGTAGTGGCGGGTATCGCCTGTATTTTTGCCGCTCTTTGTTATGCTGAATTCGCATCCATGCTTCCGGTAGAAGGGTCTGCCTATGCTTATGCTTACGGTACTGTAGGCGAGGTTTTTGCCTGGCTCATCGGATGGGGGCTGGTATTGGAATATATGATGGGAGCCATGACCGTAGCGGTGAGCTGGTCGGGGTACTTTAACAAGATGCTCAAGATGTTCGGAGTTTATATTCCTGACTACCTGGTTTCCGATCCTATCTCGTATACAGGCGAAGGGTTTGCATTTAACCTGCCGGCCTTTATTATTGTCCTGATCGTTACCTTTATCCTGGCCAAAGGAACCAAAGAAGCGGCCAGTACCAATAACCTGATCGTGATCCTGAAAACCTCCGTGGTATTGTTTATCATCCTGGTAGGCGCTTTCTATATCAATTTTGATAACCTGTCGCCTTTCATTCCGGAAGAGACCACGATTATCGGGCCGCACGGCGAGCCAGAAGTAGCCTATGGCTTTAAGGGGATCATTATGGGAGCCTCCGCTGTATTTTTTGCTTATATCGGTTTTGATGCGGTTTCTACCCAGGCGGCAGAGGCCATTGATCCCAAGAAAGATATTCCTTTCGCTATTATAGCTTCCCTTCTGATCTGTACGGCGCTGTATATCCTGATGTCGCTGGTGCTGACCGGTATGATGAACTTTAAGGAATTCGGAACCATTGCTGACGGCCTGACGGCGCCGGTGGCCGTGGCCTTTGAACATGCTACCGGTATGACCTGGGCGGTGATCCTGATCACAGTGGCAGCTACTGTGGGACTGATCTCCGTAATGCTGGTGATGATGCTGGGCCAATCCAGGATTTTTATGGGAATGGCGAAAGACGGTCTCCTGCCGGCAGTATTCAAGGATATCAACCCGAATACGAAGACGCCGGTAAAAAACACCGTGATCATCGGGACTATTGTAGCATTCGTAGCAGCATCCACGCCTATCAGCACACTGGTACACATGTGTAGCTTCGGCACCTTGTTTGCCTTCTCCATGGTGTGCTTTGCCGTATGGAGATTGCGTTACACCGAACCCGGTCTGAAAAGAGGTTTCAAAACCCCGGCGCTGCCTGTCATAGCCACATTGGGTATTGCTACCAATATTTACCTGATCATGAACCTGGAACGCTCGGCCATTTATATGGCACTGGGCTGGTTAACCTTAGGCTTTTTGGTATATTTCCTTTACGGACGCCGGAATTCGGTGCTGAATAACGGAGGGTACGATAAGCAGGAAGAGTAAGCAGGAGAATATAAAATAGGAGACGTCCTTCGGTTTCAAGCTCAGGGTGACAGCGTGCCAAGCATCCGGGAGTATTCCCACTGTCACCCTGAGCTTGAAACCGAAGGGCGTCTCTTTTTCTGTGGATATACCAATTAATACAAAAAGTTTTTTATTTTTGCCCGCTCAAAATGACTCAAAGAGAATAGACCTCTCTCTTTCTGATTTATAAAACTCTGCCATGGGTCGGGGAGAACATAATCAATTTTACAATGAAAGTAGCGGTAGTGGGAGCCACCGGTCTGGTCGGTGGAGAAATCCTGAAAGTTCTGGAAGAAAGAAATCTTCCGGTTACTGAAATTATTCCGGTAGCCTCAGAAAGAAGTATCGGGAAGAAGATTACGTTTAAGAATAAGGAGTACACCGTGGTGGGGTACGACGAGGCCATTGCCCTGAAACCGGATGTAGCGGTTTTTTCAGCCGGAGGAAGTACCTCCCTGGCCATAGCGCCCAAATTTGCGGAGGCCGGAATTACGGTGGTAGACAACTCCTCTGCCTGGAGAATGGACGCCACTAAAAAGCTGGTGGTACCCGAAGTCAACGCCGACGTGCTAACGGCGGAAGATAAGATTATCGCAAACCCCAACTGTTCTACGATTCAAATGGTGGTGGTGATGAAGCCCCTGCATGACCGGTATAAGATTAAGCGTGTGGTGGTCTCTACCTACCAGTCGGTGACCGGCACCGGAAAGGCCGCCGTAGATCAGCTTTTCGCAGAAAGAAGCGGAGACGAATCGGCCCCTAAGGTATATCCGTACAAAATAGACCTGAATGTGCTTCCGCACATTGATGTGTTCCAGGAGAACGGATATACCAAAGAGGAGATGAAGATGATTCTGGAGACGAATAAGATTATGGGTGACGACAGCATCCGGGTAACGGCTACCACCGTGCGTATACCCACTATCGGAGGGCATTCAGAATCGGTCAATATAGAGTTTGAAAATGATTTCGACCTGGATACCGTGCGGGAATTGCTCGCGGCTACGGAAGGTGTAATTGTGCAGGACGACCCCGCTAACCTGGTGTATCCCATGCCTATCCACGCCCACGGAAAGAACGAGGTTTTTGTAGGACGGATCCGCCGTGACGAATCCCAGCCCAATACCCTGAACCTATGGGTAGTGGCCGATAACCTTCGCAAAGGCGCCGCCACCAACGCGGTGCAGATCGTGGAATACCTTTCCAAGACAGGACTGATCTGAGCTTCCTGGAAAAGGGAAGGAGGGGTGTTGAATTTCCGTGACGGAGAAGAGATCATTTCTCTTCTGAACGGAAGCGCATAAAAGTGAAGCGGGTTCTCGACAACGCTCGAACTGACAGAAGCCGGGGCCACCTGTCAGTTCGAGCGCAGTCGAGAACCAAGCGTAGTCGAGAACCCGCGTAGTCGAGAACCCGCGTAGTCGAGAACCCGCAATAAAGTGCAAACACCTTAACTTTTTTTGCCCTTCTCTCCGGGTTTCTTCCGGAAGTCGGGGCGGGGCCTTTTGCTTTCTTCCAGTTTTTTAATCTGATCGGGCGTAAGCACGGCGGCGTATTGTTTTTTCAGCTCCGCTCTTTCCGCTTTCATTTTTGCCTTTCTTTCTTCCGCCAGTTTCTGATGCTTTTGTGCCTCAGCAAGATTAATTGCATACATTTTTTTGTATTGTGCCTCAGAAAGATCCAGTTTTTCTTTCAGGTGAGCGGTACGCTTTTCAGCCACTTTTTCCGGTGTGGGGCGCTCGCCTTTTCGCGCCGGGCGTTCTCCTTTTTTATCCTGGGCAAAAGCACCGAAAGAAACTAAACCTGCCAATACCATCATTAACACATTCTTTTTCATAATTGTAATCGTTTAAAAGTTTAAATTCGCTTATAAGAATGCGAAAAGAGGCCGGGGTTTAAGGCCTTTAAGGTTATTTAACGTTATTAAATATTGATTAACATGCGGAAATACGGCATTATAGGGGCTTTTTTATGTTTTATTTCCTTGAATTCTGTGGCCCAGGCACTCGTAGTAAAGGGGGCAAAAGTGTGTGGCAACATCTCAGTGCAATCGATTGCGCTAGTTTTCACCGGCCATGAATTTGCAGATGGGGGCGAGGCGATCAGGGAGATTTTGAAAAATACGGGAACACCGGCTTCTTTCTTTCTCACCGGAGATTTCTACCGGGGTTTCCCCTCACTGGTGAAGGCATTGAAACAAGAGGGGCATTACCTGGGAGCGCATTCGGATAAGCACCTGCTGTATTGTTCCTGGGAGAACCGCGACAGCCTCCTGGTGACCCGCAAAGAATTTGTGACTGATCTGAAAAACAATTACCGGGAGATGCGGAAACTGGGTATCCGGAAAAAGGAAGCCCGGTATTTTCTGCCTCCCTACGAGTGGTATAATGAGCAGATTGCGGAATGGACAAAAGCAGAGGGGTTGGAACTCATCAATTTCAGCAGCGGCACTTTGTCGCATGCCGACTATACCACCCCGTCTATGACCAATTACCGGAGTTCAGAGCAGATTATGGCCAGTATTCGTAGATATGAGGCGGAAAAGGGAATGAACGGGTTCATCTTCCTGGTGCATATAGGCACCCATCCCGAACGAACGGATAAACTTTACGAGCGGCTCACTCAACTGATCGGAGAATTGCGGCAGAAAGGGTACTCGTTCGTTCGGGTGGATGAGCTGCTTAGTCAATCTTGAATTCGGAATCCGCAATCTGGGAATTCACTTTGATAGAAGTAAACTTCTTCTCAATGGTCATGCCCATGGCTTCCTGCACCAGGTGGGTGGCGAACTTCACGCCCGGTTCAAAATCCTGGTATTCTTTGAACAATACATTGGCGGAGCCGGTGGGGCCTTCTACCACCTGTTTCAATTTGAGGCCGGAGGCTACCGAGTAATATTCTTTCAGGGTGGTGATGCCGGGAATTCCGCTCACGGATATGACATAACAGTTGTCGCTCTCGTGCTGTTCGTTTTCGCCTATGGTCAGGGTAATGTCTTCCGTCAGGTAAAGGGTTTCCGGGAAGATCAGCGCTTGGGTCAGGATGGCCTTGGAAGACGACTCGTCGAGTAACTGGGAGTTGCCCATCTGGGTCACCTGGGCTTGTTTGCCGTCAAACACGATTTTCGCCAGTTCCACTCCGCTTTGGTCTACTACCGAAGAGTAGAGGTTAGGCGCCTTTTTAGACTCAATATTTTCCATGCTCTGTCCCATCACTTCGGTAGTGGAAACGGCGTAAAAGTCTTTTACCTTTTCCATATTGGCTTTCCCGCCTATGGCTTCAAAGTATTTTTCCAGTACTTGCTGAGGGGTCACGTCTTGTGCAAAAGCCGGTGTGGCCAATAAGAGTGCAATCACTAATTTTTTCATTGTCAGGTATATTTTGTTATGAAATACAAATAAAACAGATTTAGAATGAAAGCCCTTGATATTTCGGATTAAAGGGAAATTAAATCGGTTGAGCGGCAGGAATCATTTCGGGAAGTGAACGTTTCGCCGTTTATTCCAAATTATCTAAGTGCTTTTTTACTTACAAACATAAGAGACTTCAAGTGTCTTATGACTCTAGTTAAAAGCCAAACTAGAGCGCCGAGTCCCCTGCGGGAGACTCGGCGACGACATAGGCCCTGCTTGAAATGATCCGCTGGCCAATAAAAGAATGAAAGATAATCTTCAGTCGATTATCGAGCAATGGAACTGAAAAAGGCTGCCCTCCGAGTAGCCTTTTTTGCATTGATCTATTCAATCCTTTATTTTTTAATCACAAATAAGTAAACTAAACATAAACCTATAAAGGTGAAAGTAATTATAGTTGTGGCCATTTTTGAATATGGCTCATAACGCTTATAGTTTTTCTCTTTAATTCCAAAGACATAGTAATTAATTAAACCAAAGATGATGGCAAATAAAGCTTTCTCCACCCACTCGTTAAGGATCAAGCCAAAGGAGGGGATTGGGATATTTAAAAAAACTAAAATGCATACTAATAGTAAAACTTGAAAAGTTACAAAAAGTACTAATACAATTACATCAGCATCATCATTTTTTTCATATATTGTAAATAACCCATGCAAATATCGGAATATTATCCTTTTCATTGTTTATTATCCTTAAAGTTAGGGGCATTAGCTTTATCGTAATTATGCCAAATATCATCTTCGAAAACACCATATATTGCAGAAATTACTAATGCTGCAGCAGAAACCCTTACATCCCCGGATTTTACCGCGTAAGAACCAACGGCTGTAACTCCAAGAGAAGTAATTACATGTTCAGTAGTTATTTCTTGTCGATAACCGCTTACTAACGTTTCAATTGTAGTAGCAGTAACTATTGTACCTCCTACATATTTCATAGATTTTGATAAGTTCAGTGCTACGTTCCTGGGAAGGCTAACATTTCGTAACAGATTTATCGGACGCCGTTGAATTAATGGCTGTCGTTGAATTGCTTTAGCATCTATAGCTTTTTGTTTCTGAAAGGAGTTTGGATACCTATAATTACCATCCCATTTTGCAACCCTGTCCATTTCCCGCCCTAATTTCATAGAAGCAAGACCAATTGAAGCATCAAGTGCATTTAACCAATTTATTGATTGGTTATCCTGATTTCCAGTAACCACCACATCCGCTCCACTCTCATTATAGACAAAACCATCCTTATACGTAAAAAATGCAGGATTATCTCTAAACTTATCAAATTCAGCCCCATCCGGACATGTAGGGCATTCCCTTAACCCAAAACTTGGAAACAGCCCAAAGCGGTCATTAAAAAGTACAGGGTTATTGATGGCGTAAGAATATGGGCTTACGACAGGGAAAATTTCTCCGAGTGGATCGACGCGGTCAAAACGTCCTATGGTTGGATTGTAGACCCTTGCCCCGAAGTTTACCCTGTTAAGGTTAAAGGTCATTTCCTTTTCCTTTCCCTGCAACTCCCATCGGTTCTCAAACGCATTCACTGCCCCCGTACCATTTAAACGTACGCCCCAGGGATCAAAGTCCATCTTGGCGGTGAGTTCGGCACCCGTTGATCCCTCCTTAAAACTCACCCGCGTGTTACCCAGATGATCTCTGTAATCAAACTCATTTACCCAGTTTCCCGACTGATAGGTGGCTCTTCCGTCAGCAATTGCCACCTGGTAGGGTTGCCCGTTCTTAAAAACGAACTCGTCAATGTATTCCCAATACTCGCCTGTACTGTATTCGGTTTTGAGCAACTTGCCCTCCCCATCGTAGGTATATTTGATCCACCTGCCGCCGCTTAAAGTGATTTCCTCCGGTAAATTTAAGTAAGTATTGTACACAATGTTCGTGATTTCTTCATTTTCATCACTTTTCAGCGCTCCATTGGCGTAATAGCTATAGGTTCCGCTACCCCGCTTCACAAAATCTACTTCGTAACTGCCGCTGACGGCATCGTTTACCGCCG
>CAYRGN010000033.1:0-14734 GCA_964423865.1 uncultured Lacihabitans sp.
ATGCTGGAGGCATTGGCCGCGGTTACGGTTCCGTCTGGAGTAAATACCGGTTTCAGGGTAGGAATTTTATCAAAATTGACCCGTTTGAACTCTTCGTCTTCGGACAGGGTGGTGATATTCCCTTTCTTGTCCCGGATGTCTACCGGCACAATTTCTTGTCCGAAATGGCCGTTTGCCGTATTCTCGGCCACCCGTTTATAGGAGCTGATGGCGAAATGGTCTTGTGCTTCACGCGTTAAGCCGTATTTTTCGGCGGTGGCGTCTGCGAAGCACCCCATGGCTTTGGGTTGGTAGGCGTCGGTGAGGCCGTCTTTGGCCAGTCCGTCAATCAGGGTACCGTTTCCGTACCCGTATCCGTACCGTGCTTTTTCGAGGTAGAAAGGTATGCGCGACATGTTTTCCATGCCCCCGGCTACTACCGCCTCGTTTTCTCCGCTGGCGATACTGCCGGCGGCCAGCATAACCGACTTCATTCCGGAAGCGCAGACCTTATTGACCAGGGTGGCGGGAATGGAAGAGGGTAGGCCGGCCTTTAACGCGACCTGGGTAGCGGGAGCCTGGCCCAGGTTGGCCTGTACTACAGAACCGAAGTAAAGTTCGTCTACTGCGGCGGGGGCAAACCCGATACTTTCCAGCGTGCCTTTTACGGCAGTAGCGCCCAGTTCAGTAGCCGGAAGCCCGGCAAAGTAGCCTCCGAAACTTCCGATAGGAGTGCGTTTGGCTGCTACGATAAAAACGTCTCTCATTGGTATAATTTTTTTAGCTTTTAGCTTTTAGCTATGAGCCGGTTGGTGTGCCGGTTTTCTGATAGTGGTGCGCCACCCGGCTCAATGCTCATGGCTATTTCATCAGTATATAATTTAGCCCTTAGCCTGGCGATGCTTCATTGCGGAGCTTTCGCCAGTATATAGGTATATGCCGGTATACCGACAGATACAATACCCAAAGATAAACAAATTTTACAAATTTGCACGAGAGATGGCTTGTTCAGCCAGTTGCAGCAGTTGTTCGGGGTTTTTAAAACCCACCGCATGATGGATGACCCGTTCGGTACGGGGATCAATAAAAAGGAGAGTAGGGTATACCTGTACCGCGTATTTTCTGCTGAGCGCCACGCCTTCCCCCTTCTCCATATCAAATTTGACATTGATGAAGTTGCGGTTGTAATACTCTCCCAGGGTTTTGTCAGGGAAAACCTGGCGCTGAAGTTTGATACAGGGACTGCACCAGGTGGTATACGCATCAAAAAAGATAAGTTTATTCTCTTCTTTCGCTTTTTTAACGGCTTCCTTCCAGCGGGATGACTCAAAATCTATGCCTCCGGATTGTGCAGAAGCTACCTGACAACCCAGTAACAGGAGTAAAAAACCAAGTCTTTTCATTCCAAATATTTAAGCGGGTACTTTGCCCCGTATGTCATTATAACGTTGTGCAGGGCTTAATCGTATTCTTCGTCGTCTTCATTCCGTTTTCCACCTCCAATCTGCATGGTGTCCAGGTCGGTGTAGCCACCCGAACGGTCCTCCTCGTCGTCTTCGGCAGGTTCGTCCGCGTCTGCGATGCTTTTTTTGGCTTTCATTTGCGGCATACGCAGCAGGTAAAATTTGTCTTCCGTTTCATAAGGTAAGGCCTGCGCGTATTTTCCGTCTCTGTCAGTAAACAGGATCAGGCTTTCTTCGTATCCGTCGGGATATTGTTCCAGAATTTGCTCCTGAAGGTCTTCGTCTAATTTCAGGAAGTCTTTGATGACTTTCGGCTTGTTCATCTTTTAATTCAATAGTATTATAAGAGTGAAAACTATAATGTTTAAAGCGATCCGTTTATATATCGTGCTAACAGTAAAAATATTTTTTTAGTTTTACTTTTTATTTATTTTCTGTTCGAAATATTATTAAATTATTTATAGTCAAATAAACGAATGAAACCGGTCTATAAAGCACACCCCTGGCACGGGATATCCATTGGGATTGAGGCCCCTGAAAAAGTGACTACTTTTATTGAAATTGTACCTTCCGATACCATTAAATACGAAATCGATAAAGATTCGGGTTATTTGAAAATCGACCGTCCACAGAAGTATTCCAACATTATTCCGGCCCTGTACGGGTTTATACCCCAAACGTATTGTGGCGACCGGATCGCGGACATTGCGCGCGGAAACGGTGCGGCGGTAGTGGAGGGCGACGGCGACCCCCTGGATATCTGCGTACTTTCCAGTCATAATATCACCAGCGGAAATATTATCCTGCAATCCCGGCCTATCGGTGGATTTTGTCTGCTCGACAAGGGAGAGGCTGATGACAAGATCATTTCCGTATTGGTGGGCGACCAGATTTACGGGCAGTACAATGATCTTTCCGAGCTTCCGAAAGGGGTGGTAGAAAGGTTAAAGCATTACTTCCTCACGTATAAGAATCTTCCGGATGAACCCCAGACCTGTTCTATCGCGTATGAATACGGAACGGAACACGCCCACAAGGTTATTCGTAATTCTATGGAAGATTACCGGGATCTGATTTTCAAGCCTTTTTAGTGACCCGCTGGTCAAAACACATTTTGCGGGTAGCCACTACCCGTATTTTTTTGGCGTCGGGATGATAGGGATTGATGAGGTAGTTGGATTCCGGAGGAACAATGCTGCTGGGTACTTTCAGCACGGCCGCGTCTCCGGCCAATACAAAGTCATCGCCGAGCTGCTGGGTAGCGCTACCCGGTGGTTTGGCATCCCAGTTTTCGGGGAGATCCCCCGGCGCTAATTCTTTTATAAGGACGTCTTCCGGTATCTCAATTTCCACATAGTAACGGTCGTCCGGCAAATCTTCGCTGATATCCAGGTGGGCGGAAACCTCTAAAGTAGCTAAAGCGCGTGATTCTGCCGTGTACACCAGGGAAGTGTTCTTGCTGTTCCAGCGGAAGCCGCTGCTCCGGGCCGCTCCAATACCCCTTAATGTGCTTTCAAGGTATTTTCCGCGTTCAATTCGGAACACTTTCATCAGGCCAGATTTCCGTATTCTAAACGGTTAAGTACGTTTTTTACTTCCTGTATACCGGTGAGGGAATCGAGGAGGCTTTCGGGGGTATACCCGCCTAAAGAAAGATTGGGCTTCCGTAGCCAGCGGTAGAATTTCGTTTTTTCACCGTTAAAGACCCCCAGGCCAAAATCAGTCAACTCAGAAAGGAGTAGTACGAATTCACTGTCTCGGCCGTTCAGCAATGAATT
Organism: uncultured Lacihabitans sp.; assembly: GCA_964423865.1. Classification (GTDB taxonomy): domain Bacteria; phylum Bacteroidota; class Bacteroidia; order Cytophagales; family Spirosomataceae; genus Leadbetterella. The sequence continues at coordinate 3,221 of CAYRGN010000033.1, forward strand.
CTCTCTCTTCTTTTTGTTATAGGTAGTTTGAGGGATATCCAGGAGTATCAGCATGTCTTTCACCGGAGCGTTCATTTTTTTGCTGACCGCTTCGATGGCATGATAAGAGACCCCCTGGCGGATAAGATTCACCCGATCCATGTGTGTACTCCAGTAGTAGACCACATTGTCACTGACCATGAGGCGGGAGGCCTCCTGGTCTTCAATTTTGTAAGGGCTGTGTTTCTTTGACATAGATATAGCTATTTTGGTGCTAAGATACAACAAATTTGCTGTTTTTCAAAGGGTGATTTAGAAAAATAACGTGGAATAGCTGTCAGTTATTAGCTATCAGCCGTCAGCTATCAGCAGTCAGTACGCCAAGTGACTTGGTTCCCGACTGATTGCTGCAAGCCAAATGCCTTACTTATGCCCGGGTATAGTCCATTCTCTGGATCCGTATGGCGTTCAGGATAGCGAGTAGGGCTACGCCCACATCGGCAAAAACGGCCTCCCAGAGGGTGGCGAGGCCTCCTGCGCCCAGTACCAATACCAAAACCTTGACCCCGAAGGCCAGCCCTATGTTTTGCCAGACCACCTGGCGCGTGGCTTTGCCGATGCGGATAGCCATGGGAATCTTCGCCGGGTTATCGTCTTGTATAACCACGTCAGCGGTTTCAATGGTGGCATCGCTGCCCAGGCCGCCCATCGCAATGCCTACATCGCTGAGGGCCACTACGGGAGCGTCATTTACGCCATCGCCCGCAAAAGCTACCGTTTCGTTACCGCTTCTGATCTCTTTTATGCGGTATACTTTGTCTTCGGGCAGGAGATCGCCAAAAGCCTGGTCAATTCCGAGTTCTTTTGCTACATATTGCACCACCGCGTCTTTGTCGCCGCTTAGCAGGGTGGTTTTTACTCCGGCTCTATGCAATTGGCCGATGGCCAGAGAAGTGGTTTCTTTTATACGGTCTGCTATCGTGATGTACCCCACAAATTCCCCGTCATACGCAATAGCAATTACCGTATGCACTATATCCGAGTGATCCACCGTATACACAATACCTGCTTTATCCATCCATTTAAAATTCCCGACGAGGAGTTCTTTTCCGTCTATGCGGGCTTCCAGGCCGTAACCTGCCATCTCTTCTATGTCTTTCAGCTCTACCGAGCGGTCGGGCGGTCCGGCATATTCATGGATAGCCGTGGCTACGGGGTGGGTACTGTGACTTTCCAGGGCATTCACCCATTTCAAGATTTCATCTTTATTCCATCCGGGCATAAAAACTACTTCCTGTACCTTGAAAACCCCCTCCGTAAGGGTGCCTGTTTTATCCATCACCACGTGACGCGTACGGGCCAGGAGGTCGAGGAAGTTGCTGCCTTTGAACAGGATACCGTTCCGGCTGCCTGCGCCTATTCCCCCGAAATACCCGAGGGGAATGGAAATGACCAGGGCGCAGGGGCAGGAAATAACGAGGAAAACGAGGGCGCGGTACAGCCAGTCTCTGAATACGTAAGGGTCTGTAAATAGCGCGGGAAGAAGACAGATGGCCAGGGCGAGGAATACGACCAGGGGCGTGTATATTTTGGCGAATTTACGGATGAATAGTTCAGTAGGGGCTTTTTGAGCCGTGGCGCTCTGCACCAGTTCCAGGATTTTACTTAGTTTGCTGTCCTGGTACGCGGCCGTAACTTTCACCTGGCTGACGGTGTTCAGGTTAATCATGCCCGCAAGAACCGTTTCGCCCTGATGTTTGGTGTCGGGTTTACTCTCTCCCGTGAGGGCAGAGGTATTGAACGAGGCCGTGGGGGTAAGAAGTTCACCGTCTAGGGCAAGTTTTTCCCCGGGTTTCAGGTGAAGGATGGCGCCGATACCCACCGTTTCTGCTTTTACGGTCACTATTTCAGGGTCTTGCCACAGGGAAACCTGGTCGGGGCGCTGATCCAGCAAAGCTTTGATATTGCTTTTGGCTTTGCTCACCGCTTTCTCCTGGAAGGCTTCGCCTACGCTATAGAAAAGCATAACGGCTACTGCTTCCGGGTATTCGGCGATGGCGAAGGCCCCGAGGGTGGCTATACTCATCAGAAAGAATTCCGAAAAGAAATCTCCGCTTTTGATACTTCTGAGGGCGGATCTGAGCACGGGCAGGCCTACCGGCATGTAGGCGGCGCAATACCATATCACCCGGGGCAGGCCGGTAAACCAGACGGGAGACAGGAGATGGTCGAGTATCAGCCCTGTGGCCAGTAAACACAGGGAAATGAGGGCGGGTAGAAATAATTTGCCGTCCTGGCCGTGATCATGGTCATGTCCGTGATGGTCATGCCCGTGATCCGGGGAGCAGCAGGTATCTTCGTGTGCCATATACCTTTTAATTTTTGTTCAAAGGTAAGAGCAGAAGCAATGCAATGCTATTGCATCAATTTTTTAGTGAAGAAAAGCGGCTGCTAATCCGGTTAAAATCAGGGTTAAGCCCGTAATAATTCCGGCATTGTGTTCCAGTTTATGGGAGTCGAATTTTAACAAGCCGGTATACGCGATGCGTACCAGTATCACCATACCCAGGAGAGTAACCACCAGGTAGACCAGGGAGATGGTGGCCAAAAGCGTGACAGATTCCAGGCCGGCCATGAGAAAGAGGGCTTCAATCTCCATGCAGGGGGAAAGAAACATGGCCAGGGAAAGGGAAAGGATAATATTTTTTTTACTGGTTACCTTCAGGGACCCGCCCTGCAAATGGAAATGTTTGTGGCGGTAATGCCGGTAGATATACACCAGCCCCATGAGGATCAGAATAACAGGCGCAGCGATGTGGGTAATCTCTTCGAGGTCATGCGCAATCCTATGGCCGGTGAGCCCCAAGGCCCACCCGATAAGCAAGGTGCTGAGTACATGAGCCAGCGCGATCAGGAAGGTTACTTTCGTTACTTCGTTTACCCCCCATTGGTATTGACGCCCTATGGCGATCACGGGCAGCCAGTGGCTGGGAATAAGCGCATGCAGTAAGCTGATAATAATGGCCCCTGTTAATATTTCCATTGAAGTGTAATGTAGGTCTTTCCTCTTCGGGAGGTTTGATGTCGCAAAAATAATTCATTTTTGTAACAATGTTGCAAAAATGAATTATTTTATACGACCGGGTCGGAAAATATTTGGGATTGTGTTAATTTAGCTATTGACTAAAAACAAATGCCGGTGAAAAAACAATTTTTCAAGGTACTGCACGGAATCAATAAGGCGGTACTTCCCCGTTACAGTAAGAAAGACCCTTTAAAGCTCACCAAGTTGGAAAGGGCTGTGGTGGGGTATAAGTATTACGTGCTTATTCACTCCCTGGACTAAGGACTAATGGTCTGAATCAGACTCATTTTTCCGGCTTTGTTCATTTCAGACCGCAGCTTGCCTTTTGACGAACTGAGGCTCACTCTTCCATCGTTTTATTCTTTAGAGCCATTAGCAAGGTATATGCCCCTTTTTCCACGAAAGATTTTCCCTGAAACTGCTCGCCGTTCAGGATTTCGGTATAGCCTTCCTGACGTAGTCCGGGTTTTACCTCGGTGAGTTGAAAGGTGGCTTCAGACACTTGCTCAAATACGTACCATTTGTTTTCAAACATGACTACGCCGGCATCGGGGAGTACGTAGGTATTTTTGTTTTCGGTTTCGATTTCGGCCGTGCAATACATACCGTGCACCCAATCGTCTGTTTTGCCCGTGGGTTGCACCAGTAGATCTGCCGTGCCGTCTTCATGGATGGTTTTACCAATGGAAAGGATGCGACCCGGGGCTGTTTCTTTTCCGGAGAAAGAGAACCGAACAGTTTGCCCGGTTTTCAGTGCTGACAGGTCTTTTTCAAAGGCTTTTAACTGCACCAGAAGGCCTTTTGGATTGACCAGTTCAAAGAGGGTTTGGGTAGGGGAAACGTATTGGCCGGTATTGACCAGGATTTGACTGACTGTTCCTGAGAATGGCGCATACAGAGGCACGGTGCGGGAGATATTATCTGCGCTTATGGTTTCCGGGTCCAGATGGATCATTCTTAGTTTTTCTTCCAACGCTTTTTGGCTGACCACCAGCGTCTGGTAGTCGGCCTCGGCCTGTTGCAACACCTTGTCGCTGGCCGCCTGGCTCCGATTCAGTTCTCTTTGACGCTGATAATTCAGCGCTGCGGTTTTTAGTTGAACCTGTGTGGTGAGGTAATCGTGCTGAAGCTGGATAAACTGGTTGTCTTCCAGAACCGCCAGGGTCTGTCCTTTGGTAAAGGAGGCTCCGGGCAGGATGTGGATCTTCCTGACGTACCCGCCTAATGCCGAGGTGACCGACACCACATCGGATGGGGCGGCGTCTACTTTTCCGTTCAGCCGGAGGGTAGCCTCCAGGTTCCGGGTCTGAAGCTGTATTACTGACAGCTCCATGGTTTTTATTTGTTCTTCGGAAAGCCGGATAACGTTTTCCGGGGTTTTACCGGTTTCTTCCGGAGTTTCCTGTACTTCCGGCTTGCAGGCAGCTGCTGTTAAGAGCAGGGTAGCGATGATGTATTTACTTTTCATTGGGTATTGATTTTAGCAATCAGCCTTCAGCAATCAGCTGTGTAACGCTTCGCTTTATTCGTAGAGGGGGCATCGTGCCTCCTTTCTGATAGTTGAAGGCTTGTATCTATTTCATTATCAGGTAATTTAATCGGATGAGACAAAGGTTCAGTTGTTCTACGGCTTCGAGGTACCCGCTTCTCACTTCCAGCGACTGGCGCGTGAGCATGACCCAGTCGAGGTAATTGATTTCTCCGGCACGGAGCTGTTGCTGTGCCAGCTGTTCGGCCAGAAGCACCTGGGGAATCTGCTTTTCTTCGTAGTTCCGGAGGATGGTTTCGAGATACAGGGCCTCATTCAGGGCTTGTTGATAGGCTGTATTCAGCTGCTTCTCTTTGCGTGTTAATTCATTTTCAACTATGCTTTTCTGAATTCGGGAAGCCTGGATCCGGGCTTTCTGGGTTTTGGTAAAAACAGGAATATCAATTCCGGCGGTTACGGATCCGAAGCGCCCCGGCCTCAGGTCACGTAAGGTTTGGTTGGCATAACCCAGGGAAAATTCGGGTAAAAGCCGGCTCTTGTCGGCTTCAATCCGGGCATTACTAATTTGCAGCTGCTGGTGCAATGCCCGTAGTTCGGGATGATCTTCTATAGTGCAGCAAAGCTCCAGGCTGATTTTCGCTGTAGGCGCTACCGGTTCAGGCGGCTCATCGGCATTGAGCAGTAACTGAAGCTCCAGCCGGCTGATGTCGAGGTCATTCCGGATACGGGTCAGTTGCAGGCTGATCTGCTCTTTCTGGATCGCAGCAGTAGTCGATTCCAGGCGGTCGGCTTCTCCCAATTCCGATTTCTGACGGGATAAATAAAGGAACTGTGTAAACAGGGAATCGGCCTTTTGCAGCAATCCTTTCCTTTCCTTCAGAATAAGGATATGCTGGAATACTTCCGAAACGGCCTTTTTGACCTGAGCTTGTGTGAGGTTTTGGTTCAAAACCGCCAGGTGCCATTCTTTTTCCAGCACCGTCTTTTGTGTTCGGTAAACTCCGGGTAGCCGGAATCTCTGGCTGACGGCGACCTTGTTATCCGGTTGAAGGCCGTTGTATTTCCCGTATTCACCGCTCAACTCGGCAGGAGTGAGATCCAACCAGGTACCCATGAGCTTTTCCCGGTACTCTGCCTGTAATTTTGCGTCTTTCACCGAAAGACTGTTTTGGCTGGCGGTTTGTACGGCTTCTTCCAGGGTGACCGGCTTTTGCGCAGAGGCCCCCAGCCCCAGCAAGATCAGCGGAATAATGAGAACAGATGTTTTCGGCTTCCGAATATTCTCCACAAGCACATACAGGATGGGCAGTACAAACAGGGTAAGGAAAGTGGCGAATAACAGTCCGCCGATCACCACCGTGGCCAGTGGGCGCTGAACTTCGGCACCCGCCCCTTTGCTGAGGGCCATAGGGAGGAAGCCCAGAGAGGCTACCAGGGCGGTCATCAGTACCGGCCGCAGCCTTACCCGAGTGCCTTTCAGTACCGTTTGAACGGCATTCAGGCCTTCCCCGAGCCGGATCCGGTTGTACTCCGCCACCAGTACGATCCCGTTCAGTACGGCTACCCCGAACAGGGCAATGAACCCTACGCCCGCGCTGATGCTGAAGGGCATTCCCCGTAAAGCCAGGAAATATATACCGCCAATGGCAGACAGGGGAATGGCCGTGTAGATCAGGAGACTGTACCTGACCGACCGGAAGGAGAAGAACAGCAGCAGGAATATCAAGGCCAGCGAAATGGGAACGGCTACGCCCAGGCGGGCCTTGGCTTTGTTCAGATTCTCAAACGTGCCGCCGTAAGTCAGGGTGTAACCGCTTTCCAGGTGTATATTTTGGGCTACTTTTTTCTGCAGCTCCTCCACGATGCTTTGCACGTCGCGGCCCCGTACGTTAAACCCGACCACGATGCGGCGGCGGGTATTTTCGCGCTGGATCTGGTTCGGGGTGTTGGTGTATTCCACGGCGGCCAATTGCCGGAGTGGAACCGGAATACCGGCAGGTGTGGGTACCGGCAGGTTACGGATGTCTTCGATGTCTTTTTTCAGACCGGCATCCATTCTCACCATGAGTTCAAACCGCCGTTCGCCTTCAAAAACAGTACCGGCGCTTTGTCCGGCAAAGGCGCTGTTAACGATGCGGTTTACGGCTTTCACCGATAGTTTATAGCGGGAAAGGGCGGCGCGGTCGTAGGTGACCACCACCTGCGGTGCGCCGATCAGCGGCTCGATGTAGAGGTCCTGCGCTCCGGGAACTTTCGTGATCAGTCCGCCCAGCTGATGGGCATATTTTACGAGCTTATCCAGGTCTTCTCCGAAAATTTTAATCACTACATCCTGGCGCGCTCCGGTCATGAGTTCGTTAAAACGCATCTGCACCGGAAACTGGAAACCGGTAGTGAGTCCGGGCAGCACTTCCAGGGCCCGGCTCATTTTTTCAGATAATTCCGCAAAAGATCTGGCGGAAGTCCATTCTTTTTTGGGTTTCAATACCACGATCATGTCTCCGGCGTCCATCGGCATGGGTTCGGTAGGAATTTCCGCGCTCCCGATTTTGGTTACCACCTTTTCTACTTCCGGGAACTGCGTGAGCAGGATATGGGCGGCTTTATTGGTTTCGCGAACGGTGGTGTTGATATTGCTTCCGGGAAGAATCCGCATTTCCACAGCAAAATCGCCTTCTTCGAGGGAGGGAACAAACTCGCCGCCCATGCGGGAAAGCACGAAAACCGCCCCGGCAAAGAGCAGGAAGACCAGGGCTAAGATCACCCGGGAATACCGGAGACTTTTGAAAAGATATCGGGTGTGGAACGCTTCCGTTTTGGCCATGATTTTGTCGGAAAAAGTCTTGCCGGAAGGGACCTTCAAAACCAGGGAACTCATCATGGGTACGTAGGTCAGCGACAGGATAAAGGCCCCGATGAGGGCAAAAGTGACCGTTTGGGCCATGGGGATGAACATTTTTCCTTCTATGCCTTGCAGGGTGAATATCGGGAGATAAACCACCAGGATAATGATCTGCCCGAAAACGGCCGAGTTCACCATCTTAGTGGCGGAATCATATACGGGCTGATCCATATTTTGTTTGTTGATATTTCCGAGGTACCCGTGTCTGGATAGCTGATGGAGTACGGCTTCCACAATGATCACGGCCCCGTCTACAATCAGGCCGAAATCTAAGGCCCCCAGGCTCATGAGGTTGCCGCCTACCCCGAAGATGTTCATCAGGATGATGGCGAAAAGCATGGAGAGTGGGATCACCGAGGCCACCAGCAGCCCGGCTCTCAGGTTACCCAGGAAAAGTACGAGGATGAAGACCACGATCAGCGCCCCCTCAATGAGGTTGGTTTCAATGGTGCGAATGGTGTTGCTCACCATCTTGGCCCGGTCGAGAAAAGGTTCAATGACCACTCCTTCGGGCAAGGTCTTTTCAATTTCCTCCAGCCTGTTTTTGATTTTTTTAACCACTTGGCTGGCATTCTCCTCTTTGAGCATAAGCACAATGGCGCCGGAGACCTCGCCCTGGTCGTTGTAGGTCATGGCTCCGTAGCGGGTGGCGTAGCCGGTTTTTACCTCGGCTACATCCCGGATACGTACAGGGCTGCCATCGGCTGTATGATTTACGGCGATATTCCCGATGTCATACGTACTGCCGATCAGTCCTTCTGTGCGGATAAAAAGCACGGTTTCCGCTTTTTCGATATAGGCTCCGCCCGTGTTCTGGTTGTTGGCTTCCAGCGCATCGAAGATGTCGTTGATGCTCAGCCGGAATGCCTGCAACTTGTCCGGGTTGACGGCAATTTCGTATTGTTTGAGTTTTCCTCCGAAGCTGCTGACTTCGGCCACACCCGGTGTACCGAGGAGCTGCCGGCGGATCACCCAGTCTTGCAGGGTACGGAGTTCGGTTTCATCGTATTTGGATTCAAAGCCTTTTTGGGGCCGGACCATATACTGAAAGATTTCGCCCAGGCCGGTGGAAACCGGGCCGAGCTCTGGGTTACCGATACCGTCAGGAATCTGTTCCTTGACCTGGTTGAGGCGTTCGGTCACCAGCTGGCGGGCCAGGTAAATATCGGTTTCGTCGGTAAAAACAATAGTGACTAGTGAGAGGCCGAAGCGGTTAAAACTCCGGATCTCGGTTACACCCGGTATATTGCTGTTGGCCTGTTCTATGGGAATGGTGACCAGCCGTTCGATATCGGCCGCCCCGAAAGACGGCGCTACCGTGATTACCTGTACTTGGTTATTGGTGATGTCGGGTTGGGCGTCTATAGGCAGGCGGGTAGCCTCATATACGCCGAAAATGATCAGGCCCGCGGTAAAGAGCCCGATAATGAGTTTATTCCGCAAAGAAAAGCGGATTATACTATTCAACATGATAGCTGGATTAACAATTAAAAAATACATAGCAGACGAGGCTGTTCAAAAAGCGCGTGTTGCCTGGTGGCATCAAGGCTGTTTGAGCCGTGTACTAACCTCTGTCTGGGTGATCTTTAAAAGTTAAGCTAGACGGGGTGGCTGAAGAATGCTGTGGTAGTAGCTGGATACCAGGTTTTGTACCTTACCCTTTGGTTGGCTATTTTCTCGGGGAATTACCGGATGACCGGGGATATCCAATTGTATTTTAGGAATATAAAAGACGTGGCTAAGGTCACCTCCCAGGGTCATGAAGGGCAGTTTCATGTCGGTGTCCCAGTCGCTGTCTTTTTCATGACCTCCGTAATGATGCACAAGAAAATCGACCAGGTCGCCTTCGCCGTTGGCCACAAACTCCTGGTAATGCTCAATAAAAAGGGGGATTTTCAAAAGCTGGCAAAATTCAGCGTTCGAAAACAGGTAGGAACTCAGGAGCAATATGGAAAGGACTTTCCTCATCGGTGCAAAGATAAGCAGGTTTTGTGGATCCCCGGATATTTGAAACGAAGGATTAGTCGTCACAATTGGGGGTTTAATCGCAAAATTGGAGAAAATGTTGGTGTAAAAGAGGATTCCGTATTGTATCTTTAATGTACCTAAATGTTTTCAATTGTGAAATAGCTGTGAGCCTTGAGCTATGAGCTTGAGGTCATCCACGGTAAACGATCCCAAGCTCATAGCTCAAGGCTCACAGCTCAAAGCTAATTTTACCTATGAAAGATCCCCAAGTCAAGCAGGAATTGTTGAACCTGTACAATGATTACGCCCATAACCGGCTTAGTCGCTCCGATTTCATGCAAAAACTCTCCGTTTATGCCGTAGGTGGTGCCACAGTGGCTTCCCTGATGAGTTTTCTTACGCCAGATTATAAGACGGCTATCCAGGTAAAACCGGATGATCCTGCGGTAGATTCCCGCTATGTGACCTATTCTTCTCCGAAAGGCGGTGGCACCATCAAAGGCTTGCTCTGTATGCCCAAAGGCAATACGAAGAAGCTGGGCGGAGTTGTAGTAGTTCACGAAAACCGGGGTCTGAACCCGCATATCGAAGATGTGGCCCGGCGGGCGGCGTTGGCGGGATTTGTGAGTTTTGCGCCTGACGCATTGAGTCCGCTGGGCGGCTACCCGGGCAACGACGACGACGGCCGCCTTCTGCAAGCCAAGCGGAACCGCGACGAAATGCTGGAAGATTTTATTGCGGCGGCAGACTTCCTGAAGGTATATGAGTTCTGTAACGGCAAAGTAGGGGTAGTAGGCTTTTGTTTCGGTGGCTGGATCGCCAATATGATGGCGGCGCGGGTACCCGGACTAAGTGCGGCCGTGCCTTTTTACGGGGGACAGGCCCCGGCGGCGGAAGTTCCGGCCATTCAGGCCCCGCTCCAATTGCATTATGCGGCGTTGGATACCCGCGTAAATGAAGGTTGGCCGGCTTATGAAAAAGCATTGAAGGAGAATAACAAAGCCTATACTGTCTATTTTTATCCGGAAACCAATCACGGATTCCATAACGATACCACGCCGCGGTTCGATAAGGAGGCGGCAGCGCTGGCATGGGGCAGGGTGGTAGAGTTTTTCAGGGAAACGTTATAAGCTCTTTTCAATATACTGACACGGCCCTATTACTTTGTATCTTTGAATATTCAGGATATAAAATTGAATTATAATGATGGAAGACACACAGTCGAAATCACGAAGGTGATTACAGATGTACGAATGAGGAAGTCAAGCGGATGCTTGCCGATTCGAGTGCTGAACTTAAAAGGGATAATTTCATCCTTGAGAACTACGGAATTGATGATCTGGACCCTAAGAGTATCCGACAATTTCGGCAATTATTTGCATCTTCGAGAGCAGGGCACCCCTGGCACGCATTGGAAGATGTTGAATTATTAAAAAAGATTGGAGCATATAGAACAGATCGCAAAAGCGGGCAGGTGGGTGTTACTTTGGCAGGGCTCCTGATGTTTGGAAAGGGAGGGAGTATAAAAGAACAGGAAACTTTACCGGATTATTCACTAAGCGGTAATATTATTATCGAACTCAATACAGAGAAGTTTGTTTTTTCTAACCCCGGAACACTCCTGGTGTCATTACAACAATATTATGCAGGCGGTGTAAGTGAGTGTAGAAACCCATCATTACAACAGATGTTTATGCTGATAGGTCGTGCTGAAAAAGCGGGAAGCGGTGTGGATAAAATTATGACGGGGTGGCAGGAGTCGCATTGGAGAAGACCTTTTATTGAATTAGAGTCGCAACCTGACCGGGTGAAATTGACGTTGCCCATGTTTAGTGTGATCCCTGAACCTATACTCAATGAATTAGATTCTATTTTTGAGGATGTTAAATACCTTACGCCTGATGAATTGACCGCTCTCTCTTTTTGTCTGATTGAAGGGTCGATCTCCAATCATCGGCTACAGTATGTACTTAATCGGCATAGTGTTGATATTACCGGAATGCTGAAGAAATTATGTACGAGTGGCTATTTAGAGTCGGACAATAACGGAAGATGGACTATCTATGAAATCAAAAGAAAGGTTGACACCTC
>CAYRGN010000033.1:14834-39507 GCA_964423865.1 uncultured Lacihabitans sp.
GGGGAGAAAGGTTGACACCTCGGGGAGAAAGGTTGACACCTCGGGGAGAAAGGTTGACACCTCGGGGAGAAAGGTTAACACCTTTGATATCAGAGAGTCAGCCCCCCGATTAAACAGAGAAGAATTAGAAATGCAGATTATGCAGGTTTGCAAGAATAATTATATAAAAATGGAGGATGTAGCGATGCAAATTGGTAAGTCTGTTGATTATTTAAAAAACAAGATTTTTCCAGCGATGATAAAGGCAGGGAAACTAGAGAAGCATTTCCCATTTACACATAATCACCCCGAGCAAGGCTATAAAACCGTAGATAAATATGTAAGAAAACTATAAGTGGTATGAGTCAACATAGTGCTATTGCGGGTAAAATACAGGAAGTGGGAGTAAAGGGTAAAACCTGGATGTAATCATCTCCGTCGGTTACCGGGTAAAATCACAGCAAGGCATGCAGTTCCGTATATGGGCCACCCAACGTCTTAGAGAATGGCGCTCAAAAAATCAGGTGAAGAGCTGAAAAAATACCGCTTTACTCAGAAGGCCATAGAAAGAGAGCAAAGTTTAAAAGAATTAGAAGAGGATATCAAAAAGTGTAAATGAATAACTCCAGATTAACGACATACCTGACCTCTAATGTGGGGGTAGATATAGCGGAAATTGAAAAGCTACTGTCGCATTGTAACCTTAAACAGTATAAAAAAGGGGAGTTTTTACTGATGCAGGGCCACAAATGTAAATACTCCTTTTTTGTGGAGAGCGGTTTGCTCCGGCAGTACTCCATTGACGAAAAGGGGAAAGAGCATATTATTCAGTTTGCTCCGGAAAACTGGTTCATGTCTGATCGGGAAAGCGTGTATTTCGACCAGCCCTCATCTTATTTTATGCAGGCCCTGGAAGATACCGTCACTTTCCTTTTTGACGACACCCTTTTCCTGAGACTTGGTCAGACAGACCCCGCTTTCCTGGAGTTCAATAACCGCTTACTTCATAATCATATACGTCATTTGCAAAGAAGAATTACGCAACTGCAAAGCGCTACTGCCGAAGAGAGGTACCTCGACTTCATCCGCATGTACCCTGATCTGCTGCTTCGGGTACCCCAGACCTATATCGCTTCTTATTTAGGAATTACCCCTGAAAGTCTGAGCCGGGTAAGGAAAGAACTGGCCCGGAGAAACGCTTAGTTCTTAACTTAGGTCAATGTGAAGGGGTGGGGGATGTTCTACTTTTGCAGTATAATTTTTTTATAAAAATGGCAATCAAAACAGTAGAAAAAGTAATTCGCCCGAAAGCGCCCCATTTTGTAGGAGACGGTTTCCGGGTGCATAATTTTATTCCGGGTACTCACCCCCTCGATATGCATCGTATGGATCCTTTCCTGTTACTGGATTATAATTCGAAATATCATTTTACACCCAGTGAGATACCCAGAGGGGTAGGGGTACACCCCCACAGGGGCTTTGAGACGGTCACTATCGCCTACAAAGGGAAAGTAGAACACCACGACAGCGGCGGCGGAGGCGGCGTCATTGGGGAAGGCGACGTACAGTGGATGACGGCGGCCAGTGGAGTACTACACAAAGAATTTCACGAAAAGGAATGGAGTAAGAAAGGGGGAGAATTCCAGATGGTACAACTGTGGGTTAACCTCCCTGCCAAAGATAAAATGAGCAAGCCCGCGTACCAGTCCATCGAAAATGCTTCCATGAGCCGTTTTCTCCTTGAAGAAGGACAGGGCGAAATTGAGGTTATTGCCGGGGAATACCGGGGCCGGAAAGGGAGTGCTTCCACGTTCACCCCTTTGCATTTGTTGAATACAAAATTAAAAAAGGGAGGTAGCGCCCGTTTTGATTTTCCGGCAGGCTTTAACACGGGCCTCCTGGTCATTGAAGGGAAGGTAACGGTGAACGGGCGGGAGGAAGCCCCCACCGATCATTTTGTGCTGATGGCCAACGACGGAGAAGAATTCACCGTAGAGGCTCAGGAGGAGGCGGTAGTTCTGGTTTTGAGCGGGGAGCCTATCGGTGAACCTATCGCCGCGCACGGGCCTTTTGTCATGAATACCCGCCAGGAGATTTTACAGGCTTTTGACGATTTTAACCAGGGTCGGTTCGGTTACCTGGAAGACTGAAACCGGATTTTTTTTGTAATTTTCTGTAACATTTGCAGGTACCCTGTCTCTAAAGGGAAAAATTACAAAAAATGAAAAAGCTGAAAATTTTAATGTGTGGTTTGTTCTGCGCCTTTACGGGATCGGCGCAGAACATTCATGTGAAAACGTTTGGAGACCCTACCGCTCAGCCCCTTGTTTTTCTGCACGGCGGGCCTGGCGGAAGCGCCATTGATTTTGAACTTACTACCGCTGAAAAGCTGGCCGACCGGGGCTTTTTTGTGATTACGTACGACAGGAGGGGCGAAGGAAGGTCAGACGACCCGGAAGCCAAATTCACTTTTGAGCAAACGCTGGCCGACCTTACCGAAATCTATCGTACTTACGGACTAAAAAGAGCGGCTCTTTTAGGCCATAGTTTTGGAGGGGTGGTGGCCACGCGTTTTGCGGCGCAACACCCCGGGAAAGTCTCGCACCTGATCCTGGCAGGAACACCGGTATCCATGCAGCAAACCTTTAAAACCATCTTGACTACAGTACAAGCCAAAGCAGAAGCCAAAAGCGATTCGGCCACATTGTCCCAAATCAATTTTGTGAAGAAGCAGGATACCGCCTCGGTGTTTTACAGTTCAGGCTCGTTTATGCTGGCCATGCAGAACGGGATCTACACGGCGGCTAATCCTTCTCCCGAGGCTGTTCAGTTGATGGAAACTTTTAGGCAGCATCCGGATACCAAAACGTATATGGAAAACCTGGCCAAAACCAACTACCGCAATATGTACGCACCCACCATGGGCTTTATCAACAACGAGAAGTATAGCACCATTGACCTCTCCGCTGATTTACAGCAACTGCACGGCCCTGTGCTTTACGGCATTTATGGTAAGGAAGACGGCCTCTTTGATGAAAATCAGCTCGGACAGATTCGGCGTCTGCTTGGAGACCCTTCTGCTTTTGTGTTGCTCAACAACTGCTCGCACGGTATATTTATAGACAGGCAGGAGGCCTTTATTAACACATTGGTTACATGGCTGAAATAAAGGACTTTGAACGTATTTACCTGGAATGGTGGGAGAAAGTGTACCGCCTTTGTATGGGTTACGTCAATGATGACGCCCTGGCGCGGGATCTTGCTCAGGATACCTTTATTCTCGTCTGGGAAAACCTTTCCGGTTTTCGGAAAGAGGCCGACATTGGCACCTGGATATTCCGGATTGCTTCTAACCGGTGCTTAAGGCAGGTGGCATACGATAAGAAAAGAGTAAAGTTGCCGCTTCCGCTTGAGCTGCCTAATGAACCCGTTTCGGCGGAGCGTACATCGGAAGTAGAACTCCTCTATCGGCTTATTGCCGGGTTGCCTGAGACCGACAGGCTGATTATTTCCCTCGAACTGGAAGAAGTAAAACAAAGTGAAATCGCGCAGATACTCGGGCTTTCCGAAGGGAACGTGCGGGTACGTCTGCATCGAATCAAAGACCGTTTAACCCAAAAGTTTAAAGAACATGGATTTTAATAAAATATGGAAAAGTCAGCCGGTACCTGGTGCCGACTTCCAGGCACTGTATGATAAAGTCAAAGGCTATAAAAGTAGCCGGCTTCGAAAATTATGGTTCACCAATACAGCACTCATTTCTACCAGCATTTTTATTGCCCTGGTCGGATACTGGTCGAGTCCGACCCTGCTGACCACGTGGATCGGGGTGTTTCTTGCCATTGCAGCTATGTTGATTTTTTTATTTGTTTATAACCGGGTTCTACCCCTGTACCGGTCGTTGGATCAGCATACTGACAGCCGGATGTTCATGGAAAACCTGCTGGCGGTGAAAAGGAAGGAAGCGTTTTTGCAAAAGCAGATGATGAGTGTGTACTTTCTGCTGCTTTCAGGCGGACTTGTCCTTTATATGTATGAATACGTCATCCGGATGGGCAGGCTTTGGGGTTGGGTAACCTACGGGGTTCTTTTGATGTGGATGAGTTTTAACTGGTGGGTATTACGGCCACGACAGATCCGAAAAGAACAGGAAAAAATCAATTCTCTTATTGCACGGCTGGAAGAAGTGCAGCAGCAGTTTTAAGCCGTTCTCGCAGAGTCTCCCGCAAGGGACTCTGCGAAAAGTAATCAGAGTCCTTCTTCAAAGAGACTCTGATTGGACGGTGTTCTCGCAGAGTCTCCCGCAAGGGGACTCTGCGTCGATTTTAGGCTCACAGCTCACAGCTCACAGCTCAATATCCCTAAAAAGAAAAAACCTTCGAAATATCGAAGGCCTTTCTCAACTTTATAGCCATGAAAACTAATACAAAATTTAAGCCATCGCTGTTTTCAATTCATTCAGTTTATGTTTTACGGAAGTGTCAATCTGGGTGTCACCTACCTTTAAAACATACCCCCCGATCAGGCTTTCGTCAATTTTTTCCGTGAGTTCCACGGTTTTATTCATTGACTCGGCTACCACACGGCTGAATTCAGCCTTTTGTGCATCTGTGAGGGCCACCGGAGTGGAAACCTGAACTTTCTGAATTCCCTTTTGCTCGTCGTAGAGTTTATGAAACTCCTGGGCAATGGGGTAAAGCAATTGTTCACGATTCTTTCTTGTTAAAACGTTAAAAATTGAGAAAGTCACGTTCGTTACACGATTCTCGAAAATTTTTTTCAGAATTCCGAATTTTTTCTCATGTCTTACGATGGGGTTAGCCATAATTTTTCGGAATTCATCGTTTTCCGTACAAACGGATTCGAAAAACTTCATGTCGTTATACACCTCTTCCAGTTTCCCCTGCTCATTGGCAAGGGCGATCAGGGCCTTGGCATAACGGTTTCCTATCAGTGAAAGATTCATACGTATTAGTTAAGTTTTGCGTCAGCTACCAGGGTATCGATATAGGATTGCTGGGCAAGTTTATCCGATAACTCTTTGCGAAGTACTTTTTCCGCGATTTCGAGGGAAAGACCGGCTACGTCTTTTTTCACCGCGGCCAGCATCACCTCCCTTTCATGCGCGATAGATGCCCGTGCGTCTTCCAATATCTTGGCGCTTTGTACCTGGGCGTCTTCTTTAGCTTCGGCAATGAGGCGGTTAGCGGCGTCTTTGGCTTCTTTAATGATCTCTTCCCGCTCTCTTCTCGCTTCCGAAATCAGGCGGTCATTGTCGGATTTCAGTTTGGCCATTTCCGCACGGGTTTCTTCCGCCATTCTTAAAGCGCCTTCAATCTCTCCCTCTCTTTCTTTCAGGCCTTCCATGATGGGTTTCCAGGCAAATTTCCTCAGTAAGAAAAGTAATGCGCTGAAAACAATGATCATCCAGAGTACCAGACCCGGATTAGGCGACAATAATGCACTGTTTAAAAATACCATCTTTCGGTTTATGTTTTATTTTTCAGATTTTTAAAGAATTCCCAACATTAACGCCTAATGCGAGTAATGTTGGGAATGGATTTCTTAGATGTTGAAAGAAATCAAAAGACAGATTACAGCAGCGAAAAGAGCCACGGCCTCGATAAGGGCGGCGATGATGATCATCATGGTTTGGATCTTTCCGGATGCTTCAGGCTGACGTGCCACACCTTCCATGGCGCTACCACCGATTTTACCGATACCCAGACCTGCGCCGATAGCGGCCAGACCGGCACCTAAACCGGCACCCAAAGCGATAAGTCCTGAACCTGACTCAGCTACTGCTTGTAAAATAATGCTTAATAAAGACATAATTTTATTTGTTTTTTCTTTCCCCCTCCGAAAGAATTGTTCTTAAATAACCTCTTTATAGGGTTTAAAGAGGAATATCTTAGTGGTGTTCTTCTATGGCTGAACCAATATACATGGAACTCAGCAACATGAAGATCAACGCCTGTATAAAGGCTACCAGCAATTCAATCAGGCTCATAAACAAGGCAAAACCGCTCACCGCGCCGCCTATCAAATGGCTTTTGAATATAAAAATCAGTCCGTAAAGGCTCAGCATGATGATGTGACCCGCCGTGATGTTGGCAAAGAGACGAATCATGAGCGACAAAGGTTTCATGATCACCCCTACCAACTCTACCGGAATCATGATGATGTACATCCACACCGGGGTGTCTGGCATAAATACGTGTTTCCAGTAATATTTGTTGGCCGAAATATTCACAATGAGGAAAGTAATCACTGCCAGTACCATGGTGAACGCGATGTTCCCGCTCAGGTTGGGTCCGGCAGGGAATAACCCCAGGATATTGTTGATCAGGATAAAGAAAAACAGGGTCAGTAAGTACGGAAAATATTTTTCGTAGCGAGGGCCGATAGCCGGTTTGACTACCTCGTCTCTCAGGTACACGATCACCGGTTCGAGGAGAGACTGTACGCCTTTGGGGGCTTTGCCCTTGTTGGTGCTGTAGCCCCGGGCCACGGCAGAGAAAATGAGCAGCAACAAAGCCGAACTCATGATCATGGTGGCCACGTTTTTGGTAATGGAAAAATCAAAAGGATGAACGGACGCATTTACCGTGCCGTCTTCATTTAATTTTACAATATGGCCGTGGTCATTTTTGTAACCGTTGTATACTTTCCCGTCTTCTAACCTGGAGGAAGAAAATACCTGGAGACCGTCTTCTTTGGAATAGAGAATTACAGGCAAAGGAATTTTTACGCCGTGGGTGATTTCGTAGCCGTGTTCATCGCCGATGTGGTGCATGATCATTCCGGCAATATCGAACTTTTCTCCCGTTTCGTGGTCAGAGGCCAGGGAAACGGAACTCATGAAAAACAATACCGAAAATAACAAACAGGAAAAGTACCTAAACATATTGAAGTGTTTAATAATCAAAGTTTTGCCAGTGGCCCTTTTAAAAACGCCGCAATTTACGAAGTAAAATCGAAATTTCAAAAATTGTAAAAAATAAATAAAATACAACCGCAGTCAAAAGGAAGAGCTTTCGGTTTTCCGGGAATAGCCAGAGGAATACACCCGTAAAAATCAGGATAAGGATGATGCGGATAACGGTGGATGCAAGATAGAAATTGATGAAATTTCCCCGTTCGAAACCCATATCTGCTAAACGAACCACCAAAAGATGGACCATCGTAAAAAAAAGAAATATATACCATATTCCCGGATGCAGGAGATGTTGGAACGATGATGAACTGACTAAGAATAGTACAAAAAAAAGAAAGAGGGGAGGGGCAAAATGAAGGAAGTGTTTCACAGGAATGATTTGGATGATGATGCCAGGTTATATAGGATAAAACCAAAGCAGGAGAATTTTAATTTGCCGGATAAGGTTTTTTTTATAAATTGAGTTCGCAAATTTCTTTTTGGGATTTATCACAACGGGTTACGTTTCTTTACTTAGATTTGTAACCCCAAAATGGATTTTATACAACCTAATAATTTTTTCTGGTATTGGAAACTACAGTTAAAAATGACGTAGCTCAGGTGTGGAATGACTGTCTCATGGTGATCCGTGAGAACGTGACTGAGCAAAGTTTTAAGACGTGGTTTGAGCCAATAATTCCGTACAGACTGATTAATAAACGTCTGATTATTCAGGTGCCCAGCCAGTTTTTTTACGAATGGTTGGAAAACAACTACGTAAAGATTCTGAGAAAGGCCCTGGATTACGCGATCGGGAAAGAGGGACAACTGGAATATACGATTATTATTGATAGCGGAGGCCCGAAAGCACAGCAGCCCCGTCCCAAGTCTGCGCCGGCCCCGGAGGCAACCCGGAGTGTTCCGCGGAACCCGTTTGAGATTAAAGTACCGCGGGAAGTTACCTTTGACTCCCAGCTGAATCGCAATTACCGGTTTGAAAATTACGTGGAAGGCTCTTGTAACCGCTTAGCCCGGGCTGCTAGTGTGGCCGTAGCCCAGAAACCCAGCGTGACCGCCTTTAACCCCCTCATGATTTACGGGGAAGTGGGCCTGGGAAAAACGCACCTGGTGCAGGCCATTGGCAATTTTATTGAGAATCAACCCGGGAACAACAAACTGGTACTGTATGTGTCGTCCGAAAAATTCACCAGCCAGTTTATAAACTCCATCCGCGATAACAGCCTCCAGGATTTTATGAACTTCTACATGATGGTAGACGTGCTGATCATTGACGATATCCAGTTCCTGGCAGGGAAAGAGAAAACCCAGGAAACGTTCTTCCATATATTTAATCACCTCCACCAGTCGGGAAAGCAGATTGTAATGACCTCTGACCGTCCTCCGCGCGAGCTGTCGGGAATGGAAGACCGGCTGCTGTCTCGCTTTAAATGGGGATTAACCACCGATATTCAAACACCGGACCTGGAGACGCGTATGGCCATTATCCAGAATAAACTGGCCACCGAAAAAGCGGAAATGGACATGGAGGTAGTAGAATACCTGGCCAATTGTGTGGACTCAAACGTGAGAGAGCTGGAAGGGGTGGTGAATTCCCTGATTGTGGATTCCGCCCTGCTACAGCGTAAAATTGATATTGAACTGGCTAAATACAGGATCAAGAGCCTGGTAGAAGAAAGCCAGAAAGCCATTTCCATCGATAAGATTATTGACGTGGTAACTGCCCATTTCAACATTAAAGTTTCGGATATCAAAGGGAAAACCCGCCTGAGAGAGGTGGTGCTTCCCCGGCAGATTGCCATGTACCTGACCAAAGAGTTTACGGAACTTTCTCTGAAAACCATTGGCTATCATTTCGGAGGGCGTGACCACAGTACGGTAATTCATGCTATACAGACCATCAATGACCTGCAGAATCAGGATCGGGAACTGCTATTGCATATTAAGGATATCAAGGAGAAGCTTAATAAGTAAGGTTCTCGACAGCTACGCTGGCAAGAACCCCACTTATTAATTACGCTTTATAGACTCCCTTAAAACGTAATACTCTGCTTCTCTCCGGTCTTGAGCCGAATCTCTCTTGTTTTGTCTTTATAAACCAACCGGGTAGCGCCTCCAGGCTCGCCGTAAACGGTAACTTCCTGTAAAACCCCATTTTTCCAACTGATGTCCAGCTGAAAACCGCCTCTTGCCCGCAGACCGGTGATGGAACCGGACGGCCACGCATCAGGGAGGGCAGGCAGGAGGTGGATTTCTTCGGGGGAGGATTGCACCAGCATTTCGGCGATGGCTGCGGCCCCTCCGAAGTTACCGTCGATCTGAAAAGGCGGATGGGCGTCCATGAGATTGGGGTAGGTGCCCCCATGATTCTGATTTTTCGGGCGAATGGCATCCGGCTCTACATATTTCAACAGTTCCCGGTACATTTTATAGGCCCGGTTGCCGTCGAGCAGCCTGGCCCAGAGGTTAATGCGCCAGCCTTTTGACCATCCTGTGGTTTCGTCTCCCTTGATTTCCAGGGTGGTTTTGGCCGCTTCGGCCAGGTCGGGCGTGTGCCTGACTGTGATATGGTGGCCGGGATAGAGGCCGAAAAGGTGAGTTTGGTGGCGGTGGCGGGGCTCCGCGTCTTCCCAGTCGTAGTACCATTCCTGCAGGTTTCCTTTTTTCCCGATCTGGTAAGGCCGGAGTTTTTCGGTTACGGCTTTCAATTCGGCGGCGAAGGAAGCGTCGGTTTTCAGAATGTCAGCAGCGGAAATGACCTGGGTAAACAGTTCTTTGATCATTCCGATGTCTGCCGATGCGCCGTACAAGGTGGCGCCTTTGTAGCCTTTGTCAGTAATATAGATATTTTCAGGAGAGGTGGAAGGGGAGGTGATCAGGTATCCGTCAGGACCTTCCACCAGCATATCCAGGCAGAATTCGGCCGCACCTTTCATCAGGGGGTAAGCATAGTTTTTAAGCCATTCGGTATCTTGGTTGAAAATATAATGTTCCCAGAGGTGAGTGGCAATCCAGGTGCCGCCCATGGCCCAGTTGGCCCACACGGGATGCCCGTGTCCGAAATCGCCTACAGGGTTGGTCATGGCCCAGATGTCGGAGTTGTGGCCAAGTGACCAGCCCCGGGCTCCGTAGAAGTTCTTCGCGGTAATGGCGCCGGTTCGGGCGATATTGGCGGTAAAAGTCAGCAGAGACTGATGCATTTCCGCCAGGTTGGTGTTTTCTGCCAGCCAGTAATTCTCCTCCACATTGATATTGGTGGTATAGTTGCTGCTCCAGGGCGGCCGTATGTGGGGGTTCCAGAGACCCTGAAGGTTAGCCGGTACACCGGGTGTGCGGGAGGAGGAAATCAGGAGGTAGCGGCCGAACTGGAAGTAAAGGGTTTCCAGGTAGCGGTCGGAGCTGCCGGTCATGTATCTTTTCAGGCGTTCATCGGTGGGAACGTCCGGGGCGTTGCCCGCATGCAAATCCAGTTTGACGCGGTTGAAGTAGGTTTGGTAGTCCCGGGTATGCGAAGTCCGGAGTTGCGTAAAACTCTTCGCAGAGCCTTCGCTCAGGTATTTTTGGGCGAGGGCCTGTTCATCGATACCGTTTCGGGCGGGGTCCTGGTCAAACCCGTTAAAACTGGTGGCTATGGCCACCAGGACAAGCGCCTCGGTAGTTTGATCTCTTCCGATGGTAGAGTCTGAACGGGTGGCACGGCCTTCCGGGGAGATGATTTTCACCTGGCTGGTAAATGCGGTACCGCGGTGGTCATCGTATTCCACCGCGTTGACGTCATGTCGGTTATAATAACTGGGGAACGCCCGGAAGGGGGCACGGCCAGACAGGTGCAGTACGTTTGTGTTCACCGAGGCTTTGTAAGGCATCTGACTGTTTTGCCGAACCGTGAAACTCACGGGTTTTTCCGCCCGGATCCGTATCACCAGCAGGTTATCGGGGTGCGACACAAAGTATTCCCGGGTAATGGTATTGTCTTCCGTTTGGTGTACAACGGTGGCGATGGCATCGTCAAGACTCAGTTCACGGTAGTATTTTTTTACAGGGGCGGGATTGCTGAAATCAATGAAGAGAGTTCCCAGGGGAGAAAAAGATTCGGAGAACTTTCCCTGGATATGTTTGATGAGGGAGTCGGCCGCCGGGTAATCTTCCCTTTTCAGGGCTTCTCTGACCAGGGGAAGGAAGGTGTGGGCCTCCGGGTTCATATTCGCTTTTACGGGTTCTCCTGACCAGAGGGTGATGTCGTTCAGCAGGATCTTGTCGGAATCCGTACCTCCGAAAACGGTGGCGCCGGCTTTGCCGTTTCCAAGCACCAGGGCCTCTTCAAAGTGTTGGGCCGGTTGATTGTACCAGAGTTTCAGCGGAGGTTGCTGCTGCGCCGTTCCGGTCAGTAAAAAAATAAATAAGGCAGAAAGCGTTAAAGCATATTTCATATAGGCAGTAATTGTTTAGATGATTCACGAATAATGAGTTCCGGTTTAAGCACTTCGTACCGGAAGGGGCTATTTTTATTGATAGAGTCGAGGAGGATCTTGGAAGACAGAAGGCCCATGTCGTATACCGGTTGCCAAATGGTGGTCAGTGCAGGGCTGAAGTAGCAGGAGTAGGGCTCGTCATCATAACCGATAATGGAAATATCTTGTGGAATCCGATAACCTTTTTCACGGAGTATATGCATGGCACCAATGGCAACAGCATCATTCACGCAAAATATGGCATCGATATCTGAAGCCTGTCCGAGGAGTGTTTCGATAGCACTGACCCCGTCTTCGGCAGAAAACCCATGGCTGTAAACGATAAGCGAGGGGTCTACGATACGCCCTTGCTCTTCCAGGGCATTGCAGTAAGCATTGAACCGCTCCTGGAAGGTGGGAATGCTAACCGGCCCGGCGATATGGGCAATTTTCTGACATCCCACGTCGATCAGGTATTTTACGGCCTGGTAGGCGCCGTCATATACATCTACAAACACTTTGCTGGATTCAAACCCCGGGCAGTCGCGGTCAAAGACCACTACCGGAATGCCCGACTTCCTGGCCTCTTCCAGGTGATGGTAGCTGCTGGTATTGAAAGTGGGCGAAACCAGGAGGCCTTCCACCCGCATCAGGGCCATTTCCATGGCCAGTTTTTTCTCTTCTTCAAACGACTCGTTGCTCTGGGAAATAATCAGCTTATATCCTACTGAAGAGATGTTGTCCTGTATTCCCGTAATCACGGTAGAGAAAAAATAACTGGTGATTTCAGGAATAATCACCCCGATCACCCCCGACTTCTTTTTCAGGAGATTCCTGGCGGTGAGGTTGGGGTGGTAATTGAGTTTGTCTGCCAGATCCCGCACGTCCTTTTTGGTTTGCATACTGATAGACGGGTGGTCGTTCAGCGCCCTTGATACCGTGGAAGGAGAAATGTGCAATGCCTTCGCTATGTCTATGATGGTGACGGGTTTGTCCATGGGTACCGGAATTTCTGATGGTGAACGGGCAACGACCTCAAGCAGGCTGTAGCTGGTAATACCAATAAAAAGTGCATTATTAAAATAAAAATTTGTAAAATCCAAATTTTTTCAATTATGCAAACCTTTGCATAAAATAAAAAAAGGCATTGTTGGCTTCATTGAAATATTTGTCATTGCTTTGTTTTATATCAGGATTTTAGCCTTGTTTTTTATAAAAATACGAAATATGAATTGTTTTTGTATTAAAAAAAGGAAATAGAACTATCCTGATATTACGAAATAGTTAAAATGAGCGTATTTGTTTCCGGGGCTTAGGCCTTCGCCTTAATTTTGGGGAGACGAAGGAAGTAGGAGACATGCGAAATTTATTTGTGTAAAAATGACACTTTTTAAAAATAACACTACAAGAGGTGAAACGGTAAATACGGTCCGTTTTCCTGTGAAGAAAAGGGCGGATGCCCGATGTCTTTCAAAGGCAATCGTTTTGAACCATTAATATTTGTAACCAATAAAGATGAAATCTATGATTTTATGTCAACTTGTGAAGCGATCAGCGCGTTTACTGGTCGTATGTGGTCTTTTACTGGCAGGTTCGGGTCACCTTTTGGCCCAGAATGAGGTAAGAGGAACAGTTACAGACACCCAGGGCAATAAATTGCCGGGCGTAACTGTGGTAGAAAAAGGTACTACGGGCGGCACCATGACCGATGCGGAGGGTAGTTTTACCCTTAGGGTAGCGCAGGGAAAAGTGCTGGTTTTTACGTATGTGGGTTACCTCACAAAAGAAGTGACCGTAAACGGGAATAATCTGGCAGTAGAACTCAGCGACGACAACAAACTGCTGGATGAGGTGATTGTGGTAGGGTACGGAAGCATGGCACGGAAAGACGTAACCAGTTCCATTACCTCTCTGAAAGCGGAAGATCTGAACCAGGGGGTGTATTCCAACCCGGCTCAGCTTCTCCAGGGAAAAGTGCCGGGGTTGAGTATTTCTACCAACAACAGCAATCCCAACGCCTCGCCCGCGGTGATTCTGAGGGGGGCGTCTACGCTGAGAACCGGCGCAGCCATGGAACCCTACTATGTCATAGACGGGGTGCCGGGCGCTTCGCTTGACCTGGTGGCGCCAAGCGACATTCTGAGTATTGACGTCTTGCGTGATGCCTCGGCCACGGCCATCTACGGCTCCAAAGCCGCCAACGGGGTGATTATCGTAAGTACCAAAAGAGGAAGAACAGGCCAGGCCAACGTGACCTACAACGGTTATGTGAGTGTGGATAAGGTAGCGAAACGCCTTGAAATGATGAATGCCGGCCAATACCGGAATTTTGTGCTGAACAACGGATTCTCTCTGGATCCTTATGACGACAGAGGGGCGGACACCAACTGGCAGGATGAAGTGGAGAGAACAGGAGTGTCGAACAACCACAATATCTCCATTACAGGGGGAACGGAAAAAACGCGCTATAGCAGCAGTGTGAATTACCTGAAGAATAGCGGGGTGATCAAAGGTACGGACATGGAGCGGTATGTGGCCAGGGGTTTTCTGGAAACCAAGGCCCTGAATGACAAGCTGGATCTTTCTTTTAACCTGAACGCCAGTATTACGCAAAGAAACGATGTGCCGGCCCAGGGCCAGGGATTGAGTGTGTACGATGCAATGTATTATTACCTGCCCATTTCGGATGTGAAGAACGCCGACGGCTCCTGGTTTGAATACCCTCAGCGTTCTCAGTACGCCAACCCGGTTTCCCTGCTGGAAGAAAGTACCATCTTCTCGAAAAGCAAGGTCATTCAAGCGCATGCGAAAGCGGGTTACCAGCTGCTGCCAGACCTGCGGTATAACCTGGACCTGTCTTACCAGAACAGCCAGTATAATTTTGCCGACTATTATACCCGGAACTCTATGGTGGCAGCGGGAATGAACGGTCGTTCTACCCGTGCGGCGGTAGAGGGCGACCGTAAAGTAATGGAAATGAACCTGGCATACGATAAAACCCTGGGCGGCGCCCATAAAATCGGGGCGCTACTGGGATATTCCTGGGAAGAAAATAACGACAACGACGGATTCCAGCTTTCTACCTATAACTATTATAGCGATGACCTGGGTTATTATAACCCGGGAATGGCCAACAGCATAGACCTGAACGGTTTTGGGGGGTACCGGCTTTCCACCCTGAGAATGATCTCCGTGTATTCACGGGTGAATTACTCCTACGACAGCCGCTATCTTTTCCAGGCTACGGTGAGGAGAGACGGATCTTCCGCTTTCGGAGTTAATAACCGTTGGGCCACATTCCCTTCGGTGTCGGCAGCATGGAGAATTTCGGAAGAGGGCTTTTTGAAAGACAGCAAACTGGACGACCTGAAATTCAGGGTCGGATACGGGGTCAGCGGGAACTCCCTGGGCTTTGACGTATTCACCGCTACCCAGGTATACGGGGCTACCGGCTGGTTTACCGATTCACAGGGCAACCAGGTAAGAACATTGGGTGCGCTGCGGAACTCTAATCCGGATCTGAAGTGGGAGCGCACCGGTATGCTGAACATCGGGCTGGACTTTGCGCTTTTGAACAATAGACTGAGCGGTACCCTGGAAGTATACAACAAGAATACCACCGACCTGATCTACGACTACCCGGTGTCTACTACCAAATACCTGTACAGTTACCTGACGACCAACGTGGGTTCTATCAACAACAAAGGAATTGAATTCAGTATCAATGCCGTTCCGGTACAGAATGACCGCTTTAGCTGGAGTACGGGATTCAATATTTCGCATAATAAAAATAAGGTAACGAAGATTTCCAACCAGGAATTCTCGGTGAATTACCTGGACATGGCCAACCTGGACGGAGCCGGGCAGTCGGGTATGAACCAGCAAAGAATCATGGAGGGTTACCCCATAGGTACTTTCTATACCTGGGAATGGGCCGGATACAATGACCAGGGAGTATCCATTTACTATGTACATGATCTCGAAACCGGGGAAAGAACGGGAGAAACCACCACTACGCCCCAAGACAAAGACCGGGCCTATACCGGCAGCGCACAACCCAAGGTTACCCTGGGCTGGCACAATAACCTGAACTACGGGAAGTTTTCCCTGAATGCTACTTTCCAGGGTGTTTTTGGAAACAAGATCATGAACGGTACGCGGGCCAGGCATTCAAATGTGGTGGGTAATGCCGGAAACAAAAACCTGCTGGCTAGTGTACTCGAAACTGAAAAGGTATCCGACTATAACGCCCATTTCCTGTCAGACCGTTACCTGGAGAAAGGAGATTACCTGAGGCTGTCGCAATTGTCACTGGGGTATGACGTCGGCAATATCGGAAAGCAGATTTCCAATTTGCGCCTGTTCGCTACAGTAAATAATGCTTTTGTGCTGACCGGGTACAAAGGGGTAGATCCTGAAGTTTCTCTGGGTGGGCTGATGCCAGGTATTGATAACCGGCAAACGTATCCCAGAACGCGTACATGGATGTTTGGAGTTAACGTGAATTTTTAATCAGACACTATTTATGAAGACCTATATTAAATCAATTTTTGTGGCTGTCCTGGCCCTGTCAGGCTGTACGGATCTGAATGTAGATATTAAATCACAGTACACGGCGTTTCCGGATTCGGAAGCGGCTGCAGAAGCGGTTTCCGCCGATGTATATAACGCATACCGCGGCGCCATGGGGCGTGACCACTGGTTTGCCCAAACCCTGACCAGCGACGAAGCGGTGAGTATGGCCATGGGTTCCGACTATTACGACGGCGGCATCTACCGCCAGCTGTGTGTGCATGACTGGAACGCGGACCACGGCTACCTGCCGGGCATGTGGAACTCGGCCATGACCGGTATTACGAACAGCAACAAGGTGCTGGCGTTACTGGGGAACGACGAAGGAGAAGGCGCGGCGCCTATCCGTGCCATGCGGGCGTTTTACTATTTTATCCTGATGGATAACTTTGGAGATGTGCCCATTATTACAGGAATGGTGGATCAGCAACCTGACCGGTCGCCAAGAGCAGATGTGGCCCGTTTTATTGAATCGGAATTGCTTGAGGTACGGGAAAGACTGACCACCGATGTGATTTCTACTACCTACGGTAAAGCTACCCGTTACATGGCGGAGGCCCTGCTGGCCAAACTGTATCTCAACTGGGCGGTATATACCAGTGCAGATGTAGCTACCTATACGCCGGGAGCAGCCAATGAAAAGCTCAACGATGTGGTGGCCATGTGCGATGCGATTATCCGTTCAGGGAAATTCAACCTGAGCGATAAGTTCATGACCAAGTTTCGCCCGGATAACGGCGCACATATTCGTGATTTTATTTTTGTTATTCCTTTTGACCGGGAAAGACAGCAAGGTATGACCTATGCCCGGTTCTGGATTCACCGGAACTCTCAGAAGCAGTTCGGTGATCTTCCTCAGAGTGTGGGCGGAACGCTGCGTGTACCGCCGGCTTTCCTGGATAAATTTAATTTGCCGGGAGACGAAAGAAACGATCAGTATATCGGGGGCAAGCAATACTACTGGCAAAACTACGCGCCTACCAACGAGCCGTTTCTCATCAATACCTCCAAGCGGGGGATAGACCAGGATTATAACGGCTCGGACGCGGACGATAAGTTTGACTGGCAGCTGGAGTTTACCCGGGATATTACCCTGAGGCCTGACGGGGCTGCGACCATGAATGTGGGGAACGACCTGAAAGGCAGGTCAATGGGCTACCGTTCCATTAAATTCTATATGGATGTGGACGTGACGGCTGCCCAGAATCGTAACCAGAGCAATGACGTACCGGTTTTCCGCCTGGCCGATGTACTGCTGATGAAAGCGGAGGCTATACTCAGGGGGGCTACCGCCACCAACGGAGACTCTCCCGCTTCCCTGATGAACCAGATACGGGCGTATGTAGGCGCGCCGGCGGTGACCGGTCAGCCCACGCTGGAAGACTTGCTGGATGAGCGGGCCAGGGAGTTTGCCGATGAATCCTGGCGCCGGAACGACCTGATCCGGTTCGGAAAATTTGAAGACAACTGGGGCTTTAAATCCCTGTATGCCGCAGGTAGTACCGAAAGATTCCGCCGGATCTTCCCGCTGCCTACTACCGTACTTAATGTGAGTACGCACTGGAAACAGAACCCGGGCTACTAAGCTATATTTTTGCGAAAATCAGAATGTCTCCTGCATACGCCGTGCAGGGGACATTTTTTTTTGGCCGAATGCGCCGGATAAACCCGAGATGGTCAGCAAAGTGGGGCCCCATAACTATTTTTGCAGGTAGGTAAACAGGCTTCAAAATCTGAAAAATTGCATTATTAATACAAAAATTTGTAAAATCCAAATTAAATCTATAGCGCAAACCTTTGCATAGAATAAAACCCCTGATTATTCGCTTCTTACGTTTATTTCCAATTGCTTTGCTTTCGCAATACAAGATGGGGAAGTATTGGAATTTCACCTTATTTTAAATGGGATTGTGTCTCAGATACGATAATTTAAAAAAGAAGATTGTAAGAACCTCCTGAAAGATTGAAAGCCAACCTAAAAATAAAAAATGTATGAGAAAAATTTCAACACTGTGGCTTTATCAGGCACAGCATCTCAGGGCAGAAGTGAAGGCCGCCGTACTTTTCATCAGTTTCCTGACCATTTCATTGCAATCTTTCGGGCAAAGAACAATCAGCGGACGAATTTCGTCGGGGAACGAAACACTAGCGGGTGTGACGATCAACGAGAAGGGAAGCGGTAATTCTACCTTTTCGGATGTAAACGGGCAGTACACCATTAACGTACAGAATGCAAGCGCTATCCTGGTTTTTACTTTTGTGGGTTTTGAAACCCTGGAAGTTACCGTGGGTGACCGGAACAAAATTGATGTTTTACTGGAAGAATCATCTACTAGCCTTGACGAGGTGGTGATTATCGGGTACGGTCAGGCGAAAAAAAGTGACCTGACGGGCTCTATTTCCAGTATGAACGCGGAGAGCATTCAGCGGGCCAACAAAACCAATGCTTTTCAGGCCATGCAGGGGCAGGTGGCCGGTGTGAATCTGCAAATGACCGACAATAAGCCGGGCGGTGCATTTAATGTCCGGATCCGCGGATCCAATACCATTAACTCCGGTGAGGCGATCGAGAATGCAGGCTATAGCGCGGGGCAAAATCCGTTATATATCGTAGACGGAATTTTTGTGAGTGATATCTCTTTCCTGAATCCTGCGGATATCGACCAGATGGATATCCTGAAAGACGCTTCGGCCACGGCCATTTACGGTTCGCGTGGTACAAACGGGGTAGTGATCATCAGGACCAAGGGGGGGGCAAAAGGCCGTCTGTCGGTTTCTTATGATAACTATTTCGGTACAAAGCAGGCCTACAATTTACCGGATATGCTACAGGGGGCCGAGTTTGTGGAATTCTTTAAAGATGCCGTAGTAGGCTTGCAGTGGGCCGGGGGAAACATGAACTTTCGCCGGGAGAATGTAGACCTGAGCCTGTATATGCGGCCCAATGAGCTGGCCAATATCAACGCCAATAAATACACCGACTGGATCCGGTTGGTTGACCAGCCCGGGTTCCAGACCAACCATACTCTGGGCTTAAGCGGCGGAAATGAAAACACTACCTATGGCCTGGGTATGGCTTATACCAAAGATGAGGGTACATTTGAAGGAGAGGCCTTTGAACGTTACACCATGCGGGCTAACATCAACAGTAAGATCCTGCCGAATGTAACGCTGGGCTATACCAATTACATAGCGCTTTCTACCCGTGATGAAGGCAGTAAGGAAGGTTTGAGAAGTGCTTACCGTTTACGCCCTACGGGTAGTCCCTACGATGAAAACGGAGATCCCCTGTTTTTCCCGCTCCAGGGCGAGTCTTTCATTACGAACCCCTTATTTGAGGCGGACAACTGGGTGAATGAGACGCGGGTTCTGAATTATCTGGGTAACCTTTCCCTGGAGATCACGCCGCTGAAGAACCTGAAAGTTACTTCCAATTTCTCTCCAAATGTGGAATTTACCCGCCTGGGAGAGTACCGGGCCCGATACAGTAAGGCCACCAGCGGCAATCAGCAAAATACCCGGGCGGTGGTGAATAACCGTAACCGGATGTCGTATACCTGGGATAATATTATCAATTATGACTGGAAAATTAACCCGGATAACAACCTGAATGCTACGTTTGTTTATTCGCAATTTCTGGATCGTTACGAAAATTACTACTCGGAAAGAAGAAACTATTCTACCGACCAGTACCTGTTCTATAACCTGGCTGCAGGTTCGGTGCTGCAGGCAGCTACCAGCGGTTTATCCAAGCAGACACTGGAGTCGTACACAGGTCGTATTAATTACGGGCACAAGGGCAAGTATCTCCTGACCCTGACCGGGCGTTACGACGGTTCTTCTATCCTGGCAGCCAGCAATAAATGGGCGTTTTTCCCCTCTGCTGCTATTGCATGGAGAATAGTGGAAGAAGATTTTATGAAGAACCAGAATACATTCAGTGACCTGAAATTCAGGCTGAGCTACGGGCAAACCGGTAACAACGGAACAGGCGGCGGGCTTTCGCCTCTGGCCTCCCTGTCTCTGATAGGCAGTAACTTCACCAACATCGGTGACCAGGTGATTCAGACGGCATTTGTAAGCGGTCTGGCCAACCAGGAGCTGACCTGGGAAAGAACCAAAGAGTGGAATTTCGGTGCGGACTTCGGGTTACTCAAAAACAGGATTACCGGTACCCTGGATATTTATAACCGTCTGAACTCCGATATTATCTTCTTCCGGCCGGTTCCTACAGCCACAGGCTACTCGGGGGTATTTGATAACGTAGGTGAGGCTACTAACAAAGGAGTGGAATTTGCCGTGACCTCCAAAAATATCAATAAGGGCGATTTCCGGTGGACCACCTCACTAAACTTTGCTACCAACCGGAACAAGGTTACCCAACTTTACGGCGGGGTAGATGAGATCCTGTTCGGGGTGCAGGGCGGATCGTATATTCACAAGGTAGGTCACCCGATCGGTTCGATCTATACCTGGGAGTTTGACGGTATCTGGCAACTGAATGAGCTGGAAGAGGCGAAGAAAGTAGGACAGCTGCCCGGACAGGTAAAAGTAAAGGATATTGATGGAAACGGTGTGATCAATGCCGATGATCGTACCGTAATCGGTAGCGCATTACCTAAATGGACCGGCGGTATCACCAATACATTGGACTATAAAAATCTCGATTTTTCATTTTTTGTTTATACTTCGCAGGGGGCCAGAAGCAACAGTTACTTCCATATCTCGCATACAGGCGGCTTTGACGCTACCCCGGGAAGGTTCAACAGCCTGAGAACCAATTACTGGACACCCGAAAATCCGTCCAATGACTGGTATCAGCCCAGTAACAACGGCCCGTATGCCGGCGCACTTCAGTATCCCGATGTCTCTTATGTGAAAGTAGGGTATATTACTCTTGGGTACAGCCTGAACCAGAAGTTTCTTGACAGGATCCGGGTAAAAAGTGCAAGGCTTTATTTAACCGGTCAGAATCCGTTTACATTTACAGACTATGTAGGGTTTGATCCGGAAACAGCCGTTAGAAACTCGTATGCCTCAGCGCACATGACCAGAACGTGGATGGGAGGCGTGAACATTAAATTTTAAAAACTGAAAGAAATGAAAAAGAATCTGTTAGCTATATTTTTTACAATCTTTGCCCTGACTTCCTGCAAGGATTTCCTGGAAGAGGAGAACCGGCAGTCACTGACCAGTAATGAGATTTTTCAAGATCCGGCCTCGTTTAACCAGCTGGTAGCCGAAATGTATTACCGGGCGCGGTCGGCTGCGTCTACGTATGACGTAAACCAATTGGGAACCGATATTTATACCCGTGGCGGTATTGTGGCAGGTATACATGAGCTGAATGACTATGTTAATCTGTTGCCCTTTAACGGTGCCGTTCTTTCGGCCTGGAACAACAACTACAGGCTTATTGCGGCGGCCAATGTAGCCATTGATCGCTCGGCCGAAATAAACGGCTTAACGGATGCTGTTAAAGCTAAGGGTTTAGGAGAAGCCAAGTTCTTTCGTGCCTACGGATACTTTAACCTGGTAGAGCAGTTTGGCGCCGTTCCGCTGATCATTAATGAAGTTCGTACGGCACAGACCGACTTGGTCAGAACCGATGAGGCCGAAGTTTATACACAGATCTTAAAAGACCTCGATGAGGCCCTGGCGGGTGTGGAAGAGACCCCGGCATTGTACGGAACCGTTTCTAAAGACGCGGTAAGGCATCTTAAATCCAAAGTACTGCTCACCCGGGGCTACAAAAGCTTCAAAGGGGCTTCTGACTTTACAGAAGCGGCGGCATTGGCAGAGACCGTAATTTCAAAACACCCGCTGGCGGCTGATTTTGCCAGCTTCTTTACCAAAGCGGGGCAGAGAAACCAGGAGGTGGTATTTTCGATTCTTTACGGCTCTAATCCGGTGATCCGGAGGGAAGGAAACAACCGTCACCTCTTATTCAAATTCTCGTATGATGTGTATCCGGGCATGATGCGTTCTACACTTTATCACAGAGGACTGGGAACGGCACTGACACCGTTTTTTTATACCCTTTTCGAAGACGGGGATAAGCGGGAGGCGGCTACCATCCGGCGAACTATGCTGGCGGAAATAGCCGATCCCGAAAGAGGAGTGATGGTAGGCGATACCGTGATCCATTTCCCGAAAACGGCCTGGTCAGCGCAAGTCATCGCTTCCAAAAAATATACGGTGGTCAATCCTGGAAATTATTTTACTCCCAACGGTACCACGCAGATACAGTATCCGATGTTCCGGAAATTTGATGATCCTGGTGTTCGTTATACTGAAGGGGGAATCGACCCTGAAGGGGAGCGTGACGCTGTGATCATGCGCGGTGGTGAGGCCCGTCTGATTGCTGCTGAGGCTTATCTGAATGCCGGTGACAGGGCTAAGGCTGCCACCCATATCAATGCGCTGAGAACGCGTGCAGGGCTGGCAAAGATGTACACGGCCGATGAGGTGACCCTCGATGTGATCCTGGATGAAGGCGCTAAAGAGCTGGCCGGTGAGGTAAGCCGTTGGATGGACCTTAAGCGTACAGGTAAGCTTATTCAGAGAACCCTGGCACATAACCCGCATGCGGCTTTGAATAATGCGCTAAAAGAGTTTCATTTGTTAAGGCCTATTCCCAACAGCGAAATTGACGCCACGGGAGGCTCATTGTCTCAGAATACAGGATATTGATTTACAAGCAGGGGGATTTTTCAATCACCCTGCTATTTTACTTTTGGAATAAAAAATAGTTGAAAGCTATGAAAAGAAAAGAATTTATTAAGCAGTCTGCCGGAGCCGGTTTGTTCCTTTTCTCAGGATTAGGACAAAAGGTGTGGGCGACGTCTTCCGTGTCTGACCTGATGAAAAGACTGGTGGAAGGCAATGATCGTTTTATAGAAGGTTTCCTGGCCCTCGGGGAAGCCGGCCCCCGCCAGGGCGGTCGGGCCTATGGCTATAACTTTGCAAAACTGGCGGCAGCGTATTGTCAGCCCCAATCGCGTTATTACCATGACTCCAGGTTGGTAAAATCCCTGGAGCAAATTGCGGTTCATTTTAACAATATACTTACTCCAGACGGCACCATGACGGCCGGCAACATCGAATCTCCTCCCGATACCGCTTTTGTGATGGAACCCTTGTGTTCAGGCGTGCATATCCTTAATCAAAGTAAGCAAAAGGAGTTGGATAAAGCAAAGGCAGACATAAAAATTCCGATACAGCGAGTAGGAGCGGCCCTGGCTGTAGGCGGGGTGCACACCCCAAATCACCGTTGGGAAGTCTGCTCTGCCCTGGCCTGGATCAACCGATTGTATCCCGATAAAAAGTATACAAACCGGATCGATGAATGGCTTTCAGAAGGGATTTTTATCGACGAAGACGGTCACTACCCCGAAAGGAGTATGAATTATGCCGATGTGGAAAATCGCGCGTTTATCACTCTCGGGCACTTACTGAACAGGCCGGCCCTTTATGTCCCGGTTAAAAAAAGCCTGGAGATGGCCTGGTATTATACCGAGGTCAACGGCGATCTGATTACTTTTGATTCGAGAAGGCAGGATCAGTACTCCAGCAGGGAGATTATGGTGCAGTACCTGCATTATCGTTTTCTGGCTATTGAACAAGGCAACGGGCTGTTTTCTGCTATTACATCATTTATTGAAACCCTGCCCGATTTTCAAAAAAATGTAGTGAACCAGACCTTGTATAACTTCATGGCAGATCCGGTACTGGCCAAAGAGTTGCCTAAACCGGCGGCGCTTCCTACCAACTATGAAAAATTGTTTAAAACCAGTAGTCTGGCAAGGATTCGCAGAGGTGACACATCGCTTACCTTGTTCGGCGGCAATGACCTCCCCCTGATTATTGCCTCGGGTCGGTCAGTAAGTCCTAATTTCTTTGGTTACAGGAAAGGAATGGCGGCTTTAAAGTATATGCGCATGTCTTCCCGGTTTTTTAGTATGGGCTATTTTCGGAGTGAAGGGATTTCGCTGGAAGACGGGAAGTACGTACTGTATCAGAAACTGAAAGCACCCTACTACCTGCCCCTGAAACCGGAAGACAGAAGAAAAGATGGTGATTACGAGTTAACTCCCAGTGTTGACGACCGGTTCTGGAGTAAAATGTCTTTCGATAAACGCCCTGCCGATTTCAAAATACAGGAAAGTAAGATTACCGTAACCGAGAATAACGGAGAAGTGACGATGGATTTTGAGGTGAGCGGTGCAGCAGGCATAGCCGTTACTATTCATTTGTGTTTTGATGAAACCGGACAACTGAACGGGGTAGAAAAAGGAAATGCAGCCGCCGGTTTTCTGGCAGAAGGATTTGGAGAGTTTACCAGCGGTAACGATAAAATAACCTTTGGGCCGGGTATCAAAGAACATGAAGGGATCCGCGGACTAGGCGGTGAAAAGTACAGCGTGTTAAACGGCCATCTGGATACACCGGGACAACACGTATATTTGACGGGGTATACGCCTTTTAGACATACATTGAAGTTTAAGTAAGCTATCAGCGTTCAGTTATCAGCTATCAGCTATGAGAGGGTAGATGTTAGGAAATTCGATGTTAGTGGTGGCCGCCGCTGTGGTCAGACACAAGGGGTGGCTAACAAAGGGCAGGAACAAGCGATTCGTCGCCCGGCTGATAGCTGAAGGCTGAAAGCTAAATTTTTATACATATGAAATAGCCATGAGCATTCAGCTATCAGCTATCAGAAAACCGGCACACCAAC
>CAYRGN010000034.1:0-39370 GCA_964423865.1 uncultured Lacihabitans sp.
TGTCAGGCTGAGCCTGTCGAAGCCCGCGTTTAGTTAATCTCAGAGCGCCCTTCGACCCCTCGACTACGCTCAGGGTGACAGCACGATCGGTAAGGGTGCCCCTCAGAGCTTCGCTCGCAAACTTCGCACTCTCGTGCTTGTTTGTGCTCGGGGTGCCCCTCGACTGCGCTCGGGGTGACAGTAGCGAGGGCGGGGTGCCATCTAATCACTAAAAGCAGCTCATTCGTCACATTTTTCTCCAACTTCGGAAGCGGCGTTGTAATATTGTTGTAGGAAAGCCGAACGGATGGAAGAAAAAAAACTTAGATTTTGGGAAACCTGGGTAGTCTTCGGGGGGATAGTATTGTTCACCCGGGGCTACCTGCTGGCGCTGACCCAGCGCTTTAACGCGGATGTAGACACCCTGGTGGCGACCGGCATTGACGCTTCCGTCATTAATGCATACCAGGACGAGTATCACCATTTCTGGAATAGCCTGCTGCCGGTTTCCCTGATGGCCCTGGCTATTTTTGTGGCCTGGTATGTTTTCCATCATTATGCTTTTCCGCGGCTTTCTTCGTCTAAGGGAGTATCGTATCTTTTTTTTACGGTTACGCTTCTGTTGACCGGCTATTATATCCACCAGCATCTGCGTTTGTACTGGCACTTGTCGGGCTACCACCCCCAGTTTGCAGAGCAATTTTACTTTTTCAGGCGCACCCGGAAGATGACTCTTCTGGGCAATACCGTGGTTTACCTGTGGGCCTTGTTTATCTACGAGGCGCTTTCCCAGGGTTTTTATGCCCTGTGCCGGAAGTTACGACAGGAAGGACCCATGTATAGCCTGGTGATTAATTTCCTCTTTGCCTTTTGTATGGTGGTGTTCCTGGTGGGCCTGGGTTTTCTGGGTTTCAAACGCTACGAGATCCGCGGACTACTGGACGTGTATACGGTGGTGGTGATGGGGGTAGGCATGGTATACGGGCAGGGGTATTTTTACCGTAACCTGCTCAAGGGACATGGGAGAGAGGGTCTTTTTTCCGGGATATTTATCGTGATCGGCATTTGCTTTTTCTCCGCTCTGGTGGTGGAAGTGCTGAATACGGCCTTCCGGCACCCCTACCAGATTTTGTGGTACCGCTTGAGAATTACCCTCCCTGACAGCAGCCTCCTGGGGTTACTGACAGGCTTGGGGACTTTGGCGGTGGGGGCATTACGGTACCTGCTTTACCTGCAGAAAAACAAGCTGCAAACCCAGGTGAATGTGAAGACGGCGGAACTGGATCAGCTCAGGGCCCAGGTGAACCCGCACTTTCTTTTCAATGCCCTGAACACCCTGTATTCGGTGGCCCTGAAAGAAAATGCGGAAACCACGGCGGCGGGCATTCAGAAACTGGGCGACATGATGCGCTTCATGCTGAAAGAGAACCACCGCGACCTGATTCCGGTTTCGCGGGAAGTGGAGCAGTTGGAAAACTACATCGACATTCAGCGCATGCGCATCGATGAGTCGCACGACATCGGCATTACGGTTCACCTACAGCAGCCGGACGCCGAGGTGATGATTGCCCCCATGCTCCTGAATCCCTTCGTGGAAAACGCGTTTAAGCACGGCATTTCCCTGGTCAGTCCTTCCTGGATTCATATTACCCTGACTTTCGACCGGGACCACCTGTTTTTCAAAGTACACAACAGCCTGCATGAAGGCCGGGAGACGGATCCGGAAAAATACAATAACGGCATAGGACTGGAAAATGTGAAAAGACGCTTAAATTTACTTTATCCGGGCCAGCACAAGCTGATCATGGAGCAGAACGAACAGGAGTTTTTTGTGTCATTAACGTTGAAAACCGCCCGCGTATCTTGAAACCGTATCCTATGCATATCGAAGCCATTGCCATTGACGATGAACCCAAAGCCCTGGAAGTAGTGCGGATGCTGGCTGAGAAAGTTCCGTTTTTAACGGTGAAAGCTACCTTTACAGATGCTTTTCAGGCTATCCCCTATTTGCAGCAAAACCGGGTGGATCTGCTGTTCCTGGATATCAAAATGCCCGACATATCGGGTTTTGAGTTCCTCAGCGCGCTGTCGCGCCGCCCGAAAGTGATTTTTACTACGGCCTATTCGGAATACGCGGTGAACGCTTTTGAGGTAGACGCGGTAGATTACCTGATGAAGCCGTTTTCCCTGGCCCGTTTTTCGAAAGCCTGTAGTAAGGTACTGGATGCCCTGGAGCCTGGCGGGCCGGAGAGTATTTTCCTGAAAACAGGTATGGAAGAAGAAAAGATTATTTTCGATGACATTCTGTACATTGTTTCGGATGGAAATTACATGGAATACCGTCTCAAAGACCGGAAATTGCTCTGCCGGCAGACGTTACAGGAAGCGTTGCAACCGCTTCCGCCCGAAAACTTTGTCCGCCTGCATCGCTCCTACATTGTGGCTACCGATAAAATTGAGAAGGTTTCGCGTACCGCAGTCTGGATTGGCGAGACGGAAATTCCGGTGGGTGCTTCGTACGAAGAGGCTTTTCAGGTGATCCGTCAGAAATTATTGAAAAAATAAGCCACATTTTCTTTACATTTGAGACTTTAACCTAAAACAGAAAAAATGAAAAGAAAAGCTTTTACTGCTTTAAGTCTGGGGCTGATGCTGACCGGTTGTGCTTTCGCGCAAAAAGTGCAGGATCTTCCTGAATACCGGATTCCCCAGAGCCAGACCAGCAAACACATGAATATCCTGGCCTCCGATGAAATGCTGGGCCGGAAACC
The DNA here is from genome assembly GCA_964423865.1 of uncultured Lacihabitans sp. Taxonomy (GTDB): domain Bacteria; phylum Bacteroidota; class Bacteroidia; order Cytophagales; family Spirosomataceae; genus Leadbetterella. The sequence goes on from CAYRGN010000034.1 coordinate 2,751, forward strand.
GGGACAGCAGGGCAACCTGATGGCGGGCCGGTACATTGCGGAGCAGTTCCGGGCGCTGGGACTGAAACCGGCCAACGGCGACAGTTATTTTCAGCGGGTACCTCTGGAAACGGTGATTCCGCCGGCGGAAGGTACGGTGACCACTACGGAAGGAAGCGCGAAGATAGGAACGGATTTCGTGTTGATGAGCGGAAGCGCCCTGAGCGGGGAGTATCCTACGGTACACCTGCCCTACGCCTGGATAGACAAGGACAAAGGGTACGACGATTACAAAGACGTGGATGTCAAGGGAAAGGTGATCATTACGAGTGTAGGGGTGCCGGACGCGGAAGCGCCGAATCAGCTGTTTGCTTCGATAGCCGACAAGCAAAAGCTGGCCAAGGAGAAAGGGGCGATCGCGATTATCGAGGTGTTTAATTCTCCTATGCCCTGGAATGTGGTGATGCGGTTTTTCGGACGGCCTTCCACGAAATTGAAAACCGACACGGGCCAGGGGGAAGAAATCACCCACCTGTGGATCAGTACTACATCGGCCAAGATTCTGTCGGGAAATAAAATAGACAAGGTAAAACTGGAAGTGGGCGCGCGAGAGACCAGGGAAGTACTCACGTACAATGTGGCGGCCATACTGGAGGGCGCGGATCCGAAATTAAAGGAGGAATACGTGATTCTGTCGGCCCATTACGATCATGTGGGCCACGGCGCGGGCGCGGGCAACGTATCTGCGGGCGATACTATTTTCAATGGCGCGCGCGATAATGCGTTTGGAACGGTGGCGGTGTTGGCCGCCGCGGAATCTTTTGCCCAGGTGAAACCGAAACGCTCTATCCTGTTTGTGGCCTATACGGCGGAAGAAATGGGTCTGCTGGGAAGCCGTTACTACGCGGAGCATCCCCTGGTGCCTTTGAACAAAACCGTGTTCAATATGAACTGTGACGGAGCGGGGTATAACGATGTGACCCGGATTACGGTGATTGGCCTTGACCGCACCGGGGTAAAGAAGGAATTCACTACGGCTACCACGGCTTTCGGACTGACGGCTCAGGATGATCCTGCCCCCGAGCAAAACCTGTTTGACCGCTCCGATAACGTGAGCCTGGCGGCCAAGGGTATCCCCGCCCCTACCTATTCACCGGGTTTTAATGCTTTTGACGCCGAAATCAACAAGTATTACCACCAGGCGGCGGACAACCCGGACAATATTGATCACGCTTACCTGCTGAAATACGCGCAGTCGTATATTTATGCGGCACGTTTAATTGCAGACCGGGCCAAAGCGCCGGAATGGAGCAAAGGCGATAAGTACGAAGGGGCGTATAAAAAACTTTATGGGAAGTAGAGAGTAGTGAGTAGTGAGTTCTAAGTGCCGAGTGGGGAGTTTTCAAACCACTCGGCACTAGGAACTCGGAACTCGGCACTATTTTATAGATAATTACGAATTAAAAATTACGAATTACGGAAAGATTAATTACGAATTACGCGGGCTTCGACAGCTCGTGCCCTTCGACAAGCTCAGGGTGACAGTAGCACCCAGTACCTACCCATTGTCACCCTGAGCCTGTCGAAGGGCACATTACTCGGAACTCCCTCCCTACTCGGCACTAAGCACTCGGAACTCCCCTCCCTACTCCCTACTCACTACTCCCTACTCACTACTTCCTACTCACTACTCAAAACTCAAAACTCAAAACTAAGCACTCGGAACTAATTCCCCCCGATCTTGGTTTACTAATTATAAGTAATGGGGACGACCGGTTTTGACGGCATGACGCCATTGCGAGTATAAGCATGTATGGAGTTGGTGGAAGGTCTCCATATAAAAAATCTACCGAACAATAACTGGCAATACTTCGTATGCCATGGCTGCCTGATTTCGGAGTAAATCACGCATAAGCCACATCTCTCCCCGGCCAACCTCTGCCGCCAGGGACTCAGGGGTGTCAACCATGCAGAGGCGTTCAGAGACGGCCTCCTGATTTCTGAATAGTATTGGAGGAGATAAGGGTCAGACCAGGTACGCCGGACGGCTTTCTAACCCCGAAAATTAAGACCGGCTAAACATGTAGAAGGCTTGACAATAGCCGTGTTCGGACCAGGGTTCGAATCCCTGCGTCTCCACGCTCAAAAGACCAACGGGTGCCGTTGGTCTTTTTTATTGCCCTATAAAGAATCCCACCAGGGTAGCGACCAGCAGCACGGTTAAGGTGATATTCCACCATTTTTTCTTTTGTTCTTCAGGGTGGCGAAGAATCAATACCATCGCACCTAAGCTCAACAGGGTACAAGCCACCTGTATGGCCTTCTGGATTTTAACTCCCGGGATATTATACGACCCGTACAGAGCCATGAATACCAGGATAGCGACGGCTATTTTTAGATTAGAAGGTTTCATCTGTATAAAATTTTGCTTTCAGCCTTCAGCTTTCAGCAGTCACCCGGCTGATAGCTGACAGCTTATGGCTATTATTTATTTCCCAGTTCCAGGAATTTCTTTTGAAAGATCAAAATTGCCACTACCCCGCAGAAAATGCAAGCATCCGCGAAATTAAAAATGGGAGTAAGGAAATACGATCCTCCATAGTGCGGCACCCAGGCAGGCCAGAAACCATCCAGCCAGTTAAAATAAAACATATCAATCACTTCTCCGTGAAACCAGGATGTACTGACCGAATCGGGCGCATTTCCCGGAAAGAAAACTCCGTAAAAGATGCTGTCTATGAGGTTACCTAATGCCCCGGCAAGAATGGCAGCCAGCGCCCACAGAATACCGTTATGGGGGTGTTTTTTGGCCTGTCTGTACAAGTAGTAGCCGATCATGACCATGGCCGCTACCCGAAAAAGGGTAAGCGCGATCTTGCCGTATTCTCCGCCCAGTTGCATTCCGAAAGCCATGCCTGGATTGGTGACATAGTGCAGTTTGAAAACGCCCGGAATCAGATCAATGCTTCCATTGTGTTGAGGAAGCACCTCATAAAACATCCATAATTTGAGTGCCTGGTCAATGACGATGAGCAAAAATGCAAACAGGAAATATTTCTTCATTGGTAAATGTTTTAGTTATCAGCTGTTAGCTATCAGCCGTCAGCCGGTCGGAAGGCCGCCCCGCGACGTATCGCTTATTCATTGGGGGCGCCTATTCATCAAGTGCGCTGCTTCTTCTTTCTTTTTCTGTTTTAATCAATGCGTACTCCCGGCTGCTTTGTCCGGCCATAGAGGTATTCTCTTCCGCGCGGCGGAACAGGTAAGGCATCACCGATTCAATGGGGCCATAAGGCACATATTTGGCCACCTGATAACCCACATGGGCCAGATTATACGAAATATGGTCACTCATGCCCAGCAATTGTGCAAAATACACGCGGGCATCGTCTGCCCCAATTCCTTTTTCGTGCATTAAATCTACTGCCAGCTGGCAACTGTCTTCATTGTGGGTGCCGAGGCATACGTGAATATCGCCCAGGTTTTCAATGGAAAGGGTAACCGCTTTGTTATATTCCTGGTCAGAGACTGCTTTTGTGGGATTAATGGGATCAGAATACCCCATTTCTTCGGCTCTTTCCCGTTCTTTTTCAATGTATGCGCCTCTTACCAGTTTGGCCCCAATGCTGAAACCATCTGCCCGGGCAGCCTCAAGGTGACCGCTCAGAATGCCGTAAGAAGCGGTACGGTACATCTGGTAAGTATTGTAAATAACGGTTCTGGCCGGCGTGTTGTACTTTTTCATTTCTTCCAGGGTGAGCTCATCGATCACATCCTGTATCCAGGTTTCTTCGGCATCAATAAAAAGCCGTACGCCTTTCTCGGCTGCGCTCTTGCACAGGGTCTGGAATCTTTTGACCAACCGCTGGTAAGCACCCCTCTTTTCAGGAGATAAATTATCTACCCCAAAGTCTTGCACTTCGGTGAGAAGCTCCCGCGAACCTATGCCGGTTACTTTAAATACCGAGAAGGGGATTTTTTCCGGGTTCTGATGCGCCATATCGATGGTTTTCATCAGTTCGGCCTTGGTTTCGTCGAAGCTTTTCTCGTTGTCTTCTCCTTCCACGCTGTAGTCGAGAATGGTGCCTATGCCGTACCGGTGAAGTTTGTCTATGGCCTTTTCACACTCCTGTATGTCTTCTCCCCCACAGAATAATTGGAAAATAGTTCTTTTAATTATAAATTTTATGGGTAAACCCATCTTCAAAAACCACTTAATTAAAAAAGTGCCTATATTTACCAGCCAATTTTGGTTCATGGCCATAAATATGAGGTAATTGAGATTAAGCTGGCTATTGGATTGGTTCTTGAAGGCTGTTTCCGTATCTGAAAAAGGAATACGAGGTTTCATAAAGTACCGAGATGAAATATTGATGCACAAAGATAGAGAAGAGAATTGGTTTTTAAACTAAAATATGAATAGGATTTAATGAAAGCAAATTTGAACGTGTCGCCGCTGGAGTCCTGGATAAAAACAGAGGGGAAACCCCTGATTATTGCCGGGCCATGTAGTGCAGAAACAGAAGAGCAGGTATTGGAAACGGCGGAAGGAATAGCCCGGAACGGCTACGCCCATATTTACCGTGCGGGAGTATGGAAGCCCAGGACCCGTCCCGGTAGTTTTGAAGGAAAAGGCGAAGAGGCTCTTCCGTGGCTGCAAAAGGTAAAAGCACAAACCGGCCTGAAAACAGCGGTGGAAGTGGCTACGCCTCAGCACGTGGAGCTTGCATTGAAATACGGTGTAGACGTATTGTGGATCGGGGCCCGTACCACAGTGAACCCTTTTAACGTTCAGGATCTTGCAGACGCCCTGAAAGGAGTGGATGTGCCGGTGCTGATCAAAAACCCGGTAAACCCGGATCTGGCCCTGTGGGTAGGTGCTTTTGAGCGTATCGCGGGTGCCGGCATTTCCAAACTTGGCGCGATCCACCGCGGGTTTTCCAACGCCCAGGAAACCAAATACCGAAATTCTCCGATGTGGCAGATCGCGGTAGAATTTAAAACACATTTTCCGGGAATACCCATGATTGGTGACCCTAGTCACATGGCGGGAAAAAGAGCTTACCTGGCCGAGTTGACCCAAAGGGCCATGGACCTGAATTACGACGGCCTGATCATTGAATCGCACCGCAACCCGGACGAAGCCTGGTCGGACGCCTCTCAGCAGCTGACCCCGGATGCCCTGGGTGAAATGTTGAACAGCACCGAGTTCCGGAAAGCCACTTACGGCACTGACTTCCAATCGGAGCTTGACCGCCTGAGAGCCCGTCTGGACAACCTGGACAGGGAACTGATGGAGGTGCTGGCCAGCCGTATGGCCGTGGTGGAGCAACTGGGTGAATACAAGCGCGATAATAACGTAGCGGTACTTCAGCTGGACCGCTGGAAACACGTACACGAAAGTCGGGCGGAATGGGCACAGAGCCTGAATTTGTACCCGGAAGTAGTAGAAGAACTGTTCAAACTGATCCACATGGAGTCGATCAGGAAACAAACGGAAGTAATGAACCGCCAAAACGCCTGATATAGGGTGTAGGCGGGACAGTCTCCCAGAGGAAGATGTTTAAAAAGTACACCCCAGGCGGGTTTGAAGGATGAAGTGCAGCACGGAATCCGAAAAACAACGCGGGAGATTGTGGGCTTCTTGAACATCTTCCGTGTTTTATAGCTAAATTTGCACGATAATATACAATGCGAATGGAATTTATACCGAAAATAGGAATTACCACAGGAGATATTAATGGGATAGGCCCGGAAGTACTGCTCAAAGCCCTCAATACGCAACGGGTTAACAAGATCTGTATTCCTGTTTTATACGGTTCCGGAAAGCATTTCAGTAAGTACAAAAACCTGGTGGGTATGCCGGCCTGGCAATACACTCCGGTGCAGGACCCCGCCCAGGCCCAGCAAAAGAATTTCAGCCTGATCAACTGCCTGAAAGGGGAGTATTTTGAACTTACCCCGGGAAAACTGGATCCTAAGGCCGGGCAGCTGGCGTTCGACAGCCTGGCCCGGGCCACCGAAGACCTGAAGGCCGGTAAAATAGACGCCCTGGTCACCGCTCCGATCAGTAAAGAGAATATACAAAGCGAATCTTTCCGCTTTCCCGGCCATACGGAATACCTGGCCCAGGCTTTCGAAAAGAAGGACGTGCTGATGTTTATGATCAGCGATCACCTGAGAATAGGTGTGGTGACGGGCCATGTGCCGCTGGAGGGGGTCAAGAAAGTATTGACCCGGGAAGCCATTACGTCAAAACTGAAAATCATGCTCCAGTCGCTTCGGGTAGATTTCGGCATCAACAAGCCCAAAATAGCCGTACTGGGATTGAATCCGCATGCGGGAGAGAACGGCCTGCTGGGCCAGGAAGAGCAGCAGCTTATCGGCCCGGTGATTGAACAATTTAAAAACAAAGGGCACCTGGTTTTTGGCCCCTTCCCTACCGACGGCTTCTTTGCGTCGGAAAATTTCACGAAGTTTGACGCTATCCTGGCCATGTACCACGACCAGGGGCTCACGCCCTTCAAAATGCTGGCTTTTGACACGGGTGTAAATTTTACCGCGGGCATTTCCGGCGTGCGCACCTCGCCTGACCACGGCACGGGCTTTGATATCGCGGGAAAAAATGTGGCAGATCCCGGGTCTATGCTGCATGCCATTTACGCGGCCGTGGATGTCAGCCGCCAGCGCCACGAATATAACGAACTGGAAAAAGGCGCCTTAAAGCACCAGAAGATCGACATAGACAATCTGAAAAAAGAAAAATATTAATTTTTCAGCACCAGGCTTACCACATTTTCTACATGGAAAGTGTGGGGGAACATGTCTACCGGGGCGATGGCCTCTACCTCGTATTTTTCACTTAGTATTTCAAGGTCACGGGCCTGGGTGGCAGGATTGCAGCTAACGTATACGATACGCCGGGGCACTACTTTCAGGAGTACTTCGCATACGGCTTTGTCCATTCCGGCCCGGGGCGGATCGGTAATCACCACATCCGGTTTTCCGTTGGCTGCGATAAAGTCTTCGTTCAGAATTTTGGCCATATCGCCCGCGAAGAAACTGGTATTGCCAATCCCGTTAATTTCAGCATTTACCCGGGCGTCTTCTACCGCGGGAGCGATGTACTCCACTCCTACTACGTGCTTGGCCTGACGTGCCACAAAATTGGCGATGGTGCCCGTGCCGGTGTACAGGTCATAGACCAGGTCAGAAGACTCGATACGGGCAAAAGAACGCACTATTTTATACAGTTCATACGCCTGTTCGGAATTGGTCTGGTAGAATGACTTCACGCCGATCCGGAACTTCAGTCCTTCCATTTCCTCCGTGATATAGGGCAGTCCGTGGTAATACACGGGTTCCAGATCAAAGAAGGTGTCGTTTCCTTTGGTATTGATCACGTAGCTCAGGGAGGTCACTTCGGGAAATTTCTCCACAAACTGATCCAGTACGGTGCGGATAGCCTCCTGGTCGTTTTCCGCGAACTGCACCAGCACCATGAGTTCACCGGTAGAGGTGGTGCGGATCATCAGCGTACGGAAAAATCCCTGGTGTACAATATGGTCATAGAAAGGCTTCCCGGAAGACGCGGCCGCATCACGAAAGAAGTTTCGCACGGCATTGGACGGATCGCCCTGAAGATAGCAATGCTGAATGGGCAGTACTTTATCAAACCGCCGGGGCACATGAAAGCCCAGGGCGTTGCGATCGTGGTCTTCCGCCGAATTTATCTCGCTTTGGGTAAACCAGCGGGAGTTGGAGAAGGTATATTCGAGCTTATTCCTATAAAATCGCGTCTTTTCAGACCCCAGAATGGCCGATTTTCCATTGAGGGAGACTTTCCCTATCCGCGACAGCTGATCGTATACCTGACGCTCTTTTTGAGCCAACTGGGTCTCGTAGGGTACATGTTGCCATTTGCATCCGCCACATTCCCCGAAATGCGCGCAGAAAGGTTCTGTACGGTCGGTACTGTGGCGATGAATCTCCAGCACGCGTCCTTCAGAAAAGCGTTTTTTGGATTTGGTCACCCAAAGCCTGACGTGATCTCCGGGACAAACCTTGCTTCCGTCTACGAAGATGACTTCGCCTTCGTGGCGCGCGATACACTTGCCTTCCGCGGCGAAATCCAGGATCTCGATATTTTCTATTTCGTATTTCTTCTTCATGCGCCGTATATTTGCACCTATGATCAACAATTCAAAAAAGGCGGATATAAAAAAAGCGATGAGTTTTTCATCGCTTTGTGATCCCGCTGGGATTCGAACCCAGGACCCATACATTAAAAGTGTATTGCTCTACCAGCTGAGCTACGGAATCAAAACTCATTTCAGGAAGTGTCTCTCTCAAATGAGGATGCAAAACTATGCATTTATTGCTACAGTTCAAAAGGCCTTTATTAAAATATTTTTACTTTTTTTCGTGCTTTTGGGCCAACCTTTTGATAGTAAAGCACAAAATGATATCGCGAAAAAAGCAGATTCTCTATTTCTTGCCCGAAATTATCCCGAGGCGGCTCAACTGTACGAGGCAATCTTTTCAGATCCCAAGGTGAACAACGAGCATGTGAGCCTGAGGCTGGCCTATATTTTTGAGAACGAAGGGAACTACCCGAAGGCCTTATTTTACCTGAACAGCTACTACAATATGCGGCCTACGGACGAGGTTTTCGACAAGATGAACAAAATTGCCCTGGCCCATAAGTTTACGGGTTACGAACGAAACAATATCAATTTTGTATTCGCACTTTACCAGCAGTATTATATTTTTATCCTTTACGCGGTGATTGTGCTGGGCATTTTCCTGCTTTGGGTGCTGTTTTCAAAAAGAAGGCAGAGAAAACCCATTTACAGGAACAACTGGGCGCTGGTGATCACCTACCTGGTGGTGCTGACCCTGCTGATTAACCTGCCGTCAAGTTACCGTTCGGCTATTGTAAAAGAGAAAACGTATCTGCGCAATTACCCGAGTTCAGCGGCCAGCGTGATCGGGGAAATTGAACCGGGCAATAAGATCAATATTTTCGGCAGTGACGATATCTGGCTGAAAGCGTACTGGAACCGGGGCGTGGCGTATGTGAACGGTAATGATCTGTGGTTGCTGGAGAATTAGGAAGAGGTTGTTTTATAACCTGTCGATTTCATCGCAAATCGGAATGATATGATCCAGGCCATACAGGAGTGATTTGTGATTAATTCCCATCCAGCATAGCAGTTCCAGTAGGATATGATAGTGCTCTCGAACATAACTGGTACATTTAGAGGGACTTCCCTGTAGAAAACAAATAGGTTCATGATGTGCCATCCGGTTTCTTATCTTGTTTAATTTAGCAAGTTGCCGAAAAACGTAGGTAGGGTTATATTGGATAGCTCGGGAAGAAATAGGTTTTGCTGGGAATATCTGTAAAAGTATTTTGTGTGTGGCATTATATTGGTTATGTGCAAACATAAACCGCCAAAAGCCGAACCCAAGCTCGGAAACCAGCTTGTAGTGACTATAAGTATCCAGTTTTCGTAAAGCTTCAATTATATTCTGACAGGTTATTTTGCAATTTTCATTATCAAAAATACCTTGAGGCTCAACACTTTCTCTTAGCCAATCATTGCCCAAGCTCTGGGTACAAACCTCATCAATGGCATTCCTTAATGCCACTTCAAAACAACCAATTACGGTAAACAATTCTTGCGTTAACTGAAGATTTTTTCGGTAGAGTGTCATCGCTTTCCTGGTATTTCCCTTGGTAGCCAGAAAATATCTGCTCATTCGAACAGGACTCATAATCTTTTCAAAGTGTGCGTATCTCATTGTGAAAATTATTTGCAAATGTGAATTTAATTTTATAGGTTTGTGTATCTTATTCCCATTAGTCCCTGAGGTAATTCAAACTAGTGGGTTTTTTTTATGTGTATCCGTTTGCGAAGATAGTAAGTTTTTGGAAACAATAAAAGGCTGCCTTTGAAAGCAGCCTTTTATTGTTTTATATCGCCTCCAGAATCCGCTGTGGATCTACTGCATATCCGATCTTTTCTTTCAGGTCGGAGATTTTTATGCGCTCCTGCTCCATGCTGTCGCGGTGGCGGATGGTGACGGTGTCGTTTTCCATGGTTTCGTAATCAACGGCCACGCAGAAAGGCGTACCGATGAGGTCCTGACGGGTATAGCGTTTGCCTATGGCGCCGCCGTCGTCATACACGGTACGGAAAGACAGCCGCAGTGAATGGGCGATTTCCTGTGCTTTTTCGGCCAGGCCGTCTTTTTTCACCAGGGGAAGAATGGCGGCTTTGACTGGAGCAATGGCGGGATGAAGGCTCAGGTAAGTACGTTCTTTTTCGCCGGTTTCTACCGTATAGGCATTGCAGAAAGCAGCCAGGAAGAGGCGGTCTGCCCCTACTGAGGTTTCTACCACGTAGGGAATATAATTGCCGATGGCCTTTCCGTCTTCTCCGAGGTCAGGATCAAAATATTGCAGTTTCTTCTTCGACAGCTCCTGATGATTCCGGAGGTCAAAGTCGGTACGCGAATGAATACCTTCAATTTCACGGAAACCAAAAGGGAACTGATATTCAATATCTACAGCGGCGTTGGCATAGTGCGCCAGCTTTTCGTGATCGTGATACTTCAGCTTTTCGGCGGGCAGTCCGAGCGCCTTATGAAAACGCAGACGAGCATCTTTCCACTTTTCGTACCACTCCATCTCGGATCCGGGGCGTACAAAAAACTGCATTTCCATCTGTTCAAACTCCCGCATCCGGAAAGTGAACTGCCGGGCCACAATCTCGTTCCGGAAAGCCTTACCGATCTGGGCAATACCGAAAGGTACTTTCATTCGTCCGCTTTTCTGGATGTTCAGGAAGTTGACGAAAATTCCCTGGGCGGTTTCGGGCCGGAGATAAATCTGACTGGCGTCTTCGGCCACTGAACCTACCTGGGTAGAAAACATGAGGTTAAACTGCCGCACCTCCGTCCAGTTCGACGTTTTTGAAATAGGGCAAACGATGCCTTCTTCTATGATGAGGTCCCGTACTTCGTCGAGTTTTTCGGCTCCCAGCAGGGCGCCCATTTTCTGGAGTAGCGCCTCGGCCCGGGCTTCGTCGCCGGCGTTGGCGTATTCTTCCGCTTTGCCTTCGAGCAGCTGATCGGCGCGGTAACGCTTTTTGGAATCCTTGTTGTCGATCATAGGATCATTGAAGCCGTCTACGTGTCCCGAAGCCTTCCAGGTAAGGGGATGCATGAAAATGGCCGCATCTACGCCTACAATATTGTCGTTCAGCTGGGTCATGGCTTTCCACCACACCTGCTTGATGTTATTTTTTAGCTCTACGCCGTTTTGTCCGTAATCGTACACGGCCTGTAAGCCGTCATAGATTTCGGAAGACGGGAATACAAATCCGTATTCTTTGGCGTGACTGATAATGTCTTGTAAAGTAGCACTCATTGGGTCAATTATTTATTCCGGTATACATTGAATTAATGGCTGCGTATTCTTTCAGGAGGAAAGCCTGCAACTCTTCGTTAAATATTTTTTGGGACGCTTCATCCAGGGTTTCGTAGAGTTCTTTGAGCTCCCGGTTAATTTCCGCTTTTTCCGCCTCGGAAGCGGCATTCATGGCCCTTACATGGTATTTTTTAAAATCAAACGATGTCATTTTCCAGCATTTTCAGGGATACTTCCGCCCTATTGACTTCCAGCGCGTAGTTTCGCCCCATAACAACGGGCAAATTTACATCATCGTGGCCAAATTCAAAACCCAAAGCTACGGGATAATCAAAATCCCGGGTATGGTGGAGAATAATCTCCGTGGCCGTGGAACCGAAAGAGGGTTCGGCCATGTCGGTAAAGGAACCCGCTACGAGTCCGGCAAGTCTCTCCAGTTTTCCCGCCCTTTTCAGCTGCACCATGAGGCGGTCTATGTGATAGAGTTTTTCGCCCACATCTTCCAGGAAGAGAATCCTGCCGTGGTAAGAAATATCGGAAGATGAGCCCAGGCAATGGGCCAGCAAAACCAGGTTTCCTCCCAGGGCGGGACCCGTGGCGCTTCCCGGGCGGTTTTCCGGCGCGGGAGACAAACGGTACTCTGTACTTTCTCCGAAAAGCAATCTTCTCAGCATTTCGGCAGAGCATACGTCAAAACTGAATGTTTTGGCCATAGCACCGTGTACGGCTTCATAGCCCAGGCTGTTCAGATGCAGCAAGAGGGCGGTGAGGTCGGAAAACCCCACGATCCATTTGGGAGATTTCCTGAAAGCTGTAAAATCGAGGTGATCAATGAGGTCGGATACGCCGTAACCGCCGCGGGCGGCCAGGATACATGCGATATCGGGGTTGTCCAGGAAGCCCTGTAGTTCGTGTAAACGCTGTTCAAAGGGAGCAGAGAAATTGTGGAAAGAGCTGCCCAGGGTAGTGCCGGTTTCGACCTTCAATCCCCACTTCCGAAGGGTGTTTACTCCGGTCAGCAGATCTTCGTTACGAACCCGGCTGGCGGGAGCAGTAATAGCCACCGTATCACCGGGCCGGAGAAAAGGAGGGGTCATCATCAGACAAAAACCACATCTTTGACAATCTCCCCGCCCATTTCTTTATTTAAGAGGGAAATGATTCCGGACTTGGCCAGAACCAGTTCCTGTCTTAAAGGTGCCGAAGAAATTCTCAGGAAGAGAACTCCTTTGCTGATGTAAATTTTTTCTGTGCGCTGCGCGATGGAAACGCCCATCAGTTTTTCCCAATGCGTAACCAGGTAGGTCTCGTCATAGCGAGACCTGAGCTTATACGCTTTCAGGAAAGACTCGAAAGCCTCCCCTATGCTTTGGGCTTTGGTTTTACGCGCAGTTACAGACATTTATACTTTTCTGGAAATGGCAAATTTTTCAAAAGTGAGTTTCGCCCCACCGCCGGTTGAAATAGTGACAGTAGTATCGTCTTTCGACATTACTTTACCGTGGAGGCCTCCGGCGGTAACGACATCGTCTCCCACTTTAAGATCTTCCACCATTTTTTGTTGTTCTTTTTGTTTTTTCTGCTGAGGGCGAATCATAAAAAAGTACATCACGGCAAACATACCTACCATCATGACCAGGAAACTCATGTTTCCCCCTACACCACCTGCTTCTAATAATATCATAAAAATTTATAAGTTAATTACACTTTTGATTTGATCTGACCCATCAGATCTTCTACGTCTTCCAGTAATTTTTCTGCTTTCTGGCGGGCTTCGTTCACTACTTTTTTCCCTTCGGCTTTGGCATTATTGTCTCCACCTACGTATTCCAGGGCTACTTCTTCTCCCCTTTCCCGGAGGTCATTGATAAAATTCACCAGTTGATCCCTGTAATCGCCCAGGCTAGCAGATAATTTCTCCCGGGTTACTTCACCCTTTTCCGGGGCGAATAAAACGCCTATCGCGGAACCCGCGGCTATTCCTGCTAAAAACGCGATCAAAGATTTTGCCTGACTGTTCATAAAATTGCTGTTTTGGTTGTATAAATATAGGATCAAAACGTAAAATCACCAAGAAAAATTTCAATACGGCGCCAGTCTGGTGTCATTCCACGGATATTTAACCGACAAAATACGCATGACACGACACTAGCGGTTATCGAGCATTCCACGACCGGTTTTCCGGATCAGGCCCTTGTCCTGCAAATCTTTGGTGACCGCGTCCAGAATACCGTTGATAAAAACCTTGCTTTTTTCCGAACTGTAGTTTTTCGCGATTTCAATGGTTTCATTGATGGTGACCTTGACGGGTATGCTGGAAAAGAGCGTCAGCTCGGCGATGGCCATCTTCAGTAAGATCAGATCGGTTTCAATAATTCTTTCCAGATCCCAGTTTTTAAGGTGAGGCAGGATATAGCCCAGGTATTCCTCGTCTTTGGAGGCCGTTTCGCGCATCAGGTTGCGCAGAAAATCTTTGGTATCCTCCCACTGTTCATCGAGCTTTTCCACGTGAACTTCCTGTTGCTCAATGTAATCGTCAAAGGTATGAAAGACCATGGTGCGGAGTATTTCCCGGTCTTCCGACCAGAAAATATGCAATTTCTCAAAGAAGTCTACACTTACTTCATGCTTGAGAATAATGTTTTTAACGATATATTTGACGATAGAAAGTTCATCTTCACCGGTTTTGTTGACCACCGCGAGATATTCGGCTACATGTGCGTTTCCTTTGATGGCCTCATTGTAGAGTTTATTGATGAGGGAGGACTCGTTTTCGAGGCTGACCGAACGTTTGAGGGAGTAGAACTCCAGTTCTTTCGTGGATTTCAGGGTGGAAATCACCCTGTTTTTTTTCAATACGGAGTCGGATTTACTTCCCAGAAGTACCAGGAAATTCAGAATATAAAGGTAGATGTCGTAGGTTTTTTCCGCATCAATCAGGGTTTGTGCCAGGTGGTAGTCGAAATCCTTTTTATTTTTAAGGCGATAGTACTCCCGGGCTTTGGCTACCGCGGTATTTACTTCACGGGGAAGAGACTCTTCTCCGGCGGGGATTCTTTTTTTGACTTCATCTTCCCATATAGACTGCGCCAAGCGGGTCATACCGGCCAGTTTATTTCTGTCCTGCTTCTCCATGGAATTCAGATCAGGGGCAAACGCCTCCGAGATCAGGTCCTGCGCCAGCAGAAAGTTAGCCCCTTTTGAAATTTCAAGTGCGTACAACCCCTGCATTGCCCTTACCCTCGCCAGTCTACGATTCAGCATATATTCAAAGAACTTTTAAAACGGGTGCAAAGATAATAGAAAAGATGCGTAATTTTAAGCGATTTTTAAATTGCTGATGCAAATTATTCTCCGGACAGGGAGCCTGACTATCCTGTTTTTCTTTTTGTTTTCGAGGGCTGAGGCGCAAAAGAAACTACCTCCCCGGGCGTTTAATGAAGACCTGGAGCAGTTGCACGCACTATTGGTGAAGTATTATCCGGGCATGTATTATTACGAAACGCGGGCGCAGTTTGTAGACAGGATGGATTCTCTTCGCGCGGACGGGGATTCGCTCTCGGTGCTGGAGGCCTATCGCCGCCTGGCGCTGCTGACCAGCGAAGTGGGTGATCTGCACCTGGCCACGGGCCTTCCCCAGCGGTATTTTGGCAAAGAAGCCCGGATTTTCCCCCTCATATTGCGGAAGTTTGGGGAGTCGTTTTACATTCATTACAACCAGTCTGCAGACAGTACCCTTGTGCGGGGAACGGAAATCCTGGACATAGACGGCACCCCTCCCCTGCTTGATTTTTACCGGTTCCGGAATTTGTACGGGGCCGATTACGGGAATCTTTACAGCAAGGATTACTATGCGGAGCGGAATTTTTCGGGGTTGTATACGCGGTGGTACGGGCAGCAAGATTCGGTGCAGTTACGCTATTTGCTTGGGAGCGACACCGCGGACCAGGCCACTACATTAAAGTATCTTCCGCCAAAGGAGGCCATGGACTACACCCGAAAGCGCTATCGGAATATTTTACGGAAGAACTTTGACCTGGAAATGACAGACAGCCTGCACCGTACGGCCAAGCTGGACCTGACCACTTTCAGAGCTGGGAAGGGAGTCCTCTCTTTTTCTGAAAATAAATTTAGAAAGCAATTAAAGCGAAGTTTTAAGCAGATTGAGGCCGACAGCATACAAAACCTTATCCTGGATCTCCGGGGAAACGGCGGCGGTGCGGTAGTGAATGTGAGCCGCCTGCTGTCTTACCTGGTCCCTGAACCTTTCCGCCTGTATGACACCATGTCTATCACCCGGGCGGGTTTCCGAAAGGTATTCAAACCCTGGTGGGGAGTTTCGGGCCTGGCGGGGCGGCTGTTCCTGAACCGCAAAAACGAGCAAGGTTATTACCGGGCATACACCGAAGATAAGATCAGACCGGTCCGCCGCCATGCCTACGGCAACCGCCTCTTTGTGGTGATGGACGGAGGCTCTTATTCGGCCACCACCTTTACCATTTCTTTGTTAAAGAACCATGACCGGGCTATCTTTGTGGGTACTCCGCCCGGGGGAGCGAACTGGGGCTCTTTTGCCGGGCGTTTTTACCCGGCAAAGCTCAAACATTCGGGTATCCGGGTGAATTTGCCCCTGATGAAGCTGGTACACAGCACAGAAGGGTTACGTCACAGTGATTTTTTTGTGCAGCCCGATTTTTTTGTGGGGCAGAGCTTTGAAGATTTTATGCAAAGGAAAGATACCCCGGTGGAATTCATAAACCAGATGATTGTCAATGAAAGAAATTAGAAGCCTGATCTGGAAGGATATTAAACTGGAACTCCGCCAGCAGAACACCATAAATACCATGGTCATGTTCATGGTATCTACCCTCTTCCTGTGCTACATCAGTTTTATGCTGAGAACCAATGCCCTGGAAGCATTAACCTGGAACACCCTTTTCTGGGTTATTCTGTTATTCTCCGCAGTGAATTCAGCGGTAAACAGTTTTCGTAAGGAAACCTCGGCGCGGCATTTGTATTATTATCAGCTGGCGGGCCCCGGCGCCATCATCCTGGCCAAGATCATTTTTAATTTTCTGCTGCTGCTGGTTCTTTCCCTATTGGGTTTTGGATTATACCTGGCGCTGCTCGGAAACCACGTCAGCGATTACGGCGTGTACCTCATTGCCCTGGTGTTGGGGGCTTTGGGTTTCAGCTCTTCACTTACATTACTGGCGGGTATAGCCTCGAAAACGGACAATTCGTCGGGCGTTCTGGCGGTTTTAAGCCTTCCGGTGCTACTGCCCCTGATCAATATGCTCATTAAGTTATCTAAAAATGCCATGGACGGCCTGGCGTTTTCGGCCAGTTATGATGAAATATTGACTATCTTTGGAATTGATTTAATTGTTATAGCGTTAAGTTATTTGTTATTTCCGTATTTGTGGAAGAGTTAAAAGATGAAAAAATACTGGTGGAAATTCCTGGGAGCCGCTTTGCTCCTGTTTAGTGTAGTTTTTGGATTTTTAGGAGAAACGCCTCGCCGGGAAATTCTCAATGAAACCATCCGGATGGTGTATTTTCATGTACCGATGTGGTTTTCAATGATGGCCCTGATGATCAGTTCCCTCGTGTATTCTGTACGCTATCTCCGAAAAGGGGCTATCCGTGACGACATCTACGCTTCCCAGTTTGCGGCGGTCAGCGTTGTATTCGGATTACTGGGTTTCCTGACCGGTATGTTATGGGGAAATTTCACCTGGGGCGACTGGCTGCCGAAAGATCCCAAGCTGATTGCGGTGGAAGTAGGTTTGCTGATCTATACCGCATACTTTATTCTGAGGGGCTCATTTGACGACGAGCAGCGCCGAGCCAGGCTTTCGGCCATTTACAATGTCTTTGCCTTTGCTGCTTTTATGCCATTGGTGTGGATATTGCCCAGGCTCACCGACTCCCTGCACCCCGGCAACGGAGGAAATCCGGCGTTCGGGGCAGATATGGACATCAAAATGCGGATGATTTTTTACCCGGCCGTATTGGGCTGGATCCTGATAGGCACCTGGATTGCGACGCTGAGAATCCGGGTAAAATTAATTAACGAAACCATAAACGGATAAGCCAGGAGGCATGCAGTCTATAGTTGACTGCTGATAGCTGAAGGCTGAAAGCAAAAATTTTATACAAATGAAATTTCTAAATGTTCTTCTCCAGGTGGAAATGGCCGATGTGATGCGTTCCGAAGGAAAAATTTACGTAGTAGTGGCCGGGCTGCTGATTGTGGTGGCCGGATTTCTGACTTACCTGTATTTGCTCGACAGAAAAATAACCAAGCTGGAAAAAGAAGTAGATAATTTGAAGAAGTAGGGGTTAGCTGTTAGATATTAGATGTTAGACATTGGATTTTAGAAGTGGGTGAGCGTGTTGGATCATCTGGTTTCTGGGAACTAAAGTGTTAATTTAGTACTGAATATGAAAAAAAGTCACATTATAGCGCTTGGCGTGATTGCGATAGCCATTGCGATGATTATTTCGACGATAGGCGATGCCAGCACCTATTTGAGTTTCCAGGAGGCGAAAGCGCTGGCCGAAAACGGAAATACCAAAGCCGTACACGTGGTGGGAGAATTGCCCCGAAACGCGGCCGGAGACCCTGTGGGAATCCGTTACGAACCCTCAGTGAACCCCAACCGGTTTGAATTTCTGATGACCGACTCCCTGAATACCCAATACCTTGTGGTACATAATCAGCCGAAGCCCCAGGACATGGAAAAGTCGGAAAAGGTAGTGGTAGTAGGAAGAATGAACCTGGAAGGAGGGTATTTCGAAGCAGATAAGATCCTGTTGAAATGTCCGTCTAAGTACAATAACGGGGAATTAAAACCGGAGGAAGACGGGTATGTTAGCTACGGAAAATAGTGTGAATACCTCGGCGCTGGTTAACGGATTAGTGGCCTCGGGTATTCCTTTCGTGGTGTACCGCCTTCCGCGGGAAAAAAAATTTCGGCTACTGGTCTCTTACACACGCTTTCTGTCTCTCGATAAAGTAGATTTTGAAGAGCTGCCTTCCGGTTTTGCTTTCGCGCCTTTTCAAACGGGTCCGGTACTTTTTCTCCAAGCCGATTTTGATAAAGAAGCTGATTTTGATCACGCCCAGATTGATATTTCGGATCTGAAATGCGACCTGGTTTTCCCGGAAAAAGAGCAGGGCTTTACCTACGAGCCCCTTCCTTTTGAAAGTGATGAAGCGGTATACCGGGAGAAAGTAAAGGAGGCCATTGCCCGAATCGGGAAAGGAGATGCCCGGAAGGTGGTGCTCTCCCGGCGAAAACCCTTCGGAAAAATAAAGGAGAGCAATTACTTCAAAGCGTTCAAAACCCTGGGAAAATGTCATAGCGATGCTATGATAACCCTGGTTTATCTTCCAGAGAAAAATCAGATTTGGATGGGGGCTTCTCCCGAGGTACTGGTGTCTCAAAACCGTGAGGGTTTGTTTACCACGATGTCGCTGGCTGGTACGCAATCTGCCTTTGACCGGAACGGAAACGAGATCAGACCTTTAGATGCTTTATGGACGCACAAAGAGATCGAAGAACAAGCGATTGTGGGTCGCTACATTATCAATTGCCTCAAAAAAATCAGGGTTCGGGAGTTTGAAGAAGAAGGTCCGAAAACCGTGAAGGCGGGCAATCTCCTGCATCTCAGAACCTTTTACAGCATTAATAACCGGGAAGTCAACTTTCCTAACCTGAGCTCCGTAATGCTGGAGCTGCTCCACCCCACCCCGGCCATTTGCGGTATGCCGAAGGAGAACGCGGAGAAAATTATTTCGGAGATTGAAGCGTATGACCGGGAATATTATAGCGGTTACCTGGGTCCTGTCAACATCGAGGCAGAAAGCCACCTGTTTGTGAATCTCCGTACCCTGAAAGTGGATGAAGGGATAGCCTATGTGTACGGTGGCGGCGGTATCACGGAAGACTCTCAACCGGAGAAGGAATGGGCTGAAACGGAAATGAAAATGGGCACTATTATCAAAGCATTTGATAACATTTAGTATTTTTGAGGATAAATTCCGATCACAAGCTACAAACAATGCAGAAACTTATCCTTAACCAATCGCTTCAGCAAAGGCTTTCGCCCCAGCAGATTCAGTTTATTAAACTCCTCCAGATCCCTACCGCAGAGCTGGCGCAGAGGATTGAGGAAGAACTGGAAATCAACCCCGCGCTGGAGGAAGGGAAAAACCAGGAAGGGGAAAAGTACGCGGCAGGCAATGAAGATTCGTACGAGGATGAAGGGTATCAGAGCATTGACACTTACAGTCTGGATGATTTTAACCTGAAAGATTACCGGAGTGACAGCGATGAATACAGCGGGTATAAGATGGCAGACAGTTACCAGGACGAAGCCCGTGAAGTGATACCTGTGGTGTCTGTAGAGTCTTTGCAAGAGTCTCTTATACAGCAGCTGGGCTTCTTGCAGCTCAATGAACGTGAAACCACCATTGGCAAGCAGCTGATTGGTTCTATTGAAGACGACGGCTACCTCAGAAGGCCCCTCCGTTCTATTGGTAATGATTTGGCTTTCAGCCAGAATATATACACAAACGAGGCGGAAGTAGAGGGTATCCTGAAAAAAATACAGAAGTTTGAACCGGCGGGTATCGCCGCCCGCAATCTACAGGAATGCCTGATTCTCCAAATTAAGAAAAAGGCCAATTCGGTAGAGAGTAACCTGGCGCTCACCGTACTGGAAGATTACTTCGAGGAATTCAGCAAAAAACATTCCGACAAGATTCAGAAAAGGCTGGGAGTAGATGAAGAGACGCTAAAAAGTGCATTTCAACTGATTACCCGCCTCAATCCCAAGCCGGGAAACATGATTTCGGATTCGAATAATGTAGCCTACCTGATGGCCGACTTTATCGTTTCGTACGTGAACGGAAAGATGGAGATTGCACTGAATTCCAAAAATGCGCCGGACCTGCGCATTAGCCGCTCTTTCGCAGAAATGCTGGACACATATTCCAGGGGCAACAAAAGAAATAAGGAGATCAGGGAAACGGTGACATTTGTAAAACAGAAGCTGGACGCAGCCAAGTGGTTTATTGATGCCATCAAGCAGCGGCAGCAAACCCTCCTGAGTACCATGGAAGCCATTGTGGAATTCCAGTTCGGTTTCTTTATGGAAGGGGATGAAAGTAAGCTCAGGCCCATGATTCTGAAAGATATCGCCGACAAAATCGATATGGATATTTCTACGGTGTCGCGGGTGGCCAACAGCAAGTCGGTCCAAACCGATTTCGGTATTTATCCCCTGAAGTATTTCTTTTCAGAGGGTATCGCCACCGAGTCGGGAGAAGATGCTTCAAGCCGGGAAGTCAAAAATATTTTAAAGGCGCTCATTGATGAGGAAGTCAAAACAGCGCCTTATTCTGACGATAAACTGGAGAAATTATTAAAGGCCAAGGGATACAACATAGCCAGGAGAACGGTAGCCAAATACCGGGAACAGCTGGGTATTCCGGTAGCCCGCCTGAGAAAAGAGATTTAACCCCCAATAACGTGCTTCAAAAAACAGCTAAAGGAATATCCTATCTCTTCCACCCGGTATTTATCCCCTCTTACCTGGTATTGACATTGAAGTGGGTAGCACCTTTGCCTGCGTTCTATGTGTTCATGGGTCAGAAGGTTTTCCTGGCTCTTTTCCTCCTGACTTTTACCTATACGGCCGTCATTCCGCTCTTGTTTGTGTACCTCCAGTACCGGATGAACTTTATCCGGGATTTCACATTGAATAACCGGCACGAGCGACCCCGTGTGTACCTCTTTACCTCGGGCTTTTTCCTGGCCACGGCCTATTTCCTGAATGCCAAAGGCAGTGTTTTTATGCCCACTTCAGTTATTCTGACCACCATAGCGGTCAATGTCGTTGGGTTATTTGTGCTGAACTTCTTTGACAAGATCAGCGCGCACGTTTCCGGCATATCGGGTGTTCTGGGTATTTTTGTTGCTATATTTTACCGTTACGGTGACCCGCAACTGCTGGCGGTGATGCTGATTGTGCTGGCTTTGATTGGGATTATATCTGCTTCCCGCTTATTTTTGGGGGAGCATAACCCGCGCCAGGTGGTGATTGGCGCCATTTGGGGTTTCCTGACCGGCTTTGTAGGTGTATATTACTTTATGAGATTGTAACGTGTTAAAAATTAAAATAGGAACGAGGGCCAGCCAACTGGCCATGTGGCAGGCCCATTATATCCGGCAGCGCCTGGAAAGCGCAGGCGCGGAAACGGAAATTATCCCCATGGAAACGCGGGGGGATAAGGTACTGGATGTGGCCCTATCCAAAATAGGCAGTAAAGGCGTATTTACGGAAGAACTGGAGGAAAAACTCCTGAATGGGGATATTCATATTGCCGTACACTCGGCCAAGGACATGCAATCTGATCTGGGTCCTGATTTTGAGCTCATCGCTTTTACCGAGCGGGAAGAACCGGGCGATGTGTTGGTTGCGGATTGCCCTGTAGACTTGTCCAGACCTCTGGTGATCGGCACTTCCTCGGTACGGAGGGTAGCATTTTTTAAACGAAATTATCCTCATATTCAATTGGTTAATATAAGAGGAAACCTGCAAACCCGTTTAAAGAAAATGCGGGAAGGACATTGTGACGCGCTGGCGCTGGCTTACGCGGGAGTAAACCGCATGGAGTATAATGCCCTCATCGTGCATCGGTTTCCTTTGCAGGAATTTATTCCTCCGGTAGGACAGGGAACCATAGCCGTAGAGATTGCCACACGGCTGGATAATTCGGCCAAAAAATTCGTAAAAGATGCGTGTAATAATGAAATAACCGAAAAATGTCTGCTGGCCGAGCGCGCATTTCTGAGGGAGATGCAAGGCGGCTGTTCGATTCCTGCTTTCGGGTATGCGCAGAATACGGAAGAAGGGGTGCTGTTCCGGGGTGGAATTACTTCCCTTGATGGACAGCAGATGGTGATGGTGGAACGCCTGGATACGGAGCCGGTAAGACTGGGTCGCTCGGTGGCAAAGGAAGTTTTAGATGCCGGTGGTCGTGAAATACTGCAGGAGATCAGACGGCAAGCCAATCCTAAATAACGAAAGACCATCAACCGACGCAAAGCTAAAATATATATCAATGAAATAGCCATGAGCATTCAGTTATCAGCCGGGTGGCGTACCACTATCAGAAAACCGGCACACCAAGCGGTGCGCCGCCCGGAGGAGCGCCTCCCGCCGCCAATGTATAAGCGAAGCGTCGCGGGGCGGCCTTCCGCCCGGCTGACTGCTGAAAGCTGAAGGCTGAAAGCTAAAATATTTACCAATGAAGAAAACACTACTGCTTGCTTCTCTCCTTGCCCTTAGTTTTTTCGGGTTTTCCCAAAGAAAGGATAATCTCTATACGCTGGAGACTGAGAAGGGAAAATTGTATTTTGTATTGTACGATGAGACACCCCTGCATAAAGCCAATTTTGAAAAGCTGGTGAAGTCCCGGTTTTATGACGGCATTTTGTTCCACCGGGTGATCCGCGATTTTATGATACAGGGCGGGGACCCAAATTCTAAAAATGCGGAAAAGGGTGCGCGCCTGGGAAGTGGCGGGGACGACCTGGAACGGATCCCTTTTGAATACCATCCTGCCCGGTTTCATAAGAAAGGGGTGATAGCCGCGGCCCGCGACAATAACCCGGAAAAGAAATCAAGCGCATGCCAGTTTTACATTGTACAGGGCAAGAAGTTTTCAGATAAGGAACTGGATGCGTTCGAGAAAAGAAACGATCTTAAATATACCGGGGAGCAGCGCGATACCTATAAGCAGCTGGGTGGCACCCCTCACCTGGATAAAAATTATACGGTATTCGGAGAAGTGGTGGGAAGCACAGACCTGGTGGATGCCATTGCCGGCGTAAAGACAGACTCGGCCAACCGGCCCGAAGACGATCAGAAAATGAAGATCTCCATGAAAAAAATGAAGAGAAAGAAAATTACCAAAAAATACGGCTATCAGTACTTGTAAGCTGAATTTTATACGCATGAAAATACTTGTAACAGGCTCAAATGGGCTTCTCGGACAAAAACTGATTCAAAAACTGGCAGGCTCTCCTGAAGTGGAAGTGATTGCTACGGCCAAAGGTGAAAACAGGCTACCTTTTACCGAAGGATATCGCTATTGCACTTTAGACATTACGGATAAAAGTAATGTGGAGGAGGTATTCGGAATTCACCGGCCCGATGTGGTCATTCACACGGCGGCCATGACGAATGTAGACCAATGTGAAACCGAGAAAGAAGGGTGCTGGAAGCTGAATGTCACCGCTACGGAATATCTTCTTGACGCCTCTGAAAAGGCAGAAGCATTCTTTTTGCATTTGTCGACCGATTTCATTTTTGACGGTGCCGAGGGTCCGTATACGGAAGAAGCCGAAGCCAATCCCGTTAGTTTTTACGGATGGAGTAAATATGCTGCCGAGAAGCTGGTGATTCACAGTAAGGTGAAATGGGCCATTGCCCGTACTATTCTGGTGTACGGAATTGCCCACGACATGAGCCGTTCGAATATCATTCTGTGGGTAAAAAATTCGCTGGAAAGCGGCAAGACCATACAGGTAGTCAACGACCAATGGCGCACGCCGACGCTGGCGGAAGATTTGGCCGACGGTTGTATCCTGATCGCGCGTCAAGGTGCAGAAGGTATTTTTAATATCAGCGGCAAAGATCTCTTGAATCCCTATCAGATGGCCATCATGACGGCCGACTATTTTGGCCTTGATCACGCCCTCATTAAGGAAACCGACGGTTCACAGTTCCAGCAGACGGCCAAGCGGCCCGCCCGTACGGGATTCATTCTGGATAAGCCCATGCGGGTACTCGGATATAGTCCGAAGTCTTTTCAGGAGGGAATTGAGTTTCTGGCCGGGCAGATCAAGAAAAAGTAAGGGGTCGGCCCTATCTTTTGTTGTAAACGAAACTCAGGCGCTGGTTTTTGTAGTACTTGAACTTTCTATCAGATGATATAAGCGTATAGTGATCCGAAATAGCGTGCGATATGATCGCATGGTCAAATGGATCATTGTGACCCTCAACTGCCTCCATGTTTGATAAAGTGTAAATGTGTTTTTCTGTGAAGTTGGCTACTACAATACCAATTGTCTTTTTCAAGGTTTCTAAAACGGTCTTTATACTCTGACCTTTTTTTAACCTGATTTTTCCTATTCTATAAAGTTGTACTAGCTCTATTAGTGATATAGAACTGGTTTCCAGATGATTGCTATAATCATCTATTATTATTTTGACTTCATTACTCAATTCATCCATATCTCCCCCAGCTAAAAATGCCAGTATGTTCGTATCCAGAAGGTATCGGTTCATTATTTCAAAACAGCTTTCATATCCACGATAGTAATAAGAGATTTTCCACTTCTCAGCCATTCTCCTGCTTTAGAAAGTTTCTTTGGCTCTTCTATTTTCTCCTTCTCGACCTTTTCCCTTTTAGCTTCCATAAGTCTTTTTCTTTTTTTTCAAAATTACAAAGGTTAAATTTATTTTTTCTGAACTACAGATAAAATCCTTCTGAATCCGAAATAAAAATGAAAGGGGTATGAAACAAAAAACCCGGGTATTTCTACCCGGGCTTTCGTGACGAGAAAGAGATTCGAACTCTCACAGGCTTACGCCCACTACCCCCTCAAAGTAGCGTGTCTACCAGTTCCACCATCTCGCCTTTGATGGGTGCAAAAGTACAACATTTTTTCAAATCCTACAGCACAACCCGCAGACCTTTTTTTTCAACCGTAAATATTTCAGGTTTGAGACGGGCGGGCAGCCCGTAACGTTTCGCATATTCATTGGGAGTGACCTGGGGTGCGGGTATCTCCATGCAAATAATCCTCTGCTACCCGGCTCTTATATACTTGTACAATTTCAGGGAAAAACCGAAATATTCAGGCATTTCAGAAAAACTATCTATGGAGTCTGATATAAATACCTATATTTAATTTTTCAAAACCGGCTGCAGTAATGATGAATTTCGCCAATTACAAAACCCTAGGCATCTTTGATGAATTGAATGAAGTGGATACCACGCCCCGTGAGGGTGTAGAAGTGGTGTATGATTATTTCAACAAGCTGAGCCTTGAGGAGCTGAAAAACCGCCAGAAAAACCTGGAAGCAGCCATGATCAACATGGGCATTACCTTCAATGTATATTCGGAAGAAGGCGGTACGGAACGCATCATTCCCATTGATATCATACCGAGGATTATACGGGCCAAGGAATGGGCCATGCTGGAGAGGGGGCTCAAGCAACGTGTATGGGCCCTGAACGAATTCCTGAAGGACATTTATTCCGATCAGAAAATACTGAAAGACAAGGTTATCCCTTCCGATACCATATTCAGCAGTAAAGGCTTTGTGCGGGAGTGTATGGATGTACGCCCGCCGAAAGACATTTACATTCATATTACCGGCACCGACCTGATCCGGAACGCGAGCGGTGAATTCGTGATACTGGAAGATAACCTGCGGTGCCCTTCGGGTGTATCGTATATGTTGCAGGGAAGAGAACTTTCCAAACAGGGACTTGCCCGTTTGATTTCCAAAGCCCGGGTACGCTCTATCAGTGAATACACCGACAAACTCTTTGAAGTATTACGGTATATTTCGGGAAAAGCGGAACCCACCATTGCCGTACTTACTCCGGGAATCTATAATTCGGCCTACTATGAGCATTCCTACCTTGCTATGCAAATGGGAGTGGAACTGGTAGATTACCGCGACCTGGTGGTAGAGAATGATCTGCTTAAGCTCAGAACCACCCACGGTTTTAAGACGGTAGATGTACTTTACCGCAGGCTGGACGACCTTTTTATTGACCCGAAAGCCTTTAACCCCCTTTCCCTGATCGGAATTCCTCACCTTTTCAACGCCTACAAGAAAGGAAATCTCGGCCTGGCGAATGCCCTGGGTACCGGTGTGGCAGACGACAAAGTGGTGTACGCCTATGTGCCGGAAATCATTAAATATTACCTGGGCGAAGATCCCATTATTCGCAATGTGGATACCTACCTATGTGAAGATCCGGACAGTAGAAAATATGTGTTGGAAAACATTGAACACCTGGTGGTCAAAGAGGCCAATGAAGCCGGTGGATACGGCATGCTGATCGGGCCGAAATCTACCCGGGAAGAACATGCGGTTTTCCGGGAAAGAATCAAAAACAACCCACGGAATTATATCGCCCAGCCGACCATCTCCCTCTCTACCTCGCCTTGCCTGGTAGGCGATGAGATCGAACCGCGGCATGTAGACCTCCGGCCTTACATTCTTTTTGGAGAAGAGATATACGTTACGCCGGGGGGGCTAACGCGTGTCGCCCTGAAAAAAGGGTCGCTGGTGGTGAATTCTTCCCAGGGCGGCGGAAGTAAAGATACCTGGGTACTGAAAGATTAAGAAAACTTCCTTATTTTTGTAAAAAATACAGAAGGTAATGAAACTTGATACCCGTAAAAGTCTTTTGGCGGCCACTTTAATTTTTCTGGCTGCCGCGCTGAGAGTAGCAGAACACCCTTTTAATGCCACTCCTATGGTGGCCGTTATGCTTTTTTCTGCCGCAGTGTTTAAAGACTGGCGCTGGAAAATAGCGGTGCCGGTGATTGCAATGGTATTCAGCGATCTGCTTATTGAACTGAAAAATGGCTATGGTTTTCATAGTTCTACTTTTATGGTGTATGCCACTTTCGCCCTGATTTTTGCGACAGGATATTTCATGTTAAAAAAAATCAGTATACTGAAAGTGGTGGCGGCCAGCCTTACCGCTTCTATTCTCTTTTACCTGATTACCAATTTTGCCTTCTTTTACCCCGAAGCCCCCGTGGCTGACGGAGCGCTTGGGCATTACCCCCATAATCTGGTGGGTATAATCGCCTCATACCAGGCTGGTCTGCCTTTCTTTAAAAATATGCTGGTCGGAGACCTCCTCTTTAGCGGTATTCTTTTCGGCGCTTATTTCCTGATTGGAAAAGCTTCCTGGTTCGTACACGAAAGCCGCGCGGTGTGATTATCAAGAACCTTACTTTTGTAGTACCCGTTAAATATGAGGCGGATTTCCTGACACAGGCTTTCAAGGCTACAGATTCCATCAGTTCGTGGGTGGAAGAGATAAAAGCCTACAAACTACTGGAACAGGTGGATCCTGAGTCTTTCAATTTTGCTATTCAGCTGGGTTTTAGTGACGCCACAAAACTGGATACGTTTAACCGCCAGATACTGGAAAATATGATCGGGGAAATACAGTCGGGTATTGACCAGCCGGTTCTTTATTTTGAATCGCACCTGAAGAAGGTTTTCTAATACGCGTCAGTCAAACAGCGGCCAGTCTATTTTCAAGATCAAAGCGCCTGGCTGTCCTACGTATCCCGGAGTGGTAAATACGCCGTTCCAACCCCATCCCTTGTTCATAAATTGCCAGTTCAGGGCTATTCGGCCCCTGCTGATCGGGAATTTGACATACAAATCTACAATCGGCACTCCACCTGCTTTCTGCCCCTGTACTGCTATAAAATGGTTCACCAAAGGCGAATAATACGATGCGCGGTAGGCGGATTGCAGGAATA
Source organism: uncultured Lacihabitans sp. (assembly GCA_964423865.1). Lineage (GTDB taxonomy): Bacteria > Bacteroidota > Bacteroidia > Cytophagales > Spirosomataceae > Leadbetterella. The sequence continues at coordinate 30,777 of CAYRGN010000034.1, forward strand.
TGTCTGCACCGGTATAAATTCTCAGGACGTGCGCGTACAGGAAATTAAATTCAAGATTGGCCGTATGCATGAGTGCAGGTACCGGGTATACGGAAGCATCGCTGCTGGTATTCCAAAAAACTTTGTAACGGGCTTCAAAATTCCTGGCCCGATATCCGGCATGCAGGGCCACGGTCAGGAGGTTGAGATCGCGTTCGGATTGGCTCACTTCGTCTACATCTTTCAGAAAGGTGTAGTTTTTAATGCTCGTCCACCTTGCCTCTGGTACCAGCGTAAACGATTTCAGCTGCACGGGAAAACGAACGCTCAGTTGCTTGGTATTCACCGGATCCAGGCTATTGTTATACCCGACTATTCCGTTCGTGAAACTCTGGTAAAAGAGTCCGGGCGGTGTAGCCGAGTTGTAAAAACCAACTTCAAAGCCCCTGTAGAAAAGGGTGGCGTCGAGCAGATAGTTTTTGTAGCTCTCTATCTCTGCTTTTACGTCGAGGGTGTTGGTGGAGTCCGGGAAAACATAGCCCAGGAGACCGCCCACAAATACTTCGGGCCGCCATTTCACGGAAAAGGAAGGATGAATAGTATTGCTCAACTTGTAAAAACGGCTTTTGGCATATACCTGGTAGTTAAAACCTTTGTATAAGCCCTTAAATCCGAACTTATTGGAAATGGTGTGAAAACGATAGTGATATTGGAGGGTATCTACGTTTTCCGGCGTGTTTACCCGGTAAAAAAGCGCGCTGGTACTGTCGGTGAAAGCCGGATCTTGAAAAGAATAGAATTTTCTTTCGTAATCGAAGGTATGAAAAGTCTGTAGCGCGTTTTTCATCAGGAACTGCTGGTACAGGTGGAAATTATTCCATCTTTCCCGGTTGTAAATATTCCCATTCAGGGCGGCGTCATAATTACGGGAATATTTGCTTTCCAACCCCGACAAACGAAGGGTGTCGCCCCCGCTTATTCCTCCCTGTTCAAAGTGCTTGTGGTTAAAATGATAGAAAGTAGCCATCAGACGGTATTTCCCGTTTTTGGAGATATAATTTCCCGAAATATCGTATTTCCAGTGATTCACCAACACTTCTTCACTCCGGAGAAAACCGTACTGTTTTCCTGAGTTGAATTTGAAAATATTCAGGGTTAAGTTCAGGCGGGGATTAATATTCTGACTGTGCGTAACCTGGAACTGGGTATGCCCCCCACCCTGCTGATAGGCCAGGTAGGTATAGGGAGAACGGGTATTGTAGTATTTAAAATCGGAAAAACGGGGCGCATAAAGCCTGTTCACCTCCATTCCCATCTGTTGTCCGGCCTCCGTGTTCTTTTCAAAAAGCAGCGCCCGGGACGCGGTACCTACATTGCCCAGATCCTGGTAAAGCCAGCCCGACTTGCGCAAAGGGCTGGACAGGTGGTAATCTTTCAGGGAAGAATCGGGATGGTAGACACGGTGGATGTTCCGTAAAATATCATTTTCATAGATATACTCTACCGTTTTGTTGCTGTATATCTGTCGTGTAGAATCGTCCAACACCTGAGACCAGGCTTTAAAACTCACCAAAACGCACAAGAAAAGTATCCGGTACTTCGACATTCCTTATTAATTCTGTACAAAAATACACTAATTAAACGAAACCCATTCGCCTTCTGATGTAATTTGGAAAGGAAATGTCTGCTTCCACCGTGACATCAGGTACGTAGAAGCACAAGCGTTCTTCCGGAGTGAGGTATTCCCTGATCTTGACCATGTCTTTCCCGGTGGTGATGACCGGTTTTCCCCAAGCCAGGATTTCCCTTACCCGGGCCAGGGAGGGCGCATAATGATCGCGAAAAGCGAAATGCTTTTGTACGGCAAAATTTAGGGCCTGCTGCGCATAAAATGTTTCATTTTGTGCAAGGGCGGAGAGCAAAACGACCTCTTCTCCCTGCCGGGGCGACTCCCCTGCTTCGTTGACAGGGAAAGAAGGGCAATACTCGGCAAAAAAAACAGGCACATCCGGTTGGGTATAGGCACGAATGGCCCGGGTAATCTCTTCTTTTTCTCCGGCTTCCAGGTTTTCCGGGCATTTGGTGACCACCACCATATCGGCTCTTTTGGCGCCGCTCCGGGTCTCCCTCAGCCTTCCGTAGGGAAGTACGTGATCGCGATAAAAAGGCCGGCGATAATCGGACAATAAAATACGGAGGTGAGGTTGAAGATACCGGTGCTGGAATACATCGTCAAAAATGAAGGTATTGATTTCAGGATGAGCTTCATGCGCAAGGTTATAGCCTTTTACTCTGTCTTCTGAGACGAAAAAGGTCACTTCCGGATTTCTTTGTGCCATCATACAGGGTTCATCTCCCGCCGCTTCGGCCGTACTTTCCGGAGTAAGTTCCAGGAAACCTTTTGTTTTACGCCCATATCCTCTGCTGATTACCCCCAGGCGCCGGTCAGACAAGATTTGGCACAGGTAATTCACCATAGGGGTTTTCCCGGTGCCACCCACGGTGAGGTTGCCCACGCCGATACTAAAAACTTCCGGGGTATATTCCTTCAAAATTCCCTTATCAAAAAGGTAATTTCTCAGGGAAGTAATACCTTTGTAAACCAGATGCAGAGGATACGTAATCATGTTAAGAGCACATTTCTACAAACATACATTAAATTTTAGTTTTGACGCAGGAACTTCGCGGGGAGTTTTACGAAAAAAAGACTCCTGCTACCTGAAGGTATGGAATGCGGACACGCCCGACGTTTTCGGGCTGGGTGAAGCGGGTCCGCTTGAAGGCCTGAGTCCTGACTTTGGAAACCTGGCCGAAGAGAAGCTCAGGGAGATTGTCAACGCTATTAACCAGGGTACGTGGGAAGAAGAAGACCTCAGCGCCTTTCCCAGCGTACAGTTTGCCCTGGAAACGGCTTTTAGTGACCTTGAAAACGGGGGAATCCGGAAGATTTCCAGCAACGAATTCTTTACAAATCATACGCCTATTCCCATTAACGGCCTGATCTGGATGGGGGAAAAGGAATTTATGAAACAGCAGATTATAGAGAAGATCGGTGCAGGATTCAACACCATCAAACTGAAAATCGGCGCCCTGGATTTTAAAGACGAACTGGCACTCCTCCACTATATCCGTACCGAATTCCGGGAAGAAAAACTGACGCTCAGGGTAGATGCCAACGGGGCTTTCTCTGTTTCCGAGGCGCCTGAAAAGCTTCGCCGTTTATCTGAATTTGATCTGCATTCTATTGAACAGCCCCTGGCCGCGGGACAAGAAGAGGCATTGGCGGCCCTGTGCGAAAATACCCCTGTTCCCATTGCTTTAGACGAAGAACTCATTCCTAACTTCCACCGTAAGTATGCGCTTTTGTCTGTCATAAACCCCCAGTATATCATTTTAAAACCCAGCCTGATGGGGGGAATAAAAGGGTGTCGGGAATGGGTTACCGCCGCGGAGAAGCAGGGAACAGGTTGGTGGATTACCTCCGCCCTGGAGTCGAATATCGGCCTGAATGCCATTTGCCAGTTTACGGCTGAATTTAACAATCCTCTTCCTCAGGGACTGGGAACAGGGCAATTATACACCAATAACTTTGCTTCTCCCCTGTACATTGAACGGGGTAAAATTCTGTACGCGTCCAACAGCGACTGGGACCTTTCCTATTTTAGCTGACCCAGTCGGTTACCGTGCGAAGGTACTGAAGTGTTTCGTACTCCTGGCTACCTTCTTTAGGTTCATGGTTGTACTCCCAGTTGGCCTGAGGAGGTAAACTCATCAGAATAGACTCTATTCTCCCGTTCGATTCCAGTCCGAAACGGGTGCCACGGTCCCACACCAGGTTAAACTCCGCGTATCTTCCTCTTCTGAGAAGTTGCCATTTTTTCTCTTCCGAAGTAATGGCCTTGGAGTGGTTATGCTGTATCATTTCCATATAAATAGGCACGAAAGCGTTACCTACCTGTTGCATAAAACCGAACAATTCTTCCCGGCTGTGCTTTGTTCCGGTTTGAGGAATCACTTCGCCCGGTTTCAGATAATCGTAAAAGATGCCTCCTATCCCCCTTGACTCATGGCGGTGGCGGATATAAAAATACTCGTCGGCCCATTTTTTAAATGCCGGGTAAAAGGTAGGATCTGCCTGGTCGCAAACCGCTTTCATACGCTCATGGAACAGACGTGCCTGTTTAGGGTCTACGTAGTGGGGCGTAAGGTCTATTCCTCCACCGAACCAACACTGTCCGTTAGTCAGTTCAAAGTACCGTACGTTCATGTGAATAATAGGTACATAAGGATTATTCGGGTGCAGTACGATAGACACGCCGGTAGCAAAGTAGTCCGGACTATCTTTGAGCTTCAGCAGGTTTTTCAGGGAATCGGTCACCTTACCTGTCACTTCCGAAAAGTTCACCCCTCCCTTTTCTATAATCCGTCCTTTGGATATCACCCGCGAGCGCCCTCCCCCTCCGGTTTCATGCTGCCAGATATCTTCTTTGAATTTACCCTTGTCATCGGCAGTTTCCAATTCCTTACAAATGGTTTCCTGGAGTTCTTTCAGGTAATCACGAACTGTTTCCTTCATTTTATTGGTTTATGCTGTAATTCTCGGGTGCTAATTAAACGAATATTGTTTCGTATACATGATCTTTTGTTTTATTTTTTTTCACAATCGCATATTGGCGAAAAATTTCGCTTAAACATTATATCGGGCCTTAATTAGAGTATTTTTTGGCAAAAAGGTTAACTTTTTCTGCTTTTTTTATTTTCCGGTATCTGAACTCCCGGCCGCATTTATTATAACTTTGCAATCCAATTATCATTAACCTATGGAAGTAACTGAATTGATTCGTCCGAATTTCATTAAACTTACCCCTTATTCCTCCGCCCGAGATGAATATTCAGGAAAAGAAGGTGTATTTCTGGATGCCAACGAGAACCCTTTTTTATCGGTAACCGCCGAAGAGTTTAACCGGTATCCTGATCCGTACCAGTGGGCTTGTAAGCAAAAACTGGCCGAGATCAAACGGGTCTCTCCCGACCGGATTTTCCTGGGCAACGGTTCAGACGAAGCCATTGATCTCCTGATTAAAATTACCTGTGAACCGAAACGGGACAATATCCTGGTGCTTCCTCCTACTTACGGTATGTATAAAGTTTGTGCCGACATCCAGGAGATTTTTATACAGGAAGCGCCTCTGACCGAAAATTTCGAGATTGACCTGGACACGGTTTTTGATGCCGTAAATTCGGCCACCAGAATCATTTGGATATGCTCTCCTAACAACCCCAGCGGAAACCTTGTGCAGCGGGAGGCCGTACTACAGATTATCAAGGCGTTTCCGCATAAAATGGTGGTGGTCGATGAAGCCTATATCGATTTTTCATCCCAACCTTCCTTTCTGGGCCTGCTTGATCAGTACCCGAATCTCGTGGTGATCCAGACCTTCTCAAAAGCCTGGGGCATGGCCGGACTGCGTATCGGATCCGCTTACGCCCATCCCGAAATTATCAAAATCCTGAATAAGGTAAAATATCCTTACAATATCAACCAGCTGACCCAGGCCAAGCTGCTGGAGTCTCTGGAAAACGAAGCCAGGAAAGAGGAATATGTGAGGGAAATCCTGGAGCTGCGCGAGCGCCTGGCCGGGCAACTGAAAACCATGGAAATTGTGGAGAAGATATTTCCCAGCGACTCCAATATGCTATTGGTAAGGTTCCGGCAGGCTAAAAAACTGTTTCAGTTTTTGTTGGAAAAGAAGATCATTGTGCGTGACCGCACCAACGTAGCATTATGCAAAGACTGCCTCAGGATAACGGTAGGTACAAAAGAAGAAAATGAGCGCCTTCTGGAGCATATTGCGTTATTTGAGGAAACTGTCTGAAGTTCATCTGTATAAAATTTAGCTATCAGCAGTCAGCCGGAAGGCCGCCCCGCGACGCTTCGCTTATTCATTGGGCTACGCTTCTGGTGTGCCGGTTTTCTGATAGTGGTACGCCACCCGGCTGATAGCTGATAGCTTATGGCTATTTTTCATTTGGATACCCAAATAAAACGCCCCGGAAAAACTTCCCAGGGCGTTTTATTATAAGCAATTAGCTCTCTTATTTCACTTCTTCGTAGTTCACGTCAGTTACGCCTTCGTCATTACCCGGAGCCTGGCCCGCGCCTGCATCGGGTTGTGCCTGCGCTCCCGCGGCCTGCTGGGCGTTGTAGATTTCCTGGCTGGCGGCCTGCCATGCGGCATTCAGCTTTTCACTCGCCGAGTCTATAGCTGCCACATCACGGGTGCCGTGAGCCGCTTTCAGCTCGGTAAGCGCGCCCTGGATAGCGGTTTTATTGCCTTCTGACAGCTTGTCGCCAAATTCACCCAGTTGCTTTTCGGTTTGGAAAATCAGGGAGTCGGCGCCATTCACTTTCTCTACCACTTCCCGCTCTTTCTTGTCGGCTTCTTCATTGGCTTTGGCTTCGTCTTTCATTTTCTGAATCTCGGCATCCGACAAACCGCTGGATGCTTCAATACGAATCTTTTGCTCCTTGCCGGTGCCTTTGTCTTTGGCCGTTACATTCAGGATACCGTTGGCATCCACGTCAAACGTCACTTCGATTTGTGGCACACCCCTTTGAGCAGGCGGTATACCGTCGAGGTGGAAGCGGCCCAAAGTACGGTTTTGTGTGGCCATGGGCCGTTCGCCCTGCAACACATGCAGTTCTACCGAAGGTTGGTTATCCGAAGCGGTAGAGAACACCTCTACTTTGTTGGTGGGGATAGTGGTATTGGCCTCGATCATTTTCGTAAACACGCCCCCCATGGTTTCGATACCCAATGAAAGCGGGATTACGTCTAGCAGGAGGATATCTTTCACCTCTCCGGTCAGTACACCTCCCTGAATGGCGGCACCTACGGCTACTGCTTCGTCAGGGTTTACGCCTTTGGAAGGTTTTTTTCCGAAGAAAGCTTCTACTTCTTCCTGTACCTTGGGAATACGGGTAGAACCGCCCACCAGGATAACCTCATGGATTTGTCCCGCAGAGATACCGGCATTTTTCAATGCTCTCTTACAAGGCTCCATCATTCTTTTCAGAAGAGTGTCGGCCAGCTGCTCAAACTTGGCCCGGGTCAGTGTTCTTACCAGGTGTTTGGGCACGCCGTCTACCGGAAAAATATATGGCAAGTTAATTTCCGCCTGGGTAGAGCTGGAAAGCTCGATTTTAGCCCTTTCCGCAGCTTCTTTCAGACGTTGGAGCGCCATGGCATCGTGTCTGAGGTCTACCCCTTCGTCTTTTTTAAACTCGTCGGCCAGCCATTCGATAATTACCTGGTCAAAGTCGTCTCCACCGAGGTGGGTATCTCCGTCTGTAGCTTTCACTTCAAACACGCCGTCGCCCAGATCGAGGATAGATACGTCAAACGTACCGCCTCCAAGGTCAAATACGGCAATGGTACTGTCTTTTCCCTGCTTGTCGAGGCCGTAAGCCAGCGCAGCGGCAGTAGGTTCATTGATGATCCGTTTTACATCGAGACCGGCAATGATTCCCGCTTCTTTGGTAGCCTGGCGCTCGGCGTCATTAAAATAGGCCGGCACGGTAATCACGGCTTCGGTCACGGTTTGTCCGAGGTAATCTTCCGCGGTAGATTTCATTTTCTGAAGAATGAAAGCGGAGATTTCCTGTGGCGTGTACAGGCGGTCACCGATTTTTACTCTCGGTGTATCGTTGGGGCCTTTTTCCACATCGTACGCCACGGTCTTCATTTCGCTTCCTACTTCCGAATATTTTTTACCCATGAAGCGTTTGATGGAAGATATGGTATTTTTCGGGTTGGTAATCGCTTGTCTTTTGGCAGGGGCACCTACTTTTTTCTCCCCGTTGTCTAAGAAAGCTACAATGGAGGGAGTGGTTCTGGCCCCTTCACTGTTGGCAATTACCACCGGCTCATTACCTTCCATTACGGAAACGCAAGAGTTGGTTGTTCCTAAGTCAATTCCTATTATTTTTCCCATAATTATATTTGTAAGATTTTTAATTCTGCTTTTGCCACTATATGAACAATCCTGATGCCAGCCGTTTTCATGACACTTTTTTATGACAAATTGACAGGGAAGAAAGTAGATTTCTGCCGTATTTTCAAAATAAGAAAGGTGAAGGGGGAAGAGGTGGACAAAGTGGCTATTTCTCCTTCGTATAAAGCTCCACGCCCACCCTGTTGATATGGTCTGATAATTCAGCATTATCGATCTGGTGGTAGAGAGAAAGGTCTATATGATAAGGTAAAAGAAGGTCATCCATTTCATTTTCAATACGAAAGAGATCGGTCAATTTTAAGGTTTCCCCTTTGAGCACAAGGTCAATGTCTGATCCCGGCTTAAAGTTCCCTTTTGCCCGAGACCCGTACAATATTCCCTTTTTAATTCCGGGATACCTGGCCATTACATTTTTTATAGCCCGTAAGGTTTCCGGGCTTAATCCGTATTTATTCATCGTGCCCGCTTTCCAGAAAAATTTCTTCCATTTTAATACTGAACTCCAGAAATTCTCGCAGATAATCATCTGTTATTTTTTGAAATATTTCATGTGTATAAAAATTACAAAATGTTCTAATTCAATATATTATGAGACTATT
>CAYRGN010000035.1:0-39067 GCA_964423865.1 uncultured Lacihabitans sp.
AGCTGACTGCTGATAGCTGAAGGCTGAAAGCAAAAATTTTATACAGATGAAATAGCCATGAGCATTCAGCTATCAGCTATCAGAAAACCGGCACACCAACCGGCCTATGAATAAGCTGACTGCTGATAGCTGAAGGCTGAAAGCAAAAATTTTATACACATGAAAAAAATTTTATTAATTGAAGATAACGAAGAGATCCGCGAAAATATCTGCGAGATACTGGAACTGGACGGTTTCGAGGTGCTGACGGCCTCGAACGGGAAAGAAGGGCTGGACATTGCACGGGAAGAAATTCCGGATCTGATTGTCTGCGATATCATGATGCCGGTGATGGACGGGTACACCGTCTTGTATTTCCTGGCCAAAGAGTCGAAAACGGCCGATATTCCGTTTATTTTCCTGACCGCTAAAGCCGAACGCATGGATTTCCGGAAAGGCATGGAAATGGGTGCCGATGACTATATCACCAAGCCTTTTGAGGATGTGGAACTGATCAATGCTATCCGTAGCCGCCTGAAAAAGAAAGAACTGTTAAGGAAGGAATACGCGAAGGATATCCACGGCCTGGACCAACTGGTTTCGGATGCCGAGGGCGAAAAGGCCCTGAACAGCCTGATTGAGAACCGGGAGATCCGGGATTATAAGAAGAAAACCGAGATTTACCGGGAAGGCGATTACCCCCTGTATCTGTATTACCTGCAATCGGGGAAAGCCAAGTCTTTCAAAACGAATGAAAACGGGAAAGAGCTGATCATTAACCTGTACAACGAAGGTGATTTTATAGGCTACACCGACCTGATCCGGGAAAGTAATTTCAGCGAGACCCTCTCTGCCCTGGAAGATTGTAAGGTGGTGTTGATTCCGAGAAAGATATTTTCCGACCTGATTTTGAGGAATCCTTCGGTTTCTATCAAATTTATTCAACTTATTTCGAAGAACATTCAAACCATAGAGTCGGAACTGATTAAACTGGCTTATAATTCCGTTCGGAAGCGGGTTTCGGAGGCGCTTTTGTTGTTCTTTAAGGATCCGGAGGAATCGCTGAAAGTGAGCCGGGAAGACCTGGCCGCCAAGGCGGGTACCTCTCTGGAGACGGCCATCAGAACGCTCTCTGATTTCAAAGACGAAAAGCTGATCGAGATCTCTTCCGGCAAGATATCTCTTCTCGAGCTGAACAAACTAAAGAACTTACGGAACTGAGGGTGTCTGAAATTTAGGAAGATGTTTAAAGAGCTGTGGTGGTGCTACCCCGGCGGTTCTCGACTCCGCTCGAACTGACAGGTGGTATCCTTCATATCTTCTCTACGGCGTACGGCAGATAGTAATTTCGTGGCTGTTGGCGTAGTGGCTTACCGGAATCTGCAGGCCTTTGTATAAGAAGAACGTACCCATTACCGCATACGTGATGGTGTAAAGTAACTGGGGTTTTACCCGTAAAAAAGCGGGAAGGAATTTTCCGATTACTCCGAAGCTCATCATCATGGGTAAAGTGCCCAATCCGAAGAAGACCATGAACAGCACGGCCTCCGTAACGCCGGCGGTGAGGAAGGCTCCGCTAAGTGCGGCGTAGACCAGTCCACAGGGAATCACGCCATTCACCAGTCCGAAGCCGTACTGTACCGCCCATCCGCCCCGCTTGCTGAGGCGGGCAATGGCGCGCCGGGTAAAGGCGGCGGTGCGCTCTACGGGTCCCCATACGCTAAGTTTACTTTTCCAACGGGAAGGGAGGAGGAGGTAAGTCAGGAGCGAAGCCCCCAGGGAGATAAAGATGATTTTTTGAGGAACCAGAAACCCGGCCTGTTCACCCACCACGCCTGTGAGCAGTCCAAGTGCGGCATAGGTAGTAATTCTCCCTGTATTGTACACCAGTCTGCCGGCCAGATAACGTCGTTTATCCGCAGGAAGCAACAAGGAAAGCGGCCCGCACATGCCAAAACAATGCAGGCTGCCGAGAAACCCCAGGATAAAGGCGGAATACGACACTATAAGATAATTTTCTCCTCTTTCAGGTAACTTTTTCCTTCCTTGCTCCACTCCATCTTAATCACCCACCGGCCGGTGACCAGGTGGTCTACCGCTACCTGCTGATTTTGCTCCGCGTCCAGCTTCACCGGAACTTTGAAGTCAAGGTTGGCGTCAGAGGGGCGGTAAAAATGAATTTCACCGGAGGCGCCTTCCATCTCTTCCGGAAATTCGAAACGCAGAAATTCTTCCTCGTGTACAATCTTTACAGGCCCGCTTAGCGCGCGGGTATTGCCGTATTTGTCGATTTCGTCCTGGTAGGCGATTTCCTTTTTGTAATAGTCGCTACTCACCAGGAAGATGTCTTTCTGCTTCACACAAAAAGTGACTAAAGAAATAATAAACACCACAAAGAGGGTGTAAACGATCGCGATTTTATGTCCGAAATTCATACGTATGCAGTTAGTTCTGGGTATTGAGTTCAGAGTATTGAGTTCAGAGTATTGAGTATTGAGTATTGAGTTCTGAGTTGGTTCGGAACTACTTATTCTATGTATCCTAAGAAAGTGGTTTTCACCGTTTCTACGGGTTCATTCCCGTTCAGGATGTTAATTTCCAATTCCGTTTTACGTTTTTTGATCCGTGACTTGTCCATTTCAATAAAGAACACCACCTCGGCTTTCTGGCCGGAAGCTACGGTTACCGACTGCGTATTTCCCACCATGCGGATGTTCCCGGCCGCGCCTTCCACATCAAAAGAAAGGGTCATTTCTTCTTTTGACTTGTTCAGGATCTGGGCGTTGTACAGGTTACTCAGGCGGTTATCGGGCATTTCCTGGTAGAGCTGCCCCGGAACCCGCAGAATGGTGGCTTCCACCTCGGTGCGGCCGGCCAGTATGAAGACTTCTACCGCTATCAGCAGGAGAAGCACTACGGAGTAGCCTATGGCCCGCGGAGAAATACGGAAGGGCGTATTGGTTTCAATACTTTCTACCGAGCCGAAGGTAATCAGGCCTTTAGGCTTGTTGATTTTCTCCATCACGTCATCGCAGGCGTCGATACAGGCCGTGCAGTTCACGCATTCCAGCTGGATTCCGTTCCGTATATCAATGTTGGTAGGGCAAACCTGCACACAGAGGGTACAATCGATACAGTCGCCTTTGGTGGTGTCTACCGCTCCTTTTTTCAACCGCCCGCGTGGCTCCCCCCTCACGTAGTCGTAAATCACGTTCATGGTATTTCTACCCACCAGCACCCCCTGGAGCCGGCCGTACGGGCAGATGGCAATGCACACCTGCTCACGCAAACGTGTAAACACAAAAAAGAAAATGCCTGTGAACGCCGCCAGGCTGATGAAGCCGGTAAGGTTTTCCGAAGGCGGACGCGTCACCAGGCTCTTCACACCCTCTACCCCAATGAGGTAAGCCATGGCCGTATGCGCGATAATCACCGAAATGAGAACGAAAATAAAGTATTTTATTGTCCGTTTCGTAATCTTCTCCCGGTCCCACGGCGCCTGGGCCAGCTTCTGCTGCTGCTTCCTGTCGCCCTCTATCCAATATTCAATCTTCCGGAACACCATTTCCATGAAGATGGTCTGGGGACAGGCCCAGCCGCACCATACCCTGCCGTAAATCACGGTAAAGAGGGTGATAAAAACAAAAAAGGTGATCAGGCCAATGCTGAAAACCAGGGAGTCCTGAGGCAGGAAGAGTTGACCGAAAATATAGAATCTTCTTTCGAAGATATTGATTTCAAGCAGAGGGGCGCCTCCTATCTTCAGGAAAGGCACCGAGAAGAAAATCAAGAGAAAAACAACCGTAGCTATGACTCTTTTATTGTGATAGTTTCCGCTAGGTTTTTTAGGAAATGCCCAGATTCTTTTGCCGTCTTTATCGACGGTGCCTATAGCATCCCTATAGGCCTCGTCGATAAAATCTAAATTGCTTGCCATTTTTTATTTTTTTAACTACTGCTCGGCCGCAGTTTCAGGAGCTGCCGCCGAATCGGGAACATATTTCTCTCCCTCAGGCGCTTTGGCGTTGGCCGGATTGGAGCCCTGTAGAGAAAGAATATAATTGGTTACGTCCTGCATATCTTTGGGTTTGATGAGCGACTGCCATGAAATCATCCCTTTTTCCGGCACACCGTATTTGATGGTCCGGAAAACATCGTGGACCGACCCGCCGTGCAGCCAAAACTCGTCGGTGAGGTTGGGTCCTACCGTACCTTCACCCGCTAAGCCGTGGCAAGCCATACAGTTGACGTCAAAAATGGCTTTTCCGTTAGACAGGGCGCCGGAGTCGTCCAGGGTCACCTGCACCGTTTTCTCATCGATACTGTTGCCCTGTTTCTGTTGGTATACCTCCACTTCTTTCCGGGCTTTTTCCATCGCAATCTCATACTCTTCCGCAGGCAGAGGAGCTTTGTCCCATACGTGATACACCAGCATGTACACCACGCTGAACACGATGGTCATGTAGAACATATTGACCCACCAGGGGGGCAAATGGTTATCCAGTTCACGGATTCCGTCGTAGTCGTGGTGAAGCAGAATGGCGTTTTCGTCTTTCACGCTCACCGTGGTTCCGTTTATTTTCTTCCACCATTTTCCAAAGTTGAACTCTTCGTACTCCTGCCCGGTCTTTTGCGCAATCAGGCGCTTGGTGGTGGTGTTGGTCTGGAATATCACAAAGATCAGCACCAGCGCGATCCCTACCATCAGGATCACCAGAATCACCAGCAGAAGATCTTCAATAGAGGTTATTTTGTTTTCCATAGTAAATTAAAGTTTTAATCTTCCAAAGGCAGATTTTCCAGGTGCTTTTCCTTCTTCTTGTCCATGAAAAATACATAGATTCCCAGACCTACAAAAAAAGCGAAGAAGACCAGCAGAGAGAAAATGGGGTAAATGCTTACCCCCTCCATTTGTTCGAAATAATGTTTAAACATGAGCTTACTTTTGTTTAATGTCTGTTCCCAAACGCTGCAGATACGCGATCAGCGCGATGATCTCCTTGTCTTTCGACGTTTTGATTTTGTCTTTGGAAAGGTTTTGTGCGATCTTTTCGGCCTGAGCTTGCGCGTCGGCAACCGCTTTCTCGTCGTAACCTTCCTCATAAGGCACGCCCAAACGTTGCATTACTCTGATTTTCTTGGGCAGGTCGCTGTAGTCGGTGTCGTCATCAATCAGCCAGGGGTAAGAAGGCATAATGGAGCCGGGCGACATAGACGTAGGGTCTAACATGTGATTGAAATGCCAGCTATCGGGATATTTCCCTCCTAAACGGTGCAGATCCGGGCCCGTACGTTTCGATCCCCAAAGGAAAGGCCGGTCGTATACGAACTCTCCCGCTTTGGAGTATTCCCCGTAGCGTTCGGTTTCGTCGCGGAAAGGCCGGATCATTTGGGAGTGACAGCCTACACAGCCTTCCCGGATATAGATATCGCGGCCCGTCAGCTCCAGGGGCGTGTACGGTTTAACCGACGCGATGGTGGGCACATTGGATTTGATCAGGGCGGTAGGAACAAACTCCACCAAACCGCCGATGGCCACCGCTACCAGGGCCAGACCGGTAAAGATCATGGGCTTGCGCTCGAGCACGGTGTGCCAGCCGCCCCCGATAATATTCACATTCTTCTGCAGGGCCGGCGCTTCGGAATATTCGGTACTTGCGAACGTTCCCTTGGCCGCTGTTCTGATCAGGTTATAAATCATGATGAACACCCCGGTCAGGTACATGGTACCGCCCACGGCCCGCATCATGTACTGGGGTACAATCTTGGTCACGGTTTCCAGGAAGTTAGGATACGCCAGGAAGCCGTCGGCCGTAAACTCTTTCCACATCAGGCTTTGGGTCAGGCTGGCCCAGTACAGAGGCAAAGCGTAGAAAATAATGCCCAGCGTGCCTACCCAGAAGTGGAGGTTGGCCAGAGATTTGGAATAGATCTCGGTTTTCCACATTCTCGGCACCAGGTAATACAGGATACCGAAGATCATGAAGCCGTTCCAGCCCAGCGCGCCGATGTGCACGTGTGCTACGATCCAGTCGGTGTAGTGCGCAATGGCGCTTACATTTTTAAGGGATAACATTGGCCCCTCAAAAGTGGCCATACCGTAGGCGGTCACCGCCACCACAAAGAATTTCAGGATATGGTCTTCCCGTACCTTGTCCCAGGCCCCTCTCAGGGTCAAAAGACCGTTCAGCATACCTCCCCAGGAAGGCGCGATCAGCATCACGGAGAACACCGTTCCCAGGCTCTGAGCCCAGTCGGGCAGAGACGTATAAAGCAAATGGTGTGGGCCGGCCCAGATATAAATGAATATGAGCGACCAGAAGTGAATAATGGAAAGTTTGTAGGAAAAAACAGGGCGGTTCGCCGCCTTGGGCAGGTAATAATACATCAGGCCCAGGTAAGGCGTGGTAAGGAAAAAAGCCACTGCGTTATGGCCATACCACCATTGCACCAGGGCATCCTGTACACCCGCGTAAATGGAATAACTTTTGGTCCAGGAAACCGGGATGGCCAGGGAGTTTACGATATGCAGCAGGGCCACCGTCACAATCGTACCGATATAAAACCAGAGGGCCACATACATGTGCCTTTCCCTCCGTTTCAGTACGGTGCCGAAGAAGTTGATGGCAAATACCACCCAGATCACCGCGATGGCAATGTCGATGGGCCATTCCATTTCGGCGTACTCCTTGCTGCTGGTAAGTCCGAGCGGCAGGGTGATGGCCGTAGCCAGAATAATCAGCTGCCAGCCCCAGAAATGAATCCACGACAGGGTTTTGCTGAAAATAGCGGTCTTCAGAAGCCGGGGCGAGGAATGATAAATACCCGCGAACATTGCGTTTCCTATAAAAGCGAAAATCACCGCGTTAGTATGCAGTGGTCTCAGCCTTCCAAAGGTGGTATGCGGGTTTTCAAAGTTAGCTTCCGGTAAGAAAAGCTGAATGGCCAGGGTGAGTCCTACCAGCATCCCGATCACACCGTACGCAACCGATGCGATCAGGAAAGCCTTTACGATCTTATTGTCGTATTCAAACTGCTCCAAGGCCCCAGCTGAAGATTGTTGAGTACTGTTCTGCATAATCTGTCAGAGGGTTATATATGATTTAAGGTGTAAAATTAGAAAGTGCTGCTGCCCGCAAATATGACACAAGATAAGCAAAAACATGACATTGGTCATAATTTTGAATATTAATTGTGGGAGTATAGGGTAAAATATTCATAATAAATTATTTGTATGGGAATGAATGGCCTGCCTCTCAAAATTACGGGAAAGGGGATGGCAGGGGATTTTTATTTTTTGGTTAACTTGCGCCGCAAAATAATTAAATCTGATTTATGGAATTATTACAGGAAGTAGCGAACATTTCAGGGAAGCCGGGACTATACCGTATCGTCAAGCCGGGAAGGGTTGGGGTCATTGTAGAGTCTCTGGATGCCGCGAAAAAGCGGGAAATGGTCAATGCGAATGCCAAAGTGTCTGTTTTAAAGGAAATTTCCGTTTACACGGAAACCAGTAATGAGTCGGTCCCCCTCGGTGAAATTTTTCAGTCGATCAGGAAAGAGCATGGAGAAAAGGTGGACTTTGATATCAAAAATGCGACCAACAAGCAGTTTTTCGAGTTTTTTGAGGCAGTTTTGCCGGAATACGACCGGGAACGGGTGTACGCTACCGATGTGAAAAAGATTATCAACTGGTACAATATTCTCAGCGAATATTTGCCGGAAGCATTTGAAGAAAAAAAGGAGTAACAAAATTGTTAATGATAAATGGTTAATGGTCAATGATGGATTCACAGGCGGGATAATTAGCCACAGGCGGGATCATTAACCATTAACCATTGACCATTCATAAAGTTATGGTAGTGATTATCGGTGGCGGACCCATAGGCATGGCCTGTGGTATAGCCTGCAAGAACGCAGGGCTGGACTATGTCATCCTGGAGAAGGGTTGCCTGGTGAATTCCCTGTATCATTACCCTACCACCATGACTTTCTTCAGTACTTCCGAACGCCTGGAACTGAACAATATCCCTTTTGTATCCAATTCGGTGAAGCCCACCCGGGCGGAGGCCCTGGAATATTACCGTCGGGTGGCCCAGAACCAGGAACTGAATATCCGGCTTTTCGAAGAAGTGACCGGGGTATTAAAGGAGGAAGGGCAGTTTAGGATACAAACCACCAAAGATCATTACCGGGCCGATCGCCTGATTTTGGCCACCGGGTTTTACGATATCCCCAACCTGCTCGGAGTACCCGGCGAAGACCTGCCCAAAGTAAGACATTATTACAAAGACCCCCATTATTACGCTTTCCAGAAAGTGCTGGTAGTGGGGGCCAATAACTCGGCAGTAGACGTAGCCCTGGAAACTTTCCGCAAAGGGGCGGAGGTGACCATGGTGGTGCGGGAGCCGGAGATCGGGAAGACGGTGAAATACTGGGTGCGGCCCGACATAGAAAACCGGATTGCTGAAGGCTCCATCCGGGCGTATTTTAATTCTCATTTGAAAGAAATCAGGGAGAATGAGGTGGTGATTTCCACGCCGGAGGGCGACAAGATGCTGGAAAACCAATGGGTACTGGCCATGACGGGCTATCAGCCCAACCTCGATTTTCTTGAAACCCTGGGTATCCGCCTTTCAGAAGACGAGGTTAGAAAACCTTTCTACAACGAAGAGACCATGGAAACCAATGTGCCCGGGCTTTATCTGGCCGGCGTGATCTGCGGCGGAATGGATACCCGAAAGCTCTTCATCGAAAACTCACGGGAACACGCCATGAAAATTGTACAGCACATCGCAGGGGTGTTTTAATTGCGCAGGGTATGTGCGGGTCGTTTGCTACCGTTATGCAATCCCTACGGGATATGGTTGTTTGCATTGTTTTTTTCTACCGTTATGTAATCCCTACGGGATATGGATGTTTGCATTGTTTTTTTCTACCGATATGTAATCCCTACGGGATATGGATGTTTGCATTGTTTTTTTCTACCGATATGTAATCCCTACGGGATATGGATGTCTGCATTGTTTTTTTCTACCGATATGTAATCCCTACGGGATATGGGTGTCTGGATTGTTGTTTTTCTACCGATATGTAATCCCTGCGGGATATGGTTGTCTGCATTGTTTTTCGGATATGCAATTTTTTCTCCGTTAGGAGAATAATATCGGTAGAAGATACAGGATATACAATTCCTTCTCCGTTAGGAGAATAATATTGGTAGAAGATATGCCGATTTTTTATCCCGTTAGGGATTGCATTTTTATAAATATTAGGCCAAGAGCAAGTTACATCCCCGGATATCCGAATTGTCGAAGCGCCCTACCACCCGAAAGCCGGTGTAATCTTCGGTATATACGCCCAGGTCCTGGGTCTCAATAAAACTGCAGGAGTCGATATTGGCGAGGTCAATTACGTTGATGCCGCCTGTACGCTGACGGCTCCCTTCGGGTTTTTCGCCTATAGAGAAATGGGGGAGGTAGGTGAGAGGGTCGTTGATTTCCCTCAGGAATACCTTCATGGAAGGGGGCAGGTGGAAGATGCCGTCTCCTTTAGAGTAGCCCTGGGAAAGTAGTTCGGTCATGCCGTATTCGGAATGGATGGTTTCCACTCCAAAGCCGGCGCAGAGAACGGTGTGCAATTCTTCGCGGATCATTTCTTTTCTTCTTCCTTTCATTCCCCCGGTTTCCATCACGGTGAGGCGATCCGAAAAAGTGCGTATTTTTTGCATGAGGGCCTCGTTTTCCAATAGGTCGAGCAGGCCGAAGGTAACGCCGATCAGCAGTATTTTGCGTTGGTCGCGGGCTACTGCTGCACTCATCTTTTCCACCATTTCTTCCGTATTGTTCAGAAAGAAGCCGCTGAAAGGGCTGTAGGTGTAGTAAATAAAGTTCTGCACCATATACACGAGCGAAGAATTATTTCGTTCGAGATAAGAAGGTAAAAGTGCAAAAATGTGGTAGTCGGAAAGGGGAGCATACATCTGCTCGAAGGTCTTCCGGCTCAGCACTTCGTAGAGAGTGAGATCAGAAACCGCATGGCGGCTGGTCTGGGCCGATGTGGTGCCGCTGCTTTCAAAGATCATCTGCGGCTCGGTGAAGCCCGTGGTGACGGTGTGGCTTTTAAAGAACCCGATAGGCAGGAAAGGGATCTTTTCTACCCGGTGAACGTAGGCGGGCGATTTGCCCAGGCGGTCGGCGTATTGGCGATAAAGCGGATTCTGAGCATACTGGTACTGAAAAACCTCCAGGGCCAGCGCTTCAAAACGGCGGGCATCGGGAGGGAGAGTGACCAGGGCAGACTTTAATTCGTCGCGTATGCTCATGTTCAAGGTTTTTTATTATTTTTACAAAAGTAAGTTTAAACGATGCGTTTTCTTAAAATAATTGGAGTCTTCTTGTTCTGCGGTACCTTTCTGGGCGGATGTTTTAGCGTACCCGAATTCGCGGATGCGCCGGAAATTGAATTTTCCGGGATAGAAAACTTCCTGCGTGTAGATGAACAATCCGGAGGGTATAAAGATTCGGTAGTGATCTCGGTGTTCTTTCGAGACGGCGACGGCGACCTGGGCTATGTACAGCGGGAGATCGACTCCCTGGCAGACAGGGGCGGGGGGCAGAATTTCGTGGTCAAACAATTCCGGAGAGTAAACGGAAGGTACATCGTGTACGAACCCCTGGAAACGCAGTCGGGATATTTTCACCGCCTTTCAGGCGATAGCCCGGGCCCCATAGAAGGCACCATTCACTATAGCGGTATACAAGTGTACCACTCGTTTTATCCCTATGCCAAAGATACCGTAAAGTATGAGATTTATATCCGCGACAGGGCCGGAAATATCAGCAATACTATCCTGACCGACTCGGTCATTCTCCGACCTATCTGAACAGTTCCTATCCTTAAAAATTGACTATGAAATATTTGTTTACATTGATCGGCCTGGTGCTGATGGTTTCCTGTAAAGTAGCGCCGAAAGCTTCCGAAAATAAAGTAAAAGCCAAAGCATTGGCCGACCAGTTTATTATTGCCGACGGACACGTAGACTTGCCGTATCGCCTGCAAGTGAAAAACTTCCGTCTGGAGAAGGCCTATACCGGTATTCCCGTGGAAAGCGAGGAAGGAGATTTTGACTTTGTGCGGGCCAAGCAGGGCGGACTGGACGCGCCGTTTATGTCGGTATACATCCCGGCCGACCGGAACGCGGAGGAGGCCAAACTGCTGGCCGATACGCTAATCCGCATGATCGAATATATTGCGCAGGAAAAAAGTGATTATTTTGAAGTGGCCCGCACCCCTGCCGATGTGCAGCGTATAGCCGCCGCCGGCAAAATCGCCCTGCCCATGGGCATGGAAAACGGTTCGCCGATTACTTCCACAGACGATGTGGCCCTGTACCGGGCCAAGGGGATCAGCTATGTGACGCTTACCCACTCCAAGGATAACGATATCTGTGATTCCAGCTACGATACCACCCATACCTGGAAAGGACTGAGTCCGTTTGGCGTAGAAGTGGTAAAAGCCATGAACCGGGCCGGTATTATGGTGGATGTGTCCCATATTTCGGATGACGCTTTTTACGATGTGGTGGCCGTTTCGAAGGTGCCGGTGATCGCTTCCCATTCTTCCGCCCGTCATTTTACGCCGGGTTGGGAAAGGAATATGTCAGACGATATGTTGGTGAAACTGAAGGAAAACGGGGGGGTAGTGATGGTGAATTTCGGATCTACTTTCCTGGATGCTGAGGTGGTGAAATACAAGGAAGCTGCCTCGGTCCGTATTCGCAAAGAGTTGGCCGATAAGGGCCTTTCCGGTAGAGAGCTGCGCGAAGCGGTGGCCAAAGAGCTGGCCAAAGACAGCCGGAATTATTCGGATGTGAAGCGGGTGGCAGATCACGTAGATCATATCGTAAAACTGGCGGGAATAGATCACGTGGGCATAGGTTCCGACTATGACGGGGTGGGCGACAGCCTTCCTACGGGCCTGAAAGATGTTTCCGATTACCCTAATTTGCTAGAAGAGCTGCTGAACCGGGGGTATTCGGAAGCCGATATTGAAAAAATTTGTTCCGGGAATGTCTTCCGCGTGTGGAACAAGGTGCTGGAATATGCCGCTGCTCAGTGATGCTCCCCGTCCGCCTTTCTACCAGATCGGTGGCCACGTGCAGTCCATTTATCCCAGCTTTTTCAGGAAGGTGGAGATCCCTTACGAACGGGAAAGGCTGGAGCTGGAAGACGGCGATTTCCTGGACCTGGACTGGCACCTTACCGGATCGCGAAAGCTGATGGTGGTGACCCACGGGCTGGAGGGAAATTCCCACCGTCCATACGTAACGGCCCTCCTGAAACTGTTCGGGGAAAACGGGTTTGACGGCCTGGGGTGGAATTGCCGGAGTTGCAGTGAAGAAATGAACCGCCTCCCCCGCTTTTATCACCACGGCGATGCGGAAGACCTTCGGAGGGTGGTAGAGTACGCCATTTCCAAAGGTTACGAGGAGGTGTTTTTGTCCGGTTCTTCTATGGGAGGAAGCCTCACTTTACGGTTGCTGGCGGAGTGGCCGGATCGCCTGCCGAAAGAAGTTTCAGGGGCGTTTGTGGGGTCGGTACCCCTGGATGTGTACGATGCTTCAAAAGAGCTGGACAAGCCCTATAAGCGGTTTTACATGAAGAGATTTCTGCGTAAACTGGGTGCGAAGCTGAAAGTGAAAGAGGCCATGTTTCCCGATAATCCCCTCCTGAATTGCGAGGGTTATCATCGTATCCGGAATTTCGTAGATTTTGATAACCGCTTTACTGCGCCCCTGCACGGCTATGCCGATGCCTTCGATTTTTATAAAAAAGCCTCTACCAAACCTCTTCTGGGGCGGATTGCCGTACCGGTGATGATCGTGCAGGCCTTGAACGATCCGTTTTTAGGGCAAGCCTGCTACGATACGGGCGATACGGCGAATCCGAATGTACACTTTCGGGTGACATCCCTCGGCGGCCACGTGGGTTTCATGGAGGCGGGGGAGCTTTATACCTGGACGGAGCGCCAAGCGCTGGCATTTTATAAGGAAATAGGCGGTGTGCTTTAAGTGAATCAACTGAGAAGCGTTTCCGCAGAAATGCCCAATCCTGTATGGATTTTACGCGCCATTTCAAGCGACATGGGTCTTTTCCTGTTTAGAACTTCTGAAACACGGCTTATACTTCCAAAATAGGGTGCGAGGTCCTTCCTTTTCAGGCCCAGTTCAAAAGCTTTGTGTTTTACTGCTTCTACCGGATCAGGGGCCTCAATCGGATAATTTTTCGATTCGTAGTCCTCTACTAGTAGGGAAACCAGCTCAAGTAGCTCCTCTTCCTTGCTGTTTTCTTCACAATCAATCAAGTCGTCAATAACCGATAAATAATAACGGTATTGCATTTCGGTCTTCACCGGACTAAGTTCTTTCTTTATACTTTCAGTACTTTTCATAATCTGAATGTGGAATTTGTATACAAAAATGTATAATTTTTTTTAAAAACAAAAAAATCCACCTTGGAAACAAGGCGGATTTTCCTCTTAATTTTCTGTTCTTTTAATACCGGTACATCTCCGACTTAAATGGCCCTTCTACCGTTACGCCGATGTATTCGGCCTGGGCGGGCGTCAGTTTTTCCAGTTTGGCGCCTACGTGGCCCAAATGGAAAGCGGCTACTTTCTCGTCGAGGTGCTTGGGCAGTACGTATACGTCTTTTTCGTATTGGTCCGTGTTAGTCCACAGCTCGATCTGAGCCAGGGTCTGGTTGGAGAAAGAGCAAGACATCACAAAAGACGGATGCCCCATGGCGCAACCCAGGTTTACGAGACGGCCTTCAGCCAGCACAATAATGTCATTGCCGTTGATATTGTACATGTCTACCTGAGGTTTGATGGTAGATTTGGTATTGCCGTAGTTTTCATTTAACCAGGCCATGTCGATTTCATTATCAAAGTGGCCGATGTTACATACCACGGCCTTATCTCTCATTTTGGTGAAGTGCTTGCCCTGGATGATGTTGAAGTTACCGGTAGCGGTAACAAAGATCTGGGCTCTTTCCACGGCTTCGTCCATGGTGACCACTTCAAATCCGTCCATCGCGGCCTGTAAAGCACATATCGGGTCGATTTCAGTCACCATGACCCGGCATCCGGCACCTCTGAGTGAATCGGCCGATCCTTTGCCCACGTCGCCGTAACCGGCCACTACCGCTACTTTACCGGCCAGCATGAGGTCGGTAGCCCGGCGGATGGCATCAACCAGTGATTCGCGACAGCCGTATTTGTTGTCGAATTTCGACTTGGTCACCGAGTCGTTTACGTTGATAGACGGAAGCAACAGGGTACCATTTTTCTTTCTTTCGTAAAGGCGGTGAACGCCGGTGGTGGTTTCCTCGGAAAGGCCTTTGATGCCCGCTACCAGTTCGGGATACACGTCAAATACCATATTGGTCAGGTCGCCGCCGTCGTCCAGAATCATGTTCAGGGGGCTTTTCTCTTCTCCGAAGAAAAGGGTTTGCTCAATACACCAGTCGAACTCCTGGGCGTTCATGCCTTTCCAAGCGTATACCTGGATACCGGCGGCGGCAATGGCCGCGGCGGCGTGATCCTGCGTGGAAAAAATATTGCAGGAAGACCAGGTGACTTCAGCGCCCAGTTCTACCAGGGTTTCGATCAGTACCGCAGTCTGGATGGTCATGTGCAGGCATCCGGCAATTCTTGCGCCTTTCAGGGGCTTTGAAGGACCGTATTCTTTCCGGATTTCCATCAGGCCGGGCATTTCGGCTTCCGCCAGGGTAATCTCTTTGCGGCCCCATTCGGCCAGTGAAATATCCTTTACTTTGTAAGGGATGTACGTTTCTACTGTTTTCATATTTTGATATTGCAATAAATTCCACTAAAAAACAACGCAAAAATAGATAATTTATTTAACATACTAAAAATAATGCAGTTAATAAATCTATTGTAGTTATTAATTTTAGATAAAAGTACTTTTTGTAGGGATGGGATAGCTGTTAGCAATTAGCAATCAGCTCTCAGCAATCAGAAGGTCGGTACATGAATCGGTTTGCCGCGGCGGCTGACAGCTGATAAAACAAAATGCCCCCGGAAGCGGACCTCCGGGGGCATATTTTGAAATGGAAAATCAGGCCAGGGCAGTGTCTGCCTCGTTCTTGCGTTCCATGCGTTTTCTTTCGTTCTCGTCCAGGTAGATTTTACGCATCCGCAGTGATTTGGGAGTCACTTCCAGGTACTCGTCTTTCTGGATATATTCCATACATTCTTCCAGGGAGAAGTTGATTTTCGGAGCAATCTTCACGTTATCGTCTGAGCCGGAGGCACGCATGTTGGTCAGCTTCTTGGAGGTCTGGAGGTTGACCACGATATCGTTCTGGCGGTTATGTTCGCCCACTACCATTCCCATATAAACGTCTTCGCCCGGGTCTACGAAAAACACGCCTCTGTCCTGGAGTTTGTCAATGGCGTACGCCACCGCCGGTCC
The DNA here is from genome assembly GCA_964423865.1 of uncultured Lacihabitans sp. Taxonomy (GTDB): domain Bacteria; phylum Bacteroidota; class Bacteroidia; order Cytophagales; family Spirosomataceae; genus Leadbetterella. The sequence continues at coordinate 15,479 of CAYRGN010000035.1, forward strand.
GTTCGCCATAGAGATCATGGAACCGTTGATACGGCCGGGAATGGGCCCCTTGTAAGGTTCATACGACTTAAAGCGGTGGTTCATGATGGCTTCGCCCTGGGTAGCGGTCAGCACGTTAGAGCGCAGACCGATCAGGCCTCTTGAAGGAATGTTGAACTCCAGATGCTGGAGGTCGCCTTTCGGTTCCATAATAAGCAGCTCGGCTTTCCGCTGGGTAGCCAGCTCAATCACTTTGCCCGCGGTTTCTTCGGGTACGTCTACTACCAGGGTCTCGATAGGTTCCAGTCTTTCTCCGTTTTCCCCTTCTTTGAAGAGAACTTGGGGCTGGCCCACCTGGAGTTCGTAGCCTTCACGCCGCATGGTTTCAATCAGTACCGACAGGTGAAGAATACCGCGGCCGAATACCAGGAATTTGTCCTCGCTGTCGCCTTGTACCACCCGCAAGGCCAGGTTTTTCTCCGTTTCTTTCATCAGGCGGTCGCGTACGTGCCGTGAAGTCACGAACTTGCCCTCTTTTCCGAAGAAAGGAGAGTTGTTGATGGTAAACAACATGTTCATGGTAGGTTCGTCAATGGAGATGCGAGGCAGCGCCTCCGGATTTTCCGCATCGGCTACGGTATCCCCGATCTCGAAATCTTCGAGGCCGGTGATGGCGCATATTTCGCCGGAAGAAACAGATTCTACTTTGGCTTTTCCTAATCCTTCAAATACATGAAGTTCTTTGATTTTCATTTTTTTGATGCTGCCGTCGGCTTTGCACAAGGCCACTTGCTGTCCTTCTTTTACGGTGCCTCTGGCCACCCGGCCTATGGCAATCCGGCCTACGAAAGCGTTGTAGTCCAGTGAGGTAATCTGCATCTGGAAACTGCCCTCTACCACTGGTGAGGCGGGAATGTGGGCTATGATCGCATCCAGTAGCGGAGTAATGTCTTCTGTTTTCTGTTTCCAGTCGGTACTCATCCAACCTTGTTTCGAAGAACCGTAAAGGGCCGGGAAATCCAGCTGTTCTTCGGTGGCGTTCAGGTTGAACATGAGATCGAACACGTTTTCGTGTACTTCATCGGGGCGGCAGTTTTCTTTATCCACCTTGTTGACCACCACAATAGGCTTCAATCCCAGGTCAAGCGCTTTGCCCAGTACGAAGCGGGTTTGGGGCATGGGGCCTTCAAAGGCGTCAACCAACAGAATCACGCCGTCGGCCAGTTTAAGCACACGTTCCACCTCTCCGCCGAAGTCGGCGTGGCCGGGAGTGTCGATAATATTGATTTTAACGCCTTTGTATCGTACGGAAACGTTTTTGGAAACGATAGTGATCCCTCTTTCACGTTCCAGGTCGTTATTGTCCAGGATCAGGTCCTGGAATTCCTGGTTGTCACGAAAAATTTTGGAAGCGTGAATGATTTTGTCCACCAGGGTGGTTTTCCCGTGGTCAACGTGAGCGATAATCGCTATGTTTCTGATTTCTTGCATTTTGCTTACCTCTTTTATAAGGATTTTGTTAATTTTTTAGCCTGCCTGCTCTAAAAAGCGTGCAAAGTTACGTGTTTTTTTCAAAAAAACCTGGATTATCTAGTTTGTTTTTTTGTAAAGAATTGATAGGCAATGGGTTGGGGTGGCCAATTGGAGGGTCTGATAAAATTTAAAACGGATTTATCAGGATTAGGGTGATTATAAATCCGACTACAATAAAAAACGAATTGACTAATAGTTTGTTATAAAGGCTCACTTCGCTTTTCAAACGGAATACAATTTCCTGGACCAGTAGTTTAAAAAGTTCTAAACCTACAATAGCCCAGGCTAAGGTCTGTAGACTTTTCCCGTGGCAGTACCACATGATGAGGGGATAGATGAGTAACCCCCAGGCCAGGTATCTTAATTCGAAACGGGTTAATTTCAGCATTTGCATAAAGCTGTTATTAATAGTGCCGATACTGTTGACCAGGTTAAACAAGAGTACTATAAAATAGATATGCCGGATGGCAATATTGCCGGGATCCAATTTGAAAAGACCTAGTACGGGAACGTAAAAGGCAAGTCCGGCCACATAGAGCAGAAGGCACCCCAGGAGATAGATCAGACCGTTATCTTCCCATAATTTCGAGATCGCTGAAAGATCATGCCGGTTGCTTAACTGCCCGATTACAGGTTTCACCGCCATAGCCCAGCTACCGGAATAGAGGCGGAAGCCGGCATTGGTAACGAGGCAGATATTCAAAAGGCCTGCGGCTTCTTCGCCAAAACCCGTATAACTGAAGATACGGATAAAGACAAAGGGAAGAGCATACACCAGGAAAGTAAGCATTAACAGGAAGCCATGCGTGAAGAGGAAAAGGAGATGATCTTTTACTTGAATGAGTCGGATGTCCAGCCTTTTGATCAGATCAGGTAAAACGGAAAGAATCATCAGGATATTGACACCGCACAATAGCAGCAGAATAGCTGGCAAAGTGAGTGAAAATACGATCTGAGCGGACAGGACTACAGTAAATTTCAGAAGTTCTTTGATCAGCAACAGGTAGAGGTCTCTTTTTACGGAGAGCATACTCCGGTAATAAGCGAGAGCGATGCCGGTGATGGCATTAGATAAGGCGCTGGAGAGAATAAAAATAACCGCGGCAGAGCTATTCAGGGAGCTGTTAAACGTATGTCCGTATTGGTATTGAACGGGCAGAAAGCACAGGAAAGCAAAAGCGCATAAACCCACACTTAACAGAACGGCGGAGATGGCGATATTGCTGTTTTCACTTTTGCCGCTTAGGGTCTGTATGGAAACCATACTTCCCCAAGTTATAAAAATCTCCAGGAGGAAAGCTATGCCCATCAGATAATAATACGTGCCGATATCGGCCAGAGGCAATGACCGTATGATCAGTAAACTGAACAAAAAGGAAATGCCTCTGACCAAAATTAGGGCCGAGCCATATTGGTATACTCTTTGCCTGATCAAAAACTCCGAAGATTAGATACCTTTTTTTTCAAAGGTATACGGAACCTGTGGATCATTAAAAGGGATACGTAAATGATCGGGGTTCTCGTATCGGTAGGCGACATCTACCATGTTCAGGATCATACTTTCCCTGTGATGAATATTCTGAACCCCGTGCCATACCCCCGGAGGGATGAAGACAGTGCCGGGCCGGCTCTCACTCAGTTTGAATTCATTGATAAGCCCTTTGGTAGGCGAGTCTTCACGGGTATCATATAAGACCACTTTTACTGTGCCAAGTAGTATAGAGAGGCGGTCAATGGTTACTTCATGTACGTGCCAGGCTGAAATGGCTCCGGGTTGCAGGTTTACCTTAAAGACTTGGCCTATCGCTGTATTTTCAAACCATTCAGGCCTGAACAACTCGGTCAGGCTTCCGTTATCTTTAATTACATTTTTTACCTCTTTATAAACCACACCCGCTATGGGGGAGAAATGGTAAGCATCCCAGTCCGCCGTAATGCTTTGCTTGTCTCGTTTAAAACCGTTTATCATGTTTATAGTTTTTATTATTTCTTTTTTAATGCCGGAAGTCCGCGATTCTTACGTAATTGATTGATTCGGCCTCCTTTTCTTATTCCTTTCAGCCTCGTAGCCCACAAATGCGGGTTGAACCGGTATTTCATAGCGAAGAAAAAAACAGGCTTTTTTACAATAAACAAGATGTATTCTTTGACTGACAACCTGTTAAAGCGGTAAGAGATCTGCTGACAAAGTTCTATCAGTACTTTCTCTCTGAATTCAGGAGTATACATTTGTTTAAATACCAATTCATGCTCTTCTTCCTGTCGTTCCGAATAAGAATTTTTTCGACTTCCTGATTGTATAGCAATTACACTCAGTCTCTTGGTAGGCGTGATTTTCTTTCCGGCCTGGTGTACCCGGTTTATCCAGTCCTGCGACGGGACTTTGTAAATTTCCCAGGCACTTTTCCAGAGGCCAACCTCTTCTACCACCTCCCGTTTTACCAGCCAGGTGGAGGCGGGGATAAAACAAAAAGGGTAGTATCTGCTGTCTTTCGAAAAAATCGGGAGGTTGTAGGTGCGGTTGAATTTAAACCAGTTATAAGGCAAATACCACGAATAGACTAAATCAGAATCTGTCTGGGAAATCTCATTAATAAGCGTTTCCAGATGTTCGGGATACCAAAGGTCATCGTGATTCAGCCATGCAACCAGCCCGCCTTTGCTTTTGCTATACCCCACATTATTCGGGTATGACTGCTCCCCAAAGTTCTCTTCCAGATTATGGAAAGTGATTCTGGGGTCTGCAAAAGAATGAACCACTTCTTCGGTATCGTCTGTGCAATGATCTCCGATTACGATAATTTCAAAATGGGGATAAGTTTGATTAATGACGGAAGAGATGGTGTATTTTAATACATTACTGCGATTATATGTTGAAATAATAACCGAAACGAGTATAGGATACTTATACACTATCAAATTGTAAATAAGGGTTTGCAATATAGCGGATAAAGAAGTAAAAGCCTTATATTTGCGGAAATTTTTGTGAATCACCTTAAAATGCTTAAAAGATATGTCGGAAGTAACAGAAGAAAAAACCCACTATTCTGAGTCGGAGCTGAAGGAGTTTGAAGAAATTATCAAAAAGAAGCTGGAGGCTACATATAGCGAAGTTAACTTCATCAAAGAGACGTTGAGCCGGAAGAACGACAACGGGACAGACAACACGGCGGTGGGGTCTAAAACGCTGGAAGACGGGGCCGATGTACGTGAAAAGGAGCAGCTGAGCCAATCGGCCGCACGCTTGCAGAAATTCGCTACGCAGCTGGAAGCGGCGCTTATCCGGATCAAGAACGGTACTTACGGCATCTGTAGGGATACGGGCAAGTTGATTCCGAAAGAGCGCTTGAGAGCGGTTCCACATACCCAGCAGACCATTGAAGCCAAGATGTCAAGGTAAGAGCATAAGATTTTTCCAAATATCTGGCGTGAAAGCAGGCGAAAATCTTAAAAAAATACAAAAATGACCGCCTTAATGCTTGGTTATGAAAAAAGTAACCGGTATTTTTGCAGTCCGAAAAAATAAATAAATTTATAAAATACTAATATAATGGCAATTACTGGTAAAGTTTCCCAAATTATCGGCCCGGTTGTAGACGTTAGTTTTGAAGGTGTGGCTACTTCATTACCTCCGATCTTGGATGCAATGTATGTGACGAAATCCAACGGTCAGCGGGTAGTACTGGAATGTCAGCAACACCTGGGAGAAGACCGGGTACGTACCATCGCCATGGACAGTACAGACGGACTTCAGCGGGGTCAGGAAGTGGTATTGCTGGGAACTCCGATTACGATGCCTACCGGTGATGAAATCAAGGGAAGGCTGTTTAACGTGGTGGGTGAAGCCATTGACGGTTTAGGAGAAGTGAATACCAAAGGTATCTCTATCCACCGTTCGGCTCCTAAATTTGAGGACCTGGCCACGTCTACCGAAGTGCTTTTTACCGGTATTAAAGTAATTGACCTCCTGGCGCCTTATGTGAAGGGAGGGAAGATCGGTCTTTTCGGTGGTGCCGGTGTGGGTAAAACCGTACTGATCCAGGAGCTGATCAATAATATTGCCAAAGCGTATTCCGGTTTGTCCGTATTTGCCGGTGTGGGTGAGCGTACCCGGGAAGGAAACGACCTCCTGAGAGAGATGATTGAATCCGGTATTGTGAAATACGGTGACGCTTTTAAAGAATCGATGGAAGAAGGCGGATGGGATCTTTCCAAAGTAGACCGCGATACCCTGAAAGATTCGCAGGCAACCTTTATTTTCGGGCAGATGAACGAGCCTCCTGGAGCAAGGGCGCGGGTAGCGCTTTCCGGACTTACCGTAGCGGAGTACTTCCGTGACGGTGACGGAGAAGGAAAAGGCCGGGATATCCTGTTCTTTATTGATAATATTTTCCGCTTTACTCAGGCGGGTTCTGAGGTGTCGGCCCTTTTGGGACGGATGCCTTCAGCGGTGGGTTACCAACCTACCCTGGCAAGTGAGATGGGTCTGATGCAGGAGCGTATCGCCTCTACAAAAAGAGGTTCTATTACATCGGTACAAGCGGTTTACGTACCTGCCGATGACCTTACTGACCCGGCGCCTGCCACCACTTTCGCCCACCTGGATGCTACCACGGTACTCAGTAGAAAAATTGCTGAATTAGGTATCTATCCTGCAGTAGATCCCCTGGACTCTACTTCACGGATTCTTACCGCAGAAGTATTGGGTGATGCGCATTATGCCTGTGCTCAGCGCGTGAAAAACCTGTTGCAGCGTTACAAAGAGCTTCAGGATATTATTGCCATCCTCGGTATGGAAGAATTGTCAGAAGAAGACAAACTGGTAGTAGGTCGTGCGAGACGTGTGCAGCGTTTCCTCTCTCAGCCTTTCTTTGTGGCAGAACAGTTCACCGGTCTGAAAGGCGTGTTGGTGGATATCAACGATACCATCAAGGGCTTTAACGAGATCATGGACGGTAAGTATGACCACCTTCCTGAAGCAGCATTTAACCTGGTAGGTACCATTGAAGATGCGGCGGTTAAAGGCCAGAAACTAATTGAAGAAGCAAGCCGATGAAACTCGAAATCATAACACCGGAACAGAATGTCTTTTCAGGAGAGGTAGATTTGGTTACCCTGCCGGGGAAAGAAGGACAGTTCCAGATATTGAAAGATCACGCTCCCCTGGTGAGTACCCTGAAGACAGGTGACCTGGTTTATGAAACCAAGGGGAAGAAAGAAACGATCGGCATTGACGGTGGTGTGGTGCAGGTACTGAATGACAAAGTACTGGTATTGGCTGAAGGAATCGTATAATTGAGATTGTATTGTTATATATACAAGGAGCCGGCTTTTGCCGGCTTTTTTGTGTTTGAGGACTGTAACTAATTGAAGTAATGTTTGGGGTATTGGATCGAATGTTTATCTTTGCCTGTACTAAACTAAAATTCGCAACAGATGAAAAAGGAACTGATCACAGAACTACTGCAAAAATTTGAACAAGCGGCACACGAATACCGGGGAGTGGAGTGCTGGAGTGCAAGAGAATTGCAAAAGATACTCAATTATTCGGAATGGCGGAATTTTCTAAAAACCATTGAAAAGGCTAAAAAATCATGTGAAAATGCTGGAGAAATGGTTTCTGATCATTTTGTTGGCTTCAACAAAATGATCGAACTGGCTAAAGGAGCGCAACGGGAAGTAGAAGACATTGCGCTTACCCGGTACGGCTGTTACCTGATAGCACAAAATGGAGACACTCTCAAAAGTGAAATTGCATTTGCCCAGACCTATTTTGCCGTTCAGACACGGAAACAGGAAATTATAGAGCAGCGTTTACTGGATGTAGCAAGGGTAAATGCCCGTGAGAAACTAAGCAAGTCAGAGAAAAAGCTTTCGACTATCATTTACGAACGGGAAGTAGAGGATAAAGGCTTTGCCCTGATTCGGAGTATGGGTGATAAAGCCCTGTTCGGTGGGTTTTCAACGCATGAGATGAAACGTAAACTAAAGATACCCGACAATCGGCCTTTGGCTGATTTTCTACCCACATTGACTATAAAAGCAAAAGACTTTGCAACGGAGCTGACCAGCCATAATGTAGTGGAGAAAGAGCTAAAAGGCGAGGAACATATCAGCAAAGAACATATTGATAACAACCATGCTGTTCGTAAGATACTCGGGGAAAGGGGGGTAAAACCTGAAAACCTGCCTGCCTTTGAAGATGTAAAGAAGGTGCGGCGCAGACTGGAAAGCGAGGAAAAGAAAGTAAGTAAGTCGGTACGGAAATTGAATAAATAGCTTTATGTCGGCTTCACCCGCAGGTTCTCCAGCATTTCCCGCGTCATAGAATCGATATCGTACCAGTAGGCCAATCCCCAGTCTTTTCGGGCTACGGAATCATCAATGCTGGCGGGCCAGCTTTCGGCAATGGCTTGCCGGAAGTCAGGAGCGTAGTCAATTTCGAAACCTGGAATTTCTTTGCGAATGGCCGAGGCCAGCTGCTTGGGGGTAAAAGACATGCCGCCGAGATTGTAAGAGGTACGCACGGAAATGGCTTCAGAAGGGGCCTGCATAAGCCTCAGGGTGGCGGAGATGGCATCGTCCATATAGAGCATGGGCATGGAGGTGTTCTCTGCGATAAAACTGGTATAACGGCCTTCTTCCAGGGCCTTGTGGTAGATCTCCACGGCATAGTCGGTGGTGCCGCCGCCCGCCGGGGCTTTCCAGGAGATAAGCCCGGGATAACGGATACTTCTGACATCCACACCGTGGTGTTTAAAGTAGTATTCACACCATTTTTCACCGGCCAGTTTGGTGATGCCGTACACGGTGGCAGGATTAAGAGGAACTTCCTGCCCTACATTTTCTTTCGGAATACCGCGCCCGAATACCGCGATGCTGCTGGGCCAGAAGATCTGGTCAATGACCTGGTCTTTGGCCAGGTTACAAAGAAATAGCAGGGGGTCAATATTTAATCTCCATGCCAGGGAAGGGTTTTTCTCGGAAGTGCCGGAGAGCAGGGAAGCCAGGTGGTAAACTACTCTGATTTCATGCTTTTCTATAATCTTCCGGAAGGTTTCCAGATCGAGAACATCTAATGTTTCAAAGGCGAAGGAGGCATCCGCGGCAGGGCGGACATCGGAGGTAATAATTTTGTCTTCTCCGTAGATTTGGGCCAGGGCGATGCTTAATTCGGTGCCGATCTGTCCCAATGCCCCCGTTATCAGGATTTTCCCTGCAATTTTTTCCATTTGTTATGAAGTATTGTATAAAGAAAGTATCCGGAAGGTGGCCTCTCGACAAGCTCAGGGTGACAGAGGCAATGTCTTTCGGGCAGCAACTTCCGGAATGCCACTTTTCTGGTTTTAAATTACGCCCAATTCTTTTCCTACCTTTTCAAAAGCCCTGATGGTTTGGTCAAGATGCGCGCGTGTATGTGCCGCCGAAAGCTGCACCCGGATCCGGGCTTTGCCTTTCGGAACCACCGGGTAAAAGAAACCGATGACGTACACCCCTTCTTCCATCAGTTTTTCGGCCATTACCTGCGACAGTTTGGCATCGTACAGCATCACGGGTACAATGGCCGCGTCACCGTCGGGTATATCGAACCCTTTGGCTTTCATCTCCTGGCGGAAATAGGCGGCGTTCTCCATGACTTTGTCGCGTAGCGACGTGTCCGTCCCGATCATATCCAATACCTTCAGGGCGGCGCCTACGATTCCCGGTGCCAGGGAGTTCGAGAAAAGATAAGGGCGGGAACGCTGACGAAGCAAGTCGATGATTTCCTTTTTGCCGGAAGTAAAACCGCCCAAAGCTCCGCCCAGAGCTTTGCCCAAAGTAGAGGTGATGATATCTACGCGGCCCATAACCCCGGCGGCCTCGTGGGTGCCTCTGCCGGTTTTCCCTATAAAACCCGTGGCATGGGAGTCGTCTACCATCACCAGGGCATCGTATTTATCCGCCAGGTCACAGATGCCTTCCAGGTTGGCCACGATGCCGTCCATAGAAAACACGCCGTCAGTAACGATAATTTTGAAACGGTGGCCCTTTTCCGCGGCAGCTTTCAACTGCTCTTCAAGGTCACCCATGTCGTTATTGCGGTAACGGTACCGTGCTGCCTTGCACAACCTTACCCCGTCAATGATGGAAGCGTGGTTCAGTTCATCCGAAATAATGGCATCTGCATCCGTAAAAAGCGGCTCAAACACCCCGCCGTTGGCATCGAAAGCAGCCGCGTACAAGATCGTGTCTTCCAGCCCCAGGAACTCCGACAGCTTTTTTTCCAGGGCTTTGTGGATATCCTGTGTGCCGCAAATGAAACGTACGGAAGACATGCCGTAGCCCCGGGAGTTCATGATATCCTGAGAAGCCTTTACCACCGCGGGGTGATTCGACAAACCGAGGTAATTATTGGCGCAGAAATTCAGTAATCTTTTGCCGTTGGCCTCTATTTCGGCGCTTTGCGAAGAAGTAATAATCCGTTCGGTCTTGTAAAGTCCGTCGTTTTCAATGCCGGAAAGGGTACTCTGTAGATGGGTGAGAAAGGAAGAACTGATCATGGTAGCCCGTTTTTTTGCAAAGATATTAATTGTTAAACGAAGTATTACCAACCTATGCCGTAATCTTCACCATGATTGCTGCTTCCACCCCAGAAAGAGCCGTGAACCCAGTCGAAATAAATGGCGTTTATCGGGCCGCTGGTGCGGGGTTGGAAATTCAGGATATAGCCTTTTCGTTTCAGCTCACTGCGGTTCCAGGCGGGCGTATCCGTATTCAGGGTCAGCGCCCCCGGTTTTCGTTCGTGTTTTCCGAAAGAAGATTTCATTTGGTAAGTCTTGAAGCTGGGGGCTTCGGTGGCCTCTTGTACCGTCATGCCGAATTCCACTACATTGAGAAAAAACTGAAGTAAAAGCTGGTCCTGCTCATCGCCCGCCTGTTTGGCAAAAGCCAGGAAGGGCTTTCCGTCTTTGAGTGCCAGGGTAGGTGTAAGGGTGACGCGCGGGCGTTTTCCGGGCGCTACTACATTGAAAGGGTTCTCTTTTTCATCGAGAACAAACGACTGCATACGCTGGCTGAGTCCTATGCCCGTATTGCCGGCAATGGTGGCGGGTACCCATCCTCCGCTGGGCGTCATGGAAACTACCCAGCCCTCCTCATCGGCGGCTACTACTGAAGTGGTACCGGCCGTAAAATCTTTCAGAAATTCTTCGGTCAGGCGCGGATCATGATGCCCCACTTTGTTGCCTTCAAGCAAGGGCAGATACGGATTTTTCTCTCCCTGGAAAGGGTAAGGATCTCCCGGCCCCACTTCCGGGTCGTTCTTGTCGGGGTTCAGGTCTTTCAGGCGCTCCTTGGCGTATTCTTTAGACAAAAGGCCCTTCATGGGTTCTGCCGGTTCAAAATAGGGGTCGCCGTAATAGAAGTCACGGTCGGCAAACGCCCGGTTCATTACCTGGTAAAGCGTATGAATATACCGCGGACTGTTATAGCCCATGGCCCGGAGGTCAAAACTTTCCAGCATGTTCAATGCCTGCAACATCACCGGTCCCTGGGTCCACTGCTGAAGTTTGTAGACGTCTATACCCTTGTAATTTACGCTGAGCGGTTCTTCAAACCGTACCTTCCAGTCGGCCAGGTCTTTTTCCGTAATGAGGCCGCCCTGCTCCTGGGTGCCGCGGGCGATTTCCCGGGCAATATCCCCTTTGTAGAAGCGGTCATAGGCGGTCAGGATAGCCTCTTTCCTTGATTTTCCCTGCTTCAGGGCGGTTTCTTCGGCCTCTACCAGCTTTTGCAGGGTAGCCAGGAGGTCTTTCTGTACAAAAATTTCACCGGGAGCGGGTGCCTCCCTTTCCGCGCCGGGGTGAGTCAGGAATACTTTCCGGGAGTAGGGCCACTGCTTAATCAGCGCTTTGTTATTTTCAATAGCATTGGCCGTCTGGGCTTCAATAGGGTATCCGGCGGCCATGCTCATGGCAGGCGCAAGTACCTCTTTGAGGCTCATGGTGCCAAATTCCGCTAATATTTCCATCAGTCCACCCGGCGTGCCGGGTGTCACCGCCGCCAGCGGACCATATTCCGGTGGGTAGGTATAGCCTTTTGACTTATAGAATTCGGCGGTAGCCCCCGTAGGCGCAACCCCGTGGGCATTGACCGCGATCACCTTCCCGGTTTTGGGGTTGTAGATCAATGCCTGCATTTCTCCGCCCCAGCTGAGTACGTCCCACATGGTGCAGGTAGCAGCCAGCATGGCACAGGAGGCGTCAATGGCGTTGCCGCCTTTCGCGAAAATCATAGCGCCGGCAGTAGCCCCCAGAGGTTTCCCCGTAATGGCCATCCAATGTTTGCCGTGTAAGGGCGGTTTCTGGGTTTGCACAGGAAATTCATTGAATACCTGGGCATGCAGGAACTGTACGGATAGCAGGGTAAGAAGGAAGGTTTTTTTCATGGACATCATAGATTAGGAGGGTATTTCGAGGATAAATCTAGTAAAAATATTGCAGAGGGAAAGCGTTAATGACGTATCTTAGGAGAAGTATTGGGATTTTGTAGATGAAAGAAGTCAAAAAAGACGTCAAAATAGCTTTCCGGAAACCGTTCTACCCGGTGTCAGAGGGTCTGCGGGATTACCTCGGGAAATATAACCGCCTGACAAAGATCGACTTGGTCTACGATGACCTGCTGCGCTTTACCGATTGGAGTGTGGTGGAAGATCTGAAAGGAAAAGATACCCTCTGGAGAAGCGTGTACTATAACCCTACCGACTTCGATGAGATCCGGGAAGGCCTGAACCGCATTTATACCCTCCTGCATTCCGATGGAGACCGCAGCGTTTTGCCTTATCTTACGGTAGACTCCGTAGACTATTGCACCTTTGGTAACTCCAAACCTTTCCGGATCAGGGTCCGGAATATCCTCAATGACATTCATACCAATTTCTATATCAAAAAAGTAGACGCTTCCCGTATCTATGGTCTGGAAATGGAAGATCTCTTGTCGCCCAACCGGGCCAACTACCTCGTCTATAAGGATACCCTTATCGAAGAACACATCTGGGGTATTCCGGGAGATGTATTTATAGAAGATTACCTGCCCAATTGCTCTGAGCTGGATAAAACCCAGATCGCGAAAGAATTTGTAAAGTTCAATGAGCGCTGTCTGACCGGCCTGCTCGGCGATATGCGTTCCTACAATTACGTGGTAGTACCCACCCATGATTTCGACAGGGTGGTTTACCGTATCCGGCCCATTGATTTTGACCAGCAATGCTACGAGGGGAACCTGAAAATTTACATGCCCCAGTATTTTAAGGAAAACTTTAAGATGGTAGACCTGGTGATGAAAAAGCTGCAACCCAAGTCGGTGGAGCAATACCGTACCGAGTTGCGCTCCCTCCTGGTAAAACGGGTCACGAACAGTATCCGGAAATTTGAATACCTGGTGGCCATTATGCGGAAAGATTTTCTCGCCCCCCCTGAAAATGTGGTGCAGTTGCGTACTGCTTTGCAAAAACTTACTTACAATTCCCAGTTCAGGCATTGTGAAACCATGGGCGATATTGTGCATACCGGCATCAGCTTTATCGTGAAGAATTACAAACGCCCCGACTAAGCCGCAGCCTTCAAAAAAGCTAAACCCTCCTTATGTTAAGAGGATGTCCAGTCCTGACTGTTTATGGCTGGGGATGCTGTGTAAAAAGCATGTAAAATGCAAGGCGTTGAGGCCGAAGGAGCATACTAGCAGTATGTGACTGAGGCCGAATTCCGAAAACAGCACAGCAGTTTGCATGCTTTTTACACAGCTTCTAGCTAATACGGCTCCAGCTTAGTGTTTTGTCTTTGATTTTGGACAGGTGCATTTTGATAGGAAGATGTTCGGCAAATTCAAGTGCGGGGTCTTTACGAAGAATATCAAAGGCTTCTTCGCGGGCAATGCGTAGAATTTCTTCGTCCTGGGCCAGGTTGGCGATCTTCAGGTCTACCAGTCCGCTTTGCTGAGTTCCGGCCAGGTCGCCCGGCCCCCGCAGTTCCAGGTCTATTTTGGAAATGTAGAACCCGTTTTCCGACTCTACCATGGTCTCTATCCGCTTGTGGGTGTCTTTAGACAGGCTGTAGTCGGTCATTAAAATACAGTACGATTGCTCCGCGCCCCGTCCCACGCGCCCGCGCAGTTGGTGCAACTGCGACAACCCGAAACGGTGTGCGCTTTCAATCACCATCACGCTGGCATTCGGTACGTCTACGCCCACTTCTATGACCGTGGTAGCTACCATGATCTGGGTTTCTCCCTTTTTGAAGCGCTGCATTTCGTAGTCTTTCTCTTTGGGCTTCATTTTGCCGTGTACAATACTCACCGCGTACTCCGGAAAAGCCCCGCGGATATGCTCGTAGCCATCAAACAGGTTCTTCAGATCCAGTTTTTCCGACTCTTCAATCAGGGGGAAAACCACGTATATTTGCCGTCCTTTGGCCAGTTCTTCCTTCATAAATCCCCATACCGACAGCCGTTTCGCCTCGTAGCGGTGTACCGTTTTAATAGGCTTTCGCCCGGGCGGAAGTTCGTCTATCTCCGAGATGTCAAGGTCGCCGAAGAGGGTCATGGCCAGGGTGCGGGGAATAGGCGTGGCCGTCATGACCAGCATGTGCGGATACGTCTGTTTGTTCTTTTCCCAAAGGCGGGCGCGCTGGGCCACTCCGAAGCGGTGCTGTTCATCAATAATGCAGATGCCCAGGTTATGAAACTGAACCACGTCTTCCAGGATGGCGTGGGTACCTACCAGGATATGCAGGCTGCCGTCTAGCAGGCCTTCGTGAATCTCTTTGCGCTCTTTGCGCCCGGTAGACCCCGTTAGCAAGCGGATATTCAGGCCCAGGCGGTCGCAGTATTTCTTCAGGTTCGTGTAGTGCTGCTGGGCCAGGATTTCCGTAGGAGCCATCATACAGCCCTGGGCTCCGCCGTCTACCGCCATCAGCAGGGTGATAAACGCTACAATGGTTTTTCCGCTGCCCACGTCGCCCTGCACCAGCCGGTTCATCTGTTTCCCCGATTTCATATCGTCGAATACCTCCCGGATCACCCGTTTCTGTGCGCCGGTCAGGTCAAAGGGCAGATGGTTTTGGTAAAAAGTGGTCAGGAGGGCTGTTTTATGAAAGACCTGCCCGGTAAATTCGTTTTTCCGGACCAGGGAAAGCGAAATCAGCTTCATCTGGTTGTAGAAAAGCTCCTCGAATTTGAGCCTTCGCCGGGCCTGGTTCAGGTGGTCAGTATTGACCGGCAGATGCAGGTAGAGGTAAGCCGTTTTTTTAGAAATCAGGCGGTAGCGGCTAAGCAGACTATCAGGCAGGGTCTCGTGTATATAAGGCTCCACCTGGGGCAGGAGGGCGCGCATCCATCCGGTAAAACTTTTGCTCTCTATAAACTTTTTACGAAGTTTTTCAGTAAGGTGGTAGATGGGCTGGAAATACGCGGGCAGGGGCTTGTCTGACTGGTATAATTCCATTTCGGGATGCTGGATGGAGAAAGTTCCTCCAAAAAGAGCCGGTTTACCGTACACAATGTAATTGGACCTGACTTTGAGAAATTTCTGGAAATAGGAAATGCCCTGAAACCATACCAGCTCCATGGATGCGGTGCCGTCAGAAAAGGTAGCTACGAGGCGGCCTCGTCCTTTCCCCTGGATATGCTCTACCGCGGTGATACGTCCCAAAATCTGGGCAGAAGGCAGGTCTTCATCTAGTTCGGAAATCCGGAAAAACCTGGTGCGGTCTTCGTACCGGAAAGGATAATGCTCCAGGAGGTCGCCGAACGTAAAAATGCCCAGCTCTTTGTTCAGAAGCTCGGCCCGGGCGGCCCCCATGCCTTTCAGAAATTCAATTTTGGTGTCAAAAACCGATGCCATCAGGCAAATTTAGGTAAAAAAGCTTACTTTATCCTGAGAGATGCGCCTGCCGCCTTTACACGGAGTGCGGGTTCAGTCGGCGTGGATCACCAGGCGGGTTTCCACCCGTATTTCCCTGAACCTGCCGCTTTCGCCGTTTCGGATCGATTCAAGGAGCAGGCGGGCCGACTCCGTACCTATTTTCACGGGATATTGTTCTACCGATGCGGCAGGGCGGTTTTCTATAAATTCGCAAATGCCGATATTGGCGAAGCTCACAAAGGAAATGTCGCGGTTTGGTACTACCGAATGCTCAAGGCAGGCCCGGATGGCGTGCAGGGCCACGTAATCATTGAAGCAGACAATGGCGTCGGGTCGGTCCTCGCCCATCGCGATAAACTCCTCCATTTTCAGGGCGGTATCTTCCCGGCTGAAATCAGTAGTTTTGATGTATTGGGGCGAAGTGCGGAGCCCCAGGCTTTTGACCGCCTCCAGGTAGCCGTTCAGGCGGTCATCGGAGACTTGTAGATTGGAAGGACCATTGAGCAACGCAATCTTTCGCTTGTTCCGGTGGAAAAGAAAGTTGATGGCCTCTATAGCGCCGTGCAGAATTTCGGACTTGACTTTGTTGGAAGGGAAATTCCTGGGAATCCTGTCGTAGAAAACCAGGGGAATTTCCAGGTTCTGTACTTTTACAAAGTGGGAATAGTCGGAGGTGTCTGCCGCCACCGATACCATGATACCGTCTACTTTGGAGGAAATATACGACTGTATGATCTCTTTCTCGGTCAGCATGGAGTCTCTCGACTGGTTAATGATGAGGTGGAAACCGTTTTGGGAGGCGATACGCTCTACCCCGGATACAATGTGGGAAAAGAAGTCTTCTTCCAGTGTAGGCACCACCAGACCCAGCAGGTTTGTCCTGCGGTTTTGGAGGTTCAGGGCCGTAGGATTGGGGATATAATTGAATTCTTCCGCCAGTTTCATCACTCTCTCCCGGGTTTCCACGCCGATGCGCGGATTATTTTTCAGGGCACGCGAAACCGTGGAAATGGATATGCCCAATTCCTGCGCTATGGTTTTGATCGTGACGTTCTTTTTACTCATGAGGCAGCAAAGTCAAAGAAGAGGTATAAAAATAATAAATATTTTTAAATTTGCGCAAAGGTTTGCACATGAATTATTTCACTACGCAACCGATTGCATTGTGTCAATTAGACAATTTCCACAAAAAATAGAATTTTTTCCACCTTCTATCCTTCTAACTTTGAAATATGAAACCGGGTTAGCTCTCGCCAGGCTGGCCCTCATTTTTTTATTTACTCACATTAATTCTTTTCAACCTATGAGAAAAAATTCTACATTGAAGCTCTTGTTCATCTTACTAAGTATGATCTGGGGCTTGGAGCAGAACAAAGCGAATGCGCAGGGAACTGCCCGGGAGGTAACCGGTACAGTGACAGACAATGAAAGCCGGGAAGGCGTGCCGGGGGTAACCGTGACGGTTAAAGGAACTACCCGCGGGGTATTGACCGATGTTTCCGGGAAATTCAGGATTGAAGTGGTCAATGACAATTCCGTTCTCGTGTTCTCCATGGTAGGTTATCTTCCCCAGGAAATAACCGTGGGGTCCAGGAACGTGGTAGACGTGATCATGGCCACCGATAACCAGCACCTAAGTGAAGTGGTAGTGGTAGGTTACGGTGTGCAGAAGAAAGAGACGGTAACCGGTTCGGTAGTATCGGTGAAAGGAGATGAGTTGATCAAGTCTCCGGCGGTAAACCTGAGTAACTCCCTGGCGGGTCGTTTGCCCGGGGTGGTAGCGGTAAACCGCAGCGGCGAACCCGGATACGATGGCTCCGCTATCCGGATCAGGGGGTCAAATACCCTCGGAAACAATGACGCACTGATTGTAATCGACGGTATTCCTAACCGTTCCGGCGGTTTGCAACGTTTGAATCCTGCCGATATTGAAAGTATTTCTGTACTGAAAGATGCGTCGGCGGCCATCTACGGTGCGCGGGCAGCGAACGGGGTTATCCTGATCACGACCAAGAAAGGAACCACAGGAAAGCCCGAGCTGTCGTACTCCTTTAACCAGGGGTATTCTCAACCTACGGTGATCCCTAAAATGACGAATTCTGCCCAATATGCGGAGATGTTAAATGACCTGAACATTTATGCGCTTCCTGTGAGCGAGTGGGCCGGTGCCAACCAGGCGTATAAGACCACAGGAGTGTTTACACGTCCTAACGGAGTGCAAAGGGTAGCTCCGTTTTCCCCTGAAGCCATTCAGAAGTTAAGCGACGGGTCGGATCAGTGGAACTACCCGAACACCGACTGGTTTGAGGCTACATTGAAAGACTGGTCACCCCAGGTAAGACATAACCTTCAACTGACCGGGGGTGGAGATAACATCAAGTACTTCACCTCACTGGGATACCAGGATCAGGATGCCTACTACAAAAACTCCGCTACGGGTTATTCCCAGTATGACCTTCGCCTGAACCTTGATGCCAAGATCAACGATTATATCAATGTGAGCATCGGCGCCCTGGCGCGTGAAGAAGTCAGAAAATACCCGACCAAAGGTGCCGGCGCTATCTTCAGAATGTTGATGAGAGGAAAGCCCCAGATGCCGGCTTACTGGCCTAACGGCTTGCCCGGTCCGGATATTGAATACGGTGAAAACCCTGTGGTCATTACCACTAACCAGACAGGTTATGACCGCGACAAGCAGGATTATTTCCAGACAAACGGACAGCTGGATATTAAAATTCCGGGTGTAACCGGCCTGAAACTGACCGGTACGGCGGCCCTGGACAAGCGGGTGAGAAGCCGGAAACTGTGGACCATTCCGTGGACGCTGTATGAAAGAGGATCCGGCACGGAACCTGACGGAACCCCTTCTCTGGTAGCTTCTACAAGAGGACCGGCCGAGCCTAACCTGAACCAGTATTCCGAAAACCAGCTGAACGTACTCCTGGGAGCTACCCTCAGCTATGACCGTACTTTTGGCAAGCACACGGTAGGCGCCCTGGCGGGTACAAACCGGGAAACCATTGAAGGAGACGATATGGGAGCTTACAGAAGATTCTTCGTGTCTTCTGCCATTGACCAGATGTTTGCCGGGGGTGACCTGGAGAAGAACAACTGGGGCGGTGCTTACGAGCAGGCACGTTTGAACTATTTCGGGAGGTTTACCTATAACTTCAGCGAGAAATACCTTGCCGAACTACTTTGGAGATACGATGCGTCTGACATCTTCCCTAAGGAAACACGGTACGGTTTCTTCCCAGGGGTGATGCTGGGATGGGTGGTTTCTGAAGAGAGCTTTATGAAGAATAACCCGGTACTGAGCTACTTGAAAGTAAGGGGTTCATGGGGGCAGATGGGTAACGACCAGGTTTCGAGATACCAATACCTGGCTACCTACGGTTTCAGCAGCTACATTATCGACGGACAGGAATATAAAACGCTGGCGGAATCCCGTATTCCGAATACCAACATTACCTGGGAGGTGGCCAATAACGCCAATATCGGTATTGAAGGGTCAGTTCTCAAAGATCGTCTGAGCTTCGAAATTGACTTGTTCAATAACCTGAGAACCCAGATCCTGACCGCCAGAAATGCTTCTGTACCCCAGTCTACCGGCCTTACCCTGCCCAATGAGAACATCGGTAAGGTGCGTAACCGGGGATGGGAATTTAACCTGGGCTGGAGAGATAAGATCGGTGAGCTGAGCTATAACATCAGTGTGAACGGAGGATACGCGAAAAACAAAATCCTTTTCTGGGATGAAGCGGAAGGCGCTCCCTTATGGCAGCAGTCTACCGGTAGCCCTATGGGTACTTTCCTGATGTATGAATATGACGGTGTGTTTAAAGACCAGGCCGAGATAGATGCGAATCCGATTAACTATAGCTCCATCATTGGTTCACTTCGTCCGGGAGATATGAAGTACAAAGATATCGACGGCGACGGAAAGATTACGCCTGACGACAGGATTCGTCCGGACTTTAACAATACTCCCCTGTTCCAGGGCGGTTTGGTGTTGGGCGGACAGTACAGAAACTTCGACCTGTCTATCCTGTTCCAGGGAGCAGCCGGAGCTAAGCAGTACGTGAGCGCAGGTGAAATGGGAAGTATCGGTAACTTCTTCCTGGATATTTATGAAAACCGGTGGACTATCGATAACCCCAGCAGTGAACATCCTAGAATCGCGGAAAGGGGAGACCAGTATTATTCGTACAACAATACCTACTGGTTCAGAAGCCGCGATTACATCCGTCTTAAAAACCTGGAATTGGGCTATACCCTGCCTGCTAACCTGACCAACAGATTTAAAATGAATAATCTGCGGGTATATGTGAATGGTCTGAACCTTATTACCTGGGATAAACTGAAAGTGCTGGATCCTGAATCGGATAGCACTACCGGGCAATATTATCCACAGGCTAGATTGATCAACGCAGGTTTAACCGTAACATTCTAAAAAATTGAAAGAGATGAAGAAACATATAAGAAGTATAATTTTAGGAGTCGGGGCGCTGTTTACCACGTTGGGCTGTAATGATGATTTTGTCAACACCCAGCCCCTCGACCAGGTGTCGGAATCGGCCGTATGGACAGATGCCGTACTTTCCGAACGTTTTGTGGTGCATATTTATACCTATTTTGGCCAGGGCGGCTTTGATGAGCAGATGCTGGCTTCCCTGTCAGACGAAGCCATGTTTACACACACGGGCCGGGGCATTACCACCATTACGGAGTCGCGTTCTAACGCCGCCGACAACGGGTGGGTGAACTACACGCATGCGTGGGCCAATATGTACCGGGGAATTCGGGCAGCCAACATTGCCATCAAGAACCTTTCTTCTCCTCAGTTCCAGAACACCAACGGAATTGTGGATCGGTTGCTGGGAGAGGCCAAATTTATGCGGGCTTTCTTTTATCATCAGCTGGTACGGTTTTACGGTGCAGTGCCCCTGGTAGAGCGTCCGTATGAGTTAGGTGAAGAAGATTATGAGCTTCCCCGGAATACCATGGAAGAATGTATTAATTTCATAGTGAAAGACTGTGATGAGGCGGCTACTCATTTTGGAGACCGTTCAGTAGTGAAAGGAAGAGCGGGCAAATTAGCGGCGCTGGCTTTGAAATCACGTATACTGACCTACGCGGCGAGTGACTTGATGGATGCCAATACCGCAAAGTCTAAATCTACGGCCATGGCTTCTTACGCGAATCCGGAGCTGGTGAGCATCAGTACAGGATCAAGAGCAGAACGGTGGCAAAAAGCGAAAGCAGCAGCAAAAGCAGTGGTAGATCAATCAAGCCATCAGTATATGCTGAACCTGTCTGCTCCGGCTACTGCCGCGGAGGGAACTCAGAATTTCAAAAATCTGTCGTATTCACGCAGTGGTGGAGAAGCAGACATGATTCTGGGGAGATACTTTACTAATGCAAAATCCGAAGCCGGTGGTTCTATCGGTTTGTACAACGGCCCTAACGGGTATCACAACTGGGCCGGAAATACCCCATTGCAGCAGTTTGTAGATGCGTTTGAACTGGTAGACGGCACCAAATTCAACTGGAGCAATGCTGAACAGGCCAAGAGTCCGTATACCAATCGTGACCCACGGTTCTACGCGTCTGTATTGTACGATGGCGCCAACTGGAAACCCCGTACGGCTGACGTAGCTTCCAAAGATCCGGCTAACCAGATCCAAACCGGACAGTATGAGATTACAGACGGTTCAGGAGCAAAAATTACGTATAACGGACTAGACACCCGCCTGAGCTCTGTAGAAGACTGGAACGGAACACGTACAGGATATTACTTCCGTAAATTCCTGGACGAGAACCCTACCATCGAAGATCAGAATACCCGTCAGCAGATACCCTTCCCTATGTTCCGCTACACAGAGGGTGTGCTGAACTATATTGAGGCATGTATAGAACTGGGTGAGGAGCAGGAAGCCAGAACCTGGCTGAATAAGATCAGGTTCCGTGCAGGTATGCCGGCGGTTACTGATTCAGGCGATGCCCTGAGAGACCGTTACCGCAATGAGCGTCTGATTGAGCTGGCGTTTGAATCGCACCGCTACCACGATATCCGTCGGTGGATGATCGCGCCGACTACTGTGGGCAGAAAAGCGGACTATATCAGTATCAAAGGTACGCTGAAGGCAGGGAAAACGGTTACTTTGTATAAGTATGATACCGATAACTACGATTATACCTATACGGTTTTACCAATTGACCCCGGAACAGAAAACAGAAACTGGCTGGATAAAATGTATTTCCTTCCTATTCACAGGGATGAAATCAACCGGAACCAGCAACTGAAGCAAAACCCCGGTTTTGAGTAAATAAAAAGGGGGCTGCCGCAAGGTAGCCCCCTTTTTTATCTCAGGCTATCCATATAGCCCTGAAGGATAATCACCGCGCTGACTTTATCCGTATTTCCCTTTTGCCGCCGGTCTTTTTTCTTTGTTCCGGAAGCTATGAGGCTGTCGAGCGCCATTTTAGAAGTAAAACGTTCATCCGCGTATCTTACGGGAATATCAGGGAAGGTGGTTTCCAGGGTGTCTCCGAAGGCGCGTACCATAGTGGTGGTAGGCGTATCTTCGCTTTTCAAACTGAGCGGAAGGCCCACCACGAAGGTTTCTACCGGCTCACGGAGTATATATTGTTTCAGGTAAGCGATCAGCTCGGCAGTGGGCACCGTATCGAGCGCTGTAGCAATGATTTTCAGAGGGTCTGTCACGGCCAGCCCCGTTCTCACTTTTCCGTAATCAATGGCCAGTATTCGTCCCATATTACCCTGCAATAACGGTGGAAAAATCACGGAACCAGGCGTCCGTCATCGCCATTATCTTTTCGGGTGTCACCCGGTCAATATTCATGCTCATGTTTTCGTAGAAATCAGGGGGAAGAGACTCGTAAAAAATGGCTTTGTGCTTGTCCATAATATCGAATATCGTGTTGGTGCCGCTCAGTATATTCCCTTTGATATAATTTTTAACGGTGGTCAGTTCGTGTTCCTCTACCGGGATGGTGCGTAACGTCTCTTTTTCGGCGTCTATGGCTTCCAGGGCCTCTTGCAGTTTTTCCTTGTTCAGCTCCGCGCGGATGCTGAACACCCCGTCAGGGCCATTGCTCGTCAGGGAAGACGAAATGCCGTACGTGAGGCCTTTTTCTTCCCGTATGTTTTTCATTAAGCGGCTGCCAAAGTATCCTCCGAAGACGGTATTCGTAACCAGGAAGGGAAAGAAATCAGGATGGGCGCGGTTAAAGAGCCGTCTCCCGATCACCAGGCTGCTCTGTATGGAATCGTCCATTTCCACGCGTACATCCCGGGCGGGTTTCGGGGCGGGGAAAGGGGCGGAGGCCAAGGGGCCTTTCCCGCGGTAAGGGCCCAGGTGCCGGTGCAAAGCGGCCACATCTGCCTCTGAAAAATGACCGCAGAGGTAAAGGTCAAAAGGGCTGCTCCCGAAGGTTTCTGCGTGAAACTTTTGAAGGGTGGCACGGTTTAATTGCCCGATACTTTCGGCGTCAGGCGTCTGTCCGGCCAGGCTGTTAGGCCCGTAAATGACCTCTTTGAAGGCACGGTTGGCCACGAAAGTAGGTTTAAGCCGGTCTACCTGGTGGGTCTGTAGGGCCTGGGTTCGTTGAATCTCTATTTCGGCTTCCGGAAATACGGGATGAAAGATCAGTTCGGAAAGAAGGGGCAGGCAGGCCTGGAAGTAACGGCTCAAGCCGTGCAGCGTCACGGTAGTGCGGTGCAGTCCCGTGCTGATATCCAGGAAGCCGCCCAGTCGTTCAAAACCTTCTGTAATTTCGGCAGCCGTTTTCCCGGCAGTACCCAGTGTAATCAGGAGGGGGAAAAACTGACCCGTCTCTATATCAGGCGCATGAAGAATACCGAAGGGGAATATAAGTTCGAGGCGGAAGACCTCCAGTTTATCCGAATAGAGCATGGCAAGCCCCTCTGTACGGGTCAAAGGCTCCAATACAATGCGGAAATCGGTGGTAAAGGGGGGAGGAGTAGTTCTGAATGTCATAGTCATAAAAAAAGCCTTATCGCAAGATAAGGCTTTTTTTATAATAAGTCTTACTTATTAGTTTGCAGCCTCAGCTACAGAGTCAGCAACAGCTTCAACAGCTGAGTCAAGAACAGCAGCAGCAGAATCAACAGCAGCAGCAGCTTCTTCTACAGT
>CAYRGN010000036.1:0-38941 GCA_964423865.1 uncultured Lacihabitans sp.
CAGTTGGTTCCACTATCATCACATTATTGGTAAAAGTACCGTTGTGATTACCTCCCGTTCTGTCCAGTTTGCTATTGGTACGTTTGATATCCAGGAACCTGAAACCTTCACCCCACAGTTCAATTCTTCTTTGTATAAGAATCTCATCCACAAGGTCTTGCCCTGTATTGGAGGAGGTCACATAAGCGGGGTCTCTTGTTACCACCAACTGACGAAGTGTTTCAGCAGCATCCGCATTTTTATTTTGTCTTGCCTGCGCTTCGGCTTCAATTAAGTACATTTCAGCAGCTCTCATATACGGAACATCACCAATACTGCTACCTAAATCAGCTACTCTAAACTTCTTATGCAGATAGGGAGCCCGAACGAAAGTACTTAAAGGCAATGGGAAATTAACCACATCCGTGCCTGTTTCGTCATAAAGCGTTTTCCGGATATCCGTATCGGTCATCTTATTATAAAGCACGGAGAACATCACCTTAGGCGTTTGTCTGATAACTGACGCATTGTAGTTATTCGACATATAAGCAAAAAATGAATAGAAATAGTTGGTCTCTGGCTGGATTATCCTGGAAGACCACATCCACTCAGGATTTTCATAGCTGTTAAAACCTTGTGTATATTGTTCTCCTGTCATTAAGGCAAAACCTTGTTTCGCCTCTTTGGCCATTTGCTCCGCTGTAGGCCAATCTTGTTTTGTCAAAGCAACCCTGGCCTTAATCCCCTTTGTAATATTTACGTTAAAATGAGATTTGTTTGGCCTTGTGTAGCCGGCGGTAGTAAATAGCGAAATTGCGTCGTTCAAATCCTGATCGATTTGTTGATACACTTCACCTACCGTATTTCTTGGAACAGCCGTAGTACTTGACTCCAAAACAAGAGATACACCTAAATCACTGTTCGCAGACCCGGCAACATAGCGTTTTCCGAATAATTGAACCAGTTGAAAATAAGACCATCCTCTGTAGGTCAGGGCCTGAGCTTTTATGGCAGCTTTGTCCGCGTCACTACCTGTAGCATCATCAATATTATGGATAATCATATTCGCGTTATCGATGAGCGCGTAGTAAAAACCATAGTTATACAAATTGGAAGCAGCTGCCGGGTTAGCGTGTGCGATCCAGCGGTACTCCGTCAATAACCAAGTGTTCGCTACGTTCGGAAATACGAGATCCTCTCCATAAATATCCATAAAAAGCATATTGCCTGACTGTCCGCCCTGAGGCTGAGAACCGTATATCTGCCGGAACATATGTCGGTGAAGGCCGTTTACAGCCGCCCACGCAGTTTTAGTATCACTGAATACACTCGACGTAGATGTAGCGTCTGTAGGAGCGGTATTCAGGAAATCTTCTTTACAGGAAACAAGAAGGCTACCTGTCAGAATTGTGATTAATAATATCTTTAATTTCATCTTTTAATAACTAATTAATTAAAATCCAATTTTTACACCACCTGTGATTACTCTGTTAAACGTATAGGTATTATCTACGGTACCGTTAAAGTTACCCACTACGTTCATCCCTTTTCTTGCAGACCATAAGCCCACATTTTCGCCTGTAACATAAAGGTTAATTGTTTTAGCATTTATTCTCGATGCTAAGTTTTTAGGCAGATCATATCCCAGCGTAATATTGTTTAACTGCAAATACGAGCCACTGGTCAGCCACCGCGTAGAGCCGCCGGAAAAGTCTGCTGTTCTGGCATTATCCAATCTGGGGATGGTATTGCTGGTGCCTGAACCCGTCCACCGGTTTAGAATGTCTACATGCATCGCGTTTCCATAATTACCTGAACTCATAAGAGAGGCGTAATTGCCGTCATAAAACTTACCTCCCAACTGGTATGTAAATAAAACACCCAAACTGAAGTTCTTGTATCTGAAGTTATGGTTCATTGAACCGTAAAGATCGGGAATTGCGGAGTGGCCCGTGAACCTGTAATCGGCTTCAGACAAAACGGTAGTTAGTGTATCGCTGCCCACTATTCTGCTATTGTTGGTTATCTGGTTGGTTTTGTATAGCGCCTCACCCGTTTCCTGATCGATACCATAGAATTCTCTCAGGTAGTAATCGTAGATGGAATGTCCGTTGGTATATGCTTTGGTACCCGACTGAATTAAGGGCTGGTCTTCCGGCATTTTATTGATAATGTTCTTCAGGGTAGTGGCATTCAGAGTAGCGCTGTAACTGAAGTCTTTGGTTTTTACAATTTGGCCTGTTACCTGCAACTCTACTCCCTTGTTGGTCAGCATACCGATATTTTGGTCTATGCTGAATCCAGTATTACTGGTTTTTGAACCGTTTTGGAAAGGTACGGGAACACTGAATATCAAGCCGTCGGTCACCCGGTGAAAATACTCAATACTACCGGTGA
Source organism: uncultured Lacihabitans sp. (assembly GCA_964423865.1). GTDB lineage: Bacteria > Bacteroidota > Bacteroidia > Cytophagales > Spirosomataceae > Leadbetterella. The sequence continues at coordinate 2,377 of CAYRGN010000036.1, forward strand.
GTTTCCTTTCGAAGAATCCGAAATCAACCCCGAGATCAAAGTTTTTACCGGTTTCCCAGGTAAGTGCAGGATTGGCTATATTATCCTTGACAAATCCGGATGTACCGGCGTTGGGGTTGCCGATGTCATAGAGAGAGTGGTAAGAATATAATCCGATTCCCGCATCATTCCCCACTTGCCCGTAAGAAGCCCGCACTTTAAGAATATCTACCCATGGCACGTTAAAGAATGTCTCTTTCACAATATTATAGGCTCCGCCCAGAGACCAGAAGTTAGCCCATCTTACAGAAGATGCAAAACGGGAGTTTCCATCTCTTCTTAATGAAACTGAAGCGATATACTTACCGTCAAAATCCCAGTTTAATCTTCCGAAATAGGATTCTACCGTCCTGTTGTCTTCGTTGGCGTTGGGAGCCAGAACATCTGCAAAGTTATCCAGTTCTATATTGCCCGCTACAGACTGTCCGATTTTACCGGCATTCAGGTAATTGAGCTTGTATGCGTAAGATTCATGACCGGCTAAAACATTGAAATAGTTTTTGCCATAACTTCTGCTATACTCCAGGAGCTGGTTCCAGTTAGTTGTCATTCTACCTGTAAAATTATTGTAGGCTCTACCGGCAGGTGCTCCGTCACCGATGATCGCATTATCGTACCTTCTTTCGTTAATAGTCTGATACTCAAAAGACAGATTCGTAGTGAAAGTCAGGTCTGGAAGAATAGTAAATTTCGCATATTTCCGCGAGCCGATTGCGGCGTGCGTTCTTTTTCTTTCATTCAGTTCATTTTCCCAGATAGAATGGCGGCCACCAAGAAATGCTCTTCTGTCTCCCAGGTCAAACTGCTTGTTGCCATTATCGTCAAGAATGAACTCTCCTGTGCTGGGATCATGTGCATGTACAGGATAGATAGGTCCCACATATCTGGAGTAATAGAAAGGGTTTACCACACTACTACCACTAAAGGTACTTGAGGTCGCCCCATCCTCCAAACGGAAGGTACCGGTAAGGTTGATGCCTACTTCCAGCCATTTGGTGGCATTGGTACTCGCGTTTAAGCGGGCGGTGTATCTTTCCAACGCCGATTTAATCAGGAACCCTTCTTCTTTGGTATATCCAAAGGACGCGAAGTATTTGCTTTTTTCCGTGCCGCCGTCATAATTCAGGTGGTAATTTTGGCGAGATCTGCCTCCTCTCAAAATTTCTCCTGCCCAGTCAAAATCATCGTAAAGCAATTTGGCATTCGGGTTTAAGTTACCATTGGCATCTACAATCTGATTATTAGGAACGTTAAACGGATTATACCCCAGCATATCGTAAACGGAGGAATAATTAACTCCCTGGTAAGAACTCAATTGTCCCGCTGCAATTTGTCCGGCAATATCCATAGGCAAACCGTTGCTGGTTCTGTAGTGAAGTGAGTTCCTTAAAACCTCCCACATGAGTGGATAATATTGCTCGGCAGTAACCCTTTCGTATTCAGGTAATCCCCGGTCAAGTGTACCGTAAGAAGCATGAAAATTCAAACTGCTCTTTTTGGGTTTTCCACTTTTTGTGGTAATCATTACTACACCGTTAGCACCTCTTGAACCATAAATAGCGGTGGTAGAGGCGTCTTTCAGAATAGAGATAGATTCGACATCGTCCGGGTTAATATTGGCGATTCCCGAATCGTAAGGTACTCCGTCAACCACATAGAGAGCAGAGTTGCTCGCATTGATAGAGCCAAAACCCCGTATCCTCACATCGGGACTTGAACCTGGGGCACCGGAACCGAGGGTCGTTTGAACACCGGGGGCCGCGCCCACAATAGCGGCTAATGCGTTGGCATTAGGTCGCCCGGATATTTTGTCAGAATCGATCTGTGCGGAGGCACCTACGTGCTTGTCTGCCGAAACGGTACCGTACCCGATGATCAGTACCTCTTCCAGCATTCTTTCATCTGATTCCAGGTTCACATTGACAATCGCCCTTCCGTTTACCTGAATTTCCTGGGTGTGGAAGCCTACTGCTCTGAAAACTAAAGTGGCACCCGCCTGCACGTTCCGGATCACATAGTTTCCTTCCACATCTGTGGAAACTCCCGTGGTAGCTCCTTTCACCGTGATACTCGCGCCGGGTATTCCTAACCCGTCATCCGCAGATCTGACCACCCCCTTCACTTCCGATTGTCCATAGGTTATTCCTAACCCTACAAACACCATTACTAAGAGTAATGTAATTCTTCTCATCATAAAAGTTAATAGTTATAATTGGTTAATTCGCAAATTTGCTAAAGAGTATTTAAAATAACAACTGGAAAGGGGGAGAGATTTGAAAAGTATTTAATTTTTTCAATAGAATAATGGTTTCTTTCTATTTGAGTTTATAAAAATAAAGAAGAGGAAGAAGGGAAGTGCCTTATAATCAGTCGTAAGATTAACTAAACGGTTGTTTTGGCTGCTTATGGATGAAATATAGGGTAAAAGTGGCGTCTCCTTTACGGGGAGTAAGGAAGAGCGACCGGGGGAGAGTCATTTTAGGGGAGGGAGAACTTTAATGATACTTTCAGGAAACGGTTATATCTTCAAAAATATCCTTGACCGGTAGCCGGAGACCGGGAAACTGGACGGGAATAATTTCTTTGGTAAATGGAGGAAGAACCACGTATTCTCCTTCTTCCAGAGAATGAACAAAGACTACTTCTTCCTCGGGGTCTACCAGCCAGTATTCTTTTACCCCGGATTCTTTGTACAACTGATACTTGATCCCTACATCCCTTGATGCACTTTCCGGGCTAATTACTTCGACGAGAAGCAGGGGTGGGGCGGCCCCCTGTGGCCCGCCCGATACGCTGAAATCCGGCCTGACCACGGAGTGAACCTCAGACGACCCGCCGGCATCTGACAAGTATACTTCAGAAAATGACCCGCGATATTCCCCGGTTTTGAAAAAACAATTGAACCGGGAAGCCAGGCGGTGGGCTACCGGGTGGGGAATACGATCGGCAGTATATACTTGCCCCCGGATAAGTTCCAAGCGGTCTTTAAATGCCCATTTTGCATATTCTTCGTAGGTGTAAGTGGCCAGAAGGTCTATCTGATCCGGAACAAGATAGGTTTCCGCGGGTTCCCTGAATACGTGCTGAAACCTTTCCAGCAAGTTCATATCAAAGATATCCCTTGTTTTGAATTTCAAGCCGGGGAAGAGGGCGGATATGGTCACTTCTTCTTCAGAGAACTGTGTGCCAAGATACCTCCCGTTTCTTAAGGAATAGACCAGAACGCTTCTTTTCCCGGGATCCACCAGCCAGTATTCCCGTACGCCGTTTTCCTCGTATAACCTGAATTTTTCTCCCATCTCCATTCGCGAGTTACCGGGAGAAAGCACCTCTACCACCAGATCAGGCGGACCCGTGCAGCCCCGGTGATCTATTTTGGCGGCATCACAGATGACACACAAGTCTGGTTGCACTACCGTGCAAACCTGTTCATCCGCAAGGTCTTCTTTTATACCGGGAAGCCTTACGTCAAAAGGAGCGGCAAAAACCAGCGCTGAAGTGCCCTCAAAGAAATGGCTTAGCTTGACCGTTATTTTGAGAGAAACGGATTGGTGGGCAGGGCCGGGAGCCGGACACATTTTGTGAATACTCCCCCTGATCAGTTCTACCCTTTCCGTAAATTTCCACTTTAAATAATCAGCAAAAGTGTACTTGTGGGCAAAATTGAGCTGACTAAGCGATAAAATTGGTGATTCCATAACTCCTCTACTTTTCCACAAAGTTATATCCCTCTACGCCCGCATTTACTTCCGTTCAAACAAGAAAAAAGTTACCTCAAAGCAAAAAAACAATTCCGGACAAGGAGAAAAGAGAGATATGTAGAGATGTCAGAATTCGACTTCCCCTAATCCTTCCCGGATAATTTCGAACTGGTTCGGGTCGGTACAATCGATAATGGTAGACGGGACAATGCCGCTCCATCCTCCGTCAATGATGATGTCGGCCAGGTATTGGTTTCCCTCGTATATCACTTCGATTTCGTTCGGGTACTCCAGGATGTTTTCTTCATCGTACTTCACCGAGGAGGTGATGATGGGTTTTCCCAGCTCCCGGATCAGGGTTTGGGGAATCTGGTGGTCCGGAACCCGGATACCTATGGTCTTGCGGTTGGTTTGGAGGATGCGGGGCAATTCAGAAGTGGAGGGAAGAATGAAGGTGTAGGGGCCCGGGAGATACTGTTTCATTAACCGGAAAGCTTCGTTTGAAACGCGGGCGTAGGTGGCAATATCGCTCAGGTCATGGCATACAATGGAAAATTTGTTCTGGCTCGGCTTAATGCCTTTGATCCGGCATAGCTTCTCTACCGCTTTCGTATTGTAGGAATTACACCCCATAGAATAAACGGTATCGGTAGGGTACACAATAATTCCCCCGTCTTCCAGGCATTCTACTACCCGTTTAATTTTGCGCATGTCCGGGTTGCCCGGAATAATTTCAATCAGTTCAGCGGCCATTGCCTTGTGTATTATGAAGTGCCGCGTAGTTAATCACGAGGTTGCAAAAAGTTCTGACCCCGTTTTTGAAGCCCGATTCGTCGAGGTAAAAATCAGGAGTGTGGTGAGGTGCCGCCGCTTCCATGGGGGTCTGCGGGGGCCTGCCGCCGAGGAAAAAGAATAATCCCGGCACTTTTTCCTGATAATAACTGAAATCTTCGGCCCCCATTACCACCGGCACCTCTTGCACCCACTCTTTTCCTACGCTTTCTATAAAAGTAGGAACCATCAGCTGGGTCAGGGCTTCGTCATTCACCGTCACCGGGTAACCGGGAATAATTTTCACTTCGGCTTCGCATTGGTTGGCCAGGGCAATATTCCGGGCGATGGCTTCTACCCGCTTGTGTACAAACACCCGCTGTTCGCGGGTCAGGGTACGAATGGTGCCGATCATTTTGACCGATTCGGGTATAATATTGTGCCGGATTCCCCCGTGGATAGCGCCTACGGTGACCACGGCAGGCGCTTCTATCAGTTTCACATTTCGGGAAACTACCGTTTGAAGTCCGTTAATAATCTGGGCGGAGGTAACCACCGGGTCCACACCGTCCCACGGATAGGCGCCATGGGTTTGCTTCCCTTTCACCACAATTTCCAGCTCGTCTACGGCCGCCATGGTGGGTCCGGCTTTATAGGAAATCATGCCCGCGGGCGTGGGAGAGTTGATATGGAGACCAAAAATCACATCGACCTTCGGGTTTTCCAGTACGCCCGCCCTCACCATGCCGTCAGCACCGAAAGGAACGCTCTTGTCCTGTACTCCTTCTTCAGCGGGTTGGAAAATAAACTTCACCGTGCCCGCCAGATCTTTTTTCATTCCGGCCAGAATTTCGGCCACACCCATCAATATCGCAACGTGGCTGTCGTGTCCGCAGGCATGCATAACCCCGGTCTCTTGCTCGTTATATACCGTTTTTACCAGGGATTTGAAAGGTACATCTACCCGTTCCGTTACCGGAAGCGCGTCCATGTCCGCCCTCAGGGCAATCACCGGACCCGGCTTTCCTCCTTTCAAAACACCTACCACACCCGTCACTGCTATATTCTCCGTCACCTCTATCCCCAATGCACGCAAATGGTCGGCCACGATTTTCGCGGTCCGGAACTCCTGGTTTCCCAGTTCGGGATGCTGGTGCAGGTCTCTGCGCCACTCAATGACCTTTTTTTCAATCCGGTCAGACTCCGTGATAACGCGTTGTTTTAGCGAGGTTTGTGCCATAGCGCTCAGGGAGACGCCGGTCAGCAGGATTCCGTAAAGTAATTTCATCTTGATTAATTTAGCTTTTAGCTTTGAGCCATGAGCTTTGAGCCGCACGGCTGACCGCTTTTCTTTATTGCGTGCGCCGCCCGCCCCGCAACGTTTCTCTGGTATGCCGTTTTTTCTCATAGCATTTCTCCACCCAGCTCATAGCTCACAGCTTAGGTAGGTCACCGGTCCATCACACTATACACCGCTTCCGGGCGGTCAGTAGACAAAATATCTACCCCCAAATCTATATAATTTTTGTAAACATTATTCCCCCGGGCGGCAGCTTTTTTGTCCAGGTTGCCCAAAACACCAAGAATAACCGGAATTCCTTTCGCGTGAAGGAAGTCGATCAAGGCTTTATCGGGTTCGTTTACTCCAATAAAAGCCACCATATTCCGGTCGGGAATGCCCAGTTCATGCAGGCGGTGGTAGTCTTCCGGTTTCATGATGCCTACTGAAATCATCAGGCCGGGGTGAAGATCGTACACTTTCCGTGCATCGGTGGCATTGTAGGTAATAATCACCGAATAATTTTCCGCTTTGGTTCTCCGTACCGACTCGATGACCTTTTCGAAAGGTGTTCCCCGCTTCACATCCAGGGTAAAGAGCACTTTGTTCTTTCCCCAGAGCAGTACCTGGTCAAGTGTGGGGATGCGGTAAGGGCTTACCGTGCCGAAATTATCTTTGATGTAAAGCGATTCCAGGTAGGCCCAATCCCTTTCCGATGTTTTTCCGCTTCCGGTAGTGGTACGGTCCAGGGTGTTATCGTGCATCATATATAAAACAGAATCCTGCGACATCACGATGTCGCACTCTATAATGCTGGGCATTTGCCGGGCGAAGTAGGCGAAAGATTCCAGGCAGTTCTCCGGATAACCGGGCAGTTCGCCTCCTCCCCGGTGTACAGAGACCATAGGAAAATGCGGGTTTCCAGGGGTGAAAAAGTCGAATGCCGACCGGGGCTCGGAAAGGTATGACGCGGGCGTGTTCCGGCAGGCGGTACCCAAAGTAAAGAGAATCAGGCAGAGGAAGATCTTTTTCATGTGTATAAAATTTTTGCTTTCAGCTTTCAGCTATCAGCGGTCAGCTTATTCATTGGGGGGCGCCTAGCCGGCGGTCGGGCGACGCTTCGCTGGTGTGCCGGTTTTCTGATAGTGGTACGTCACCCGGCTGATAGCTCATGGCTTTTTCATCGTTCTAAATTTTAGCTATGAGCTATGAGCTGTGAGCTTGGAGCGAGCCGGGCGGATGGCCTTACTGTGGGGAACCGCTACCGTCATCTTAATTGTAAATTTTGGTGGAAAGATACAAGGTAAGTGACTCAATAACGTTAAGTCGCGTAAAAAAATAGGTTTTTTTGAGGAGAGTGTAGTTTTTTTAAAAACAAGTTCCTATCTTTGCACCTCAAAATGGATTAAAGTTATATAATAACGAAATGGCAAATCATAAATCAGCTCTTAAAAGAATCAGATCTAACGAAGCGAAGCGTTTAAGAAATCGCTATCAGCATAAAACCGCCAGAACGGCTATCCGGAAACTGAGATCATTGACCGATGCTATTGAGGCGTCGACTCTGTTGAAGACCGTATCTTCTATGGTAGATAAGCTGGCTCGTAAAAATGTGATTCACAAAAATAAGGCGGCCAACCTGAAATCGTCTCTGACGAAACATGTAAACGGTTTAGCGGCTTAAGTCTGTGTAAGATTTTAGTGAAGGCTGGCAGTAATGTCAGCCTTTTTTGGTATATTGTGGCCGGAAACACCAACTAAATCCATGATGTACTATCCCGGCAGCAAAAAAGCAATCAAAGATTGGGCGGAGGACGACAGGCCCCGCGAAAAGTTGTTAATGAAAGGGAGTGCCGCGCTCTCCGATGCGGAATTACTGGCTATCCTGATCAGGAACGGTACCAAAATGAGGTCAGCCCTTGACCTGGCCAAGGCCATCCTGGAAACGGTAGACTACGATTTGAATAAACTGGCGCGGATGAGCGCCGAAGAATTGACCAAAGTAGGCGGGGTAGGTAGCGCTAAAGCTGTAGGAATCATGGCCGCCATGGAATTATCCCGGCGAAAACGCAACGAGGATGCCGGGAAAGTAGCTTTTATACGAAGCTCCATGGAAGCATACGAACACATGAAGCCCTATTTACTCGATCTGTCTCACGAAGAATTCTGGATTGTCTGTCTGAACCGCAGGATGGAAGCAGTGAAAACCGTACGTATCAGCAGCGGCGGGGTGAGCGGAACATGGGTAGATTCCAGGATTGTCTTCCGGCATGCCCTGCAAAACCTGAGCAATTCCATTTTACTGTGCCATAATCACCCTTCAGGGAACGTAAAGCCCAGCGATCAGGATTTCGCTTTGACGCAGAAAATCAAATCAGCCGCGGCATATCTTGATATTTCCGTGGCCGATCACCTGATCTTTACCGACAATGGCTACTATAGCTTTGCCGACAACGGAGTACTTTAGTGGCCCCAAGACCGGATCGAGGTAAATACGCGGAACTTTCTCTTACCAAATTACGGTTATTCCTCACAAAATACCCTGCTCAATGAACAAACGAAGTGCCGCAAACTCCCAACCCTTAACTTAAAGCTCTCAGCTCACAGCTCTCAGCTCGTAGCTCAAAGCTCAAAACAAAAAAAAGATGACAGAAATAACGCTTCAGGAATTAAAAGAAAACTTCTCGGACACGGAAATAGTAGATGTAAGGGAAAAGGATGAATTTGTGGACTTTAATATCGGAGGGAGAAACATTCCGGCCCACGAGATCAATCACTTTTTGCCTGAGCTGGAAAAAGAAGAAAAACTGGTGGTGATTTGTTCCAACGGCCTGCGTAGCAGTATAGTGGCCAGAGTTCTTCAAAAGAAACTACCCACTATACCCCTGTTTCATCTCACCCACGGTTTGGTAGAAAATGAGATTTAGCTCTTGTATTTCCGGTCATTTTTCAGAAGCCACTTTCCGACAAAAAAAGCGCTCACTAACAAGACCACGAAAAATGTAAGAGGTAACCACGTGGGAAATTGATATCCGAACATATATTTAAAATCTTTTCACAAAACTAATACAAAAACCAGAGTTTCAAAAGAAGTGACGGGCATATTTTAGTGCGTATGCCCCAGGTAAACTTCAAAGCGAGTAAATGTGTTGAAATTACCGCGACGGACCTTTAAAACCAACTAGCACCTGACTTTAGAGGGAAGACATTTCCTTAAAAGAGCGATCGTATACTAAAGTACAGGAGAAGCAAGGTGACCGCCCAGGCAGCAGCCTGCAACCCTTTGCTCAGCGGGACTCCCTTCAACGCCTTATGGGTCATTACAGAGAGCAGCACCACCACCAAACCCAGGGGTAAGATAAAGGCGTTCAGGTACCCTGCAAACACCAGGAGGGTAACCGGTTTTCCGAAAAATACATTGATACAAAGCGAAATAGCGATAAAAACAAGCGCTCCGGCCTTTCGGTACTTCCCGAAATCGGGGTGCAGGTCTTTTAAAAAAGCCAGAGACGTATACGTGGCGCCGATCACCGAAGTAATGGAAGCGGCCCAGATCATCACACCGAACAATACCCCGCCCCATTCTCCGAAATAATCGGAGAATACGGAGGCCGTGGGGTTTTCAGGATTAAGCGCAAGGCCTGCAAGCACCGGAGAAAGTACGCCAATAAACAGGAAGTAACGGAAAAAGCCCGTAAACAAAATACCCCGGTAAGCGCTTTTTTCTACTTGCCGGCTGTCGGTGATGCCCGCGTCCAGCAGGCGTTGCACGCCCGCGAAAGTGATATACCCACCCACCGTGCCGCCCACCAGCGTAATGGTAGCCCGGATATCCACTTTTTCAGGGAGTAGCGTAAAACGGAAAGCACGAAGAAAATCAATATCGGCCATGAAAACCATCGCCACCAGCAGTACTACCATGACCACCGCCATGGCCTTGATAAAAACATCCAGCTTGGGTAGAAAATTGTCGGAATAGAAAATCAAACCCGCGATAACGCAGGAAATCAGCATGCCCTGGGTCAGGGGTATCCCGCTCATGGCATTCAGGCCCATGCCCGCACCCGCCAGGTTTCCCACATTAAACACCAGGCCCCCGAAGGCGATGGGAATAATAAGGAACCGGCCCAGGCCTTTCAGAAGAGAATCAGCAAGTTGCTGTACGGGTTTTCCGGCATAAGTTAGTGTTTTCCAGATGGTGACCTGGGCTATAATATCAATTACCACGGAAACCAGGATCACAAAACCAAAATTATACGCCAGTTGCGCTGTAAATACCGTAGTTTGTGTAAGAAAGCCCGGGCCAATAGCGGAAGTAGCCATTAAAGTAGTCGCTGCCAGAAGATCTTTTCCTGAATTTTTCAATATACCCTCATAATTTTGGATAAAAATAACAGGAAGAGAATACAAAAAACTATTTTTTGTCTATAAATTGGATGCAATTATCCACAATAGGGCTTCCTTTGTCCAGAATAATGTTATTTTGCATCTTGTCCATCGATTCCGGAACCATTAGCATTGTTATGAGACCTTTGATTTATGCCGGCCTGTTGATCCTGGCCCTTATTTTAGGAAAATTCCTGTTTTTTAGTGAAAAAACAGATGCCACAAGCCCCTCCGGGGGTGGCAACAGAAGTTCGGCCCCCCGGCTGCATACCGAAGTAGTAGGGTACGAGGAGAGTTCCAGTGTGATTTCGGCCTCGGGTTCTACCCTCGCCAACGACCACGTGGAAATCAGGAGCGAGATCTCAGGCATTATCACCGGGCTTCATATTCCGGAAGGAAAGCTGGTGGAGAAAGGGTTCCTTATTGCCAAGATTAAAGACGATGACATCCTGGCCCAGTTGAAGAAAATAGAGTTGGAAGAGGCCCTGGCTGCCCAAACGGAAGCCCGCCACCGCAAACTGTTGGATATTAACGCCATCAGCAAGGAGGAGTACGAAATCTCACAAAACAAGGTGCTGACCCTACAGGCCGATAAAGACCTTTTAAAGGTGCAGCTGAGCCGTACCGAAATCCGGGCGCCCTTTACCGGGAAGCTGAGCCTCAAAAATATTTCCCTGGGCGCCTACGTTACGCCCGCCAATGTGATCACCACCCTTACCCAGTATAATCCCATCAAAATAGATTTTACTACTCCGGAAAGGTACATCAACGACATTCATGTAGGAAGTAAAATACGTTTTAAGACAGACGGTTCCGCCGAAAACTATATCGGTACGGTAGTGGCCATCGACCCGTCTATTGATGCCAACCTGAGAACCCTGAAAGTGCGGGCCCTGGCGCAAAATCCCGACAATGCCCTGATTCCCGGAATGTTCGTTAATGTAGCGGTAGATATCAAACGCACCCAGTCTATCATGGTGCCTACCGAAGCGGTGATTCCGGTGGTAGACGGGATGGAGGTTTTCGTCAAACGTAATGGCAAAGCAGAACTGGTTAAAGTGGAAACCGGTTACCGCGATGTAAGCAAAGTAGAGGTTTTGAAGGGGTTAAGTATAGGCGACACTCTGATAACCAGCGGACTGATTACTTTAAAAGCCGGAGATCCGGTATTATCGAATTAAGAACATGTCAATCTCAACCCTATCCATCAAAAGACCCGTTCTGGCCATCGTGCTTAACCTCATGATCATGCTGTTCGGGGTGATCGGGTACCACTACCTGGGCGTAAGGGAGTTCCCGTCTGTAGATCCGCCGATAGTCAATGTAAGTACTACCTATCCCGGTGCCAATGCCGATATTATTGAATCCCAGATTACGGAACCCCTGGAAAAAGCCCTCAATAGCGTAGAAGGGATACGCTCGGTTTCTTCTTCCTCCAACCAGGGGCGCTCCAACATTACCGTGGAGTTTAACCTGGGAATGGACATGGAAAAGGCCACCAACGATGTGCGCGATAAGGTGACCTCCGCCGTTTCCCAGCTGCCCCGGGATATCGACGGCCTGCCCGTGGTACGGAAAGCGGATGCCAACTCCGACGCGATTCTGTCCTTTAGTTTACAAAGCGACAGGCGGGGGATCCTGGAGATGTCCGATTTCGCAGAAAATACCATAGCCCCCCGTCTCGAAACCATTGAAGGGGTAAGTGAGATCAGGGTATGGGGAATGAAGCGGTATTCCATGCGTATCTGGATGAACCCGGATAAAATGACGGCTCTGGGCGTGACCACCCAGGACGTACGCGCCGCCCTCGACCGTGAGAATGTGGAGCTTCCTTCCGGGAAACTCCAGGGAAGCTCTACCGAACTGGTGGTAAAGACCATCGGGAGGTTTACTAACGTAGAGGACTTCAACAACATGATTGTGAAAAATGTGGGGCAAAGTATTGTCCGGCTCCGCGACATCGGATATGCGGAACTGGGCGCAGAGAACCCGGATACCATCCTCCGCCTGAACGGAATCCCGATGAACGGGATCGCCATTCAGCCTCAGCCAGGTGCCAATTACCTGGATATCGCGGAAGAAGCCTACAAGCGGAAAGCCGAAATTGAAAAGACATTGCCAGACGACATTAAAATGGGGGTGATTTTTGATACCACCATTTTTATCAAGCAATCGGTCACCGAGGTGGCCGAAACCATTCTCATCGCCATTGTATTGGTGGTAATTATCATTTTCCTGTTCTTCCGTGACTGGATCGTGGCTTTCCGGCCTCTTATCGATATTCCGGTGTCGCTCACGGGTACCTTTTTTATCATGTACCTGCTGGGGTTCTCGGTCAATGTCCTCACCCTGTTGGCCGTAGTACTGGCTACCGGGCTGGTGGTAGACGACGGGATCGTGGTGACGGAAAACATCTATAAAAAGATAGAAGCGGGCATGCACCCCATCGAAGCGTCGATCAAGGGAGCGAATGAGATCGTTTTCGCGGTGATTTCTACCTCCATTACCCTGGCCGCGGTGTTCTTACCGGTGATTTTTATGGAAGGTTTTGTTGGGAAACTATTCATGGAGTTCGGGGTGGTACTGGCCAGCGCCGTTTTGATATCGGCTTTCGTTTCACTTACGCTGACGCCCATGCTGAATGCATACCTGAACCGGAAAGAAATCAAACGAACCCGTTTCTACGAAGCTACAGAGCCGTATTTCGAGAAAATGGAAAACAACTACAAAGCCAGCCTGGTGAATTTCCTTTCAAAAAAATGGATGGTAGCTCCCATTATGGCGGTAGTGCTCGGTATTCTGCTGTTTTTCGGAAGTAAATTAAATTCCGAGCTGGCTCCTCTGGATGACCGGAGCAGTTTATCGCTTAACTTCCTCGGGCCGGAAGGCCTTTCGTATGACGCTATGGACTCCTTTATCCAGAAAGTCACCGCGGTAGTACGTGATTCTGTGCCGGAAGTGACCGGGGTGATGTCGGTGACTTCTCCGGGCTTTTCAGGTTCGGGCGGGGCGAATACCGGTTTTGGCAGGGTTATGCTCAGTGATAAAAGTGAACGAGAACGGTCACAGGATGACGTCGCCAATTATCTTACCCGCCTTACCCGTGACTTTACTCTGGGGAGAACTTTCGTAAACCAGCAGCAAACCATTGCCGTAAGCCGGAGAGGAGGTTTACCGGTAGGCTACGTGATTCAGGCGCCGAATCTGGAGAAAATGCGGGATTACCTTCCGAAATTCATGGAACTGGTGGAAAAAGATCCTACTTTTCCTATTTCTACGGTAGACCTCAAATTTACCAAACCCGAGCTTTCCGTGCATATTGACCGGGAAAAGGCCAAAAGCCTGGGCGTGGCGGTGGCGGATGTGGCCCAAACCATGAACCTGGCATTTTCGGGGCAACGATTCAGTTATTTCACCATGAACGGACGCCAATACCAGGTGATCGGGCAATTTGAAAAAAGTGACCGGAATGCCCCCCTTGATATTAAAAGTATGCACGTCAAAAATAACGTGGGTGAGCTCATCCAGTTAGACAATATCGTCAGCGTGCAGGAAAACAGTAGTCCGCCGCAGTTGTATCACTACGACCGCTACATGAGTGCTACGGTTACGGCCGGACTGGCGCCAGGTAAAACTATCTCTGACGGTATCCGGGCCATGGACGCCATCCGTGATCAGCTCAACGACACTCAGATCAGAACCGCGCTCACCGGCTCTTCGCGTGACTATGCCGAGAGTTCTTCCAATACCCTGTTTTCCTTCGGACTGGCCCTTGTGTTGGTATTCCTGATCCTGGCTGCGCAGTTTGAAAGCTTTATTGACCCCCTCATTATCATGTGTACGGTGCCTCTCGCCATTGCCGGGGCTGTATTTTCGCTCTGGTTATTTGATCAGACCATTAATATTTTTAGCCAGATCGGGATGATCATGCTGATTGGTCTCGTCACGAAAAACGGTATTCTTATCGTAGAATTCGCCAACCAGCTAAGGGAAAGGGGATACTCCAAAGCCGAAGCCGCGCTAGAATCTGCCGTACTGCGTCTGCGCCCTATCCTGATGACTACGCTGGCTACGGCCTTTGGCGCCTTGCCCATTGCCGCGGCGTTAGGCGCTGCAGGTACCAGCCGGCGCTCTATGGGGATTGTGGTGATCGGTGGACTCATGCTTTCCCTGATCCTGACCCTTTACATCATACCCGCCATGTACATTTACCTGAGCCGGGAAAAGAATTTTGAAAGAATGAAAGCCATTGATGAGATGGCCGAGGCATAATAGCCATGAGCATTCAGCAATCAGTTATCCGAAATTGGGCGCACCAACTGCCCGACGAATAAGCTGATAGCTGAATGCTGATAGCTAAATTTTTATACACATGAAACGTATTGTAATTTCCGTTCTCTTTACTACTTTAACAGTGACCGCTTTCGCCCAGGCAGACACGCTGCGCCTGGACGATGCCATAGAGGTGGCCCTCACCAACAACTACGGGATACAGGTGGCCGATAGACAGGTGGATCTGGCGAATAACCGCATTTTCCGCGGAAATGCGGGGATGACACCCGTTATTGACTGGAATACCGCCCTGAACTCTACTTTTAACCAGGTACACCAGAATTTTATTGACGGAAGGGAAATTAACCGTTTTGGTACCTCGGTTGCCCCGAATACGGCGCTCGCTCTACAATACACGCTCTATAACGGGGGAAGAATGCAGGCCATTTATGGGCGTTTGCAGTCGCTCGGACAATTATCCGAGATTCAGCGCCAGCTGGTGCTACAGAATACGGTAAGTAACGTGATGGAAGCGTATTACAACATTCAGCGCCTGCAAAGTACGTTGGAATTTATCAACCAGATTATCCGGTACTACGAGGAACGCCAAACCATCACCGAAGAAAGATGGCAGATCGGAAGGGGATCTAAACTCGATTTCCTACAGTCGAAAGCCGACCTCACCATTCAGCTGACCGACCAGACCAACCTCCAGATTCAGTTGCGCAACGCAAAAATTGAACTCAACCGCCTGCTGGCCCGGGATCCCAACGTAGACTTTACCGTAGAAGGGGAGTCCCAAGATTATCAGCTCTTTGACCTGGAATACCTGAAAGATCAGGCGAAAGGACAAAATCCGGAGTTTGTGGCACTCAAAAAGCAGGAAGAAATCAACCTGCTCGACCAGAAAGAGGCTAAGGGATTTCTCAAGCCTACCATTAATCTCAACAGCAGTTTTGGGTATAACTTCAACTACAACAATGCCGGGCTGATCAGCAACAGCCAAAGTACTGGCCTTTCGGCGGGATTAAGTGCTTCCTGGAGAATTTTTGACGGAAAGCAAATTAAGCGGAACATCGAATCGGCAAAGATCAGCGGAGATATTCTTCGTATCCAGAGAGAAGAACTGCTGAATAACCTCGACAACCAGCTCACTGCCGCCTACCACCAGTACGAAACCCAGAAAAGATTACTCGATCTGGAGAAGCAGAACATTGCCACCGCCCAGGAAAACCTGGAAATCTCCGTAGAGAAGTTTAAGCTCGGAGCCAGTACCATACTGGAAATCAACGATGCGCAAACCCGTTTTAATACCATCATGAACCGCCTGGTGGCCGCGGAGTATAACCTGCGTATCTCCAAACTGAACCTGCTTACACTAAGTGGAGAGCTAGTTCATTAACTTCTGATAAACGATTTCGGATAGCTTTTGCGTTCTTATTTTTTTTATTGCATTATTTCCGATATTTTTGTCGTAAATAAAGCATTATGCAGGATTACAATATGAACGATATACTTGAAATTGCCGATATCCGGAGCATGGTCGATACTTTTTACGGGAAAGTACGGCAGGATGAACTGCTGGGTGGAATTTTTGACGGAATCATCCAGGACCGCTGGCCGGAGCATCTTGAAAAAATGTACCGTTTCTGGCAAACCGTACTGCTGGAAGAACATACCTATTACGGAAGTCCTTTCCCTCCCCATTTAAGAATGCCGGTGACCGAAGTGCATTTTGAACGCTGGAAAGCCCTTTTTAATGAAACAGTAGACTCCTTGTTTGACGGAGAGAAAGCAGACAGGGCGAAATGGCAGGGAAGCCGCATGGCCGAGATGTTTTTATCCAAGATCAACTATTTCAGGGAAAATAACCTGACTCCCATTGTATAATTCAGAAAAAGCGGGCATATTACATCGGTTTAAACAATAAAACAATGGAAATCAAACATACGGAAACGGAAACCAAAGGCGCTTTTGAAGTGATGGAGGACGGAATCAAAGTAGGGGAGATGACCTACTCCAAAGCAGGCACCGACCGCATCATCATTGATCATACCGAGGTAGACTCTTCCCAGAACGGGAAAGGTTTAGGCAAGAAACTGGTCGAAGCCGGTGTGGCATTTGCCCGGGAAAGCGGAATGCGGATCATTCCGCTTTGTCCTTTCGCCAGCCGCGTACTCACCGGCTCCGATAAGTACGCTGACGTACTGTAACCCGTTTGCACGTCTACCTCCCATAACCCAAATCCTGTATTTGTCCGCTTTCCACATACTAAATTATTTACTTACTATCTCCAACTGCTCCCGCGTCCATTTCGCGATCTCAACCGCATGGGGCGTATCGCTATGTACGCAAATCGTTTCCGCGTGAAGCAGGAGGGTAGGGCCGTCCAGTGTCTCCAGGGGCATGCCCATCGCCAGGTGACGTACCTGCCTGACGATAGCTTCTTTGTCCCGCAAAACCGCACCTTCCCTTCCGCGGGGAGCCAGGCTTCCGTCAGAGAGATACGCCCGGTCGGCAAACGCTTCCGGGCAGGTCCTTAATCCTATTTTTTTCGCCTCTGAAATGCTGAGGCTTCCGGCCAGTCCATAAAGCACTATTCCCGGGTCAAACCGGTACACTTCTTCTGCGATGATTCGGGCATAATCCTGTCGTCGTGCCGACATGTTGTAAAGCGCTCCGTGCGGTTTCACATGGTGGATTTCTCCTGCAAATTTTCTGAAATATTCCAGTTGTATACAGATCAGCCGCTTCAGTTCCTCCTCTGAAAGTTCCGTGTCTTTCCTGCCGAAGTTCGCCCGGTCGTCAAACCCGGGGTGTGCGCCCAGGCGAAGTCCGTACTTTCGGGCATTTTCGATCGTTTTCCGGGTAATATAGGGGTTTCCGGCATGGAAGCCGCACGCAATATTGGCCGAATCAATATAGTGCATAAGGGCTTCGTCATGCCCTGATACCAGGAGTTCAGGTGATTCGCCCAGGTCGCAGTTAATGTCCATACAAGTGCAGGGTTAAACGCAGGATTTTGAAATATTCTTCCTGTTCACACAGGGCTTGCCGGGCTTCCCTTTCGGTAATCATCCGGAAAAATAGGGAATCGCCCGGGCCGTATTGACTCAGATGATTCAGATCAACGGCCGAAATATAGCCGAGGCGTGGATATCCGCCGGTGGTTTGCGCATCCGCCATCAGCACAATCAGTTGTCCGTCAGGAAGCAATTGAATCGTGCCTCGTCCTACAGCGGAGGAAATCATTTCCCGTGGGTTAGCCAGTTTCAAGGCAGGGCCATTAAGCCGGTACCCCATGCGGTCCGATTCCCGTGATACGGCAAATGTGCTGCTTTCCAGGAGGCTCAGAGATTCCGCGTCCAGGTCTTCAAATTCAAACTCCGGCACCCAACTTATTTTTTCAGGAGCAACAGGTGGGAGAATCCCCTTTGTGAACGGAAGCGATCTTGGGTTCAGGAGGGAAATGCTTTGCGGCAGTTCCGGGTACTTCAGAGCCGGGTCAGGGGAACAGGAGTCAAGCCAGCGTTTTACATCCCACTCTCCGCTTACTCCCAGGTAACAGCGCTGTCCCCTGTATCTTCGGGTAAATTTCAGTATATCGCCCGGTTTTGCCTCGTAGGCCTTCCCATTCAGTAAGGCACGGCCATTCAGTTGCGGACCCCAATCCGCACCGTACAGGGCAAAGCAGCAATCTTCCTCAAACATGATCTCAGGCGCCGGGAAATGCATTTCCAGCACGGGGCTGTAGTCCGGTTTATCCAAAAGAATATTGACCATCCTCTGGCTGAAGCGGTCCATGGCACCGCTGCGGCTCACGCCTATGGCCGCATGGCCGGTTCGCCCCTCGTCTTGGAGGGTGGTCCAGATTCCTTTCTTTAAAAACCGCAACTTTTTTAATTTAAAGATAGGGATTATCTTTCTTTTCCGCGAAATTTATTCAGATTTTAAAGGGTTGTACCCGCTAAACATTCTGCTAAAATGATACAAATCAAACGAATATACGAAGAACGGGAGGAGCAAGACGGCTACCGCATGCTGGTAGACCGCCTCTGGCCGCGGGGAGTGAGCAAAGCAAAAGCGCACCTGAACGAATGGAACCGAGAGGTAGCGCCCTCCGCCGAATTGCGAAAATGGTTCGGACATAAACCGGAAAATTTTGAGGAATTCGTCGTGCGGTATAAAGCCGAACTCCAAGACAAAAGCGCCGAACTGGCACGGATACGTCAACTTGGCGAGAAAGGAAACCTTACCCTGTTGTATGCGGCTCAAGATCCGCAGATGAACCAGGCAAGAGTTTTATTAAGTATCCTTTAAAAGGCCATGAACCCGCAGTAGTAAGCAGCCGTCCCCCGTAACCTGCTGAGGAATAAGCGGTCCGCTACCCAGCTCATAAGCTCACAGCTCATAAGCTCACAACTCATAGCTCCCAGCTCCCAGCTCACTCAGGCAATGCCCACCACAAACACCGTACCCTCGCCCTCCTTACTCCTTACCTGGAGAGTGCCTTTGTGTAGCATTACAATCTGTTTACAGATACTTAGCCCTATGCCGCTTCCTTTCTTACGTGTACTGAAAAAAGGCACAAATATCTTGTCGAGCAAATCTTCCGGTATGCCCGTGCCGTTATCGCTCACCCGTATCTCCGTTTTCGGGCCGTCAGCAACGGCCGAGAGCGTAATCAGGGGCTCCGGGCGGCCTTTGACCGCTTCTATGGCATTCAGTACCAGGTTTATCAGCACCTGCTCCATCAGGTGAGGGTCGGCCAGCACACTTAGGTTGGTGTTTTTAAGCACGATATCCATTTCCACGCCTTTCTGATGCAGGGTGGGTTCCAGCAGCTGATATACGTTTTCAAACAGATCCCGTACCAGTACTTCCTTTTTTTGAAGGCTGTTGATTTTATTCAGGTTCCGGTAGGCTTCCGTAAAACGAATCAGGCCTTC
The DNA here is from genome assembly GCA_964423865.1 of uncultured Lacihabitans sp. Classification (GTDB taxonomy): domain Bacteria; phylum Bacteroidota; class Bacteroidia; order Cytophagales; family Spirosomataceae; genus Leadbetterella. The sequence continues at coordinate 21,774 of CAYRGN010000036.1, forward strand.
GCTCCGGTTCTTGATCGTGTTAATACCCTGTTCCAGGTCGGCCAGCAGGCTGCCGTCGTCTTCCATGCCCATCCGCTTTTTAAGTGTAGCGGCCAGGGAAGAAATAGGCGCCACAGAATTCATGATTTCATGGGTAAGCACGCTTAACAGTTTTTGCCACGACTGCACCTCGTTGGCATCCAGGGCTTCGTTTACATTCTGTACCGCCACCAGCTTGAAATACACATTTTCGGTCTGAAACGCCGTGGTAGAGAGAAGTACCTTGCAGGTGTTCCGGTTTCTGGTCAGGGCCACTACCTGCGGAACCCCCACCCTGAGGGCCTGGATGGCGTCATAAAGCAACGCATCACGCTTTCGAAGGGAGTGAACCGTACGAAGGAAAGGAATATCCAGCATTTTTTTCAACGCCTCGTTCATCCACAGTACTTCCCCGTCTCCCTCCTTATATAACAAAATACCGGTGTCTACCAGTTCCAGCATCTTCTGGAGGTACAGGTACTGCATTTCCTTTTCCCTTGAAATGGTCTTGATGGTGGAGTTGATCTCGTTAAATCCCTGTCTTAAAAAACGTACTTCCCGGTCTCCCTTGGAGGTGTCGAAATACCGTGAAAAGTCGCGGTACTGCACCGAAAGCAGGAATTGCTCCAGCTCATCGTGGGTTTTCTTCTGGAAACGGTACATTTCATACACCTGGTACGCCACCAGGGGAAGAGCAATGAGCAGGTAGGTGTATTGTTCCGAAATCGCGCAAAATACAGCTACTGTTATCCCCACCACCAGCAAAAGCAGGCGGAAAAGTAGTTTCCAGGCCGTTTTATTCGATTTCATACTTGTTCAGTCTTCGGTAAAGTGCCGTGCGGGTAATGCCCAGTTCTTTCGCTGCCTTACTGATATTGCCGTTGTTTTTTTCAATCACTTTCACAATGGTGTTTTTCTCTACGGCACTCAGGCTCAGGTCATGGTCGGTAGCGGAATACCGCGGCGTTTCCAGAGGCAGGAAGATCAGGTCTTCCTCCTGGAGAACATCGTTTTCACACATGATCACCGCCCGTTCTATACTGTATTGCAGCTCCCGTACGTTCCCCGGGAAGGAATAGCTGAGGAGCCGCGACATGGCTTTTTCGCTGATATCAACATGGGGTTTGCCGTATTTTTCTCCGTAGATTTTACAGAAATGCAAAGCCAGCAGCGGTATATCTCCCTCCCGTTTCCGCAAAGGCGGAGCCTGCAAGTCTACCGTATGAATCCTGTACACAAAATCCTTCCGGAAGCGGGCTTCATTGGCCAGTTCTTCCAGGGGAATGTTCGTGGCGCAGACCAGGCGAATATCCACCGGTATAGGCTGGTTACTGCCCAGGCGCATCACCTGGCGGTTTTGCAATACACTCAATAGTTTGGTTTGGAGATGAAGGGAAATATTACCGATTTCATCCAGGAAAAGTGTCCCCCCGTGGGCGGCTTCAAAACGTCCTTCCCGGTCTTCGCGCGCATCGGTAAAAGCTCCTTTCTTATACCCGAAAAGCTCACTTTCAAACAGGCTTTCCGTAAGCGCACCCACATCTACCTTCACAAAAGGTTGGCCGGCCCTCAATGACTGTTCGTGCAAGGCCCTCGCAATCAGGTCTTTTCCTGTACCGTTTTCCCCCAGCACCAATACGTTGGCATCCGTAGGCGCAATCTTCCTCATTTTGAGATAAAGCCTCTTCATTTCGTCCGATTCGCCCACCATTTCATACGCACTTTGTTCCTTTATTTTTACCTCCCGCTTTTTCGGACCGAGCGCTTCCCGGAGATGGTCGGTGAGCTTGTCGTTATACCAGGGTTTGAGAATAAAGTCGGTGGCGCCTTCCTTTAATGATCTTACCGCCAGGTCAATGCTGCCATAAGCCGTGATCATGATCACGGGCAAGTCAGGTTTTATTTTCCGGATTTCTTTGAGCCAGAACAGCCCCTCATTGCCCGTATGAATCGGACTTTTGAAATTCATGTCCAGCAAAACCAGGTGAAAATCATGTAAGGTAAGCAGGCGCTTCAGATTTTCCGGGTTATGTTCGGCAATAACTTCCTTCGCCTCCGTTTTAAGAAGAAGGCTTACGGCGGTGAGTACATCCCTGTCGTCATCTATGACCAGTATGGAAGCGTTTTTTAGCTGCATCAGTATCTAAGTTAAAAATGGAAGTGGGGGCAAATGGATGGCAATGTTTCACCACTTTTAAGGTGCCGCTTTTGCCCTCAAATTTACATCCGCTTTATTTAGGAACAAAACCATTCCCAAACTGTACCGTCACCGTACACCCGGTGTATCAAAACCGTACACCTTTTCTAACGGAGGAAAACAAATGAATCTGATAATCAGGTGGTTGTGTTTTGGTACAGTTTTGATACTAATTTTGACAACAAATGATGAATGAGCTTAAAGCGAAAATCGCACTATGGACCGAAAAATAGAGAAAAAGAAATGGAGTACAAAGCGTCTGCTGACCATCGGCGGAATAGCAGGACTTGCCGGACTGGTAGCGTGGAGCATCTACGCTACCTCCGGCGGGTCAAAGCTGAATGTGGATGCAGAGCGCCTGACCATCAGTGAGGTTACCCGAGGGCCGTTTAAAGAGTCGATACCCGTAAACGGTGTGGTGATGCCATTAACTACGATCTACCTGGATGTGATGGAAGGCGGACGGGTAGAAGAAAAGTTCGTAGACGACGGGGCCATGATGACCAAAGGACAGCCCATACTGCGCCTGGGAAATACCGATCTTGAACTGAGCCTCGCCAGCCAGGAAACCCAGGTGTACAATGTACTGACCCAGATGAACATTTCCAAAAACAACGCCACCCAGAATACCATCAGCAAGCTGAACCAGATGGCGGAAGTAGAAAACGCGCTGAAAGAGGCGGAAAGGATCTACCTGCTTAACAAGAAACTGTATGCCGAAAAGGTCATCGGCAGCCAGGAATTCCAGCAATCGGAAAATGCCTACCAGTACCAGGTAAGAAGGAAGAAGTTGACAGACGATATCCTTCAACAAGACGAAGAGGTGATCCGACTGATGCAGACCCAGGACAGGGAGTCTCTGGCCAAGATGCAGAATACCCTTCAGCTTATGCGGAAAAAAGTAGGCGACCTGGTGGTTCGGGCGCCAATTGACGGGCAGCTGACCTCCCTGGATGCCGAAATTGGACAGCTAAAGAACAAAGGGGAAAGACTGGGACAGATCGATGTGACCAATGGGTTTAAGGTCAGGGCGGATATTGACGAACATTATATCAACCGTATCTATACCGATCTCGGGGGGGAAGCCACTGTGGCCGGTAAGGCCTACAAACTGAAAGTAAGAAAGGTGTACAGCCAGGTCACGAACGGGCGTTTCCAGGTAGATATGGAATTTCTGGGAGAAGCGCCCGGCAATATCCGCCGCGGACAAACCCTACAGATCAGCCTGGCGCTGAGCGATGAAACTACTGCCATACTTCTGCCGAGAGGAGGTTTTTACCAGAAAACAGGGGGCAACTGGGTCTTTAAAGTAAGCGAAGACGGAAAATCGGCCTACAAAGTGGATGTCCGCTTCAACCGCCAGAGCCCGGATTACTACGAAGTCACCGACGGCCTCCAGCCTGGCGATAAGGTCATCACCTCCAGCTACGAGAACTTCGGGGATATCCGGGAGCTTATTTTGAAGGAATAAGCTGTTAGCTATCAGCCATCAGCTATCAGCCGGAGGGCAGGGAATGCTAGAGTTTGTCCATGTAAGAATGTATCATTTTCTTGATTTCTATTATTTCGTTGGACAATTGTTGAAAAGTTTCTTCTTGAATATAGAGAAGGTCTTTAGATAGAATCAGTTGATAATGTAATTCAGTAGCAGAACCCGCTGCTATACTGAGGAAGTTTTTAAGTTGAGGATTTGTTCCTCGGCCGCAGCCCTCTGCGATGTTGGTAGGAATTGAATAGGATGATCGTCGCATTTGACTGCTAAGTGAAAACCACTCTTCTTTAGGAAAGTTTTTGGTTATTCTATAAATGGATAATGTGAGTAAATGGCTTCTTTGCCATATAGATTAGTTTAGTAAAATCTCTCATAATAAAAATGGGTGTGAATAAATATCAATTAATAATTCAAAGTTAGGGATTGCAAATCAAAATTAAGGACTAAAAAATGGAAAATGGCAGAAAGCTGATAGCTGAAGGCTGATAGCTAAAATAAGCAAGCAACATGATAAAAATCACCGATCTCGAAAAATACTACCGTACCGAAGAGGTAGAAACCATTGCCCTCAATAAGCTTTCTCTGGAAGTGAAAGAAGGCGAATTTGTAGCCGTAATGGGTCCCAGCGGTTGTGGGAAATCCACCCTGCTGAATATTCTGGGCCTGTTGGATGACCCTGACAACGGCAGTTTCGTCTTCAATGGAACTGAAATAGCCGGTTACAACGAACGCAAACGGGCCGACCTGCGCAAGCATAACATCGGCTTTGTGTTCCAGAGCTTTAACCTGATTGATGAGCTGACCGTTTTTGAAAACGTGGAACTGCCCCTCATCTATACGGGAGTCAAGGCCGCCGACCGGAAAAAGCGGGTAGAAGAAGTGCTGGACAAGATGCAGATCATGCACCGCCGTAATCACTTCCCCCAGCAACTTTCCGGTGGACAGCAGCAGCGGGTGGCCGTGGCCCGGGCCGTAGTCAACCATCCCAAACTCATCCTGGCCGATGAACCCACCGGTAACCTCGACAGCAGCAACGGAAACGAAGTGATGCAGCTCCTCACCGAGCTGAACGAGCAAGGCACCACCGTCATCATGGTGACCCACAGCGAGCACGATGCTAAATACAGCCACCGGATCATCCGGATGCTCGACGGGCAGACGGTGACGGAGAATATTTTGAGTTAAGACGATGCTTAGAAATTATTTAAAAATAACCTGGCGGAACCTTAGAATAACTGTTCAGATTATGATACTAAATTATTGGAAAACGGCATTTAAAGTTTTTACCCGTAACAAGGTATTTACAGCCATTACGGTATTGGGCTTGTCCATTGGCATCAGCGCTTCCCTGATCATTTTTCTGATAGCCGATTTTGAGTTTAGTTATGATAAAATCCAAGCTGGCGGTGATCGGATTTACCGGATAGTTTCAGACCATAAATCAAAGGGCAATGAAGGCCATTCTGCCGCCATTCCCGCACCGTTAAGCAGCGCTGTGAAAAATGAATTAGCAGGCATGCAGGCGGTGGTTCCTTTAATGCAGTTTCAGGGAGACGCTACCGCTAAAGTATACGTTGAGAGAGGGGGAAACCGTGCAGTATTCAAATCTCAGACGGGTATTGTTTTCACTAACCCGGATTACTTTTCATTGCTGCCGTACCAATGGATAGCCGGCACTGTGAGTGACCAGCCTTTTCATACGGTTTTAAGTGAAAGCAGGGCCAGACAATACTTTCCTTCGGAGGAACTTCACAACATTATTGGACGGCAAATCCGGTATAACGATGAGTTTTCTACCACGGTTTCAGGTATTGTTAAAGACATCCGGGAGAATGTCTCCTTTTACGCTACCGAATTTATCTCTTTTGCTACTATAGAGCAGACCCGTTTCCAGCAGGATTTTATGATGGATGCATGGAACGATGCAATGGCTTACTCGCAGCTATATGTAAAGCTGTCGGAAGGCAGTAATTTTCAGAATATTGAAAAGCAAATGAACCTGTTATTCCAAAAACACAACAGCAATGCCTACAAAGATGAGCAAAACTATACCCGTATTCATTTACAACCGCTAAGCGATGTTCATTTTAATGAGCAATATACAGGCTTTAATCAGAGGATCGCCCACAAACCCGCCATTTACCGGCTCTTTGCCGTTGCTGCTTTTTTATTGCTGCTTGCATGCATTAACTTCATAAACCTTACCACAGCCAACTCAGCCAACCGTGCAAAAGAAATAGGTATCCGGAAAACCCTGGGCGGCTCTAAAGCACAGCTGGTGCTTCAGTTTTTAGGAGAAACCTTTATGCTTACTGCATCAGCTTGTATTTTATCTTTTGCTCTGGCACCTTTACTGCTCAGAGGATTTGCTGACTTTATTCCGCCGGGTTTACAGTTCAATCCCCTGCAGCAGCCCTACATTTTCCTGTTTTTATTCGCGCTTTCATTGCTGGTGAGCCTGCTGTCAGGCATATATCCTTCCCTGATATTGGCGGGTTATAAGCCGGTAAAGGTTTTAAACAATCAGTCTTTTACGCTGCCCGGTCAAACCAGGCATGCCTGGATACGCAAAGTATTAACGGTTTCACAATTTACCATAGCCCAGTTCTTTGTCATTGCCACGGTAGTGGTGAGTAAGCAAATTAACTATTCATTAAATACGGATTTTGGCTTTAAAAAAGAGTCTGTCGTAAGTTTCAGAGTGCCCCGGGATGATTCTTCTGCTCAACGTCGTGCGCCGTTACTACAGGAAATAAAAGCAATGCCCGGTGTGAAGGAAGTAAGCTGGGGGGGGCTGGCGCCTGCAATAGAGGGTGCGGCATTTAGCAATATCCGGTATGAAGGAGCGGCCAATGACAACCTGGAGAGTGTGCAGCTACGCTGGGGTGACCCCAACTATATCCGGCTGTTTGACATAAAACTGGTAGCCGGCAGAAATGTTCAGAAAAGCGATACCGTCAGGGAGTTTCTGGTCAATGAGACTTATGCCAGGCTAATGGGTTTTCAGCAACCGGAAGACGCGCTTGGGAAAATGCTGGATTTTAACGGGAAAAACCTTCCTGTGGTAGGTGTAATACATGATTTTAATGCGCAGTCGTCTCATTCAAAGATCGGCCCCCTGGTTTTTGCGGCTTTTGACAACAGAAGCTTTAACTTCCACATTTTACTGCAACCTCAGAATCCCGGATCAGCGTCGTGGTCACATACCCTCGCCCATATTCAGAAAGCATTTCAAAAATTTTATCCGGGAGAGGATTTCAGCTTTACATTTTTTGAAGAGACGGTCGCGAAATTCTACGAAGCAGAGCAGCGTACAGCCAGCCTGTTAAGCTGGGCCACCGGGCTGACCGTACTTATTAGCTGTATGGGTTTACTGGGCCTCGTAATCTATACCATCAATACCCGGACCAAAGAAATCGGGATGCGAAAAGTATTGGGAGCCTCGGTTAGCGGTATTGTCATTCTGCTATCGAAAGATTTTGTACAATGGGTGTTGCTTTCATTTGCTATTGCAGCGCCTTTGGGATTCTGGGCCACGCATAAATGGCTGGAAGATTTTGCTTATCGAACTACCTTGAACGGATGGGTATTCCTGTTATGCGGAACAGGTATGCTCATAGTGGCATTATTGACTTTAAGCATACAAACCATAAAATCCGCCCTGGCCAATCCGGTAAAGTCATTAAGAACAGAATAGCTATCAGCTGTCAGCCATCTGAAAGCTGACTGCTGATAGCTTAAAGCTAAAAAATTGCTCAAAGCTATAAAAATGATACAAAACTATTTCAAAATCGCCTTCCGCAGCCTCACCCGCAGCAAAGGCTACAGCGCCATCAACGTGGGCGGCCTGGCCGTAGGTATGGCGGTGGCCATGATGATCGGCCTGTGGGTATATGATGAGCTGTCATTTAACCGGTATCATCAGAATTATGACCGCATCGCGCAGGTGATGCAGCATGTTAACTACAACGGTAAGCTGGTAAGTCAGATTTCCAACCCTGCCGCTATGGGTCCTGAAATCCGGGCCCGGTATGGTAGTGATTTTAAGCATGTGCTGCAAGCCTCGTGGCACGGTTCGCACATGCTTTCGCTGGGAGATAAGCACCTGATAAAGGACGGAATGTTTTTTGAGCCGGGCGCGCCGGATATGCTGTCGCTCAAAATGCTGAAAGGAAGCCGGGAAGGCTTGAAAGATACGTATTCTATCCTGCTTTCCGCGTCGGCGGCAGAAGCCGTCTTTGGGAAGGAAGACCCGCTTCACAAGATCCTTAAATTTGACAAACTTTATGATGTAAAGGTAACGGGTGTCTATGAAGACCTGCCCGATAATACCTCGTTCAGAGATGTGAAAATAATCATGCCCTGGGATCTTTGGATCGTTCAGAACCCCTGGGTAAAGACCATGAGCAGCCCCTGGTCAAGTAACTTCACCCAGACGTTTGTTCAGCTGGCGGATCATGCAGACCTGAACCGGGTTTCTGCTAAAATTAAAAATGTAAAGCTAGACAATGTAAGGGAGGCCGACAAAAAGTACCAGTGGGCGGTTTTCCTGCATCCCATGAGCAAATGGAATCTGTACGGCGAATTCAAAGACGGAATCAATACCGGAGGGGGGATTCGGTACGTGAAGCTATTCAGCCTGATCGGTGGGTTTGTCTTATTGCTGGCTTGCATCAACTTTATGAATCTTTCAACCGCCAGAAGTGAGAAGCGCGCAAAAGAAGTAGGGATCCGCAAAACGGTAGGCTCCTTTCGCTGGCAGCTCATCGGCCGTTTTTTTGCGGAATCTTACGTGATTGTTTTGCTGGCTTTTGCCCTGGCATTGGTGCTGGTGATGCTCATGCTACCACTTTTCAACGAAGTAGCGGGAAAAAAAATACAATTTCCCTGGCTTAACCCTTTCTTCTGGCTTTTAAGTTTCGGTTTTATGTGGATTACCGGTCTGCTGGCCGGAAGCTATCCCGCCCTTTATCTCTCTTCTTTTGAGCCTTTAAAAGTGCTGAAAGGGACATTCCGCGCGGGCCGCTTTGCTAGTGTGCCCCGTCGGGTACTCGTGGTCATGCAGTTTACGGTTTCTGTCATGCTGGTCATCGGAACCATCATTGTCTATCAGCAAATCCAACATGCCAAAAACCGGCCCATCGGGTATAACCGGGCAGGTGTAATTAACCTCAGCCTGGAGGAAGAGGTCGCAGCACATTTTGATGCGGTAAAGGCTGACCTGATGGCTACCGGTGCTATTGAATCGGTAGCTGCCACTTACAGTCCGCTCACTAACGTGTGGAATACGAATGGCGGCATAGAATGGGAAGGCAAAGACCCCGATCTGGCCGTAGATTTCCCCAACAACGGGGTGTCGTACGACTTCGGTAAAACCGTGGAATGGAAAATCAAAGCGGGTCGCGACTTTTCCCGGGAATTCGCTACCGACTCCGCGGCATTTATTATTAATGAATCGGCCGCAGCATTTATAGGAATGGAAGATCCGGTGGGAAAAACATTGCGATGGAATAACCAGGCCTATACCATCATTGGTGTAGTCAATGACCTGCTGCACGAGTCCCCCTTCTATCCTGTTCGGCCGTCTCTGTATCATATCAGGCCCTACAGCGAAATGGGGAACCTGCTGATACGGCTTAAGCCCGATGGTAGTGTATCACAGTCGGTTAGTGCGGTAGAAGGCGTCTGGAAAAAATACATCTCCGAAGCGCCGTTCAGATATACGTTTGTAGACGAAGAATTCGGGAGTAAATTCCAGGCAGAAGAACGGGTGGGAAAGCTGTCTTCCTATTTTGCCGTCCTCGCCATATTTATTTCCTGCCTGGGACTGCTCGGCATGGCCAGTTTTGTAGCGGAGCAACGTACCAAAGAAATCGGCATCCGCAAAGTACTCGGGGCCAGCGTAGCCAGCCTTTGGGGACTGCTCTCTAAAGAATTTATCCTCCTGGTATTATTGTCGTGCGTGATTGCCGTACCCATCGCCTGGTATTATCTTCAGGAGTGGCTGGCAAATTACGACTACAGAATCAGCATCAGTTGGACGGTATTTGTGTTGGCGGCTGGCCTGGCCCTCCTGATTACCCTTATCACGGTCAGTTGGCAGGCCATCCGTGCCGCCCTGGCCAATCCGGTGAAGTCATTAAGAACAGAATAGCTATCAGCTGTCAGCCATCTGAAAGCTGATAGCTAATAGCTTAAAGCTAAAAATATGATACGAAACTATTTCAAAACCGCCTGGCGGAACCTCGTGAAGAGCAAATTGTATGCCTCCGTCAATATTCTGGGTCTGGCCACCGGCCTGGCCGGCTTCATCATTATTCTGCTTTACCTCAATTTTGAGTTGAGCTATGACCGATGGGATCCTTCTTTGGAACGGGTCTATAAGATCGGGGAACAGAAAGGCGACGATATCAACGGATATACGCCCAACCCCCTGGCCGGATTTTTAAAACAGGCATTGCCCGAGGTGGAAGCCGCTACCGCTATGCAGTCGGCCGGTGAGTTTGAAGTGCTGCTCAGTACCGGCAATAAGCAAATATTCCAGAATAACGGGGTAGAGGCCGACTCGAATTTCCTGAAGGTATTCCCTTACTCCCTTGTAGTGGGAGACGCCCAGACCGCATTAAATAAGCCCAATGCCATCTTGATCAGTACCGAACTGGCCGATAAACTCTTCGGAAGCTACGATGAAGCCATGGGCAAGCTCATTAAGTTACACAATTTTATGGAAAATGAAGTGACGGGAGTTTTTGAGCAGCCCCGGTCGCCGTCGCATTTTGAAGCCCAGTATATAAACCGGAGCATTTACGAGAAAGGAAATTTACAATGGAACAATACCTCGGCCCAAACCTATGTCAAAACCTATCGCACCCTTGAGGTAGATGTCCTTGAGCAACGCATCAACGAAGCCTATTATAATGAACGCCTGAAAAAAGACGACCAGTCTTTTGAAGAATACCGGAAGACAGGTGGTCAGGACGGCCTCTTTGCCGATGCGGTCAAAGATATTCACAATTTTCCCAAATACGGCAAAAGTAATTTTACGGCCGTGTCGGTTTTGCTGCTGCTGGCCGTACTGCTCTTGCTGGCCGGAGCCATTAATTTCAGTAATCTTTCTATTGCTTCATCCATGCGCCGAGCGAAGGAGATTGGCGTGAGGAAGGTGCTGGGGTCAGACCGGAAACAGGTGGCTTTCCAGGTGTTTACAGAGATCGCTCTTCAATGCCTGATCAGCTTGTGTATTGCCCTCTTCTTAGTAACGGTACTGCTTCCTTACTTTAAAACCACTTTTGGTATTTCTTCGGGTTTCATCGGGGCCATCGGATTAGGCCGCATTCTGTTGCAGGTACTCGGGAGTCTCCTGGCAGTCATCCTTATTTCGGGTCTTTATCCGGCCATTTTTATGTCGAGCTATAACGTCATTAAAGTTTTAAAAGGAAATTATACAACCGGCCGGAAAGGGATGGCGCTGCGCGACAGCCTGATCGTAGTGCAATTTGTAGTGGCGGTCTTTTTTATCACGTCTACCCTGGTGATCAAAAAGCAAATGAATTATATGCAGCATCGCGACAAAGGATTTTCAGGCGAGCAGGTGATGCGTCTCCAAACCATGCAAAAGGTACGCGAAACAGGGTTTGAAGTTGCCCGGAATGAGTTGCTCGCTGTACCCGGTGTAGAATACGTGTCGAAAACCACTACCGTACCGGGCGACGTCTATGCCGATACCACCACCTGGGCATTTAAACATGCAGGAAACGAGTACCGTCTGGCTTCTGTAAAAGTGAGTGAAGATTATTTTAAAACCCTGGATATCGGCCTGGTTAAGGGAAGGTTATTTAACGGCAGTTACGCCGATGAAAATACCCAAACAGCCATTATTAATGAATCGGCTATGAAAAAGCTGGGCCTGGAAAACCCTGTGGGACAGACTATTGCTTTCCCTTGGTGTGAAAACAACCCCCTACAGATTGTAGGAGTTGTAAATGATTTTAACGTATCCGGTTTTGAGAACAGGATCGATCCGGTAGTTTTTACCATAAATAATATAAAGGGATGCATCTTTCAGTCCGGTGGGGCGGTACTATTGAAGCTAAACAGTAACAATTTGCCTGCCACAATAGCGGCGGTGGAGGCCAGCTGGAAAAAAATTGATCCCGATTTTCCGATCCGTTATTCTTTCCTTAACGACAATTTCGAGAAGCTGTTCGTGTCCTACCGCCGTCTGCAAACTATCATCAATTTCTTCGCGCTGACCGCAGTCCTGATTACCCTGACCGGCTTATTCGCCCTGACTACTTACCTGGTCAACAGCCGCATTAAGGAAATCGGTATACGCAAGGTACTGGGGGCCGGTGTGAAGGAAATTAACGCGCTGATTAGCTGGGGCTTTATCCGGTTAATCTTGTTGGCCATTGTGATTGCGGTGCCTTTGGCCTGGCTGGCGGCCGATTATTGGTTGCAGGACTTTGTGTACAAAACTACCCTCACAGTTTGGGTGTTTTTCACAGCAGCCTTAATCACCTTGTGCGTTGCCGTCCTGACCATCAGTTATCAGTCGGTAAAAGCCGCCATTTCCAATCCCGTAAATGCATTAAGAAGCGAATAGCTAGCTGAAAGCTGACTGCTGATAGCTTAAATCTAAAAAATATGATACGGAACTATTTCAAAATCGCCTGGCGTAACCTTTCAAGAAATAAGGGGTTTGCGCTAATCAATATCCTGGGACTGGCCGTTGGACTCACCTGCTGCCTGCTGTTGACGCTCTATCTTCAGCATGAGCTCAGCTATGACCGCTTTCATACCAAGGGCGACCGCATCGTGCGGGTAATCATGGAATATAAGATTGGAGATTCGGGAAACAGGGGCAACTTTACCAGCACCAAAGTGTTCCCGGAATTTAAAAGACAATTCCCGGAAGTAATCGATGGGGTACGGTTGAGCGGCACTACTCGAATTGTGAAGTACGGTGATCAGATTGGGATGGAAGCCGATGTACTTCATGCCGACTCCTCCTTTTTTGAAATGTTTGATTTCAAATTGTTGCGCGGAACGGCTTCCCGGGTGCTGAATGCGCCTAACCAGGTGGTGATTACCCGTTCACTCGCTGAAAAGTATTTCGGAAAGGAAGATCCCATAGGCAAAATGCTTCTTTTGAACAGTCTCCAGGAGCCGTATCAGGTCACCGGGGTGTCAGAAGATTGCCCTTCCAATTCCCAGATCCGGTACAGCATGGTGGCTTCCATCTCCAGCTTCGGGCCTTTGCAGGAAGAAACCTATTCCAATGCCAATTACGTTACCTATCTCCTGATGGACCGGGCGGAGTCGTTCACTTCCTTGCAGGAAAAAATAGACCGGTTCATGAAAAAAGAAACGGGCGAAAGCGAATTTAAGGTAAACTTTGAACTGGAACCCTTTACCGCTGTCCATCTTCATTCGTCTTACGATGCCTATACGCCCAATATCAATGTCACCTATATCTACATCATCGCGGGTGTGGCGGTACTGATCCTGGTGATTGCCTCTTTTACCTACGTGAACCTTTCCACCGCACGAAGCACCGAAAGGGCGAGAGAAGTAGGTATCCGGAAAGTGGCGGGAGCCTGGCGTTCCCAGCTTTTCTGGCAGTTTATCAGCGAGTCGGCCGTGCTGACCTTCCTGGCATTGATGGCCAGCTTTTTAATGACGCTTGCATTCTTACCTGCTTTTAATACCCTTACCGGCACGGCGCTGCCGTATACCAGTCTCGGGCATCCTATGGTTTTGGGAGCCGCCTTGCTGGCAGCGCTCCTGGTGGCCCTTCTGGCGGGCAGCTACCCGGCCCTGATCCTTTCTTCTTTTCAGCCGGTAAAAGTGTTGAAAGGAGCATTTAAGCATACCGGCTCCGGAAATGCCTTACGCAAAGGGCTGATCGTATTCCAGTTTGTCATTTCGGTATTCCTGATCATCGCCACATTCATTATCAGTTCCCAGCTCCGTTTTATCCAGGAGAAAAAACTGGGCTATGAGCGGGAGAACCGGGTGTTGCTGGGCATGGATCAGCGGCTCAACGAGAAAAGAGAACTCATCAAATCAGAGTTGAAGGCCTTGCCCGCCGTGCAGGGGGTATCTCTGGCCTACGAAACCCCGGTAACCATCCGCGGCGGTTATAATATGAGCGGCAGCGATCTGAGCCGGTCCATGGCTGTGATAGCCAATCCGGTTGATGAAGATTACCTCCGTGTGAATGGCCTGGAGCTTATCAGCGGCTCAGACCTTAGCGTTCAGGATATAAAGGATGTAGGCCACGACGATTATACGCAGGATTACTTTCATTTTGTGTTGAACGAGTCGGCCGCCCGCGCACTGGGATGGAGCCCCGAAGAAGCCATTGGTAAAAAGATGTATCTCGACGAATTCAGACCCGGAGAAGTGAAAGGGGTAGTGAAAGATTTCCACTTTGAATCATTGCACACACCTATCCGGCCCCTGGTGCTGTTTCCCAGCGCATGGGCCAATACGGCCATCGTGAAAATACAGGGCGGAGATATGCGGAATACGCTGGCGGCCATTGAGGCAAAATGGAAAGAGCTGGCACCGCACCGGCCGTTTACTTTCCGGTTTATGGACGAAGACTACCAGCAGATGTACCAGGCAGAGATGCGGACGGGACGTGTGTTTAACATCTTTGCCGCTCTGGCTGTATTGCTGGCCTGCCTCGGTCTTTTTGGCCTGTCGGCCTATGCCGTGCGGCAGCGGGTGAAAGAAGTAGGGGTACGCAAAGTGCTGGGGGCCTCGGGGCTGCAGATCGTTACCCTTCTCTCTTCGGGCTTTGTAAAGCTGGTGGTCATTGCCTTTGTAATTGCCGGTCCCCTGGCCTGGCTGGCCATGAATAAATGGTTGCAGCAGTTCAGCTACCGGGTAGAAACCGGCTGGTGGATCTTTGCCGCCGCCGGTGCCGTAGCCTTGCTGCTGGCCCTGGTAACGGTGAGTTTTCAGGCTGTTAAAGCGGCGCTGGGCAACCCGGTGAAGGCATTAAGGAGTGAGTAAAATACAAAATACAAATTAGATGTTAAACCTGAAAGGAATTTTTAAATGGGTGAATACCGGTGGAAACCGGGTGTATCTCCTGAAGGATGTGGATCTTAGCGTCAAAGAAGGCGAATTTATCTCCATTATGGGGCCTTCCGGTTCGGGCAAATCCACCCTGCTGAATGTGATAGGCATGTTAGACGACTTCAACGAAGGCGAGTACACTTTTCTGGAGGAGCCCGTGCATACGCTGAAAGAAAAGCGGCGTTCGGCACTCTATAAACAGCACATTGGTTTCGTGTTCCAGGCCTATCACCTGATCGACGAACTGACCGTATATGAAAATATTGAAACGCCTCTGCTTTACCACGATATCAAAGGAAGTGAAAGGAAGGCCCTCGTAGCCGATATGCTCGACCGCTTTAATATGGTAGGCAAAAAGGATCTGTTTCCGACCCAGCTTTCTGGCGGACAGCAGCAGTTGGTGGGCATTGCCCGGGCTTTGATCACCCAACCTAAGCTACTCCTGGCCGATGAACCTACCGGCAACCTGAACAGTAAACAAGGGGAGGAGATCATGGAGCTCTTTGCCCAACTCAACAGGGAAGGAACCACCATTGTGCAGGTAACGCACAATGAAAAAAATGCCGCCTACGGTTCCCGCATTATTAATTTACTGGATGGAAGAATAGATATTTAAATAAATATATAATTAAATAATTATATAAATATCGAAATAAAATTTAAATAGAAACTAAAAATGGCCGTAAACGGTGCACATTAAGCAATCGCCCTCCCGATTCCTGAGTCAGCTCATAGCTCATAGCTCATAGCTCACAGCTCATAGCTCATAGCTCACAGCTCATAGCTCAAAGCTCCCGGCTCCCAGCTAAAAAACAAACCAATGAAAAAAGCAGCATTATACCTATTCGCCTTCCTTTGCACTGGCGCCCAGGCGCAGCAAGCTCTAAGCCTGAAGGAATGCATCGAAACGGCCCTGAAAAATAACCCGGAAGTCGGGCAGTCGGCCATCCAGGTACAAAACACGGAAATGCAGCTCCGGCAGTCGAGGCTCAACCGACTACCCACGGTCAGCGCTTCCATCGGTCACGGAATTAACCAGGGCCGAAGCATAGACCCTTTTACCAACGCCTACGTGAACAACCAGTTGGGTTACGGAAGCTACGGTATAGGAAGCGGCGTTACCCTCTTCAGCGGAGGCGCCCTAATCAATGCCGTCTCCCGCGACCGCTACGGGTACGAGGCTGCGCAAATGGACCTCCGCCAGGCCAAAGATAACCTGGCCATAGAAGTTATCCTGGCGTACCTGACCGTACTGACCTATGAAGACGTGCTGACCCAGGTCAAAACCCAGTCGGAACTCACACTGAAACAGGTAGAGCGACTGGAACTCCTGCACAAAGACGGGGGCATTCCGCCTTCCCAGCTTTCCGATCTCCGCGGACAGTACGCCGGGGAACAATTGTCGGTGATTTCTACTGCCAATATCCTCGAATCTTCCCGGCTGGCGCTCTGCCGCCTCATGAATGTTTCCTATACATCCCGGTTAAGCCTTGAAAAAGTAGATTTTCGGGCTACCGGCCTTTCCGGTGGAAACCCCGAAGAGGTCTATGCATCGGCCTTGCAGCACTTCGCCGGAGTGAAAGCCGCCGATTTGCGGGTGAAAAGCGCTGAAAGGGCGGTGGATGTAGCCCGCGGACAGCTTTGGCCCACCCTTCGCCTGGGGGTGAATGTCAACACCAATTACTCCAGCGCCGCCATTGCCAGCACACTTACGGATACCCAGACCCTGCCCTCGGCCGATTTTGTCCATATCGGGGCCGACCGTTATCCGGTTATGCGGCAGGTCAGTCAGTATTCCAGCGATCATATTCCCTACACCCGCCAGCTGACCGGCAACTTCTTTTCTTCCTTTGGTCTTACATTGAATATTCCGGTCTTTAGCGGACTGGAACAAAGAAACAGGGTAAAGTCGGCACAGCTTTCCGTAAAAAACAATGAAATACTCAGCGCCACCGCTAAAATCAGGCTGGAACAGGCCATTGACCAGGCCTCTCTCGATTGGCAGACCGCCCGGAGCCGCGCCGAAGCCCTCGAATATCAGGTAGCGGCTTTCCAGGAGTCTTTCCGGGCAGCCGAGATGCGCTTTAACCAGGGAGTAGGCAACTCTATTGATTACCTCACGGCTAAAAACAATCTTGATCGGGCGAATATTAACCTGATTTCGGCTCAATATGAGGCGGTTTTAAGAGCAAAGGTATTCGACTTTTACAAGGGAGAAGCCCTTTGGTAAAATCTATGAATTTTATTGCGGGGAAATGCTGTAAAAGAGCATAAATTTTCAGAACTTTGTATCTGAATTCCAGATCCTAAGGCGAATGTTTGAAAACAGGAAGTTTCTCATACTCATTTTTATTTATACCATAGGAGCCA
>CAYRGN010000037.1:0-38444 GCA_964423865.1 uncultured Lacihabitans sp.
TTCAGCTATCAGCCGGGTGGCGCACCACTATCAGAAAACCGGCACACCAACCGGCGGCTAGGCGCCCCCCAATGAATAAGCGAAGCGTCGCCCGGCTGACTGCTGATAGCTGAAGGCTGAAAGCAAAAATTTTATACAAATGAAATACCGCCTTATTTTCCTCTTGGTTTTCCCGGTTTCGGGTGTTTTAGCCCAGATGCCTTCTTTCCTGAACGGTACCTGGAAAAGAACCGATAAGAACAGCTATGAACAATGGTCTGAAACAGAAAACGGCCAGCTCAAAGGCGTAGGCTACAGAATGAAAGACGGTCTGCCTGTGATTGTGGAGTATTCCGACCTGCTCAGGGAAGGCAATGAGGTCTTCTTCGTAGCTACTGTGCCCTCTCAGAACCAGGGGAAAGGTATACGGTTTCGCTTAAAACAGGAGGGTTCGCGGTATGTTTTTGAGAACCCTGAGCATGATTTTCCGAAACAGATTGTGTATGAATACCTGGATGAGGATAATCTACAGATCAGCCTGTCGGGTGCCGGTGAAGGAGGTATAAGCTACCGTCTGGAGCGGCTACCCCCTTCGCGGGCCACAGCGTCTGCTGATAACCCTCAGTATGATGCGGCACTGGCTAAGCGGCTGGGGGCGGATGATTACGGCATGAAATCGTATTGGCTGGTGATCCTGAAAACAGGGCCGAATACCACTACGGATAAGGCCCTGATAGCCGATAGCTTCCGCGGGCACATGGAAAACATGGACAGACTTGTGAAGCAGGGAAAGCTGGTAGTGGCCGGTCCTCTGGGTAAAAACGACCACACCTACCGGGGTATCTTTATCCTGAGTGATCCCGGGACAGCAGACGATATGAAGCAGTTGCTTCAGACAGACCCGGCGGTCAGGGCGGGGCTTCTGGAAGCTGAAATTTACCCGTGGTATGGCTCGGCGGCCCTCCCCGAGTATCTGCCGGCGGCCGATAAGGTCTGGAAGTTAAAACCCTGATAACTTCTCACCGGAAGTATTTTTTTTCGACGGTCTTTTTTCAGGAGAGACCATACTGCCCAGTACCATGCCGCCGATGCTGGCGGCCAGCCCCCAAAGCAGAGAGGGGTAGTCATCGGGAAAAAACTCGAAATAGCTCCACACGGCCGTACCGGCTATCATCGACAGCAGGGCGCCCGTTATTGAGGCTCTTTTCCAATACAATCCGGCCGTTAGCGGTACAAAAAGCGCCACCAGGCTCAGGGCAGATGATTCGGCCACCAGCTCGAAAATATGTTTCTTGTACAGGGCCAGTGCCATACTGATAAGGGCGATCACCACCACTGAGTGTCGCATGATTTTCAAGAGGATTTTATCACTTATTTTATGGTTGTAAAGGGGTTTGATGAGGTTTTCAGCCAGTACCGTGGCCGGGGCCAGGGTGGCGCCCGAGCAGGTGCTCAGTATGGCAGAGAGCAAGGCGCCGAAGGTCAGGATCTGCATACCCGTGCCCATGTGGCGGAGTACCAGCAGCGGTATGGCCATCTGCGTGTCTCCGTCGAGAATGGAGGGGTAGAGCAACGAGCCGCTCAGCCCGATAAGCAAGGGCATACAGGCTACCGTAAAATACATAATAGCGGCCGTTATCGAGCTGACCACGGCGATTTGTGCCGTACGGGCTGACATCACCCGCTGGAAGACATCCTGCTGGGGAACGGACCCCAGGCCGATGGTCATCCAGGCTGCCAGGTAAACCGACCAGCTTTTTATGGAATTTTCTTTGGGGCTTATCCGCCAGAAATCATCAGGAACCTGCGCCACTACAGAAGAGAGGCCACCGGCCTGCTGCAGGATGGCCACC
Source organism: uncultured Lacihabitans sp. (assembly GCA_964423865.1). GTDB lineage: Bacteria > Bacteroidota > Bacteroidia > Cytophagales > Spirosomataceae > Leadbetterella. The sequence continues at coordinate 1,833 of CAYRGN010000037.1, forward strand.
GTGAGAATGAGCATGCCCGCAATGATGATAACCGTTTGGAGGGTATCGGTAATGGAAACCGACCACATGCCCCCGATATAGGTATAGAAAACCACCACCGCTGTACATACGGCTATTCCCCAGAAAAAAGGAATACCGGCCAGCACCTGGAGAAGCAGGGCCAGGGCTACCAGTTGGGCGGCGATCCAGCTAAAATAAGAAGGAATCATAAAGAGGGCAGACACCCATTCGGCCGTTTTTCCGAACCGGATCCGGAAATAGTCGCTGAAGGTGAGCAGGTTCAGCCGGTAAAGCGGGCGAGCAAAGAAAAGCCCTATCAGCAGGAGGCAGAGGGCTGCGCCAAAGGGGTCTTCGATTACGCCAAGTACCCCCTTTTCAATAAATTCGGAAGAAGCGCCCATTACCGTTTCGGAGCCGAACCAGGTGGCAAAAAGGCCGCTGGTCACCATAAAGGCGGGCAACCTTCTCCCCGCCACAGCGAAATCTCCGGCTGTTTTAACGAACCGGGCGGCATATCCCCCTACCGCCAGGGTGACCAGCAGGTAGATAATTACAAAGAACAGTAACATATCGGTGTATTTTCGGCCCTGAAAATACGGAAACCTTTCTTAAAAACTCCAGATGACGTTGAAAAACACATTCCGGCCCATTCGCGGAATACGATTCCAGTCCGTATAGGTGCTGTACCAGGTATCTAGCAGGTTCTCTATTCCTGTTTTTACCAGGAACGGACCGAATTTCGCGCTGCCTGACAAGTGGACCACCCGGTACGCAGAGGCAGGAGTTTCACCGAAGTCGGGACTGAAACGGGTTTGGCGCGCGGCCCCGTTCAGTTGAATTTCCGCCGAGTACTTTCCGGTGTTAAACACCAGGCCTGTGGTGTACGAGAAGGGCTGCATGAGGGGTAGGTTGCCCGTGTCTTTGCCGCTTCCATGCTGCCAGGAGACGGCGCCCCGCCAGTTCCACCGGGGAGTGAAACGGTACGCGGTTTCCAGCTGGGTCCGGAAGATACCGGCATAGGCCAGTTGTTCATAGATTTTCACGCCGGCTGCGCCGATGGTCATCACGCTCAGGCTGGAATCCGGCCGACCTATGATGTAATCGCGGAGGTGGAAGTAAGCCCCGGAGGCCTTGAGTGAAAACGCGTTTGCCCGATAGGCAAGGGCGGCATTGGCCTCCAGAGATTTTTCATTCTTCAGGTTGGGGTTCCCGATGTAATCAAAGCGGTCAAAGCTGTTGAAAAGGTAGAACCCGTATCCCTCTGAAACCCCCGGCGCCCGCTCTCCGTACGCCAGTCCCATACTCAGGTTTATGCCTTCGTTCCGGTATTGTAGGGAAGAAGAAAACCGCTTCAGGAGGCGGGTCCTGTTATCCCTTATTTCCGGGTAAAATATCTTGAGACTCTCTAGTCCGAAATCGCTTCCCACCCGGTTGTGGTGTGTGGCGAGTCCGAGAAGGAGGGTGGTGGTCCAGCGGTCTGACAGGAGAAAGGTGTCTTCGCGGTAGAGATCCAGGTAGTGGGTTCTCACCCCCGGCCAGGTGAGCATAAACATGTCTTTTTCCTCCGGGTTATTGGAGAACATGGTCATTTCCGCAAGGGAATAGTTGGTATGACCGCTGAAGTTCATTTTCCAGGAATGTGCGCGTCCTGCACCCTCCAATAAGGAGTAAAACCCGGACGTTCGGCTTCGTCCGGACATATCCATGCGGATGGGTACTTCGGGCCGGTGGCTGTCGTCCATGATGTGGGTGACCGTATTGTGGTACAATTTGGTTTTCCACTGGCTGATGGATTCGGACAGGTGATGGTGTACGTATTCTGCCGACGCGATGAGCGCCTCGGCCAGGCCTACGTCCATAGGCAGGGCAGGGTAACCCACGTGCAGGGCTTTGTCATAAATGAGAGAGGCTTCCAGCTCGCGGTGGGTACCCGCTTTCCATCCGCCAATGATCGATACGTTGTATTTGGTAAAAGGAGAAAATTCTACCTCCTGTTTTCCTCCGGCGCGGTAATTTTCAGCATCGCGGAAGGTAAAATCCGTGTCGATATAGAACTTTTCCGCGCTACGGTAAAGGCTTCCACCCACAATCTTCTGTCGGTTATTGGTCTCGAAGCCGGTGAAAGCCATGCCTCCGAACGGCGCTTCTCCGGCCGATTTGAATCCCGTTTTTCTTCGGGAGAGGTCAATGCTACCCGCTATAGTGGCGCCTCCGGAAGAGCCGGCTTGTCCGCTGTGTACCGTGGCGCCGGCCAGGTTGGTGATTTCCACGTAAGAAGTTACGGGGTCCATTTTGTCTGTACAGGCGCCGTAGATCCGCATACCGTCCAGCGTCACCACACTACGCTCCGAACTCATGCCGTTCAGGAGAGGTTCCCAGGCATAATTTCCCCGGCGGATCATGTTGACCGGGCCTGCTCCTGTCAGGTAGTCGTCTACGCTGCCCAGGGTTTTGGCGGCTTTGTGGAGAGGAGATTTCTGGCTGATCACCACCACTTCACTCAGCGATACGGGTGCCAGGGAGTCTTTCTGGGCCCATGCCGCAGCGGGAAGCAGGAGAATGAGTAGAATATAATATTTCATAACCGTCATGGTGAAAGATGTTTTGTGAGCTTGTCGAAGAGCCGCTTAAAAAGTTTTTAATCTTGTAGAAGTAAAAGCTTTAAAATTCTACTTCAAAGAAAATGCTGCTCGCCTCGTTTGCTTCCGTCACGGGTTCTCCCTTGAGGGCCTCACCGGTCGGGCCTTGTAGCTGTAGGTTGATTTTCCAGTACCCCGTCATGGTCAGGTTCAGCTTTCCTTCGTACCATATTTCAGCGCCCCGGGTGAGGTCTGTATTATTGGGAGAAGAGTGGTTGCCCATGCCCGGCATACGGGGATCTGTCTTGAAAAGGTAACCTGTGACGGGGGTGAAAGTCATCATATTTTCCATTTGGTAAAGAAGCACTTTCATGTCATTTACACCCACTTTGGGGGCGGCAGGTTCTGCCAGGGCCGCAATGTAACGTTTTCCGTCAGCTCCCTGGAAAGACTCTGTTTTCCTTTGTTCAGACACGTTTACGGTGATCCGATCCTTCACCGTATATTCGGTGCCGTTTACGGTATAATTCACGGTAAGTTCCCAGTATTCACTGTCGTTAGAGGCCATCTGGAACACCAGGTAACCTTCGTAAAGGCCGTCTGTGGTAAGAGAAAGGGCGGAAGCGGGACAGCCATGGCTCATACTGTGCATGTGCATCAGGGGGCTCCAGGCCAGGGCCGTGGCTTCCACCGCGTTTCCGTTCAGGTCTGTGACGTTCAGAGTAACGGGCGTATAACCCGTTTCAAACCGACCTTGGGGCGTATAAAGGGCTACTTTATGGGCGGTATTTTGTAAAGTAGCCGCGAGTTGAAGATCCGCGAGAGGATCGGGTGTGATGTCTTCGCTTGTACAGGCGGTAAGCATTAATCCGCTTACCAGGAGATATATAAGATTTTTCATTGGAATGAAGTTTAGCTATGAGCTGTTAGCTATGAGCTATGAGCTGTTAGCTATTAGAAATTAGATTTTTTTTGGTGGGGAATCGTGGCCCGACGGGATGTTCAATATTTCTTCCGGATGCTTACTTTTGGGTAAAGCATTTTGCCTCACTTCCTTTTGCGGAAATGAATTTGTCTATTGAAAAAACGAATTGTCGGGCCATTAAACCGCCTGTGGAGGTTTGCGGTTTTGTTTTATAAAATCAAAGGAGTAGGTATCGGACGGGAGAGTAGCCGGCTTATTTTCAGAGGTGTCCACGGAGGCAATTTCCGGGAAGTCGAATGAAAAGGAAGGGGGAAAGTACTGGTTTTCCAGTTGTAACTGAACCAGGATTCTGGTAGCGTTCTCTTTCTGTTTTTCCCGGAACATCTTGGTGAGCTCACATTTTCCATCGCAGTGAAGGTCAGGCCGGTCTTTGTTGATACAGAAGAGTTCGATAAAGACCTCCTGGTTAAACCCATAAATCGCGTACAGGATGCTGTTCTTCATCAGGCAGAGCAGCATAAGGGAAACCAGGGCGGCGGTAGCTATTTGGGATAAACGGGTCAACGTTTTCAGAATTAACGATGCAAATATCTTTAATTATTCGCCTGGGTTAAAGTGAAGCGCTCATATTATTTTATGAGAGGCGTCATATTCGGTCGTCTTTGCTGATCGCTAAAATTTATAGGGGGGGAAGCGTAGGCCGACCTGGGCCTTATCACTGACCAGGGAAGCCTGTGGAGCAGTCGCCTATACAGCGGTTTCGGACTGGGCATCCGGCTGAGGAATGAGCACCTGACGTTCAATACCATAGAATTCCGAATTTCCTGGTATCCCAATGTACCTGCGCTGTCCAGCCCGTTCCGCTTGGGCGTGTCGGGTGCTACCAGCCTGCAATTGCAGGATTTTGACATTTCAGCGCCCGTGATTGTGCCGCTGCGGTAGGAAACGGTTCCCTCTACAGCTTTAGGCATTTCCCTGTCGCTTTTAGTGAGAATCGCGCGTGACCACACTACCGGAACTGCCCCGGAGGAAGTCGAGATCTGCGCCCTGGTCGGCACCCATCACATGTTTTACATACATGCTCACGTAGCCGCGGGTGGCGGCAGGGGCGGGGGGCTGCCAGGCCGCCCGGCGGCGGCTCAGTTCTTCGTCAGAAACCAGTAACTGTAATAGGCGGTTTTCTACATCCAGTTGAATGAGGTCGCCGTTCTCTACCAGGGCCAGGGTGCCGCCAATGGCCGACTCGGGCGATACGTGCAGCACTACTGTGCCGTAAGCCGTGCCGCTCATACGTCCGTCAGAGATACGCACCATGTCGGTGATGCCCTTTTGCAGGAGTTTTCTGGGTAGGGCCATATTGCCCACTTCCGGCATACCGGGGTAGCCCACAGGGCCTACGTACTTCAGGACCATCACACAGGTTTCGTCAATGTCCAGGTCAGGGTCGTCAATGCGGGCGTGATAGTCTTCTATGCTTTCAAACACTACGGCGCGGCCGGTATGATTCATGAGGGCGGGCGTGGCGGCGGAGGGCTTCAGCACGGCGCCGTTTTCAGCCAGGTTGCCTTTCACTACCACTATGCCGGCTTCCGCCTGAAGGGGAGCAGACCGGGAGGCGATGACGTCAGTATTGTAGCATTCTTGTCCGACGCCGATATTTTCATGGTGGCTTTTGCCGGTAACGGTTACTACATTCTCGTGCAGCTCGGCCCGGAGCTGGTCGATTACCACGGGCAGCCCGCCGGCGTAATAAAAGTCTTCCATGAGGTATTTCCCGGAAGGCATCAGGTTGACCAGGAGGGGGATGCTGCTGCCGAGGCGGTCGAAATCTTCCAGGTTCAGGTCAACGCCGATCCGCCCCGCAATGGCCAGCAGGTGGATGATGAGGTTGGAGGAGCCGCCCACGGCCGCGTTTACTTTAATGGCATTTTCGAAAGCCTCTCGGGTCAGTATTTTGTCGATGGTCAGGTCTTCTTTCACCATATCCACGATGCGCCGCCCGCTGAGCTGGGCCAGTACCCGCTTGCGGGAGTCGGCCGCCGGAATGGCCGCCGCGCCGGAGAGGGTCAGTCCGAGCGACTCCACCATGCAGGCCATGGTAGAGGCCGTGCCCATGGTCATGCAGTGGCCTATGCTACGGCTCATGCAGCTTTCGGCGAACTCGCATTCTTCCTGGGTCATGCGCCCGGTTTTCATGTCTTCGTCAAATTTCCAGACGTGGGTGCCGGAGCCTATGGTCTGGCCTTTGTAGTGGCCGTTCAGCATGGGGCCGCCGGGTACCACAATGGTGGGCAGGCCTACGCTGGCGGCACCCATCACGGTAGAGGGAGTGGTTTTATCGCATCCGGTCAGTAGCACTACGCCATCAATAGGGTTTCCCCGGATAGATTCCTCCGCATCCATGCTAGCCAGGTTACGGAAAAGCATGGCCGTAGGTTTCAGGAGAGTTTCGCCCAGGCTCATCACGGGAAATTCTACCGGGAAGCCACCGGCTTCGAGTACCCCCCTCTTTACCCTTTCTGCCAGGTCATTGAAGTGGGCATTACAGGGGGTAAGTTCGCTGAAGGTGTTGCAGATGCCGATCACCGGTCGGCCGTCAAACATGTCGGTGGGCATGCCCTGGTTTTTCATCCAGCTCCGGTAAATGATGCCGTCTTTGTCGCGTTTGCCAAACCACCCGCGCGAACGAAGTTCTTTGCTCATGAATGTTTTATTTAAGGTTCCCACTAAAATAGGGAGAATTTCTGAGAAAGTGTGGCTATGTCGGCTAATATTCTGCTGAAAAGACGGGGCAGGAAACACACCCGCTTATTCGCTGTAAGAACGCCTCATCGGTGCGTAAAAATATTTTCCTGAAATTCTTTTTTCCGATTTGGAATCTAAAAATTAATCTTCTACCTTTGCACTTCGATTCCGGAAACGGGGTCGAAACATAAGTGAAAAGTTACGCTATTTTTCGATTTATGGGACCAGCCGGCCCTATCGTCTAGCGGTTAGGACACGTCCCTTTCACGGATGAAACCGGGGTTCGATTCCCCGTAGGGTCACTAATCCGAATGGTCAAGGAGGCATCGAAAGATGCCTCTTTTTTTTTGCTCTCTGTGTCTTCGCGCAACGAGACACGGGGGTAATACTTATACGAATAGGATTGAATCCGCCAAATGCAGTGAATAGTTCTCGACATAATAGGGTTAACTTAAATTTTTGTAATATCGATGAAAAAAATATTGATTGACGCCAGAGACTTTGCCTTTTATTGGTCAACTACCGAAGGCAATAAGGCTGGCGGAATAGACGGGAAAATTAAATTTGGCGGCTTTATAACTTTCTACTATATGACATTGCTGTATTTGGTGGGAAATCTACAAGGTTACTTGAAATATAAATCGTTTTTGAGTGAAGACGGGCCTCTTCTAGTAAGAATATTCCATGGTATTATATTGCATTCTCCTATCTTAATAATCACCTATTTTATACTAAAAAAATTAGAATCTGTCCCCTATAACCAAGAGATGCTCCCCCACGAAATAAAAAAAAGAGAAGAGTTTACATAATCGGGATAATCCTCGGTTTACTGTCTATGATATTCATAGGGTTAGTAATACCGCAATATTTGCGTTTCGGAAAAATTTAATTTTTCAACTATGTTCTCCAGCGGGGGAGCTGAACGAATGTAGGCCAAGAGGGGAGATCGTTTAAGTCTACTGCAATCTCCCTGTCCTCACGAAGCCCCGCAGCAATGCAGGACTTTTGATTTATCCAAGACCGTTGGAGACTGAAACTTAAATAAGGGATCAAGCATAAATAAGAGTAAAATTTTGCGAAAGTAATCGAAAAATGATACCTTTCGCAAAAAATTACTCTTTGGAAAGTCAATTATCAATAAGCGATTGGGTAGAACATCTTGCTGCAAGGGGCAGGCACTCCTTTAGTCTTAAAGAGGTAAGAGATGCTTTCCGTGATGACACGGAAGCCGCTATCAAGCTGAAATTGACAAGACTTGCAGGTAAAGGGAAAATCATCTCGATCCACAAGGGTTATTACCTGATCATTACCCCACAATATACTTCAAGGGGGATCTTACCTCCTTCCTTGTTTATGGATGCGTTGATGAAATTTTTGGGAAGGCCGTACTATGTTGGCTTGTTGAATGCTGCCGCATTTCATGGCGCTGCACATCAGCAGCCGCAGGAATATTTTGTGTTTACTGATTTTCCTGCATTGCGAACAAACAAAAAGAAGGGCGTCAGAATAAACTATATCAGTAAAAAGAAAATCCCGGCTGCATTACTGGAGAAAAGAAAAACAGAAACTGGCTTTATCCACATATCCAATCCCGCATTAACCGCAATAGATCTGGTGCAATTTGACAAACGTATTGGTGGACTTGACAGGGCCGCTACTGTCCTAAATGAATTGGCAGAATCTATAAGTCCGGAACAGTTTACGGAATCTTTGCTACAGACAGTACCGGTTGCTGCTATCCAAAGGTTGGGATTTTTATTGGATGTGATATTAAAGAAAGGTATAAGCACGCACCTTTACGAAGTGAGCAAAAAAGCAGAACTGGAATTTTTCAGGGTTCCTTTAAAAACTTCCGCACCGAAAGCCGGATTCTCATCGGACGAACGATGGAAAATAATTGTGAACACAGAAATTGAAATTGACGAATGATCCCACAGAGTGATATAACAGAATGGAGCAATACCGTTTCCTGGCAAACGAATGAGCAGGTTGAACAGGATTTGATGATTTGCCGGGCACTGGTAGAAATTTTCAATGATGATTACCTGGCGCGGCATCTTGCGTTCCGTGGTGGAACGGCGCTGCACAAATTATACCTTCAACCTCAACCCAGGTATTCCGAAGATATAGACCTTGTGCAGATACAAGCGGAGCCTATCGGTAAGGTGTTGGACAAACTTAGGGATGTATTAGGTTTTTTGGGAAAAGCAAAAGTTGAAGTGGGTGATATGATGGCAACCATGAAATTCCGGTTTGAATCGGAAATTGCACCAGTAGTACCTCTTCGCTTAAAAATAGAAATCAATTGCCGGGAGCATTTTGCAGAATTGGGTTGGGAGAACAAGCATTTCAACGTACAATCCAGTTGGTTTGAGGGGGCCTGCTCTCTAACCACGTATAAATTAGAAGAATTGCTTGGGACAAAAATCCGTGCCTTGTACCAAAGACGTAAAGGGCGTGATCTATACGATATGTATCAGGCATTTACAAAAGCTAAACCGGATGTTGAAGCAATACTACATTGCTATCGCAGGTATATGGAGTTCAGTGTTGGTAATATACCTTCACAAAGAGAGTTTATACAAAACATAGAACAAAAATTACAGGACGATTATTTTAAGGGTGATATTATTGCTTTGATACGTCCCGATGAAGTATACGACCACCAAACAGCATACAAGCTGGTAAAAGAAGAACTGTTTGATAAAATGTAAAATTGATACATTCCCAAAAAGGAATGATGAAAAACAAATTTCAAATAGAGGGTTACTGGTGGCTACCAGAAAATCCGGATAATAGATCGCCGGTATCTTCTATTACAAACCAAATGAAGATTCTCCTAAATCAGGCCGCATAAATTACCGCCGTGTTTTTAACCTTTAGTGAAGCGTAAAGCAGGGCGGCTTGAATGTCCTCCAGTTCCAAAATGGGGTGTTGCTCTAATATTTCAGCTTCTGACATACCAGTAGATAACAACTCAAGGATATCACTAACCGGAAATCGCAGACGCCTAACCGTAGGCCTTCCTCCCATCAAACCCGGTTGGATAGTAATGCGATTTAATTACTCTTGTTGTTTAGCATCCATAACAATCGCTTTTCATTTATAACAAAGATAAGCTTATTTTGACAAATAAGGTTTCGTAATAAGTATTAAACGTGTCAAGAATTGGCTATATATATGCAAAGGCCACAAAGGTGTTGTATGGGTGACAAAATTTTCAGTTTTCTAACATTTTCAAACATGGGGTCTTATGACATATTTTTTTCGTTGTAGTGCTTGTAATAATTTAATTTTATGAAGGATTACAACCACCTGTACAAATAACCAGTCTTTACTAAAAACTGGTCTACGGTAACTATAGGACCGCTTGCATTAGTGGGCTGCTTGGGTTAATATTTAATGCTGTTCTCGGAAAATGCTTTTGTGGTATCGCTGAATTTTAAACGCAATGTGTTATGAAAACCGTCTATTTGATTTTCTCTGTATATCTTTTGTCCATTTCCTGTAGGAGGGACACTTCGCTTTCTCCGAACCTGCAAAGATGCACCTTCTCCGATAATGAATGGTTTGTAGAAAGGGAAATACAGCATGTGGAAGGTACTGTAGTACAAGACACGTTAGAAATGTTCGTGATTTCTTTCGAAGACAGACAGCAAACGGGTTGGACGGGCCTGGTTGCCTGCAATATGCCCGACAGCTTTAAAATCTCCAACAGAAAGGTAGAAATTTCGGGTAAAATATATAGCCATCCCAGAATGGATTACCGTTATGCACCAATAGAATTAACGTCCATCCGGTTTTCGAACTAAATACCGTCAATATGCATATATCGTGACCATTACCACGCAAATTTCGCCAAAACAGGGCGGTGGTCTGAGGCGGTGGGCTGATAAAGCACTTCGTGCATCCGTACTTCCAGGGGTTTACTATAAAAAATAAAGTCTATTGCTTTGTTGGGCGATACGGCTGGGATGGTTCCCGCACAATTCACTTCGCAACTCGATTTAAAATGCTTATTGAGGTAACGAAAAGTCTTGCTGTCCGGAACAACATTGAAGTCTCCGGTTAAAAATACGCGGTTTGGCTCCTCTTTAAACGTCTCCACAATTACTTCGGCCTGAGCCAACGCGTTTTCGTCAGCAGTATAATCTAAATGAGTATTCCCGATTTTTATTTTTTCGCCATCGGGGAGTGTGACCGTAGCCACTGACAACGTTCTTTGTTCGGTTCCCGGCTTCATGGGGAGCATAACGGTATAAGCCTCAGAGATGGGGTACCTGGACAAGATGGCGGTGCCATACCCGCCGCCCTGATAATCGATGGATTTGGAGAAGTAAAAGTACATCCCTGTAAGTTCACCCAGCTTTGCGGCCTGGTCCAGGTTTTTGCCGGATCTTTCATTGTTGACGTCAATTTCCTGAAGGCCCACAATGTCTGCCCCTGAATCCACAATAATCTTCGCAATCGTTTCTACGTCAATCAGGTTCGGATTGGCCGGTGGACTGCAATGCCGCACATTATACGACATAATGGAAAGCACCGATTTCTTAGTTTGATCCGGTTCCTGCGTGTTTAGGGATTTCGGTTCTCTTTCATTGCAGTTACTGTGAATAAGGAGGATCAGTAAAAGGGCGAAGTTTTTTAACATACGTCGGGAGTTTATATCGGTCTGTAAAAGTACGCTCATTGACCCATCGCACAAGTAGGAAAGGAGAATACGCTACCCTTTCCGTTCTATTTCCTTCAGGTTTTCCATTTTCTTGTTTTTCAGGAAGCTGTCGATGTCTTCAAAATGCTCGCGGATACGTTGGTTTCCGAATTCAAAGACTTTTTCGGCCAGGCCGCTGAGGAAATCGCGGTCGTGGGAGATGAGGATAATGGTGCCTTCAAAGGCTTTGAGTGCATCTTTCAGGATGTCTTTGGTACGGAGGTCGAGGTGGTTGGTGGGTTCGTCGAGAATGAGCAGGTTCACGGGTTGGAGCAGCAGTTTGATCATGGCCAGGCGGGTCTTTTCTCCACCGGAAAGCATTTTGACCTTCTTGTTCAGGTCATCGCCCCGGAAAAGGAAAGCTGCCAGCAGGTCTTTGATCCTGGTGCGGATCTCGCCTTCTGCCAGTTGATCTACCGTATCGAATACCGTGATTTCCCCGTCGAGCAGGGAGGCCTGGTTTTGGGCGAAATAGCCGATCTCCGCGTTATGGCCTACTTTCAGGTCGCCCTCGAAGTCGATTTCCCCCATGATGGCCTTGACCATGGTTGATTTCCCCTCTCCGTTGCGGCCCACAAAGGCCACTTTTTGTCCCCGTTCAATGGAGAAACTGGCGTCTTTGAATACCCGGTGATCTCCGTAGCTTTTGCCTACGTATTCGGCAATAATGGGGTAGTTGCCCGAGCGGGGCGCCGGAGGGAACTTGATGTTAATGGCGGAGGTGTCTACTTCGTCAACCTCTACAATTTCCAGTTTTTCCAGCATCTTCACCCGGCTTTGTACCTGCAGGGTTTTGGAGTAGGTGCCTTTGAAGCGCTCAATGAACTCCTGGGTTTCGGCAATCATCTTTTGCTGGTCGTTAAACTGCTTCTGCTGCTGCTCCAGGCGCTCTCTCCTGAGCTGGAGGTAATGGGTGTAAGGTACTTTGTAATCGTAAATACGGCCCATGGTCACTTCGATGGTGCGGTTGGTGATGTTATCCACAAAGGCGCGGTCGTGGGAGATCACGATCACCGCTTTTGCGCTGTTCACCAGGAAATCTTCCAGCCACTGTATCGATTCGATGTCCATGTGGTTGGTAGGCTCATCCAGGAGGATAAGGTCAGGATTCTGGAGGAGGATCTTGGCCAGTTCGATCCGCATGCGCCAGCCGCCCGAAAACTCGGAAGTCTGGCGGCTAAAGTCCGCGCGACTGAATCCAAGTCCTTTGAGTACTTTTTCTACTTCGGCGTCGTAATTTACTTCTTCGAGGGAATAAAATTTTTCACTCAGTTCAGATACCCGGGTAATGATGTCCATGTAGGCGTCCGATTCGTAGTCGGTGCGTGTTTCCAGCTGTCGGTTTAGTTCTTCCAGTTCGGTTTGCATGGCGCGGGCGCCGGAAAATGCCTTCGATGTCTCCTCAAAAACGGTGGTGTTGTCTTCGGTCAGCAGGTGTTGGGGCAGGTAGGCGATCACGGCATCGCCCGGTGCGGAAATCTTACCCCTAGTGGGTTTGTTTACGCCGGCAATGATTTTCAGGAGAGTGGATTTTCCCGCACCGTTTTTCCCCATCAGGGCAATCCGGTCTTTTTCGTTAATGTTAAATGTGATGTCAGAAAACAGGGCCCGCCCGCTAAATTCTACTGTTACGTTATCTACCGAAATCATTCTCGTTTTGAATTAAGGCGCAAAGATAGGGAAGAATAGTTAATGGTTAATGGTCAATGATCAATGGTTAATGATCAATTGTTAATGGTTAATGATGGAGTGCCGTTGATCAGTACACAGTCGAAACCTCATTAACAATTAACCATTAATCATTAACCCTTATTATTCAGTTTATGGTGCAAGACTTTACCGATTTCCAGGGCTTTGGCTTTAATGAATTCGGCTTTTTCCCCTGCGAAAAACTGGTCTACCGTGGTGATCCAATAGGCCAGCCAGCGTTCGAAGCGCTCGGTGGTCATGGGCTGGGTTTGGTGCCGGGCCGAATGCTTCCACATCATGCCTCCGTCATACGCCCCTGTCTGAAAAAGCCAGTTTTCCCAGAAATTGACCACCCGCTCTTTGTGATGATCCCAGTGGGGTAAAGAATCTTCAAAGACAGGGCGCATCAGCGGGTCGCTCAGCACACCGTCATAAAAAATGTCGATCAGCAGGCGGAGGTCTTCCCGGTTCGTGATGTCTTTCCGCTCTTCGGATTTTGGCGTTGTCATATCTCTATAACAAGGGAATCGGGCGTAAGGTTTGAGAAAAAATGCTATATTGCATGAAAATAAGTTCAGGGTCTAAAACTTAAACGGGACCTTGAAACGTTTTTAAGACATCAATACGCGTTTGATGAAGAGAGGAATACTGTTTTTGGTGTTGATTGCCGCTTTTTCGGCCTGTAAGGTACAGAAGCCGGCCGAAACCGTTGTGAAAGAAGAGGTACCCCGGAATGTGGATAAGCCGGTGGTGAATTCCGTAACCGGTAAATATAATTTTATAGACTCCCTTTCCGCCCGGGTATTTATCAAAGCCCACATTACCCTGCTGGGCGAAAAGATGTCCCTGCAAAAACTGAACGAAAGTTTCCGGGTGCAGTGGGCGCTCCAGACCGATTTCGGTATCCGGGAGAAGATCGCTTCGGGGAAACTTGCCTTTACGCCGGAATTTGCTCGGGCGTCCGGTGAAGACTACCTCCTCACTTTCGATATTCCGCGGTCGAGGGAATACGTCGGAGGGATCCTGCTCGTCGAGTTTATCCATCCGGCCTCCGGCACCAAATTTTCCTACGATCTGGCAGTGGATTTTTCGGCCAGACGTACCCATACCCGTTATGAAATTTATAGGAATGCTGGGGAAGACCTGCCGGATTTCGCCCCTTACGTGTACAGCGGCGAAGATTTTGTAGTGAAATCGGTAAAGCCTTCTTCCGAACCGCTCTTCCTGATTCGTTACCGGAATAACAGCAAAGCAGCGCTTTCTCCGATGTCCGGGACCAAAAGAGCTGCGGAAAACGAGTTTGAGATCGCCGAGACCCTGGAGGTCCGGGACAGGGAAACCCTCCGGCTTACCGAAACGGGCATGTATGTACTCACCCAGAACCCGGAAGACGTGAAAGATGGCTACGGTTTCCTGGTGGTGGATAAACGTTATCCCCGGGATACCGACCCCGAAACCCTCAAAGAGGCCATGGTGTATATGAGTACATCGCGGGAAATAGAAAGTGCGGGGGCGTACGAAAGCGGGAAAGACGCCATGGACATGTATTTTCTTCAGCTGGCCAAAGGAGATGAAAACCTGGCCCGGAAAATCATCCGCGGGTATTATAAGCGGGTGGAAGAAGCCAATGAGTTTTTTACTTCCTATAAAGAAGGATGGAAGACCGATAAGGGCATGGTCTATATCATTATGGGGCCGCCCGCCCGTGTGCAGCGTAACCGCACCCGCGAAGTGTGGCTCTATTCCCAGAACCGGAATACTTCAGAAATCATTTATACATTTTATAAAAAACCAAACGTGTTTTCAGAACAGAATTATGAGCTGGTCCGCTACCCGGAATACAGCGCGTTCTGGTACCCTTACGTAGAATCATGGAGAACAGGAAAGGCGGCGGAGTGAAGAAGTTTCACAAACCCGTAAACAGGCCCGACAAAGCCGACTTCGTCTTTGGCATTAATTCAGTGGTAGAAACCCTGAAAAGCGAAAAAGAAATAGATAAGATACTGCTTCTGAAAGACATGAAGCATGTAGAAGAAATAGAGACATTGGCCCGAAACCGGGGGATTCCCGTGCAGAAAGTTCCCCAGGAACGCCTGAACCGGGTCACCATGAAAAACCATCAGGGAGCAGTAGCATTTGTATCTTCCGTAAACTTTGCCCAGCTCTCTAACGTGGTTACTTCGGTATTTGAATCGGGGGAAACGCCTCTGTTGCTTATCCTCGACCGCATTACCGACGTCCGGAACTTCGGCGCCATCTGCCGCTCGGCGGAATGCAGCGGTGCGCACGCGGTAGTGTTGCCCGCCCGCGGTGCCGCCCAGATCAACGGTGACGCCATGAAGACTTCTTCCGGCGCCCTGAATTTTATCCCTGTATGCCGAGAAACCGACCTGATGAATACGGTGAAATACCTGAAAAATTCGGGTTTCCAGGTGGTTTCCTGTACCGAAAAGGGGAATGACACGGTCTATGATGTAGATTTTACCCTTCCTACTGCCATTATCATGGGTTCGGAAGAAGACGGTATTTCGGATTCTCTCATTGAGGAGTCCGACTACAAGGCCCAGATCCCCCTGAAAGGCCGGGTGGAGTCATTGAACGTATCGGTGGCAGCCGGCGTGATCTTGTTTGAGGCGGTGCGGCAGCGGCAATAGAATCATAGTTAGCCCGTCTGTGAGAGAAACGGCAGGCGCAGCCTCCTCAGGAACGGTTCACCTTCTCCACCATTCTTTCCTCCGCCACACTACCGATCGTGGCCACATTAAATACGCCCCAGTGTTTTGAACTGGCATTCCGGAAATCGTCCTGGTATTTCCGGGTAATGGTTTCTTCTTTCAGGTAAGCCCCGATAGGAGTAGTCGGGAAGATCTCTTCGTAGCTGAGCATCTGGCTGAAGGAGATCCGCCGGTAGATGTGGCTTCGGGAAAGGTTCTTGATATCGTCCAGCCCGGTAGCGCCCAGTAATTCCACCACGCTTTTTACGGTGTTATTGTGGTAGTTGGCCACCCGGGTTTTCTTGTCTTCCACCACGAGGCCCACGGTGAGGCGCGGATCTTGGGTGGCTACTCCCACAGGACATTTGTTGGTGTTGCATTGCAGGGCCTGGATACACCCTACGGCCAGCATCATGGCCCGGGCCGCATAACAGGCGTCAGCCCCGAGAGCCAATGCACGTACGATATGGAAGCCGGACGTGATCTTGCCCGAAGCAAATACTTTAATATGCTTTTTGATATCGAGACCGCGCAATACGTTCACCATGAAATCCAGTCCGTCGAGCAAAGGGGCGCCCACATAATTGGAGAACTCCTGAGGGGCGGCTCCGGTACCGCCCTCGGCCCCGTCTACCGTAATGAAGTCGGGGTAGGTGTCGGTCTCAATCATGGCCTTGCATATACTGATAAATTCGCTTTTGTGGCCAATACACAGTTTAAAGCCTACGGGTTTGCCTCCGGAAAGTTCACGACATTGTTTAATGAAAGCAATTAGCCCTAGCGGGGAATCAAATGCCTTATGGAAAGGAGGGGAGGCCACCAAAGTATAGGGTTCTATATTTCGCGCCCGGGCAATCTCCGGCGTGTTTTTCGAAGCAGGCAAGATCCCGCCGTGGCCGGGTTTGGCCCCTTGGGAGATCTTGATCTCAATCATTTTGATGTTAGGGTGCTGTGCTCTTTCTCCAAACTGTACAGGGTCAAAACCTCCGTCAGCGGCACGACAACCAAAGTAGCCTGTACCGATTTGCCAGATCACATCGCCCCCGTGTTTCAGGTGGTACTCGCTCACTCCACCTTCTCCGGTATTGTGTGCGAACTTCCCGATTTGTGCGCCCCCGTTCATGGCTTCCACGGCATTGCTGCTCAGGGAGCCGTAACTCATGGCCGAGATGTTCAGGATACTGCAAGAGTAGGGCTGGGTACAATCTTTATTGCCCACTTTGAAGCGCAGGTCATGCCCCATTTTATGGAAGTCTTTCGGCGCCATGGAGTGGGCCAGCCACTCGTATCCTTCCGAATACACATCCAGTTGCGTACCGAAAGGCATCGTGTCATTTTCCTGCTTGGCCCGCTGATATACGGTAGAGCGGTCTACCCGGTTCAACGGACGCCCGTCAATGTCTGATTCAATGAAATACTGATAAATTTTCGGGCGCATTTCCTCCATAAAAAAGCGGAGACGACCGAAAACGGGGTAAATCCGCATAATGGAGTGTTTGGTCTGGAACATGTCGTAATACCCCATCCCGGTGAAAAAAACCACCGCACCCAGCACCACGTACCAGTTGGGGTTCATAAACACGGATAACAACGCCAGGAAGATGATCAGGGCGCTGGAGAAAATCACAAACGTCTTACGCATGGGAAACAGGTAAATTTCACGCAAGCTACAGCGATTTAGGAAATAAAAAAAATCCCTTATTGCTATTCAGAATAAATATAAAATAGGATAGATAAAAGAAAGATTGGTATTTTTCTGGGCGAGGAATTGATTCGATGGCAAGTGAGAGAGATGGGAAGATTTTATTTTGGCTTTACGGAAAAAGGAATAAAAAAACCGGGAAGGTCAAAATTTTCAGACCCTCCCGGTGTAAAACAAAAACGTATCAGATATTCTGCTTTTTGAGCTCATTCACGGCGTGGTCGGCCGCTCTGGCGGTCATCGCCATATACGTCAGTGAAGGGTTCACGCAGGAAGAAGATACCATGAAGGCGCCGTCTGTCACATACACGTTTTCTGCTCCCCAAACCTGGTTATTCCCGTTAAGCACCGATGTTTTCGGGTCGCGGCCCATACGGGCGGTTCCCATTTCGTGAATACCAATACCCGGAGCGTACTCCTTATTGTGGTAGGTACCCACATTCTTCAAACCGGCGGCTTCCAGCATATTGGCGGCTTCCGCTTCCATGGCTTCCCGCATTTTCCACTCATTTTCCCGCCATGAGGCGTCAAAATTAATGATGGGCAGCCCCCATTGGTCTTTGTTCTCCGACAGGGTAAAGCGGTTTCTTTCGTCAGGCAGGGTTTCGCCGAACCCGCCTATACCAAAGCCCCAGCCGCCCAGTTGGGTGTATGTGGCTTTCAGTTCCGCTCCGATCAGGTCTCCGGCGCCTTTGTTGCCTCTGCTGCCGCCCCCCTGGTAACCGAATCCGCGGAGGAAATCCCGCTTGTCTGATCCCCAGTTGGCAAACCTCGGAATGTACACTCCGTTGGGTCTCTTTCCGAAGTAATACATGTCTTCGAAGCCTTCCCAACGTCCGGACGCCCCCACACCCAGGTGGTGGTCCATGATGTTTCTGCCGAGTTGGTCAGACGCATTCCCCAGTCCGTTAGGGTGGGTCTTGGATTTCGACTGCATCAGGATCCAGGCCGACCCGATAGCTCCCGCATTCAGGAAAATGACCTTGCTGTAGAACTCCTCGGTTTCTTTGGTGTGCTGATCAATCGTTCTTACCCCGATGGCTTTTTGCTTTTCGTCATCAAAAATCACTTCGTACACGATTTTATCGTGTACCAGGGTCAGGTTTCCCGTTCTTTCCGCCGCCGGAAGTGTGGCCGACTGGGAGCTGAAATACGCACCGTAAGGACAGCCCTTTATGCATTTGTTCCGGTACTGGCAGCTGGTTCTTCCCAATGCCAGTTGTTCTTCAGTCGGGTTGGTCAAGTGAGCTACACGCCCTACCGTCAGGTACCGGCCCTTGAACTTACTTTCAATGCGCTTTCTTACCTCTCTTTCCACGCAGTTCAGCTCCATAGCGGGCTGAAATTCGCTGTCGGGCAGCACATCCAGTCCACGGCGCTCCCCCGAAATACCGGCGAATTTTTCTACGTAGCTGTACCAGGGCGCTATATCCTTGTAACGGATGGGCCAGTCTACCCCGATGCCCTCTTCTCCGTTGGCGGTAAAGTCTCTTTCATTCCAGCGGTAGGTCTGGCGGCCCCAGTGCATCGATTTCCCACCGGTATGGTATGCCCGCATCCAGTCGAAACGCTGTGTCTCTTCATAAGGATCGTCAATGTCTCTTACGAAAAGATCTTTGGTGCTTTCGTTAATGGTGTAGCCGGTTCTGATGCCCGCCCAGTAATCTTTTTTCATTTGTTCGGTCAGACGGTTCCGGTGAGGGAAATCGTACGATTCCATCATGGCGGTCTCATAACCTTCTTTATGCTTTAATTCACGCCCTCTCTCTAACATGAGGACCTTCAGGCCTTTTTCTGTTAATTCTTTTGCTGCCCATCCTCCGGAAACACCTGATCCCACTACAATGGCATCGTATGTCACGGATTCTTTTCCTTTTCCTTGAATATTCATTATGTAACGATGGTTGAAACGGGTTTACGAATAAGCTCTCTGATCGGGAGAAACTTTTATACACGGATCAAATCTGCCGGGTACCGGACTGTAATCAAACGCCTGGGTAACACCATATTCGGAAGAATAATATCCGAAGATGGTCAGGTCACGCACCAGGGTAAAGAACGGTATCGGAGGAGTCTTTTTGGAAACGTCCTCTTTTTCCTTGCCGGTTTCCGCATCCACTATTTTCACTTTCTCGGCTTCTTCCCTTTCGGCGCGGGCTTTGTCGCGCAAGGTTAACAGTACGGCCATCTTATTGGCATCGTCAAGAGACACAAAATCGGAACCCAGCTTTTTGGACTCTTCCTCCAGGTCTTTCAGGCCTGCAATGAAATGCTTTTGCTGATCCTCGTTGTAACAGTCTTTCAGAAGTATTTCAATCACTTCCGCCACTCCTGTATCCTTGGCTCCCGGGGTATCTGTCTTCGGGATAATCACCTCTGCTATTTCAGCAAGTAGTGACCGTTGGTCCGTGTCCAGACTAAACGTGGAGGCCGCCGAATCGGAGGGTGACTTACAACTGTTGAGAATCGCGGCTAAACTGGGTGCGGTTATCGCGCCACCCACCATGAGAGCTACTCTCTGTAAGGCTAATCTTCTTTTCACGTAGTACTATAAATGTTATGGTTGATCTAAAAACAGCTTTAAAAGTAAGGATGTATAGGAACTTATCCTGATAAATTTGGTTAATTTCTTGATTGGAAAGCTATATATAGAATATATATAAATAAGAAGATATTCGCCGTTCTTCATTTGTAGCGACCAAATAAAATATTGAGTAGACTAACTACCGTATTGAATATTTTATGGAAGTTTATTTTTGAAAACGCGAAGATCAATGTGAATGAGCGGGTGCGTGCGGAGATCGAGAGCGTTGCTGGGCGGCGGTGAGCAATGTATTGAGTATTGAGTATTGAGTATTGAGTATTGAGTATTGAGTATTGAGTATTGAGGGGGAGGGGCGCTTGACCAATCGCGAGTAAACAAGTCTAATAGCTAAATTTACACAAATGAAATAGCCATGAGCATTCAGCTATTAGCCGGGTGGCGCACCACTATCAGAAAACTGGCACACCAGCCGACCAATGTATAAGCGAAGCGTCGCCCGGCTGACTGCTGAAAGCTGAAAGCTGAAAGCAAAAATTTTACACAAATGAAATGAACCAATTGCCTTTTGCGCTTCAAAAACCGGCAAAACTATCAATTAAAAAGGCTATCGTATTCCTCTTTTTTAAAGCCTACCAGCGTTTTTCCGGCCACTTCTACCACGGGGCGTTTGATCACGGAAGTATGTTCCCCGATCAGGGGGATGGCCGAGGAGGCGTTTTCCAAGGCTGCTTTGGCCGTATCGTCCAGTCCTTTGTAAGTACTGCTCTTTTTGTTAACTACGGTGTTAATTCCGGCTGCGGAGAACCATTCTTCCAGTTTTTCTCCTGAAATTCCCTCGGTTTTAAAATTATGAAAGGAAACGGGGATATTCTTTTCCTTGAAATAAGTCAATGCTTTTTTGACGGTGTCGCAGTTTGGGATTCCGTATAATGTAACCATAAAACGATCTTTTATATAGTTAACCGGGGTGTGCTGAAATTAGTTCTGCTCCCCGAGCGTTAGATAGGTGTGAGTAGTGAGTAGTGAGTAGTGAGTAGTGAGTAATGAGTAGTGAGTAATGAGTATGGAGTAATGAGCGCCAGGTGAAACACCATCCGGTGATATATCTTCTGCTGATGAACAAAACCCGGAACTCACTACTCACTACTCATTACTCACTACTCGGAACTCACTACTTAATACTATTAATACCCAATGAAATACCTGCACCTACTCTTATTTATTTTACCGCTTTCGTGCCAGTCCCAGGGGGTAAAGTGGGAAAAAAGCCTGGCGCAAGCGTTCCGGGAGGCCCAAAAGCAAGACAAGATCCTGTTTGTGGAATTTTATTCGCCGGGGTGTCCGTATTGTCAGCGCGTGGCTCCGTTCTTTAAAGAGAAGGAAGTAGCGGATCTCTATAATATGGCCTTTGTCAATTACCAACTGGATGTGGAGACGGAAGAGGGCCGGGCGTTTGCCCAAAGTATGGGGCTGGATGTGTTCGGGATACCTTACTTTCTGTTTTTCAGGGGAGATTCTACGCTGGTGCATGCGCGCGACGTGTCGGCCGATCTAAATTCGGTGCTGCAACCGGGTAAGATGGTCATCGAAAAAACGTATACCGGGGAAAACTACGCCCGCCGTTTTGAGGCCGGGGAGCGGAGCGAGAACTTCCTGACCCACTATGCCATATTTTCGCGGGTGAAGAAAGATACGGCCGCCAACAAAAGGGCTATTGATGCCCTTTGGGCTACCTACCCGGCGGCCAAACGAAACTCCCGGACCTCCTGGATCATCGTGAAGAAGGCCCTGATGGATGCGCAGAACGGTTTTGCCGATTATTGGCTCGGGAATGTACCGCAGGCCAAAGCGTATGAGGACGCTTCGGGCCATGGAAACGTGGAAAATGCTTTCTCACGTTTATTTTACGGAACCCTGTTCAGCGCTGAAGCGGAGCATTTCAGCGCTGCGCAATGGAAGGCGTTGTACGAGAAATTCGCGCCGGTGATGGGTGCAAAGGAAACGTCAGGCTTGATCTGGGAAAAAGAAGTGCTGGCTCATTTCCGGGAGGGAAATACTGCGGCGGCGCTGCGGGCGGGGGAGGCTGCGGCCGGCCACTTCCGGACCGACGCCGCGGCCCTGTCGTACCTGGCGCGGGTGTTTGATGAAAATTGTGGAGACTGTCAAGACGCGGTGGCCCGTTGGCAGGAAGCGGCACAGGCTTTGCATAAATAAAAAATAAGCAGGCTCTACGTAACATAATCGGTTTTTCCGGTGTTCTAAATATAACGAATACCAGTATTAAACACATGAAATTCAAAACCGCCTACTTCACTATTTTTTTGTCTGCCCTGATTTTGGCGGGCTGTAACTCCGAAACCAAGCAGGAGCAGGTAGAAGATCCTGCCATTGATACCCATTCGGTGACCTGGGTACCCGACATCGCCGAGGCCCTGGCCAAGGCCAAAGCCACCGGGAAATTGCTGTTTGTAGAGTGTTATTCCCCTACATGTCCGGCTTGTCAGAGCATAGAACCGTACTTCAGTACACCCGAGGTGGCCGAACGCTACAACACCGATTTCGTCAACTATAAACTGGACGTAGGCGTAGCGGAGCAGGTCAGGTTTCTAACCGATAAGAACATCTGGTTGCCCAGTTTTCCCCAGTTTCTCTTTTTTGACGGAGACGGTCGCCTGGTACACCAGGGAGAAGTCACGGCCACTACAGAGTCCATCCTGGGGGTATCGGCCGATGCCCTGACGCCTGAAAAGCAGACTGGGAATTATAAGTCGCGGTTTGATCAGGGCGAGCGGGATTTTGATTTCCTGGTGAAATACGGGATATATACCCGCTTAATTAAAGATACGGTAGAAAACCGTAGAGTGGGGGAAGCGCTGTTTGAGGTGTTTCCTAAAGAAGAACTCGGCAGTGAGACCAGTTGGGCTGCCACCAAGAAGGCGATCACCAGTGTAGATAACGGTTTTTTTAAGTATTGGATAGGTCACATGTCCACAGCAGCCGAATACGAAAAAAAGGCAGGCCACACCGGGCATGAGATAGCAAGTCTGGGCATGATAATACAGACTTCAGTGGCCAAAGACGGAAAGACTTACGGTACCCAGCAGTTGGTACAGATGAAAGATTATATCCGGAAAGTGGGGGGAGGAGAATACGCCGATACCTACGTATGGGAGTACGAAACCCTGGCGAACCTGAGGGAGGGAAAACCTGCCGCCGCTTTGGCGATAGGCCGGAATATGGCCGCGAAATTTGCCGGTAACGGTTCTTCCCTCGTCTACATTACCAAAGTATTTAACGATCACTTCCCGGACAACAGCTACCTGCCCTTAGCCGGAGAATGGATGGACAAGGCGGCTTCCCTGATCAATGAATCTAACCAGAAAGCGGAGTACCACTATGAACTGGCCCGTCTGAACCTGAAAGCGGGAGACAAAGCCGCGGCCGCGGCCAACGCCCGCGAAGCCCAAAAGCTCGCCACCTCCGCCGGCTCCGGACTGAAGAAATTTAACGACCTGGTAAGTTCAATGAAATAAGCTCACAGCTCACAGCTCATAGCTCACATATACACATGAAATACCTCGCGCTCCTCCTTACGATTACCTTCGGCACCGCCCGGGCCCAGGTGCAGTGGGAATCCGACATACAAAAGGCCGTCGAAAAGGCCGGAGCTTCTGGCAAGCTGCTTTTTGTAGAGGCCTACCTGCCCACGTGTCCCGCTTGCCAGGCCATGGAACCGAACTTTGCGGACCAGGCAGTGGCCGAGCGCTTCAATGCCGGGTTTGTGAATTATAAAATGGACCTGAGTGTGCAGGGCGCCAGGAAATTCCTGGACGACCGGAAGATCGAGTTGCCCAGTTTCCCCCAATTCCTGTTTTTTGATGCAGAAAGCAAGCTGGTGCACCAGGGTGAAGCCCACCCCACGCCCGCGTCTGTGCTGGAGGTAGCCGCCGATGCCCTCGACCCCCACCAATGGAGCTCCCGGTACAAAGCCCGCTTTGAGAAAGGCGACCGCGATATCGCTTTTCTGGTGAAACTCGGCGCCTACACCCGCCTCACCATGGATACCCTCTATAACCATAAAGTGACCGACACCCTTTTTGCCGTATTCCCCAAAGAAGACCTGGGTGGAAGCCTCGGCTGGGGCGTTATGAAAAAGGTGGTGACCCACACCGAAAACGGTTTTTTTAAATACTGGATTGACCGTATTCCCGAAGCCGCCGCCCTCGAAAAAGCCGCAGGGCACAGCGGGTACGAAATGAACGCCCTCGGCGGTATTGTCCAGAGAACCATCTTTGATCCGGCCAGCAAAAACTTTAATGTATCGCAGGTGAACCTCCTCCAGAACTATATGGAGAAAGTAGGGGCCGCCGCCTATGTAGACGCATTCCTCTGGGAACACCGCATGCGCGCCTGGCTCCGCGAAGGCGATGAAGCCCGGGCCCTGTCGGCCGGAGAAAAAGCCGCCGCGTTCTTTAAAGAAAATGGCCCTTCCCTTATTTACGTGACCCATGTCTTTAACGACCACTTTCCCGGTACGGCTTACGTAGCTTCAGGCCGGAACTGGCTGAAAACCGCCCGGCCCCTGCTGAAACAAAACGCCTACCTGGCCGAATACCATTATGAATTAAGCCGCCTGAATACGCGGGAAGGAAACAGCGCAGAAGCGGGGAAAAATGCGGGGGAAGCGCTCCGCCTGGCCCGCCTGGCCGGCATAGATACGGCCCGTTTTGAAGCAAATGCCCGTTAGGGTTTGATCTCAATAAACGCCTCCGAAAGCGTAATCCGGCCTTCCCGGTAAAGGCCGCCAATCGCCTTTTTAAACGCCTTCTTGCTCATGCCCAGTTGCTCCTGGATTTCCAGGGGGTCAGACGAATCGCTGAGGTGAAGAATACCCCCGTTTTCTCCTAATTTTTCCAGGATAATCCTCGAATTTTCATCGCGGGCAGGCCGGAAACCCAGGGGCTGAAGAGATACGTCAATTTTACCGTCTTCCCTGATTTGCTTGATATAACCCGTGGTCTGATCGCCCCAGGCCAGGCGGCGGAAGATCTCGTTTTCGTAGACCAATCCTTTATAAAGGTGATTGATGATCACGTTATAGCCCATGTCCGTCTTCTCAAAAACCAGGAGATCCACCTTTTGGTTTTCTTCCAGGTCTATACTTTCCTGGTTCCTGAAAAACTTATGGATCTTCGCGGAGGCCACCAGGCGGTCGGTCTCTTCGTCGAGGTACAGGTACACCGGTACCCATTGCCCTTGCTGTAGTTTATGCTGCTGTTCTTTGAAAGGCACAAAAAGATCCTTTTCCAGCCCCCAGTCAAGAAACGCCCCGATAGGGGAGGTGGCCACCACTTCCAGGATAGCGAACTGGTTGAGGTAAATGGCCGGTGTGAGGGTGGTGGCAATCAGGCGGTCTTCCGAGTCGCGGTAGATAAAGACTTCCAGTTCCTGGCCCATTTCAATGTTTTCAGGAATGTATTTGTGGGGAAGAAGTACGTCGTTTTCTTCCGTGTCGCCCAGGTAAAGCCCCACGCTGGTAGCCCTTAAAACCCGGAGTGTATTGTATTTCCCTACTTCCATATCATCGTTTTAACTGTAAAGGTACAACCCCTGGAGTGAATAGTGAACAGTAAAAAAAGAAAAGTTGCGGAACAAGCCCGCAACTTTTAACCCGCCTAACATCTAAAAGCTGACAGCTGATAGCTCATAGCCCACAGCTCTACGCTTCCGGTGCCGGCGTATACCGCAAATACGGTTTCACTACCTTCACGCCTTTCGGGAAACGCTGGATCGCATCTTCCGTAGAAACGGAGGGCACGATGATCGCGTCATCACCTTGCTGCCAGTCGGCCGGTGTAGCCAGGGCATGATTGGCCGTAAGCTGAAGTGAATCTACCACTCTCAGGATTTCCTGGAAGTTCCGGCCCGTAGACGCCGGGTAGGTCAGGGTCAGCTTGACCTTTTTGTCCGGCCCGATCACAAATACCGATCTCACCGTAGCTTTCTCCGAAGCGTTCGGGTGAATCATATCGTAGAGTTCCGCTACTTTGCGGCCCTCATCCGCAATGATCGGGAAATTGAATTCAACATTACTTACTTCTTCGATATCGGGGATCCAGCGGTTATGAGAATCCAGGTCATCTACAGAAACAGCAAGAACCTTGACCCCACGCTTCTCGAAATCGCCTTTCAGTAATGCCGTTTTCCCCAATTCCGTGGTACACACGGGCGTGAAGTCGGCAGGGTGAGAAAAGAGCAATCCCCAGGAATTGCCAAGCCATTCGTGAAAACTGATCTGACCTTGGGTGGTATTCGCCGAAAAGTCAGGGGCAGTATCTCCTAGTCTAAGTGACATGATATTATAAATTTTAATGAAACTATTAAACTACCAGTTTGGTAGACTATTGCAAATAACGGGATTATTTTTAAGAAACTCCTGAAAAGAATAAAAATATTTCCCATTTTTACCTTTTAAACTGAGTCTGATGCTTGAAACGCGCTCTTTGGAGTTCTTTTACGGTGAATCTGCCCGTTTTTCTTTTCCGGATGTAAATTGTGATCCAGGTGATACCCTCCTGATTTTGGGAAATTCGGGGTCCGGGAAAACCACTTTCCTCAACCTGATGGCCTTGTTGTTGTCGCCCGCAAGTGGAGAGATCCGGGTGAACGGCACCCTCACTACCGGCCTTCCCCTTCATGAATTGCCCGGTTTCCGGGCCAGGAACATCGGCCTGGTTTTTCAGAAGCCGTATTTTGTCAATGCCCTGAATGTGAAAGACAACCTTTTAATGGCCAATTATTTCGCGGGGAACCCTCCCGCCAAAGACCGGGTACATCATCTTGCCGAATCCCTGGGTTTTTCAGAATTGCTTCATAAAAAAGTCACCGAACTCAGCGGGGGTGAGCAGCAGCGGGTAGGCATTGCCCGGGCGCTCATGAATTCGCCCCGCCTGATCCTGGCCGATGAACCTACTTCGGCTCTGGACGACGTCAACTGTGAACGTGTAGCCGACCTGCTGGAGGCCCAGGCCAAAGAAAACGGCGCCGCCCTGGTGATTGTGACCCACGATCAGCGCCTTAAATCAAGATCTCCCCACCAAATTACCTTGTAACCATGTTGCTGAAGATTGTCTGGAAAAACATTGTCGATAAGAAACTGAACAGTATCCTGGCCGTTTTGCTGATGGCCTTTGGTATCGGCATCATCTCCCTTCTGATCACGGTGGGCAAACAACTCCAGGATAAATTCTCTAAAAATATTTCGGGAGTAGACATGGTGGTCGGCGCCAAGGGCAGTCCTTTGCAGCTCATCTTGTCGGGTGTGTACCAGATCGACTCCCCCACCGGAAATATCCCCCTCAGCGAACTCGATGTTTTGAGGGTCAATCCTTTGGTCAGGGAAGTGATCCCCTTGTCGATGGGCGACAATTACAAAGGATACCGCATTGTGGGAAGCACGGAGAAGTACCTGGAACATTTTCATGCCGGGCTGAAGGAAGGACGGGCTTTTCAACAAACCATGGAAGTGGTAGTGGGCGCTACCGTAGCCCGTAACCTCGAACTGAAGCTGAACGATACCTTTGCCAGCGCCCACGGTTTTGAAGAAGACGGCCACAGCCACGATCACGAGGAATACAAGGTGGTGGGCATACTGGAATACACCAACTCTGTACTGGATAACCTCCTGGTGAGTAACCTGGAGAGTGTATGGGCCGTACACGGCAGCCACGAAGAAGAACACGGGCAGGAAGAGGGACACGATCATGAGGGGGAACACGAGCATGAGGGACACGACCATGACCACGCGGAAGAGGCGGGCTCGGTGCGGGAGGTCACTTGCGCCCTGGTGAAATTCCGCTCTCCTATGGGGCTGATGTCTTTGCCCCGCATGATTAACCAGGATACCCAAATGCAGGCGGCTTTACCTGCCATTGAAGTAAACCGGCTTTTTGAGCTTATGGGCATAGGCATGGACGCGCTCAAGGCCCTGGCCGCCGCCATTATGCTGATCAGCGGGATAAGCGTTTTTATCACCCTGTTTAACGCCTTGAAAGAAAGGAAGTATGAGCTGGCCCTTATGCTTTCCATGGGCGGCACCCGCGTGAAACTGTTTTTTATGCTTTTGCTGGAAGGCGTGATCCTGGCGCTGTCGGGCTACGTGCTGGGCATTCTTTTCAGTCGGTTAGGACTGTGGCTGGCGTCTGGCGCACTGAACCGGGGGTACAATTATACGCTGGAGCAGCAATTCCTGCAAAAAGAGGAAATTTATTTGCTCGTATTAGCGTTATGCATAGGTATAGTTGCGGCCCTTATCCCTTCGGCCGGGATCTATAAAATTAATATCTCAAAAACGTTAGCAAATGAGTAAGAAGCTGATTTTGTCTTTGTTATTTATTCCTGCGGTAGTATTTGCCGCCAACCCGGTTAAAATCAGCTGGGAGCAGTTAAGTGATGTCACATTTAAAAAGAAGTGGAACGCTACGGAAAACATGTTTCTCCTGGAGCCTCAGTTTGGCCCCAAAGTGCTGGAACTGAAAGGAAAGGAAGTGCAACTGGGGGGATATATGATTCCGGTAGACGTAGACGCCAACTATTATGTCTTGTCCTCTAACCCGTTTGCCTCCTGTTTTTTCTGCGGTGGGGCCGGCCCCGAGTCGGTAGTTTCCATCAAATTTAAAAAGGTAACGAAACGATTTAATACCGACGATAAAGTAAACATTAAGGGTATCCTGCGTCTTAATGTAGACGACATCAATGACCTCAACTATATCCTGGAAAGCGCCGAAGTCATTTGATTAATGGTCAATGGTTAATGGTCAATGATTAATGGTTGATGGTCAATGGTTAATGAATTTGGGGATAGGTAGGGGAGAGGAAATTTTGGGATCGAAATAGCTGAAAGCTAAGCGCTAACGGCGGATAGCTAAACTTAAAACGTATGAATAAAAAATTCCTGTTGCTGGTGGCCCTTTTAGGAATGGGAATCAGCACTTCTTTTGCACAAAACTATAACAACTGGGCAGTGGGTCTCAAGGTGGGTGAACCCTTAGGGCTGAATGTGAGAAAGTATTTCGATGGCGGATCCAGGAACCTCGATATCAATTTTGGTACTTACGGTTTTTTGTGGGGAACGACACGGTCTTATAATGGGAAGAAATATTACGATAAACACCCCGGTGTCATGGTACAGGGTATTTTTCACTGGAACAAGCAGCTGGGTTCCGCGGAACGTTTCCAGGTGTATTATGGATTCGGCGGGCAGATCAACTCCAGGAAGACAGCTTTAGTTACTGGCAATAATGTCGCAGAACCTAAAATCTCTTTAGGAGCCGTAGCAAATGCTGGGATGGAGTATAATTTACCCGACAATGATCTCAGTATTTTTGTTGATTTTGGCTTATATACAGAGTTAGCGCCTAAAATTCTCTTTCTTGCCGTACCAGCCAGCACAGGCGTAAGATTAAATATCGGAAGGTGATTCCAACCTTTTGGAGCGGGGACTAGTCTTTGTACTAAACCCCCTCCAACTATGAATAAAATCAGATTGGTTAGAAACACTACGGTACGGACAGATTCCGTAATTTATCTGAAAGCGGAATCCAATTATTCGGAAGTTTTTTTCGCTGACGGTAGTGTCATGACCCTCTCCAAAACATTAAAGCGGCTGGAGTCGCTTCTGCAACCTTTCGGTTTTTTCAGACCCCACAAGTCTTTCCTGATCAATCCCCAGCACGTGATTTCCATGTCGGTGTATGCCGCGCGGCCTAACATTATGTTATCCAATAACCACCAGGTAGAGATCAGCCGGCGTAAAAAGAATGATTTGCTGGAAATCCGGCGGAAGGGGTTTTAGTTAGCTATGAGCTTTGAGCTATCAGCTTTGAGCTATCAGCTTTGAGCTATCAGCAGTCAGCTTTCAGCCGTCTGCCCGCTCGAACCCCGTATGCATCTAACCGCACCAGCGGCCGAATCCAACATCTAACATCTAACATCTAATAGCTAATAGCTCACACAGCTCACTACTCGTAGCTCATAGCTCATAGCTCATAGCTCATGGCTCATGGCTCATGGCTCATGGCTCATAGCTCATAGCTCACTGCTCATAGCTCACAACTCACAGCTCACAAAAAGAAAAGCGAGCCAAATCTGGCCCGCTTTTGTACTACATGAATTATTCTCTAAAAACAACTTATCTTTTGTCAAGGTCCACATAGTGCCTTTGGGTGGCGCCGGTATAGATCTGCCGCGGCCGGCCGATGGCCTGTCCTGAATCGCGCAGTTCCAGCCATTGGGCTATCCAGCCCGGTAATCTTCCGATCGCGAACATCACCGTAAACATATTGGTCGGAATGCCCAGGGCCCGGTAAATGATTCCGGAATAGAAATCTACGTTAGGATACAGCTTCCGCGATACGAAATATTCGTCTTGCAGCGCCGCTTCTTCCAGTCCTTTGGCAATTTCCAGCACGGGGTCGTTCACACCCAGTTTATTCAGTACGTCGTCTGCGGCTTTTTTGATGATACGGGCCCGAGGGTCAAAGTTCTTGTATACCCGGTGGCCGAAGCCCATCAGGCGGAAAGAAGAATTC
This sequence comes from uncultured Lacihabitans sp., assembly GCA_964423865.1. Taxonomy (GTDB): domain Bacteria; phylum Bacteroidota; class Bacteroidia; order Cytophagales; family Spirosomataceae; genus Leadbetterella. Next base: position 32,032 of record CAYRGN010000037.1, read on the forward strand.
TTGTCTTTGGCCATGGCGATATACTTGTTCACATCTCCGCCATCTTGCCGTATCGCCTCCAGCATTTCAATCACCTCCTGGTTGGCGCCTCCGTGAAGCGGTCCCCACAACGCCGAAATACCGGCCGAAATACTGGCGTAAATATTGGCTTTAGATGAACCCACCAGTCGCACCGTAGACGTAGAGCAGTTTTGTTCGTGGTCTGCATGCAGAATCAGCAGCTTGTTCAGCGCGCTGGCCACAATAGGGTCCACCTCGTAATTTTCTACCGGCAGGGCGAACATCATGTGCAGGAAGTTTGAACAATAATCCAGGTGATTTTTCGGATAATTGATCGGGTGCCCCTGCGATTTCTTATAACACCAGGTGGCAATGGTAGGAAACTTCGCCAGTAACCTCCGGATATGAATTTCGGTAAAATCGCCCTGGTTCTTTTTATGATTGTCGGGGTAGAAACTTGACATGGCTCCTACCAGGGAAGACATGACCCCCATAGGGTGTGCGTTAACGGGAAATCCGTCAAATATCTTCCGCATATCTTCGTTCACCAGCGAGCGGGTAGTCACCTCGTGCTTGAATTTTGTGTACTCCTCCCGGCTGGGCAGATCACCGTAAATTAAGAGGTAGGCTACTTCCAGGAACTCGGCTTTTTCCGCCAGTTCCTCAATAGGATATCCCCGGTAATGCAGCACGCCCTGCTCTCCGTCAAGGAAAGTAATACCGCTGTAAGTGGATCCCGTGTTTTTAAAACCTTCATCTATCGTAACGTAGCCTGTCTTGGCCCGTAAAGCGGAAATGTCAATAGCTTTTTCCTTTTCTGTACCTTCAATCACCGGAAACTCATATTCCTGTCCCTCAATGATTATCTTAACCGTTTCTTGCATTAGTTGATTAGCGCTGGTTCTCCAGGTTAGTTAATTTATTTGTGTTGCTAAAATACTCAGAAATGCCCTAAATCCCAAAGAAAAGTGTAAAATGTGGGAAAAACACCGGATAAGGGGAAAAGTGACGGGGATATTTTACTTTTTACAGGATTATCGACAAATTGCACGTAGAAACTTAATCTTATTCACTTTATGTCTGTCACAGAATCATTTAAGGAGGTTATTGAAAAGGGATATACGAGTAAGGGAGATTCTCTGGTATTGGGTGCCGCGAAACTTAACGGTGAAGTAGTACCGGGTACGCAGGTAAGAGTACCCCTCAAAACCATGAACCGCCACGGCCTGATCGCCGGCGCTACCGGTACCGGAAAAACCAAAACCCTCCAAGGCATAGCCGAAGGTTTGTCCAAGGCCAGCGTTCCCGTTCTGTTGATGGATATCAAGGGCGATCTTAGCGGACTGGCCCGGCCGGGATCCGCGGAGTCTTTTATCCTGGAGCGGAGCGATGCCGCCGGGGTAACCTATAATCCCCAGGGCTTTCCTGTGGAATTCCTTACCCTTAGTGACGAGAAAGGCGTAAGGCTGAGGGCTACCGTTTCGGAGTTCGGCCCCATCCTGCTGTCTAAGATTTTGGGACTGAACGATACCCAGGAAGGCATCGTTTCCGTGATCTTTAAATTCTGTGACGACCATCAGCTCCCTCTTCTCGACCTGAAGGATTTTATCCGGGTGATTCAGTTTGCGGGAAAAGAAGGGAAAGCCGAATTTGAAAACAGCTACGGGAAAATGTCGACCACTTCTCTGGGTACCATTTTAAGGAAAGTCATTGAACTGCAGCACCAGGGAGCAGATTTGTTTTTCGGAGAGCGTTCTTTTGATGTAGAAGACCTCATGCGGATAGACGACCAGGGAAGAGGGATTATTTCGGTTTTAAGGGTCATGGACCTGATGGACCGGCCCAAGCTTTTTTCCACCTTTATGCTCAGTCTCCTGGCTGAGTTGTATTCTACTTTGCCAGAGGCGGGTGATGAGGACCGGCCTAAACTGGTCATCTTTATTGACGAGGCCCACCTGGTGTTTCAGGAAGCCTCCAAGGCACTTTTACAGCAGATCGAAACCGTCATAAAACTGATTCGTTCCAAAGGAGTAGGGATTTATTTCTGTACCCAAAACCCTCAGGATGTACCGGCTTCGGTGCTTTCCCAGTTGGGTCTCAAGGTACAGCATGCGCTAAGGGCTTTTACGGCGAACGACCGCAAAACCATCAAGGAGGCGGCTCAGAACTACCCGGAAACTACGTTTTACAAGACGGAAGAAGTACTGACGCAAATGGGAATCGGCGAGGCCCTGGTGACGTGTCTGAACGAAAAGGGCATTCCTACGCCCCTGGCCGTGACGTTCATTCTTCCGCCGGAAAGCCGCATGGATGTACTGACCGACTCCGAGATCGGCGGTATTGTAGCCGCTTCTTCCATTGTCAGGAAATACAACGAGGTGGTAGACCGGGAAAGCGCGTACGAAATATTGAATGAGAAACTCGCTTCTGTGCAGGAAGAAGCGCTGGTACCGGCCAAAAAAGGTCGCCCCAAACAGGAAAAATCTACACTCGATACCATTTTGAGCAGCTCCGCCGGCAGGCAGATGGCCCGAACTGCGGCCAACCTGCTCACGCGGACCCTCCTCGGTGCTATTGGGATAACGGGTACCACCACCAAAAAGAAAAAAAACACCAGCTGGTTCTGATATGCTGATCGGTATAGGAGGCGTCAGTCGTTCGGGAAAAAGTACCCTGGCCCGTTTGCTGGTCAACCACTTCCGTGACTCGGGAAAAACGGCGATTGTGCTTCATCAGGACGACTTCGTTTTTCCCACCACGGAGATCCCGCGGGTCAGAGACAAGGTAGACTGGGAACATCCCCATTCTGTCAACCATGACCTTTTGTGGGAAACAACACAGTTCTATAAAGAAAGGTTTGAGGTACTCCTCATTGACGGCTTCCTGGCCTTTCACGACCCTCGCCTAAACGGGAGCTACGACAAACGTATTTTCGTAAGCATTTCAAAGGAAACGTTTTTGCAGAGAAAGGAAGATGACCTGCGGTGGGGAGATATTCCGCGGTGGTTTTTTGCACATATCTGGGAGAGCTATCTGCAATACGGCATCCCTGATTTTACGCTACACCCCTACATTCGTATTTCAGGCGAAACGGAGTACGACTCCGGGAAAATTCTCCCTTTGCTGTAGGCCTCAGGAGACTTTGGGGCATTTGCATTTCTTCTTGAAAATGCCCTTCTTTTTTTTCTTCTTTTTCTTTTTGGTGACCTGGGAATGCTCAGAAACGGACGTGTTTTCAAAGGCATAGCCCTCTACAGGGAAAATAAGGAGCGCAAGCGATAAGGTCAGCAATTTCATTTCTACTACGGAGTTGATATGGGTTATAACGAAACTCCGGCGGTTTTAGTGCAGGTTTTGGCATACAAAAGGCACGGTATGGCCTGAATAAAGAACGGAATACTTAACTTTGCACCCAGAATGAAAAGAGAAGATTTTACAGGAGACCTGAACCTTAATCCCGTGTTTCAGGCCGTCAGCGACGCAGCCGCGGAATTGGGGGTAGAGACCTATGTGGTAGGAGGGTTTGTGCGTGACCTGATCCTGAACCGAAACAGTAAGGATGTGGACTTCGTATGCGTAGGGAGCGGAATAGCCCTGGCTACTGCTTCCGCTGCACGCGTAGGCCGGGAAATTCACGTGAATACATTCAAAAACTTCGGTACGGCCCAGTTTGTGTTTGACGGGTATGAATATGAATTTGTAGGTGCCAGGAAAGAATCGTACCGGAGCGACTCCCGCAAGCCCCTCGTAGAAGACGGCACCCTGGAAGAAGACCAGAACCGTCGCGACTTTACTATCAACGCCATGGCCATTTCTCTGAACAGGGAAAATTACGGAATGCTGATTGACCCGTTTAACGGACGGGAAGATCTGCGGCAAAAAGTCATTCGCACTCCGTTGGATCCACAGACTACCTTTTCAGATGACCCCCTCCGTATGATGCGGGCCATACGTTTTGCCGCTCAGCTGGGGTTTGATATTGATGCCGATACCTTTCAGGGGATCCGCGCCATGACCGAGCGCATTGAGATTGTATCGCGGGAAAGGATTACCGACGAACTCAATAAGATTATTCTTTCCCCCCAACCCGGATACGGCTTTAAATTGCTTCACCAGGCCGGACTGCTGGAAATTATCTTCCCTGAGTTGGTTAACCTGCAGGGGGTAGAGACCATGGACGGAAAAGGCCACAAAGATAATTTTTACCATACCCTCCAGGTGCTTGACAATACGTCGGCGCGCTCCGGTGACCTGTGGTTACGGTGGGCGGCGATCCTTCACGACATCGCCAAACCCGCCACCAAGCGTTTTTCACCCAAAGTGGGCTGGACCTTCCACGGGCATGAGGAGCTGGGCGCCCGGTGGGTGAAAGGAATCTTCCGGAAATACAAGCTGCCCCTCGATGAAAAAATGAGAAAGGTGACCACCCTGGTACGCCTTCATTTACGGCCTATCGCCCTGGCAAAAGAAGGGGTAACCGATTCGGCAGTCAGGAGGCTCCTGGTAGAAGCCGGGGAATATATTGATGATCTGATGATTCTTTGCCGGGCCGATATCACCTCCAAAGACCCCACCCGGGTGAAACGCTACCTCCGGAACTTCGACAAGGTGGAAGAGCTGCTCAATGAGATTGAAGAAAAAGATAAGTTGCGAAATTTTCAGCCGGTGATTACCGGCGAGTTGATTATGGAGGTTTTTGGCCTGGGTCCCTCCCGGGAGGTGGGCCTGATCAAGACAGAAGTACGGGAAGCTATCCTGGATTGCCGTATAGAGAATACCATGGAATCGGCTTATCCCTTCCTGGTAGAAGCAGGAAAGAGAATGGGATTTGTACCCCTGAAGGAGGTCAAAGTCTGAAAACAACTCAGGGCCGGAGGAGTTCCGCACCTACGGGGCATTTCAGGCAATTTTTTCCCGTGCAGAATTCGTGATATTGTCCGATCAGTCCCTGGGAATCCAAAGCGGAACGGCATTTTAGCTCCAGGCCGTTCCAAAGGCGTATAATATAATTATCTTCAGGCGGAATGCTTTCCAGGAGTTCCACCGCCCGCGAAAAATACCGGCCATCGCCCGTGAGTTGATGATAGGCGGAAAGAAGAGGGGCCAACGTGTTGATCCGGAGGTTGTCGAGCGATGCCTTTCCCGGTCCTCTGAACTTCAGGCCGCGGCGGCCGAAGTCATAGTGCTTCTGCCAGTACGCGGAAACCGTTGCCTCCCATTGCACCTGGTCTTCTATGCATACATCAAAGAAACGATCATTTTGATTCAAAACAGCCGCTGCCTGGGCAATCCGCACCGTAGGAAAATTGTAGGGCCGGGTGCGCAGGAACTTCCAGTCCGCCCGCCTCAGGGCATTCCCCGACAACGTGTGTTTCCGGGCCAGGAAGCGGTATTCGGACGAGAGGGCCTTTGCGTATTCATCTTCCGGTTGCTCCAGGAATCCGCCCACGCCGAACAGCAGGGCTTCTATCTGCGCCAGATTTCCCCGGTAGCGGGCCAGTATCTTGTGGGGAAGCGCCCGGGCCAGCCTCAGAAAGGGTTCCGCGTTCAGGTGAAAACCAAAATTCTTCATCAGGAGCTGATAGGCCACTTCTTCCAGGTCATTTTGAGCCGACGCGTACATTTGAAGTACTTCCTCTGCTTTCTTTTGCAGGCGGTGGGCCAGGGCTTTTTCCATCATCGACACTTTGGAGAGGGCGGAGGCCGCCGGAAAGAGACTCTCACAGGGGATCTGTTTCCGGTTGTTTTGAAAATCGCGGTATTTTTCCTGTAGGGAAGAAGAAATCCGGCCCTGCAACGAAAGTGTGGGCAGAGGGGTGCCGTCGTGGCGGTAAACGGGGCGATCGTTTTTCCAGACTACGTGGAGGATCACCGCGTCATAGGCAGGGTCACGATGGTGGCCGTGTTTTTCCCAGTCGGAAGCCAAAATATGAATTTCGATTTTACCGGCCCAGGCCATGCCGTCCAAAAGGATGCGTGCGTTCTCGAAATCGGGCCCTGCGTGGGTTTGAAGCAGGCCGGTCTTCATCACCCGGAGCGATTGCCCTTCGTCGGTTTGAAGGTCGGTGGCGTCAAAATGCTGGTATTGCCAGACGTAGTGGAGGAGGTCTTCGTTTTTCATGTGTAGTTATTTAGTTCTGAGTGGTGAGTAGTGCCCCTCGAGAGCTTCGCTCGCAAACTTCGCACTCTCGTGCTTGTTTGTGCTCGGGGTGCCCCTCGACTGCGCTCGGGGTGACAATAGCGACTGCCAATGTCAGTTCGAGCGTAGTCGAGAACCGAGTAGTGAGTAGTGTCCTTCGACAGCTCGGGGCCAGCTGCGCGCCCTGGCCCAGGCAGGGTGACAGTAGCACAGCCGTTCCCATTGTCAGGCTGAGCTTGTCGAAGCCCGCGTCCGGTAGCTCCCAGCTTGCTTA
>CAYRGN010000038.1:0-37769 GCA_964423865.1 uncultured Lacihabitans sp.
AGCTATCAGCTATCAGCTATCAGCTATCAGCTATCAGCTATCAGCTATCAGCTATTAGCTTTAAGCTAACACGTAAACAAAATGAAAAAGCTATTACTGACATTAATGCTTTTTGCAGGATTTTTTATGTCCTATGCCCAGCAAAAAGAATTCGGGATCAAGGGGGTGATCATTGATTCTACATCGACCAAGCCCCTGGAATTTATGACCATAAGCCTGTTTAAAGATCAGAAGGCCCTGAAAGGCGACTACACCAAACCCGACGGGTCTTTTGTTTTTTCCGGACTAACTCCTGCCCGTTATGAGGTGCAGATTACCGCAGTGGGTTATCAGGCGTTAACCCTGGCAGCAGAGATCACCACGCATTCGGTAGATCTGGGAAAGGTCACGCTCCGCGAAAACAGCGCCAGTCTGCAGGAAGTCAAAATCACCGCCGCAAAGCCCATTGTGCAGCAGGAAGCAGACCGGATCATTTACGATACCCAGGCCGATCCCGAAAGCAAGATTTTTAACGTGCTGGATATGATGCGGAAAGTACCCTATCTCTCCCTCGATGCCGATGAAAATATCTTGCTGAAAGGAAACGGAGATTTTAAAATACTGATTAACGGCCGGCCTTCCGGCATGATAGAAAGGAACTACAAAGACATTCTCCGGAGTATGCCGGCCTCTTCTGTACAGCGCATTGAAGTGATTACCACGCCGCCTTCAAAATACGATGCCGAAGGACTGGCGGGCATTATTAATATCATCACGAATAAGCGGATGGATAACGGCTATACCGGCAATCTGAATACCAGTTGGCGGTTTCCGGTGGGCGGACCGGGCGTAGGAGGATCACTTTCAGCGCGACTGGGCAAGTGGGGGCTTTCTGCTTTTGGCGGAGCAAGCGAACATGTTTCACCCCATGTGGCCTTCCTCAATACCCGTACAACGTTCAGGGAAAACCCAACGATGACCGAACAGCGGGGAACCAACAGGTCGGAGAGCAATAATGCTTATCTGGGCATGGAGATCAGTTACGATATCGACAGCCTGAACCTGCTCTCGGGTCAGGTGAATATGAACGTTAACCGGAACGAAGGACTGGGCAGCCAGACTTCACAGTTGAAAAGCGACATAGATCAGTATTACCGGCTGGAGAACCGGGGAGAAGGGGAAGGCAGCGGCCGGGACGTGGCCCTCAATTACCAACGGGGCTTCAAAGCCGACAAAAATCGCTTGCTGACCTTTTCGTATCGGTATTTTGGTTTTAAGAACGACCAGCAGAACACCATGGGCATTACAGAACGACTAAATTATGAGGTACCCGATTACCGCCAGGAAAATCACGCACGGTTTTCAGAACAGACCGTACAGGCCGACTTTATTTATCCTTCACAGAAACTAACGGTGGAAACAGGACTGAAAGCCATATTTCGGGACAATGAGAGTAATTTTGAATACCTGAACCGGGTGTCAGATAGCGGTGAGTATCAGAAAGAGGATGATAACCATTATCGGAATTCCCAGGCTATTTACGGGGTGTACAATACCCTGAGGTACAAGCACAAAGTGTGGGATGTACGGGCAGGGTTCAGGGTGGAGCAAACCGTGCTGGACGCTGACTTTATCTCTACAAATTCTCAGATCCGTCAAAATTATTTTAATGTAATTCCTACAGTGGCCATAGGCCGGAAAGCGGGTAAGGGAAATCTCAGTCTCAGCTACACGCAGCGCATTCAGCGCCCGGGCATTTACCAGCTGAATCCCTTTGTAGACCGCACGAACCCCTACTTTGAACGTACCGGCAACACCGACCTGAGGCCGGCGGTTATGAACGACGTTAACCTATCTTACAGCTGGGCCAAAAAGACCTCTGTAAATGTGGCCGTAGGGCATGTCTTCATTAAAGAAATGATTTTTCCGGTACTGGTCTTTGATCCCGCTACTGGAATCTCCCGGTCTTCCTACGGAAATGTGGGGAAAGCCCGGCTGCTGCCCACCGTTAACCTCAATGTAAATCATCCGTTTTCAAAAAATTGGAATCTCAGCGTGAACAGTCGGCTGGCTTATGGTATGACAGAGGGAATAATCAATAATGAGTTGGTGAAAAATAAGGGATTAATGTATGGAGCGTACGTTTCTTCGGGCTACCGCTTGGAAAAAAGCTGGCGGATCAACGCCAGTCTGAATTTCAACGGACCGGGCATGAATATCCAGGACCGTACAAACATGATGCTGTTTTCTTCCCTTAGCGTTAGCAAAGATGTGATCAAAGACGTGCTTTCGTTTTCCGTTTCAATGAATAATCCTTTCAATAAGTACCGGAATAGTACACGGGACAGCTTTGGGCCGGACTTTGAGCAGTATTACGAGCGGCGCGACTACTTCAGGTCGTTTCAGTTTAGCCTGAATTATAAATTCGGGAAGCTGAAAAATCCGGTGCGGAAGGCTACCAGAAGCATCCGGAACGATGATGTACAGAATTCCGGGCAATAAAAACGGGTGGGGGCGTAGCACGCTACGCCCCTACAGGTTCATTTAAACCGCACATCCACCACCTTCACGGTTTGGGGCGGCATTTCCGAGCGACCCTCCAGATCGGCCTGATCGGAGCGTTGCACATAAAGGCTTAGAATCTGCTGTTCTTTCCATAATTCGGTATCAAAACTGGGTTCCCATGAGCCTACGTTATCTGGGAGCAGGTCTTTGATTTTCCACCGGTTGCGGCGCAGGTTTTTGTTGATGGCCAGAGAAACCTTGCTTCCTCGTTCTTCGTCTCTGAAAATAATTACCGCCCCGTTTTTCCAGGCACCTATTACCTGGGGGCGTGAAATGGGGATACGCTTGGTGCCCACTCCACTTAGGCTGAAAGGCGTTTCCCTGAAACCCAGGTTTTGCGATTTCCAGGTACCGTTGAGGTTATAAATGAGGCGGTATTGTGGTATATCCGAGTCTTGGTCGCGCCAGTAGGTAGCAATAAACGGCCGGCTCTGCTCATCGGCAAACATGGAGGTTTGGTTGATCAGCTCGCTGCCCTGGGGAATCTGGAAAACGTATTCGGAGTTGGCGGCGGTAATGGGCAGAGTGTACTTTTCCCCGGTTGACTTCTCCCAGGTCTTTCCGCCATCACGTGACCGGGCATAGCACATATCGTGGTTGGTGGCTACGTCCGGCGTTTCGCGCCACACCCAGGAGATATGAATCACTCCGCGGCTGTCGGTAAAACTCTGCCAGTAGGCATTTCTTTGTCTTTCGCCGTCAATCAGATTGCTGTGCAATTGCACCCACTTACCGGTGGAGACATCATACTGGTTAATCACCAGGTTTCCTCTGCCGGAGGCGCCGTCGCGGTACATAAAAAGCAGGTTACCGTCTGCCATTTTAAAGAATTCCGGATAGGTGACGTTCTTCTCATTAAGGCCGGTCATAGGTTCTTCGGGCGAAAAATCGAGAGAAAGTGGCGTTTTGCTTCGCGCGTATCGCAAGGGATGCCCGTGGTGGCCCCAGGAAAGGTGAAGAAAACCCTGTCTGTCTGCCATAATGCTGATGGAGCAGTGGGCGTCTTTGGCATTGCCGGTAAAGCCGGTGTCGTGCAGTTCCCAGCGGTGTTCCTTAAGGCTTCTTTTGCCCACAATGACTCTTCCCTGCGCGTCATAAAATGAAATAAACTGTGTTTTTTCGAAGGTAACCAGGGAATTTTTTCGAAAAATCACGGTATTGACAGAGTTTTCAGCCCAGGCGTCGGCCACTTCAGAAATCTGTACTTTTTGCGCATATAAGGGCCCGGCCAAAAGGAGGGAGAGCAGAAATAATCGGAGCATAATTTTTTTAAAGGTGTGAATATCGGAATTTAGGACGAGATTCCGAAGCGGAATCTTCGTCCATTCCATTAAGTCATACCCTCAAAAAGGGTAGCTTAACTACTTGCATTTTTATAAAGTCCGATTTCTGAAATAGTAGGATTAAGGCGGGATGAGTCTATCGTGATCCTGATCTTCTGACTGGTTACCGACTCAAACCTTAACAGTCTTTTGTATCCTACGGTGGTGCCGTTTAACAACCTTTTCCACTGTTTTCCTGACCAGTAATCTACTGAAAAGTGCTCTATGCGTTGTCCTACGGTGACGTTTTCCTGGAGCATCAGCACATCAAAGGTCCTGGCCCTTTTCAGTTTAAGCTCAATAACGGCGGTGGTATCTGCTCCGGGAGTAATAAAATACGTGTCGTATTTTCCGTCAATCATGGCCTTATTATTTTTTTTACCGCCCGCTTTTACCGCGGCACTGGCGGCAAAGTTTTCTGCAAATGTTTCATCCCGGAGGCGCTTCCACTCCTGCAGGGCTTTTACATCATTGTGGTGTATCCGGCCATGCTGATCCGGAGGGATATTGAGGAGCAGCACTCCGTTGCGTCCGACAGAGCTGTAGTAAATATCCAGCAGTTTTTCGGGGCTTTTCACTTTGTCGTCTTCCTCCGGATGATAAAACCATCCCGGGCGAATAGAAACGTCGGTTTCCGCCGGATACCAGGCCAGTCCTTTTGCTTTTTTAATTTTATTGCGGCTTCCCACGTCATCTGCGCGCATATCTCCCTGGGGTTTAACGGCATATTGCTGCTGAGAATCGGCGGCAATGAGATCGAGATCAAGATTATTCATTGGTACCACACTCCATTCCGTTTCCCGGCCATAGCCCGTCTCTGTTCCTACCCAGCGCGCATCGGGTCCCATAATGGCGATTACTGCAGAAGGCTGAAGTTTCCGGATTAATTTGTACCAACGATCAAAGTCGTATTCCTGTTTTTTCCCGTTAGGGCCTTCTCCGTTCGCACCGTCAAACCAAACCTCGTCTATCCGGCCATATTTCGTGAGCAATTCGGTCAGTTGTTCCACAAAGAAATCATTGTATTGTGGGGTGCCATAGACCGTTGCGTTCATGTCCCAGGGTGAAAGATACACTCCGAATCCGATATCGTATTTCTGACATGCCTCGGCCACTTCTTTTACCACATCCCCCTTCCCTTGCTTCCATGGACTGTTTTTGACAGAGTATTCTGTAACGGCGCTAGGCCACAGGCAGAAGCCATCGTGATGTTTTGCGGTTAATATAACTTGTTTAATGCCGGCTTCCTTTGCGGTGCTCACCCATTGTTCGGCATCGAGAGCCGACGGATTAAAAATTTTCGGATCTTCTTTTCCCGTACCCCATTCCCGGTTGGTAAAGGTATTGACTCCGAAGTGAAAAAAAGCGGTAAGTTCCAGCTGTTGCCAGCGGAGTTGTCGGGGCGAAGGGGTCACCCGAGCTGCTTTAGCGATGATCTCTTTTTCACTGTCTCCGGGTTGAATGGTTACCCTGTTCTGGGCGTATATGGCCGGGGTTAAAAAGAGGAATAACAGGGCTGTCCGAAAAAAATAATTCATTTCAAAAGGATTAAAAGCGGTTGTTAAACCCGGATGATTCAGACGGAAGTTTCCGGTCAAGTATTGCTGCGGCTTCCGTATCCTCGTATTTTTCAATGAGGGCGGTCAGTTTTTTACGCATTTCGGTGGCCACTTTCCGGTATTTTTTCTGACCGAAAAGATTATGCATTTCCTTGGGGTCTTTTTTCAGATCGTACAGTTCCCAGCCCTCTACCCGTTTGTAGAAACGAATGAGTTTGTACCGCTGGTCGCGTACGCCAAAGTGAGGTGAAACCGCATGTTCCCCGTTTTCGTAGTAGTGATAAAAGATGGCGTCTCTTGCTTTCGTATTTTTATTTTTCAATAAAGGAAGAAAAGATTCGCCCTGGATATCCCCGGGAACCGGCACCCCTGCGGCTTGCAGGAGGGTAGGGGCGAGGTCGATGTTCATCACGAAATCGGTATTGACCGAGCCGGGCTTGATCACGCCCGGGTAGCGCATCACCATGGGGGTTCTGAAAGACTCCTCGTACATCCACCGTTTGTCGAACCACCCGTGTTCGCCCATATAGAAGCCCTGGTCGGAGAGGTAAATCACAATGGTATTTTCAGCCAGCTGGTGTTGGTCGAGGTAGTCGAGGGTGCGTCCGATGTTCCGGTCAAGGGAAGTCACGGTGCCAAGATAGTCGCGCATATAGCGTTGGTATTTCCATGCGGTGAGTTCTTTCTCGGAAAGATTCTGGGTTTTGTATTTGTCGAATATCGGCTGGTAGTAGGCGTGAAATGCGGCCAGCTGGTCGGGGTTCATTCGTTTTACCACCCGTTGTTTCAGGGCGTCTTCGGGCGATTCCATTTTCAGGTCGTAGCCCATAATCAGGTCTTTGCCTATACTCATTTCCTGTAGGGCGGCGGCTTTTCTTCCTTTATAATCGTCATAAAAAGTTTCAGGGAGAGGGAAGGTCACGTGATCAAACCGGCGGAAGTCGGAGGTGTCGGGCAGCCATACCCGGTGGGTGGCTTTATGGCCGATGAACAGGCAAAAGGGTTTGTCTTTGTCGCGGGCGTCCATCCAGTTTTCGGCCTTGTCTTCGATGATATTACTCACGTAGCCGGTGAGGGTCTCACGGCTGCCGTTGGTGATGAACTCGGGGTTATAGTATTCGCCCTGTCCGGGTAAAATACTGTAATAATCAAAGCCCTCAGGTTCGTTGCCCAGGTGTTGCTTACCGATCCAGGCGGTTTGGTATCCCCCGGCCTGAAGGTGTTTCACGAAGAGGTCTTGCCCGTGATTAAACACCGAGGTTTCGTTGTCTTTGAACCCGTTTTTGTGGCTGTATTTGCCCGTGAGAATGGCCGCGCGGCTGGGTCCGCAGATGGAGTTATTCACATAGGCGCGGTCAAAGCGCACGCCCTCGCCGGCGATACGGTCTATAGCGGGCGTTTGGATGGAACGGCTTCCATAGGCGCTGATGGTTTGAAACGCATGATCATCCGAAATGATGACCACAATGTTGGGTTGTTTCTGTTGGGCGCCTGCCGTCAGCCCTTGAAAGACCATGAACAGCGCAGAAAGCGTTTTGGTGACGAGGTGTACTTTTTTTCTCATAAGTATAAAATTTAGCCGGGCGGCCTGCCACTTTGCGGTGAACCGCATTCAGCCGCCCGGCTTATAATTGTTTAATAACCGTAGTTCTGGTCAGCGTCAGTGATACTGTCGTTATTGCTGATCTCGTTACGCGGGATAGGCAAGAGGAGGTTTTTCCTCAGAAAATCATCCACATTACTGATTCCGCTGAGCAGGAGGTAATCCATAAACGCCTGGTTATTTCCCAATGTTTTATTGTAAGTGACCTGGGCTTTGGTAATATGATGATTATCGTGGCGCTCCACTATTTTGCGGAAATATTCCACACCTCTGCGTCTCACATCCGTAAACATATCAAATTCTCCGGCCAGTTCAAACAGACGTTCGTAAAATATGCGGTCACGCAATTCCGACTGGGTGATGGCGGTGATATCCTGGGGGTAAACCGATCCGCCTGAATTACGGGCTCTCCGCAATACGGTATTGATATATTCGGTGGCCACAGAGAGATTCCCCAGCTCATTTTCCACGTCGGCCATCAGCAGAAGGAAGTCGGCATAGCGATACACCATCAGGTTCTTATTGCTGTTCTGGGCGGTGGCGTCTACATCAAACTGTTTGATGAAATAGGGCCATGAGTTATCGCGGTTTCCGGTATTGACGAAGGCGGCCAGCATCTCCGGGGTAAGTTCTTCCAGCCGGGGGTTGGTGGGGTCTGCCAGCGCGGTGTACCGGATAGAATCAATGGCGGTAGTGGTCGTGCTTACCGGTGTACTGTACAGGTAAGGGTAAGTAAAGAAAACATTCCCGTTGGTTTTGATCAGTTTGATGCTGGTACCGAAAGTGGAACGTAGGCGCGCGTCATCGGGATAGCTGCCTTTAAACTGGTCATAGAAGGCTCTTGAAGCCCTGTACCTGCCCCAGGAGATCCCTGCGGTGGTATTGGAAGCCGAGAAAACCCAGCTACCGCGGTTGCCGTACCCGTTGGTAGACGAAGTGAAATTAATCTGGAACACCGATTCAGGCGAATTGCTGGAATGGTTTTTAAAGATGTTGGCAAAATTGGCTTCCAGTCCGTACCCTCCTTTGGTGATCACGCTGTCGCCAGCCGCCTTGGCCTTTGCCCAGTAAGGAGAAGAGGGTGTGTTGTCCAGGCTACCCCGCATCCAGTACAGTTTGGCCAGGTAGGCGTGGACGGCGTAGCGCGAGGCCCTTCCGGATACGTTTTGGGCCCGCAGATTTTCAGCGGCAAACAACCAGTCTTCTTCTACCTGCTGATACACGGCCTCCCGGCTGGAGCGCTCTAAGTTAATGGTATAGGAAGAGGTAGGCTCAATTCTCAGGGGTACGCCTCCGAAAATGTTGGCCAGGTTAAAGTAGCACAGGGCTCTCAAAAAGCGGGCTTCACCAATAGATTGCCTTTTGTAGGCATCACTTAAATTACTGTTTTCTACACTGTTTATAAAATAATTACATTCGCCGATCACCTTATACAGGCCCGACCACGACAAGGTGATGGCCGTGTTGGTTTCCGGTACATTCAGTCCGGAGAATTCGGCATAACTGATATTGTTATTCTGACCGAAGGTCAGGGCAGTAGGTCCCACCAGTACTTCCTGGAAGTTTTGTCCGTAAGCATTGTACTCCGTCAGGTAGGCATAACACCCCAGTAAAGCCATATTGGCCGTAGTTTCCGATTCAAAGGCCTTGATATTATTAATGGTGTAGGCCGGGTTTTCGTCAAGGAGGTCTTCACAGGAGAAGAATCCTAATGAAATGATTAACAGATATATATATGTCTTTTTCATGAGATTGCTTGATTAAAATGTTACGTTGAGTCCTAATACAAACTGGCGGGGGTTAGAGAAAGAATTGATATCAATTCCCGGCCGTAAACCGTCAAAAGAGAAGGTTCTCATTTCCGGATCATACCCCGAATAATCGGTGATGAGGAAGGCGTTTTTCACGGAGCCGAACACATTAAAGTTTTTTACTATACGAGCTGGAACCACATAGCTTAGCGTAATATCGCTGCATCGTAAGAAACTGCCGTCTTCTATATACCGGTCATACACGTAATTTTTTACGGAACTCAGTACCGAAGGGAACAGGTTAGACGGGGCATCTTGCCGCCAGGCGTTTGCGTAGGCATAACGGGTTACATTGGGAGTGTTTAAGGCGGGGGTTTGTTCATACCGAATGTTGGCATTGAGTATTTCTCCTCCTTTTACACCGTAGAAAGTAGCGGAGAGTTTTACGCGTTTGTATCCCACCGATGTTTGAAAGCCGTAGTTGAAATCGGGATTCGGATCGCCTATGATGGTCATGTCTTTGGCATCGATTACCCCGTCTCCGGTCACGTCTACCACTTTGATTTCTCCCGGCCGCATATTAAACAGGGTGGAAGTGGGCAGGTCAATGTCCTCGCTTTGGATAATACCGTCTGTTTTGTAGCCATAGAACAATCCGGGTGCTTCGCCTACCAGGAAGATATTTCCTACGCCGAAGTGATCGCTGATGGCATTCCCCAGGTAACCGTAGCCGGTGATGGCACCGAGATCCATATAGGGCGAGCCCAGGGAGAGTACTTTCCGCTTGTTGGTGCCTATATTGGCCGACAGGTTCCATGAGAAATCCTTATTCCGGATGATTTCACTATTCAGGGCCAGCTCCACGCCTTTGTTACTCAGGGCGCCCTGGTTCACTGTGATGGCGGCAAACCCGGTAGAGGCCGGGATATTCTTGTTCACCAGCAGGTCGTTCGTTTCTTTCATATATACCTCGAAAGAACCGCCCAGACGGCCTTCCCACAGGTTAAAATCTACCCCGGCATTGTAGGCGGAGGTACTTTCCCATTTCAGGGCGCTGTTAGACAGGTTAGAAACCACCACGGCTTTTATGGGGTCGCCTTCGGCGGAAGCATAATTGCGGTTTTGGGCATAATCGTATACGGTAGTGTAGGGAGAAATCGACTGGCTGCCGGTTTTACCGTATCCTACCCGGAGTTTAAGCTCGTTCAGCCAGGGCAATGCGCTGAGGAGCTCTTCTTCGTCCAGTTTCCAGGCAATGGCTGCCGAAGGGAAAAACGCCCAGCGGTTTTCCTTACTGAACTTGCTGCTTCCGTCGGCCCGCCCTGTAGCGGTAACGATATACTTGCCGTTAAAGAGGGAGAAGTTCAGTCTGGCCAGGTAAGAAAGCAGCTGGTAGTCAAGCTGCTGAGGCGAGGATATGGTTTGGTTGCTGGCCATGTGTAAGCCTTTTATGCCCAGATCCTTGAACTCAAAATCAGACGCCAGAATGGATTTGTTCAGCCAGTTATAATCGTCATACGTCACACCGGCTGTCGCAGAAACGTTGGAGGTACGGCCGATTTTTGTATTGTAATTGACCAGGTTTTCGAACGTATAGTTATTGCTGTTCAGGTTGGAATTTCCCAGGTAACCGTTGTTGTTAAGACCAAGCCAGATGCCCGTATTGTACCAGCGGGTTCTGTCCTGTAGCATCAGGTTTCCTCCTGTACGCAGGGTGTAGGAAAAGTTTTTCAGGATCTGCCAGGTCAGATCGGCGGAGGCACGGAGGGTCTTTTCCGTCGTAATATCGTCATAGTCGGTCAGCCACGCTAAGGCGGTGGTCCGGAGTTCATCGTTTCCTTCCAGCGCCGGGTCATCGGGCGGCAGCACAAAAGGAGCGGAGTCTATGGCGGTACGGGTAATTGCGCCGGTAGCGCCTCCTTTCGTGTTTCCTCCGGCCATCATATTATTGGAGCGCAGGGAACCAGTGAGGGAGGTATTGAACGTGAGGTTACGTGACAGGTTGCCTCCCAGGTTCAGTCTCAGGCTTCCCTGGCGCAAGCCGGTTTGTTTCACCAGTCCGTTGATATCTTTATAATCGCCGGCCAGGTAATACCGTATCTTGTCACTTCCACCGCTTATAGAGAGGTTGTAGCTTTGCGACAGGCCGTTACCATAAATCTCTTTCTGCCAGTTGTGGCCTTTCACTACGTTGTAGGTTTCGGGGTCGTTCGGGTCATACACCGCATCCCCGAAAACATAGCGCATTTCGTTTCCCTCTTTAAAGAAGTAGCTGGCCGCGCCTGACTTCTCGTTGCGGTATTCGGCGTACTCGTCGAGGGTCAGCATGTCGCGAAGACGGGTGGCCTCCACTACGGTGAAGGTGGTGTTGAAGTTGATTTTCGGAAGGCCGGTTTTCCCTTTTTTGGTAGTAATCAGGATCACACCGTTGGCGCCCCTTGAGCCATAAATTGCGGTAGCGGAGGCGTCTTTCAGGATCTGGATGTCTTCGATATCCGAAGGACTGAGACTGGCCAGCGGGTTTTGGGGGATTTCGAAGTCGCCGCCTCCGATAGAGCTGGGGGCAAAAGACCCGGTGGCAGGCAGAGGAATATTGTCTACCACAAACAAGGGTTGATTATCTCCTCTCAGGGAGTTGGCACCCCGGATTGTAATATTCGGTGCTGCACCCGGAAGAGGTATTCCCGCGCTTACGGCTACACCGGCTACTTTTCCCTGGATCAGGTTGTCTAGCGATACCGCCTTGGAGGCTTCCATCTCATCGGGCTTCAGGGTGGCGATAGATCCGGTGATGTCACCTTTCCGGGCAGTTCCGTAACCGATAACCACCAGTTCGTCCAGGTTGGAATTGCTTCTTTCCAGTCGGATAACTCCCATTTCCGCTTTAACGCGGATCTCCCGGGTTTCATAACCGATATAAGAAATCTGGATGAGGGCGTTCTCGTCTACATTAGATAAGGTAAAATCTCCGTTCGCATTGGTGGAAACGCCCTGGGCGCTACCTTTCACCTTAACGGTTACGCCGATCAGCGCTATACCTTCGTCGTCTACCACTTTACCTCTGACGGTAAGGGTGGCCGCTTCTATCACAACGGGCAGTACCACCGCCTCTTTAATAACCACTGCGTTGTTTTTAATGGTGTAGGAGAGCGACTGGTTTTGCAGAACCGTCTTTAGTGCCTCTTCCAAAGGAACATTTTTCAGGTCTACGCTCACGGGCGTCCCCCTCCGGATCAGGGAGGAATTATAAAGGAAATCATACCCGCTTTGTACCCTGAGTTGTTTTAGAACTTTGTGTAAAGGGGCATTGTTTTCCGACAGCGTGATCCTTTGACCGTAGGTATTGGCTGCAGACTGGAAGAAGCATACCAGCAGTAAAAACAGGGTCAATTTCATGATTCTCAAAACTTTAAGGTTGAGACAGGAAATTCCGATTGGAATTAATCGATTAAATTTCATAATTTTGATTGGGTTTAAATTTTGACATCATTTACAAACATTTATTCTGAGAGGAATAGATGGGCCCGCCTGGTCCTGGAGTGTTGCAGCACTTCAGGACTTCTTTTGTTAAGGCATAACCGTCACTTTCTTCCCCTCCATTTTAAATTTTACATTATCGGTCAGTTCCAGCAGTTCCAGTACCTCTGACAGGTTACGGCCCCGGGAAATGGCCCCGCCAAACTTCAAATGGGGGTCGATATCCCGGTAATCTACTTCTATACTGTACCACCTTTCCAGCTTGCGCATAATACTTTGCAGCTCCTCGTCAGCGAAAATAAAGTAACCGTTTTTCCAGGCTACCGATTCTTCCGTATCGGCTGTACGGATCTCCACCCGGCCGTCTCCCGCGCGGGTTAGGGCCTGTTCTCCCGGCTTTAACACTTTTGAATCTTTTCCGTTTTCCGTCACCAATCGTACTGCGCCTTGCAGGAGGGTGGTTTTTGTCGTGGGTTCATCAGGATATGCATTGATATTAAACCGGGTACCTAACACTTCCACGATCTGGTGGTTGCTCGTTACCCGGAAAGGGAGAGTCGGGTTATGGGCGACCTCGAAATAGGCCTCTCCATGGATTTCCACGCGGCGTTCGTT
Source organism: uncultured Lacihabitans sp. (assembly GCA_964423865.1). Taxonomy (GTDB): domain Bacteria; phylum Bacteroidota; class Bacteroidia; order Cytophagales; family Spirosomataceae; genus Leadbetterella. The sequence continues at coordinate 12,872 of CAYRGN010000038.1, forward strand.
TCCCTGAAAAGAGACCGGGAAGCGAATGGAAGACATGGAATTCAGCCACACGCGGGTTCCGTCTGACAGCTGCACCTGGTATTCTCCGCCCTTAGGGGTAGATATGGTGTTGTAAGACATGGATTTTGAGGCGGGAATGTCCGTATCGTTCACCACATACATCAGCTGTCCTTCCGTAGTTTTACTCACGGTTATCCCGGTTTGGCGGGCGATATCACCCGTACCGGCATCATCCAGCACCACCTGGGTGTTATCGGCCAGGGTAAGTACGGCTTTTTTACCACCTGGAGCCACATCGGCCGTCTGTATGGTCTCCGCTATCTCTTTTTTGTTTTCGCGGGAAAAGAAGAACAGGCCTGCCGTTACAAAAAGAAGGACAGAGGCCGCCGCCAGGGAAATCTTCCAATAGGGGCGGAAAGGCCGTACCGGGGTTTCCCGTCCGGGCAAGGTCTTGTAGATTTTCTCCAGATCGTGCTTCAGTTCCTCACGGGAAAGGTTAAAATCAGGCATAGCGCCCGCGTGTTGCAGGTACCAGCCTTCCAGGATAGCCCGCTCGTCTTCGGTAAGGGTGCCTGCCCGGTACTTTTCAAATAATCTCAGCGCTTGTTTCGGTGTCATGTAATAAAAGTTTTATCTTGTATTATGTATGACTTTTAAGCCAGACAAAAGTAGTACTTCCGTTCAAAAAAAAATTAAAAAAATTATATCAGGCTCCAGAGAACCGTAGCGAGAGGGATGAAAAAAGCGATCAGGAAGTCGCCCAGCTTATCTTTTAATTTGGCCAGGGCCTTGGTAATGTGCTTACGCACCGTATTTTCGGAGATACTCAGTTCTTGTGCGATTTGGGCATACGATAAATCGGTGTTCCGGCTCAGGAGGAACACTTCCTGCATTTTGGGAGGGAGTTTTGAAATCTCGTTTTCAATGAGGGCTGCGAGTTCATTTTCGCGGATAATATTATCTGTAATAAATTCGCCTTTGTCGAGGTATTCCTGGAGCGACAGCTGGTATTGTTCCACCCTCTTCTGGTGGGAGAAGATGTCGAGTATCCGGTTCCGAACGGCGGTATAGAGGTAAGAAGACAGTGAGGTGGTCAGTTCCAGGCGTTCTTTGCGGTGCCAGATTTTCGTGAATACTTCCTGGATCGCATCCTGGGCCTCATCCCGGTCTTGCAGCATCTTCAGAGCATGCAGGTACAAGCCCCCGTGGTACCGTTGGTATATTTCAGTAAAGGCTTCGTTACTTCCCTGGCGGAAGAGCAGAAACAATTCCTGATCATGGAGGTTTCTATAGGGATGATCACGCATATACTCCATTTTGATAGCCGATATTGCTCTTTTTTAAGGGTTTGGGGCTTTGAGAAGTGCAATGTAAAAAAAACTGCGATGCAAAGCAATGCTCTCGCGGTGGTTTGCGTCATGAAGGTGCCGTTTTTTCACACAGGCTGTTGATCTGCCGGTGAAGCACCGTGGTCTGCACCAGGCGAATCTTAAAAAGTTCAGGTAAAGTGGTACTCTTTTCAATAAAATGTGTTAATATTACACGATATTAGAATTATTCTATTTTTCCTCGTATAATTTCAATAACGGATTTTGGGGAGAATCAGTGACGGTATGGATAGATATTCTGATCAGCAATTGATGGACCTCGTTCGTCAGCACGATGAAGAGGCGTATACCGAAATTTACAAGCGGTATAAGGGGGTGCTGTTTGTGCACGCACTTCGGATGCTGGATAGTGAAGAAGAGGCCAAAGATGTAGTACAGGATCTTTTTGTTGTGCTTTGGCAGAGGCGCGAGGATATAAAGGTTCAGGGGAGCTTGTCGGCTTACCTTTACAGCGCGGTCAGAAACCGGATACTGGACCAGATCGCGAGGTCGCGTACACGCGATCGTTATGTACATTCCCTGGAAGCGTTTATTGCCGAAGGAGAAAACATGACCGATCATCTGGTGCGGGAAAGAGAACTTAGCCAGATAATAGAAAGAGAAGTAGCACTACTGCCCGACCGGATGCAGCATATTTTTCGTTTGAGCAGGAGCAACGAGTTATCGCACAAAGAGATTGCCGAAAAAATGAACCTTTCCGATAAAACTGTGAAAAAGCAGATCAGTAATGCACTGATAATACTTCGTAAAAAACTGGATATCGCTTTTGCAGTGATACTTTTCCTTCTCCACTGACATTTTTCATGTGTATAAAATTTTTGCTTTCAGCCTTCAGCTATCAGCAGTCAGCTTATTCATAGGCCGGTTGGTGTGCCGGTTTTCTGATAGCTGATAGCTGAATGCTCATGGCTATTTCATCAGTATAAAATTTTAGCTGTTAGCCTTAGTGGCGAACCACCTTATTCATCGGCGATTGGTGAAGCGTCACCCGGTGTGTCTAATATCTAACCGCAGCGGCGGCTGCTTCTAATATCTAACCCCTATTTCACCAGTTTTACCATTAATCGCATAAATTTTTTAAAAAATCTACTACCATCGTCCCTCTAATCCGTCTTAGGAAGAAAAAGTGACATCATGAAAAAAGCCGGGGAGCTCTTGGAAAAGTTTCGGAACGGGACACTCACCGAGGCGGAGCGTGTGCTGCTGGAGAGTTGGTATGTTCGTGAAGCCGGGAAAAAGGGGCTGGAGGCCGACAGGGAAGAGATTGATGAATTTTTGTCTCACCTGACTCCCCCAGGGCTAAAGCGAAACCTTGCTTGGAGGCGGATATCCTGGGCTGCAGGTATATCGGTAGTACTTTCTCTTGGCGTATACCTGTGGTTTCAGGGCCAAGCGCCCGTTTCAGTTCAGGCAGTACTTCAGGAAGATGCGGTCCCAGGTGAGCGAAGGGCCCGCCTTATTCTGGCGAATGGAGAAAATATTATGTTGGATGAAGTCGCCAGTGGGCAGTTGGCCAGGGAAGGGGAGATCGCCATCGTGAAGATGAGAGAGGGAGAACTGGTCTATCAAGGGAATAGTTCTTCCGCCTTAATGCATTACAACACCATAGAAACCCCGAAAGCGGGGCAGTACAACGTAACACTTTCTGACGGCACTCGCGTGTGGATGAACGCGGCTTCCTCCATCCGGTTTCCTAGCGGTTTTAGCACAAAGGAACGGGTGGTAGAAGCGACGGGGGAAGTGTACTTTGAGGTAGCCAAAGCCCTTGACGGGGAAAGGAGAATTCCGTTCAGGGTGGTATCCGGTGATCAGGTGGTGGAGGTGTTAGGTACGCGATTTAATATTAACAGTTATGCCGATGAAGACGTTATCAAGACCACACTTCTCGAAGGAAGTATCGAGGTGAGAACTCCTGCAAAGGGAATCGTACTGAAACCGGGTCAGCAGGCACAGATATCGGGTGGGAAATCCTTGAAGGTGAGTAAGGCAAATACCGGACAGGTCATGGCCTGGAAAGAGGGATATTTCCGATTTGACGGAGTAGGGTTGAAAGAGCTAATGCGCCAGCTTTCGCGGTGGTACGATATGGAAGTGATCTATGAAGGAGAAGTGCGCGACCATGAATTTGTGGGAGAAATTTCCCGGGATGTACGGCTTTCCGGCGTGTTGCGGATCCTGGAAGCCGGTGGGGTACGGTTCAAGGTGGAGGGCAAGAAAATAATTGTAACCGAATAATCAACCTTTTAATATTCAGGCCTATGAGAAAGAGTACGTAGTTTTTCAAAGAAAAAATCCCGGGAGTGGCTGTATAGCCCCTGAACCTGGGTTTCATGGAAATGCAAGGCCTAAAAAAACCGTTCCAGATGCGACCTGAAACGGTTGAAAGTTAAGGCTATCCTGTTCCCGTATTCGGGACAAATACCTGTGCAAACAGTAAACAAGTTATAACCAAAACCTTACAAAAATATGCAATTTTCTTTACGAAAGAAAGAAGTACGCATTCGGGCTTCTCTCAAAATATTACTTTTTATGAATTTAACCGCCATTTTCCTGGTCATAGGGTGCATGCATGCATCTGCTGCGGTTTTTTCGCAGAAAATAGTACTGTCTGTCAAAAATGAGCCGCTTACCCAAGTTTTCAAGACGGTAGAGAAACAAAGTGGCTACAAGTTTTTTTACGACAAAAAAATAGTCGGAAGTGTCCGAAGAGTAAGCCTGGAATTTAAGGAGGGCAGTATCCAGGAATTTATGGACCAGGTACTGAGGAACCAGTCTTTGTCGTATGAGATACTGGATAAAACCATTGTAATCAGAGGCGGTGTGAGGGAGAACCGGGCAGAAACAGCACTTCCTGCAGAGCTGACTTTGCATAGTCCGACAGGAGCGGAGATCCCCCACACGTCTTCGGGTTGGGATAGGATTTTAAATCTACGTGTAAGGCAAAAGGTCATTACCATAAAGCCCTTAGAAATTCGGGTACAGGGCCGGGTGACCGATGAAAAGGGCGAAGCCTTGGTAGGAGTGAGTGTAGTATTGAAAGGCACCAATGCAGGAAGTGTAAGTGACGACAAAGGAAATTATGCGATATCTGTCCCGACCGGGCTGGAGAACCCTACTCTTATTTTTTCCCTGATTGGTTACGGGAAGAAAGAAGTGGTGATCGGAGGGCAAAGTATCCTGAATGTGATTTTAGAAGAAGAGAACACCTACCTGTCTGAAGTGGTGGTGGTAGGTTACGGTACCCAGAAAGTGGGCGATGTAACCAGCTCGGTAGCCTCGATCAAGTCCGATAATTTTGTGAAGGGGCCCGTGGCAGATGCCGGTCAGCTCCTTCAGGGTAAAGTGGCGGGCCTTTCGGTGTCTGCACCCAGCGGAAACCCTGTGGGCAGTACTCAGATCCTGCTGCGGGGCAATACCACCCTTTTCGGAGCCAACAGTAACCCGCTGGTGATTATTGACGGGGTTCCGGGAAGCCTGAATACAGTAGCACCGGAAGATATCGAATCGATAGATGTGCTGAAAGACGGGTCGGCGGCGGCCATTTACGGTGTTCGCGGAACCAACGGGGTGATCTTCATTACCACCAAAAGGGCGAAAGGGCAGGAAACCAGTGTGGTGGAATATAGTGGTAGTGTAAGCTTTCAGACCATTGCACGCCAACTGGAAATGCTGACCGCCCAGGATTACCGAAGCCAGATTGCCGCCGGCACCCGGGATGCCTCCTGGGACCTGGGCAGTGATACCGACTGGCTGAATGAAATCTCCCAGACGCCCGTTACCCATGTACATAATCTGACTTTGAGGGGCGGCTCGAACCGAACCAACTATATTGCCTCTGTGAATTACAGGGACTTGCAAGGGATTTTTAAGAAATCGGATAATTCTACTTTTACCGGTCGGATTGATGTAAACCACAGCATGCTGAACGACAAGCTGAACCTGAACGTAAGTCTCCTTAACCAGGTTAACAGCTTTACCCAGACTCAGGACGGCGGCTCATTTAACGGCTACGTATACCGCCAGGCCCTGATCAGAAATCCAACGTCTCCCATCAGGGATGAAAACGGCGACTGGTTTGAGCAAACCGGGAACTTCAACTACGAAAACCCGCTATCACGCTTGTACGAGAGCGACGGTGTGACCAAAAATGTGAATTCGCGGATGAATGCCAGCTTGACTTATACCCCTACCAATCATTGGCGGTTCAATGCCCTGGCATCTTATTCCCGGTATAATAATAATGCCGGGTACTCCGAGTCTAAAAAGCATATTTCCACCCTCAGGGATAATATGAAAGGATATGCCGCCATTGGCAATGCCCTCTCTATTGACCGCCTGATGGAGATCACCGGTCAGTATTCCCGTCAACTGGGAAAACACCGGGCCTCACTGCTCGGCGGCTACGGGTATCAGGAAAATGAATACACCAGCAATTTCCTGCGGAATTTTGATTTCCCTACCGATATTTTCAGCTACCATAACATCAGCCTCGGCAATGCCTTAACAGACGGCAAGGCCACCATGGGAAGCAGCAAGAGTGAAACCAACCTGATCAGCTTCTTTTCCAGGCTAACCTACAGCTTTGACGACAAATACCTCTTAATGGGAAGTGTACGCCACGAAGGGGCATCTCAGCTCTACGGTGCCGATAAGCCCTGGGGAACTTTTGCTGCGGCGTCTATAGGCTGGAGAATTACCAACGAAGACTTCATGCAGGGCCAGTCGGTTTTTGATGACCTCAAGCTAAGGGCAGGATATGGTGTAACCGGTAACCCGCCTTCCACCTCCTTCCTCAGTCAGGCTCTCCTGGGTTACGGGGGGTACATTTATAGCAATGGAAGCTGGGTGCGTTCATTGGGGCCTACCACCAATCCCAACCCCAATATTCGTTGGGAAGAGAAGCAGGAAACCAACCTGGGTGCCGACTTCACCCTTAAAAACGGGCGTATCAGCGGTAGCGTGGATTATTACATCCGGAACATCAAAGGACTGCTGTACGATTACCAGGTGCCGAGCCCACCCAACCTTTTCACCACCACCCGTGCCAATGTGGGGGTAATGGAAAACAAAGGGCTGGAGGCCATTGTGAATATTATTCCTTACCGCAGCAAAGATTTGGAGTGGATCAGTACCCTTACTTTCTCCACCAATAAAAACCGTCTGGTGAGCCTTTCCAATGACCTGTACCAGACTACCAATGATTATTTCACTACCGGTGGCACCGGAGAACCTATACAAACGTTCACCAATATCGTGTTTATTGGTCAGGGAATAGGCGATTTCTACGGTTTCAAAGTAGTAGATGTGGATGCCAATGGCAAATGGATCTATGAGAACAAAAGCGGAGAAAGAGTCAGCTATGAAGAGTTTGGGCATTCTTTCGAAGACAAGCAGGTGCTGGGTAATGGTCTTCCGAAATACTATGCGGGCTGGAATAACAGCATCCGTTACAAAAATTTTGACGCCAGTGTTACCATGCGCGGAGCCTTCGGATACCAGGTGCTGAACTTCCAGAGAATGTATTTTGAAAATCCGACCATTGTCAACTATAACCGTTTGAAATCTTCTACCGAGCCTGTTTTCGGCAAAGCGGCATTGACGGCTCCACTTGAATTTAACAGTTATTATCTCGAAAACGGAGATTTCTGGAAGATCGATAACATTACGGCGGGGTACAATTTTGACCTGACGAACAAATACATCAATTCCCTGCGCGTTTACGTATCTACCTTAAATACCCTGACGCTGACCGGGTACAAAGGGATAGATCCGGAGGTGAACCGTCTGGGGCTTAGTCCGGGCAATGATGACCGCGACAAATACCCTACTACCCGAACCTATACCGTGGGACTTAACCTGAGTTTTTAATCAACCTTAACCTGAAATTCCAATGAAAAATATAAGACTATTAGCAGTGGCAGGGTTCCTGGTTTTTCAGTCGTGTACCGAACTGAAAGACAAGGCCTACACCACCATCATTGCAGGTCAGTTTAACCCCACGGCTTCTGACCTGGCTTCGCTCAAAGGCGCGGCGTACTCCAACTGGCGGTTTATTCTGCTCGACTGGGACGGCCTCTGGCGCGCTCAGGAGCTCAGCGCAGATCAGCAGGTCATTCCCGGGCGCCCGAATGGCTGGGTAGACGGGGGCGTGTACAGGAGAATTCATGAACACAAATGGACGGCCGACGAAGGGATTGTCAGGAATACCTGGTCACGAACTTATGCCGGTATTACGAACTGTAACCGGGTGATTTATCAGATTGAATCCGGGCTGATTCCGATGGTGGGCGATGACAAAGCCGCTACGCTGGCCGAACTGAAAGTGCTGCTGGCGTCGTACTATTATATCCTCATCGATATGTTCGGAAATGTGCCGGTAGTGACCCAGTTTGACTTGCCTGACGGTTTCCTGCCCGAGCAATCGTCGCGGGCGGAGGTGTTTAATTTCATCGTAAAAGAAATTGAAGACAATGTCACCCTTCTGAGTGCCCGTAATGACGTGTCTACTTATGGAACCTTTAACCAGTGGGCCGCCTATACGCTTCTGGCCAAAATGTATCTGAATGCAGAAGTGTATACCGGCACAGCCCAATGGCAGAAAGCAGTAGACGCAGCTGAAAAAGTAATCAACTCGGGTGCCGGGTTTACCCTTGAAGCCACCCAGAAGAATGTGTTTGTCACCGAAAACCAGAACTCCCGGGAGATTATCTGGGCCTTGCCTTTAGATGAAATCTATACCAATAACTGGAACGCCTTTGACCTGCACATGCAAAGCCTTTCGCCCGAAAATCAAGCTACCTATGACCTGAAAAGCGCGCCGTGGGGCGGAATGAGCGCTATTCCCCAGTTTATTGATTCGTATGACCCGGACGATGAGCGTATGAAAGCCAACTGGATACAGGGGCCCCAATACTCTTCTTCCGGGCAGGCCCTGATTTGCGGTATGGGTGCTTACAAAGATAAACCCCTTAATTATATCAACGAGGTGCCAAGTATTGAATTGGCAGAGTCGGTACACGGTTACCGTTTGGGTAAGTTTGAGATAGCTATGGGAGCCAATGTGCAGTTAAGTAATGACTTTCCGGTTTTTCGCTTTGCCGATATTCTCATGATTAAAGCCGAAGGACTGCTGAGGTTGGGTCATGAAAATGAAGCGGCCCAGATAGTGACCCAGATAAGGCAGCGGGCTTTTAAGGCTAATCCCGAAAAAGCCACCGTGACAGGAGCGCAGCTCAAAGGCGGCGGAAAATACAATTACGGTCGCCAGGATACGGCCCTGAAGACCAATGAGGGTGCGGCAGACATTCTCTACGGCAGGTTCCTGGACGAACTGGGCTGGGAATTTGACCAGGAGGGCCGCCGCCGCCAGGACTTGATTCGGTTCGGGGTGTTCTCTAAGAAGTCGTGGTTATCGCACAGCGCCACAATCGACAGGAACAAAGATCTTTTCCCTATCCCTACGGTGGAGCTCAATACCAATACGAATCTGAAGCAAAACCCGGGCTATTGATCACCGTCATTCATCAGCTATCAGGGTCGTACTTTTCCGCTGTACTCTGATAGCTGACGGCGACTTATTCCGCAAAATTGAATCCATTTGATTTTATTTTGGATTTATTTTGTTTTTCTGAAAAGCGATCGTATTTTTGTAAAGAGCAAAAAGCAAGTGGGGGATATCCGAACCGGTTTTTTGCTCTTTTTTCACCTTAAAAATGTGTCTTTTTGACACTAATTTAAAAATGAGAGAAATTTTCAACCGCCTGATTTTACTCCTTTTATTTTGCGGAACAGTATCCGCTCAGGAAATGAGTAGTCCTGACGGGAATCTGAACGTACGTCTTTTTCTGAATTCATCAGGTACTATGATGTACAATGTCAGCTACAAAGGAATGATGATGCTCGAAGATTCGCCTTTGGGTATGGTAACCAATGTAAGTGACTTCAGCCAGGGCCTGACCTTCATTGAAAAACACGAAAAGATTGTCCAAAAAAGTTATACGGAAGAGAAAATCAAGAAAAGCCGGGTAGACTATCATGCCCATGAAATGACCGCTACTTACGAAACCGCGAAAAAGGAAAAGATCAGTGTGGTTTTCCAGGTCAGCAACAACAATATCGCATTTAAGTATCAACTGGCGCAAAACGGGGAGACCGCCCGCTGTACGGTGGAAAAAGAACTTAGTGGGTTCAAGTTTCCCAAGTTTACTACCACCTTCCTCACCCCACAGGCCTCGCCCATGATGGGTTGGAAAGCCACCAAGCCCAGCTATGAAGAAGAATATGTGCCGGATGAACCCGTAGGCACCCCCTCCAAATACGGGGTAGGCTATACCTTCCCGGGCCTGTTTCATGTGGGTGACCGGGGCTGGATACTGGTGTCTGAAACCGGAGTCGGTAGCCTGTATTGCGGGTCAAAGCTGAGTGAAGGTACCGCAGACGGACTTTACACCGTGGCTTTTCCTGAGCCCGGTGAAAATAACGGTATTGGGTCAGCCCAGCCGTCTATTCCGCTTCCGGGAGAGACGCCCTGGCGTACGCTGACGGTGGGCCGTGACCTGAAACCTGTAGTGGAGACCACCATCCCGTTTGATGTGGTGGAACCGCTTTATAAACCGTCAAAAGATTATCCGTTTGGCCGATCTACCTGGAGCTGGCTGGAATGGCAGGACGGAAGTATCAACTACGATGACCAGAAAACATTTGTGGATCTTTCTGCCGATCTGGGGTATGAGTTTGTATTGGTAGACAATTGGTGGGATACCCGTATCGGCCATGAGAAAATAGAAGAGCTGGTGAAGTATGCCGCGTCAAAGAAGGTGGGAATCTGCCTTTGGTACAATTCCAACGGCTACTGGAGCGATGCGCCCCAGGGTCCGAAGAACAAGATGAATACGGCCATAGCCCGTAAAAAAGAAATGGCCTGGATGCAAAGTATCGGTATCAAGGGAATTAAAGTGGACTTTTTCGGTGGGGATAAGCAAATGACTCTTCAACTGTACGAAGAGATCCTATCAGACGCCAATGACCACGGCCTGGTGGTGATTTTCCATGGATGTACCCTGCCGCGGGGTTGGGAGCGGATGTATCCTAATTTTGTAGGCAGTGAAGCCGTGCTGGCGTCTGAAAACCTGATTTTTACACAACATGCCAACGACACCGAAGCCTACAATGCCAGCCTTCATCCGTTTATCCGGAACAGCGTGGCCGCTATGGATTTTGGGCCCGTACTGCTGAATAAACAGCATAACCGCCAAAATAATGGGGGAAATATCCGGAAAACTACTGAAACGTTTCAGCTGGCTACTGCCGTACTTTTCCAGACGCCGGTTCAGAATTTCGGCATCACGCCCAATAACCTGAATGAATTTCCGGCTTTTGTGATTGACTTTATGAAGGAAGTGCCTACCGTGTGGGACGAAACCATCTTTATTGACGGGTATCCCGGAAAATACGTGATACTGGCGCGCCGTCACGGCGATCAATGGTATGTGGCCGGAATTAATGCGGAGAAGGACACGAAAGAACTGAGTGTAAAACTCCCTATGCTGGCCGGGAAGAAAGTACGGTACTACAGTGACAAAACCGACCGCTCTCCCCAAATGAGTACGGTACGTATAAATCAATCGGGCGAAGTTAATTTGACCATCCGGCCTGACGGGGCCATTATTCTTGCAGATTGAGGATGAAAATATCAAAACTTATATTATTTGCCTTTTTCTGCGTGCCATCCTTTGCGCAGCAGGAGACCTTTCCCCTGGAAAATGTTAGGCTGGGGAAAGGGGTTTTTGAGCAGGCCCAAAACACCGACCGGGCGTACATCCTGGCGCTTAGTCCGGATAAGTTATTGGCCCCCTACCTCATCGATGCCGGGCTGCCGGTAAAGGCGGAGCGGTACGGAAACTGGGAAAGCAGCGGCCTGGACGGCCATATCGGGGGCCATTACCTCTCCGCCCTGGCCCTCCTGTACGCTTCTACTGCTGATCCGGAGATGAAGGCCCGTCTCGACTATATGGTCGGCGAGCTGGCCCGCTGTCAGCAGAAAAACGGCAACGGCTATGTAGGGGGGATTCCCCAGGGAAAGGTCTTTTGGGAAAGGATCAGGAAAGGCGATATTGACGGAAGCTCATTCGGTCTGAACAATACCTGGGTGCCACTTTACAATATTCACAAGCTGTTCGCGGGGCTTTACGATGCCTGGCATTTCGCAGGAAATCAACAGGCTTTGGAGGTGCTTACGGGCTTATCGGACTGGATGATCACCCTGTTTTCAGGACTGACCGATGCACAGGTGGAGCAGGTACTCAAAACGGAACACGGCGGACTGAACGAGGCCTTTTTAGATGTATATTCTGCAACAGGCGATAAAAAATACCTGCATGCAGCCTTGAGACTGACCCAGAAAGCCTTCCTCAACCCCATGATTGAAGAGCGGGATATCCTGACCGGCCTCCATGCCAATACCCAGATTCCCAAAATTATAGGAGTAGAAAAGATTACGCAGGTCACGCATGATCCGGATTGGGAAAAGGCCTCCGAATATTTTTGGGACAATGTGGCCCACCACCGCTCAGTGGCATTTGGCGGCAACAGCTACCGGGAACATTTCCATGAATTAGACCGGTTCGACAAAATGCTGGAGACCAATCAGGGACCGGAAACCTGCAACTCCTACAACATGCTGAAACTTTCCAAAGCCTTGTACCTGAGAACGGGTGACACCCAATACCTCGACTTTTACGAGAAAACCATGTTTAACCATATCCTTTCCAGTCAGCATCCGGAGAAAGGAGGATTTGTTTATTTTACCCCCATTCGTCCTAACCATTATCGGGTGTATTCCCAGCCTGAAACCAGCATGTGGTGCTGTGTGGGTACCGGCCTGGAGAACCATACGAAATACGGGGAACTGGTCTACACCCACAGCGGCAGTACCGTGTTTGTCAATTTGCTGGTAGATTCCCGCCTGGAAACAAATGAAGTTGTTTTGAAACAGACCACCGCGTTTCCCTACGGGAATGAAACCCGCTTTCTGATAGAAAAGTGGAATGGCGGCGACTTAAAAATCCGCATTCCTTCCTGGATGCAATCGATTGCATTCCGACTGAATGGAAAGAAAATAAAGACAGAAGTGCAGAACGGTTTTGTAACTTTCTCCAGAAAATGGAAGGCGGGAGATGAGTTGGTGCTTACTTTTGAAATGGGAATCACCCAGGAGTTTCTGCCGAATAGCACCCAATGGACTGCCTTTAAATACGGGCCGATTGTACTCGCGGCCGAAACAGGAACAGAAGATTTGGTAGGGCTTTTTGCAGATGACAGTCGTATGGGCCATGAAACAAAGGGGAAATTGTTTCCCCTGAGTTCGGGACATGTTTTCGTATCTGAAACGAAAGACATCGCATCAAAGATTGAAAAAAAAGAGGGTCTTAAATTTGCAGTAGACCATCTTACGCTTCGACCTTTCTTTGAAGTGCATGACACGCGGTATCAGATGTATTTTCAAGTACTCAATTCGGATGAATATGAGGAATTCAGGATAAGTAAGGCCCGGGAAACGGCATTTGAAGACAGTATCAGCGATCAGGTGAACCTGGGAGAACAGCAACCGGAAGCGGATCATAATTATAAAGGAGAGAAAAGTAACTCAGGCTATGATCTCGGCGCATTCTGGCGCAACACCAACGGATACATTGCCTACGAAATGAGCGGCGGGTCAAAACTGTATATTTATGCATTGGATAAGATCACAAATTTGAAAGTGGAGATCAACGGTGAGCACAGGGCTTTCTCACTGGAAGAAGCCCATCGGGCAGCGATTGATCTCCACAGTAAGGAGAATATTAAAATAAAAATTCAGCCGGTGGAGGCCGGAAAACCCACGCCCCGCCTGACCAAAATTGTAATTGTTAAATGAAAAGAATCAAACTCATCCTGGCCGCCCTGGTCCTGAGCGTGGCCGTTCTGCAGGCCCAGACCAGCATTACACTTAACCCGGATCTGGCAAAAACCCAGATCAACAAGCATATTTACGGACATTTTGCCGAGCACCTGGGCCGTTGTATCTATGACGGCATTTACGTAGGCGAAAAGAATACGACCATTCCTCACACCCACGGTGTCAGGAACGACATCGTGCAGGCACTCAAAGAACTGAAAGTACCTAACCTGCGCTGGCCGGGGGGATGTTTCGCAGACGCCTACCAATGGAAAGACGGAATCGGGCCGAAAGACCAGCGCCCCTCTATGATCAACGTGTGGTGGGGCGGGGTAACCGAAGACAACAGCTTCGGTACGCATGAATTCCTGGACCTCTGCGAGCAGATCGGAGCGGAGCCTTACCTGGCCGGAAATGTAGGCAGCGGTACGGTGCAAGACCTGATCGACTGGGTGAATTATGTGAACCATCCCGGCGGAAGTCCCATGTCGGAACTGCGTAAGAAAAACGGGAGAGAAAAGCCCTGGAATGTGAAAATGTGGGGGGTAGGAAACGAAGCCTGGGGTTGTGGCGGAAACATGACCGCAGAATATTATGCCAACGTGTACCGCCAGTACGCTACCTTCATGACCAGCTGGACCAACGATGCCCGGCTCTTCCGTATCGCTTCAGGCGCAAGCGATGCCGACTATGCCTGGACGGAGACGCTCATGAAGAATATACCCCACGGGATGCTGTCTGGCGTGGCGCTGCACCATTATTCGGTAATCAACTGGAATGAGAAAGGCCCGGCTACCGGTTTCAATGAAGCCCAGTACTTTAAAATTATGGACGAAGCCTGGAAGATGGAGGAGTTGGTGGTGCGCCACTCGACCATCATGGACAAGTATGATCCCCAGAAGAAAGTAGCCCTCATTGTAGACGAATGGGGCGGCTGGTACGAAGTGGAACCCGGTACCAATCCCGGATTCCTGTATCAGCAAAACACCATGCGCGATGCCATGATTGCGGGCATGACCCTGAACATTTTCAACAACCACGCAGACCGTGTGCGCGGTGCTAACCTGGCACAAATTGTCAATGTGTTGCAGGCGGTGATCCTGACGGAAGGAGAAAAAATGCTGCTTACGCCTACGTATCATGTGATGAAAATGTATAATGTACACCAGGATGCCCTGCTGGTGCCGGTACACCTGGAGACCACAAATTATACGTTTGAAGGGAAAAGTATCCCGGCGGTATCCGCTTCCGCTTCCAAGAAAGACGGCAGCCTGAACATCTCTTTGACCAATGTGGACTATTCCAAAGCGCACGAAGTCACTATCAGTCTGAGAGGAGAAAATTATGCGCGGGTCAGCGGTCAGATTCTGAGCTCGGGAAACATACAGGACTACAATACCTTTGATCATCCTGAGAAAATAAAAGTAAAAGATTTCACAGGGGCGAAGCTGACTAACGGGGTGCTGAAACTGACGGTTCCGGCACATTCCGTAATCGTACTAAACCTTAAATAACAGTACCATTGCGAACTCATTACTCACTACTCAGAACTCACTACTCGGAACTAACTTATACCAATGAAAAAACTTGTAATCATTCTCTTTCTAGCGGCTCCGGGCCTGTTTGCACAGAAAACCCTACAGCTCGACGCATCCCAGCGAGGAGCCGAAATAGCGCCTACCATGTGGGGCGTATTTTTTGAAGACATCAATCTGGGGGCCGACGGGGGCATTTATGCCGAGCTGGTCAAAAACCGCTCCTTCGAGTTCTTCAAACCCTGGATGGGCTGGGAACGGAAGCATAAGACCTTTATAGAAGGACAACTGCAGATCAAAAATCAGCCGGACAGACCGTCGAATCCGCGGTACCTCTCGGTTCAATTGAACAGCAGTCAAAAGGGTGACCTGGGCCTGATCAACGAGGGCTTCCGGGGAATGGGCCTCAAAAAAGATCTGACCTATGATTTTTCCGTTCTGTATCGGGTGAAAAAAGGGTCCTTTAAATTGCATATAGAACTCCTGAACGAGAAAAATGAGATAGTAGGCTCCGGGGAAACCCGGGAGGTGACCGGCGGAAGTCTGGGCTGGGAAAAGCTGGAAGTTAGCTTTAAATCAACACAGACCGTACCCAAGGGAAAGATGGCCGTGTGGTTTACCGGTAACGGGGAAGTGGATTTCGATATGATTTCTCTTTTTCCTACCGATACCTGGAAAGGCCGTAAGGGCGGAATGCGGGCAGATATGATCCAGATGCTGGCCGATATGAAACCCGGCTTTGTACGTTTTCCCGGAGGGTGTATTGTAGAAGGTTTCGACCTCAATAACCGCTACCAGTGGAAAAAAACCATTGGCCCTATCGAAGACCGTCAGCTGATCATGAACCGCTGGAACATCGAGTTTCCCCACCGGGCAGCGCCGGATTATTTCCAGACGTTCGGGCTGGGCTTTTTCGAATATTTCCAGTTGGCCGAAGACATTGGCGCCGAAGCGTTGCCCATCCTCAATTGCGGAATGGCGTGCCAGTTTAACTCGGCGGAACTGGTGGAACTTGATGACCTGGGTCCCTACGTGCAGGATGCCCTTGACCTTATTGAATTTGCCAATGGAGATGCCAGTAGCACCTGGGGCAAAGAGCGGGTGAAAATGGGACATCCCGAGCCTTTTCATCTGAAATTTATCGGGGTAGGGAACGAGAACTGGGGACCTCAGTATATTGAGCGCCTGGAAGTATTCCGGAAAGCCATCAAAGAGAAGTACCCCGAAATACAGATCGTGGCCAGTTCGGGTACCACCACGGAAGGCGACCGCTTTGATCTGCTCGATAAGGAACTCAGGAGAATGAAGATCGATATTATCGATGAACACGCATACAAATCGCCTTCATGGCTTTACGATAATGCCTCGAGATACGACGGGTATGACCGCCAGGGTCCTGACATTTTTGTAGGAGAATGGGCCTCACACACCCGCAATACGGGAGGCAATGTGAATGTAAACAACTGGCTTGCCGCCTTGTCGGAATCGGCGTTTATGACGGGCCTGGAGCGCAATGCCGATGTGGTCAGACTCACATCTTATGCGCCTTTGTTCGCCCATGTCGACGGCTGGCAGTGGTCGCCCGACCTGATCTGGCTCGACAACCTGAACATCTACGGTACGCCCAGTTATTACGTGCAGAAGCAGTTCAGTACCCACAGGGGTACGCACATGATGCAGTTGACCGAAGACGGGAAACCCCTGGCCGGGCAAGACAGCCTCTATGCTTCCGCCGTTTGGGATGAAGCTAGCAGGGAGATCATCCTGAAAATTACCAATGCTTCTGCGGTTCCGGTACAACACGATTTACAGCTCACCGGACTGAAAAAGGTACCGGCCAAAGCCGTGCTTTCACGCATGGAAAACGATAATCTCGAAGCCATGAATTCGGTACAGGAAGCACTGCATGTATCGCCCAAAGATTCTGAGGTTATGTTGGATACGAAACGAAAAAAACTGACCCTGGAGCTTCCGGGAAGATCGTTCAGTGTATACAAAATCAAAACGGGATCCTGACAAGTGGAGGGGGTGGCGCAGACTTTTTGGATTTTAACCGAAAACGTTATTTTAATAACAATATTTTGCGGAAATAAAATATTCCTCTTAATGTTGTGAGAAATAGACTATGAATAGAACAAAATGCAGGCCTCAGAAAGTTTAACAACCTCCTCCTTTATGGATAGATATGCACATGCGGAAAGACTTTTAGTGGCCCTGGATTGCATCGTGTTTGGTTTTGACGGTGAATTTTTAAAATTGCTTTTAATTAAACGGAAGTTTGAACCGGAAAAGGGAAACTGGTCGCTAATGGGGGGCTTTGTGGAAAGAAATGAAGGACTGGAAGACGCGGCGAATCGTATCCTTTTCGAACTGACGGGTTTAAGAGACATTTACTTTGAGCAGTTGCAGACCTTCGGGGATGTAGACCGGGACCCCGTAGAGAGGACCCTGTCGGTAGCCCTGTTTGCCCTCATCAATATTCATGCACATGACCAGGATGCCGCCCGCGCGCAAAACGCCTACTGGATCAATCTTGACCGCCGGCCCGATCTGATTTTTGACCACAATAAAATGGTAGATCTGGCCCTGGAAAAACTGAGGTACAAAGCGGCCATGCACCCCATTGGTTTTGAACTTCTCCCGGAGAAATTTACCATTCCCCAGCTACAAAAACTGTACGAGGAGATCTACAATGAGCCGCTCGACCGACGCAACTTCAGCCGGAAGATTCTTTCCACGAAACTGCTGATTGATACGGGGGAAAAAAATGAGAAGTCGGCCACCAAAAAGGCGGTGCTTTATAAGCTGGACCAGGAGAAGTATCACCGCCAGTTTAACAGTTTTCACTATTTCATTTCGCCGGGAAAGGGATAAAGTCTTATATCTCCGTTTGCCTGGAAAAGTATAAATTAATGTGTTAAAAAGACACCAAATAAATGAACGATAAGTATACCATTGGTATTGATTTTGGCACCGACTCGGTACGGGCGGTGGTAGTGAATACGGCAAACGGAGCATTTTCCGGAACGGCGGTAAGCTATTACAAACGGTGGAAAGCGGGAGAGTTTTGCGATGCGGCCCTGTCGCAGTTCCGTCAGCATCCGAAAGACTACCTGGAAGCCATAGAAGAGGCGGTAACCGGTGCCCTGGCGGGGCTTTCACCGGAAGAAAAGCAGAGCGTAAAGGGGATATCGATTGATACTACCGGATCTACGGTGGTACCGGTAGACGAGGCAGGGACACCCTTATCTCTGTTGCCTGGCTTTGAGCAAAATCCTCATGCCATGTTTATTCTCTGGAAAGACCATACGGCGAACCGGGAGGCCGAAGAATTCAATACCCTAGCGCGCCAATCGGCGGTAGACTATACCCAATACGTAGGCGGCATTTATTCCTCGGAATGGTTTTGGGCGAAGATCCTGAAAACCTACCGCACCGATGAGGCTGTACGACAGAAGGCTTTTTCCTGGATGGAACACTGCGACTGGATTTCAGCGGTGCTTACCGGGAATACGGATCCCCTGGAAATCCGGAGGTCGCGTTGCGCGGCGGGGCACAAGGCCATGTGGAACGAAGAATTTGAAGGCCTGCCCCCGGAAGAATTCCTGGTGGCGGTAGATCCGCTCCTGGGCGGACTTCGCGAACGCCTTTACCGCGATACTTTCCCTTCTGACGAGGCTATGGGTACGCTTTCGGCCGAATGGGCCGCCAAACTGGGTCTTTCTGAAAATGTGGTGGTGGGCGTAGGTGCTTTTGACTGCCACATGGGGGCGGTAGGGGCCGAGATTACGCCCTATACCTTTGTACGGGTGATGGGAACTTCCACTTGCGACATCCTGATTGCACCCAATGAGGAAATGAAAGATACGTTGGTAAAAGGAATTTGTGGGCAAGTAGACGGTTCTGTGGTACCCGGTTACCTGGGAATGGAGGCGGGGCAGTCGGCCTATGGCGATTACTACGCCTGGTTCCAGCGTCTGATTGCCGGGCCGGTCAGATCCCTGTTGGGCGATGCTGCCGCCGATGAGCTGGAAGATAAAATACTGGCTTACCTTTCGGAAGAGGCGTTTAAACTACCGGTGTCGGAAAACGATGTGGTGGCTACAGATTGGATCAACGGAAGGAGAACCCCGGACGCGAACCACAATCTGAAAGCCGCGTTTTCAGGCCTTAACCTGAGTACAGATGCCGTAAAGTTGTTCAAAGCGATTGTGGAGGCTACTTCCTTCGGGTCCAAAGCCATTGTAGACCGCTTCCTGGAAGAAGGCGTGCCGATCAAAGAAGTCATTGCCATTGGGGGCGTAGCGAAAAAATCGCCTTTCGTTATGCAAAACCTCTCGGATGTACTGAATGTGCCCATAAAAGTGGCAGCTTCCGACCAGGCCTGTGCGCTGGGGGCGGCCATGTTTGCTGCGGTAGTGGCCGGGATTTATCCGGATGTGAGCGCCGCTCAGGAAAAAATGGGGTCTGGCTTCGACAAGGAATATACGCCCAGACCGGAATACGTGGAAACGTATCAGAAATTATACAGTAAATATCTAAAATTAGGAAACTTCATAGAAACCAATGCTTAATCTTAAAACTTTTGAGGTGTGGTTTGTCACCGGCAGCCAGCACCTCTACGGAGAGGAAACCTTACGTCAGGTAGACGAACATTCCCGGGTAATTGCAAATGCACTGAATAACTCTCCGCATATTGCCGTGAGCGTGGTTTTCAAGCCAGTCGTAAAAACTCCTGAAGAAATTCTTGAAATATGCCGGGCGGCTAACGCCACCCCGAATTGCATTGGTATCATTACCTGGATGCACACCTTCTCGCCCGCTAAAATGTGGATCAGAGGATTGAATACCCTTCAACTGCCCCTGCTTCATCTGCATACTCAGTTTAACCGGGATATCCCGTACGCGGATATCGACATGGATTTCATGAACCTGAACCAGTCGGCCCACGGCGACCGCGAATTCGGGTTTATCATGGCCAAGCTCAGAATGCCCCGTAAAGTGGTGGTGGGGCACTGGCAGGATAGCAGCGTTCATGAACGGATTAACGTATGGTCAAGAGTAGCCGCGGGGGTATATAAAATGAAGACCATGCGGGTGGCCCGCTTTGGTGATAATATGCGCCAGGTGGCCGTTACCGATGGAGATAAAGTGGCCGCTGAAGACCGGTTCGGTTTCTCGGTGAATACTTATGCGGTGGGCGACCTGGTCAGTGTGATCCAGCAGGTGAGTGAAAACCAGGTGGAGACCCTTATGCAGGAGTACGAAGATACCTACAGGCTGATGCCTTCGCTTCGTAAAGGAGGAGAGGCAAGGGCATCATTGGTAGAGGCGGCCCGTATTGAACTCGGGCTGAGGACTTTTCTGGAAGACGGAGGTTTTTCGGCGTATACCAACACGTTTGAAGACCTCTACGGCATGCGTCAGCTGCCGGGAATAGGGTCGCAGCGCATGATGGCGGCCGGGTACGGTTACGGGGGCGAGGGCGATTGGAAAACTTCCGCCCTGGTACACGTGATGAAACTTATGGCCAGCGGTATGAAAGGAGGAAACTCATTTATGGAAGACTATACCTACCACTTTGAGCCGGGCAACGAGATGGTGCTGGGTTCGCACATGCTGGAGATTTGTCCTACCATAGCCGAAGGCGCCGTAAACTGCGAAGTACATCCCCTGGGCATAGGCGGGAAAGAAGATCCGGTGAGGCTGGTATTTAACGGAGCGCCCGGCAAGGCATTGAACGCTTCTCTGATTGACCTCGGGAATCGGTTTCGCCTCCTGGTGAATGAAGTAGAAGGGGTGAAAGTAGATAAGGAATTCCCGAAACTGCCCACCGCCCGCGTACTCTGGAAACCTCAGCCTTCCATGGAAGTAGGCCTGCAGTCATGGATCCTGGGCGGTGGGGCCCACCATACGGTGTACAGCCAGAACCTGAGTACGGAATACCTCGAAGACTTCGCAGAGATACTGGGCATCGAGCTCCTGGTGATTGATAAAAACACCACCATCCGCGATCTGAAAAACGAGATCCGTTTCAATGACGTCAGCTATAAGTAACCGTAGGTGATAACATGAATAACCGCGGGTTTCAACCCGCGGGTTACGAGCGGGCGAGAGCCCGTATACGGCGGGTGAGAGTCCGTATACAGCGGGTGAGCCCGCAGATACGGCGGGTGAGAGTCCGTATACAGCGGGTGAGCCCGCGCATACTAAATATAGATATGTACAAGTCACTAAAAGAAGAATGCTACGAAGCCAACATGCAGCTTCCCCGCCTGGGGTTGGTGCTGTTTACCTTCGGGAATGTAAGTGCGGTGGACCGCGGTAAAGGGGTGTTCGCCATCAAGCCCAGCGGGGTGCCTTACGAAGATCTGCGTGCGGAAGACATCGTGATCATGGATTACGACGCCCGCGTGGTAGACGGCCGCATGCGCCCTTCCTCCGATACCAAAACCCATGCGCTTTTGTACAAAACCTGGGAGGATATCGGGGGAATCACCCATACCCACAGTACCTATGCCGTAGCCTGGGCCCAGGCGGGAAAAGACATCCCGGTGTTCGGCACCACGCATGCCGACCATACGCACCAGGATATTCCCTGTGCGCCGGTACTTACGGATGAAATGATCAAAGGAGACTACGAATACGAAACCGGAAAGCAGATCTTTGAGGTGTTCCGGGAAAAAGGCCTCTTGCACCAGGAAGTGGAGATGGTACTGCTCCAGAATCACGGTCCTTTTACCTGGGGGAAAGACGCGGCGAAATCGGTGTATAATGCCGCGGTGTTGGAAGAAGTGGCCCGTATGGCCTACCTGACTCTTCAGATCAATCCCGACACCGAAAAATTAAAAGAAACTTTACGCATGAAGCACTATGAACGTAAGCATGGCAAAAATGCCTACTACGGTCAGGGATGCTGATTAACCTTTTACCTTATGAAACTCGGACTGGAATCATTAGACTATGGAATTTTCCTGGCCTATTTTGTGATCGTATCCCTCTATGGGATCTGGATCTACAGAAATAAAGGCTCAAAAACCGCAAGTAGCAAAGACTTTTTCCTCGCGGAAGGCTCCCTTACCTGGTGGGCCATCGGCGCATCGATCATTGCCTCCAATATCTCGGCAGAGCAGTTTATCGGTATGAGCGGTCAGGCCTTTCAGCTGGGACTGGCCATTTCGGCGTATGAGCTGATAGGGGCCATTTCCCTGGTAGTCATTGCCGTTTATTTCCTCCCCATGTACCTCAAAAACAATATTTATACCATGCCCCAGTTCCTGCAGGTACGGTATGACGGACGCCTCGCTACCATTATGGCGGTGTTCTGGCTGTTTTTGTATATCCTGGTTAACCTCACCTCCATCATTTATCTCGGGGGGATCAGCCTGGAAAAGATGACCGGTTTCAGCTTTATGAGCTGTGCCGTCTTCCTGACCATCTTTGCCGTGGTCATTACACTTGGAGGGATGAAGGTGATCGGCTATACCGACGTTATACAGGTAATTTGCCTGGTAGTGGGCGGGCTGGCCACCACCTACCTGGCCCTCGATCTCCTGTCGGCGAAAGTGGGCTCGGGAAGCGGAATTTTTGAAGGGCTTCACCTGATCAAGGAAAAAGCGGACTCCCACCTTCACATGATTTTTAAACCCAATGAATTTTTTGTGCATGACGGCAAGGGAGGGCAGACAGACGCGTACAAGCAGCTTCCCGGTATCATGATGTTTATTATTGGCGGACAGTGGATCGTGAATTTTAATTATTTCGGATGTAACCAGTATATTACGCAAAGGGCCTTGGGGGCCGACCTGAAAACGGCCCGTAACGGACTGCTCTTCGCAGCTTTCCTGAAATTACTGATGCCCTTTATCGTGGTGCTTCCGGGGCTTGCCGCGTATGTACTTTTCCAGGAGAATGCAGATCCCGCCATTGTCAGCGGAATTACAGATAACGGTATCGTCAGACCCGATAACGCCTATCCGGTACTGCTGAATATCCTGCCCACCGGACTGAAAGGCCTGGCGTTCGCAGCGCTGACGGCTGCTATTGTGGCCAGCCTGGCCGGGAAAGCCAACTCCGTATCCACCATTTACATGCTGGATATCCACAAGAAATTCTTCAACAAAAACCTTACGGAAAAGCAAACCGTAAAATACGGTCGGGTGGCGATTATTGTTTCTTTTGCCATCGCTTTGGTGATTAGCCCTTTATTGAAGAACTTTGGACAGGGCTTTGAATACATCCAGGAATACACCGGGTTTATTTCTCCGGGTATCCTGTGTATATTCCTTCTCGGGTTCTTCTGGAAAAAGGCCAGTACGGGCGGGGCCCTGGCAGCGGCGGTGCTGAGCATTCCTTTGTCGGCCTTCTTCAAATACCAGTTCCCGGAAATGCCTTTCCTGAACCGGATGGGGGTAGTATTCTGGATTTGTGTGGCGGCTCATGTCATCATCAGCCTTATCCAGGCAAAAGGCAAGGATAACCCGAAAGCATTTGTTTTAAAGAAAGAATGGTTTAGGGTGGAGAAGTCGTTTATTTGGGGAGCAGTAGGTATATTCGGCCTCTTTGCCCTCATTTATTATATATTCTGGTAAATCTTTAATTTAAATACAATGAAAGTACATTATGGGCTAATTTTGTTGATCATGACAGCATGCAATACAGAAAAACCGGCCTCCCGTATAGCGAAGTCGGACTTCGGGGCGCTGGCCGACGGGTCAAAAGCGGACCTTTATACTCTTACCAATGAAAACGGTATGGAAGTGAAGATCACCAATTATGGTGGCACTATCACTTCATGGACGGCTCCTGATAAAGACGGGCAGTATGAAAACATTACCCTGGGGTATGAAACGGTAGAAGACTATGTGGCGGGAAGTCCTTATTTCGGCGCTATCATTGGTCGCTACGGCAACCGGATTGCGGGCGGGAAGTTTTCTATTGGCGACCATACGTACCAGCTTCCCCTGAATGACGGGCCTAATTCCCTTCACGGAGGTGAAATGGGGTTCGATAAGGTGCTGTGGGAAGCTACCGCGGTAGATGGAGAAGAACCGCAATTGCAGCTGACCTATACGGCGGCTGACGGAGAGCAGGGTTATCCCGGAAACCTGGAGATAACGGTGACGTACACCCTTCAGAAAGATAATTCCCTGAAAATAGATTATCAGGCTACTACCGATAAGGAAACGGTGGTCAACCTTACCAACCATGCCTATTTTAATCTGGGGGGTATTCAGGGGGGAGAGATTACCGACCATGTGTTGACCCTGAATGCCGACAGGTACCTGCCGGTGGGCGAGACGCTTATTCCGACCGGGGAATTGCGAGCGGTAGCCGGTACGGTCTTTGATTTTACAAGTCCGACCCGCATTGGCGACGGAATCGGCGCGGAGGATGAGCAGATCCGTTTCGGAAAGGGGTACGATCATTGTTGGGTGTTCACCGACTCATCTGCGGAGCTGAAATTGGTGGCACGGGTTTCTGAACCCAAATCCGGGAGAGAAATGGAGGTGCTTTCTACCGAGCCGGCCATCCAGTTCTATTCCGGTAACTTTATGACGGGAGAATACAAGGGGAAGGGCGGTCTGAGTTATCCGTACCGTACGGGCTTCTGCCTGGAAACCCAGCACTATCCGGACTCTCCGAATCAGCCGGCTTTTCCGTCCACTTCTCTTAAGCCGGGGGAAACCTATTCTTCCACCACGGTATATCGATTCTTGTAGTACAGACGAACTAAGCAGTAGAAGGGCACGAGTAATTTCGTGTCCTTTTCTTTTTTTGGAACCATATACCTTACGCTACGAAAAAGAGCATAGTAATTTTCCTTCATTTTTTTGAACTAAACCCATGGCGTAAAGGTTATACAATTCCCGTCCATTATCGAAATGGTTTTTGGGTGGAAAAATTTAAAAAAAAACGGAATATAAGCTCCTGATAGTAAGGGGACAGTTATTTTTTGGCATATTTTTATTTGTTTAGGGTTTGTGGGATAAATAAAAGCTGGTATCTTTGCAGTCCTTTCGAAAAGGGAGAGAGAAGGG
>CAYRGN010000039.1:0-35614 GCA_964423865.1 uncultured Lacihabitans sp.
TTTTATCGCTATTTTTACGTCTCGGGCTACCGAAGGTTTAGTTCAACAAGGGTTTGGCGTAATGGGGGCGGACGTTCTTCGTATGAAAATTTGTGCTAAATTGAAACTTCGTGCTTCAAATTCCGCCCGAACGCCAAGCCCCTGCCCGTTAGCGGTTAGCTTAGAACGACACACAGAACAGAACACAAAACAAATAAACTATCTAAATGAACGGAGAATTCAATCAAAAAGCCAAAGCAATTCAATTACATAAACTTCATCATACTGACAGACTTTTAATTCTGCCAAATGTTTGGGATGTTTTGGGTGCCAGATTGCTTGAAGATATTGGTTATACTGCTATTGCAACAGCGAGTGCTTCTATTGCTTTTTCTAACGGATACCCTGACGGGGAGAAAATTCCTTTCAAAAACCTATTGCAAACCCTGAATCAAATAACCGACAGTGTTAATCTTCCGGTAACAGCAGATATTGAAAGTGGTTATGCTAAAAATGATTCGGATTTTCGTGAAAATATAAAACGTATCCTTGAAACTGGTATAGTAGGAATAAATATTGAAGATACCAATCACATAACAAAAACATTAAATTCCGTATCAACGCAATGCAAAAAAATTAGAGAAATAAGAGAAATAGCCAACAATATGGACATTCCTTTGTTTATCAATGCAAGAGCAGATGTAATGCTTTATGACTCGGAATCGGACACCTCAAAATTAGAGAAACTGATTTACAGGGGACTTGCCTATAAAGAAGCTGGAGCAGATTGTTTCTTCCCCATTGCGTTAAGAAAAGAAGAAGATATTCAGCAATTAGTAACACAGATAAAAATGCCCGTTAATATTTTAGCCATTCAAGGCATTCCCGACTTGAAGACATTAAATGAAATTGGTGTTACAAGGGTAAGTGTAGGACCAGGCTTTTTAAAAATTGCAATTCAATCAATGAAAACATTCGCAATAAAGCTCAAGGATTACAATGGCTTGGCTGACATTACAGAAAACACAATCACATCTGACTATTTAAAATCACTCATAAAAAATTAAGTAATGGACAACAAAAGAAAATCCATAAAGGATATAGAGCCTAAAGCCTACGAAGCTATGTTAAATTTAGAGGCTTATGGGAAAACTTGCACTATCAATCCAATCCTAAAAGAGTTAATTAAAATGCGTGCTTCGCAAATCAATGGCTGTGCATATTGCTTGGATATGCATACAGAAGATGCCTTGAAATTAGGAGAAACTTCCCGAAGGATTTTTGCCTTGTCAGTTTGGCACGAATCGCATTTATTTACAGAAGAAGAAAGAGCAATCTTGCAATTGACCGAAGAAGTAACACGCATCTATGAAAAAGGCGTATCAGACGAAGCTTATAATAATGTGGTGAATTTGTTTGGCGAAAAAATGACTGCTCAGATTATTATGCTTATTGTAACCATTAACGCTTGGAACCGAATTGCTGTTTCAACTAAGTTGATTTATAAAGAGTAAAACTTAATTGAAGTAAAAAATGAAGAAGTTAATCATTTTATCAGACCTATGGGGCAATAAGAATTGTGGTTGGGTTGATAATTATACAGCCATTTTGAAAAGCTATTATGAAATTGAGTTCTACGATAGTTGTGAATTGGCAGAAATTGATTTGAAACAAAATTCAAAAGACAAGCTGCATCAGCAATTTATTAATGGTGGAATTGAAAAAGCTGTTGCCAAACTGTTGCAAAGTGAAAATGAAATTATCAATGTTTTAGGCTTTAGTATTGGAGGACTTATTTCTTGGAGAGCAGTTCTTGAAGGTCTAAACGTTGAAAAAATAACCGCAATTTCTTCTACAAGACTAAGATACGAAAGCAAACGACCTGAATGTAAAATTGACCTATTTTATGGAGAAAATGACAACTATAAACCTGCACCTGACTGGTTCTCTTCATTTGGCTTAGTTGAAAATATTTACAAAGATGAAGAACACGAATTTTATAGAAAGGATAGTATAGCGACAGATATATGTAGCAAGATGATAAAAGAAATATAGCCGAACCGCTACGCGGGTTTGGCGTCAGACGGGCTGAAGTGTTTCGTTTGAACGTTAGCGCTAAAAATTCCGCCCTTCGCCAAGCTCCGCATCGTTATGGGCAATTTTAACCGACCGCTCAACCCGACAACCCCGACCGATTTTCCAATAATCTGAAAAAAATTGAAGAAAAATTTTCGAAACCGAAAAGTTGCAAATATATTTGCAACCGATTAGTTTCTTAAATCAGACATTGCACAAATGAGAAGAGATATTTTTCAGGCGATAGCAGACCCGACAAGGCGGGCAATTATTGCCCTCATTGCAATACAGGCAATGACCCCAAATGCCATTGCCGAACATTTTGACACAACGCGACAAGCCGTATCAAAACATTTACGTATTTTGACAGAGTGCGAACTCATAACGCAGGAACACAAAGGCAGGGAAATTTACTATCAGCTTGAAATTGACAAGATGAAAGAAATTGATAAATGGCTTGAACAGTTCCGAAAAATTTGGGAAACAAAATTCAATCAATTAGACGATTTATTAGCAACTATTAAAAACAAGAAATAATGAGTACAACAAAAATTACAGTAGAAGTAAGTGTTGCAGCAGACTTGCAAAAAGTTTGGGATTATTATACACAGCCACAACACATTACCAAGTGGAATTTCGCAAGCGATGATTGGCAATGTCCCAGTGCCACAAACGACCTGCGTACAGGCGGAAAATACAGTGCGAGAATGGAAGCAAAAGACGGAAGTTTTGGTTTTGATTTCAATGCAGTGTATGATGAAGTAATTACACAAAGGAAAATCGTTTATACAATGGAAGACGGCAGAAAAGCCGAAACTACGTTTGAGAACAACATCGGCTACACAAAAATTACCACAACTTTTGATGCTGAACAAGAGAACTCAACAGAAATGCAGCAGCAAGGTTGGCAGGCAATTTTAAACAACTTCAAAAAATATACAGAGCAATGAAATCAGCATTATTATTTGACTTCACAGTCAATAAAGAAACCAAAACTATTCATATCAAACGTGAATTTAATGCAGACCGTGAATTGGTATGGCAAGCGTGGACAACAGCCGAACTACTTGCGCAATGGTGGGCTCCGAAACCCTATCACATTGAAACTAAATCATTGGATTTAAGAGTAGGTGGAATGTGGCTGTACGCAATGGTTAGCCCCGAAAACGAAAAAATGTGGTGCAAAGCAGATTACAAAATTATTGAAACCAACAAATTGCTGTCTTGGTTAGACGCTTTTTGTGATGAAAACGGAGTTGAAAATACCATTAAACCACGTTCTTTATGGACAAATAATTTCACCGAAAACAACGGAATTACAACCGTAAATATCACCTTAAAGCACGACAAACTCGAAGATATTGAAACGCTAATCCAAATGGGCTTCAAAGACGGATTTGCAATGGCTGTCGGGAATTTGGACGAAATATTATTAACCTTAAAAAAATAAACGAATGAAAAGGAGCCGCACGAACAATCAAATGGAAAAGACAACAATCAAATCTGGACACACCCCGATAGGATTAGAATTATCGAACTCAATGCAAATCAAGACAGACTATTCAGCCAAACCAAAGCTTGGCAAAGAGTGTGTCCACACCCAAACCGACCGACAAACCAACGGACGAAGAAGAAGCGCGGTACCCTAACATTATGCCGAATAGAAGAAAGTTGAAATAGCAGACCACCTTTGAACGCAATTTCAGGCAGTTTTTCCTCACTTATCCAGACAAAGAGAATTGCTACGGACTGCGTAGCAAATTGACTTGGACTGTCCTGTCTAACATTACGAAATCTGCAAACGGGAAGCGACCACATCACGCCTTGGCATCTAAGAGGAAAAACTTCGGCTGAAAATTGTCAAATGCTTTGCAAAGACGATAACCGAAGAAAATCAGTCAAAAATAAACGAGGGTAAATTTTACCTCTATTGTTTGAACGAGAGTAAATTTTCAATATTTTTACCATTGACCCATTGATAAAAATGGCGTTAATGCACTATCAGTTTGAAGCAATCCACCCTTTTGCAGACGGTAACGGAAGAACAGGAAGAATTTTATTGCTGTTGTATCTCAAACTTTCGGGATTGTTGGACACACCAGCCATTTATTTGAGCGAATACATCATCAAAAACAAAGCAGATTATTACACAAGTTTGCGAGGTGTAACCGAAAGAAATGATTGGGGAAATTACATTTTGTATATGTTGGATATGATTGAAGAAACTTCAAACAAAGGTTTGGAGCGTTTGAATAAAATTACAAATAATATAACAACAATGGAACAAACTAACGAATAGCAATGACGAAAATACATACGACCAATTACCTGGATACTTTTATAGAAGTAGCGGAAGATACCAAAGTCTCTTGCGGAACAAAACCGCCTTCAAGGGCCGACAAGAAAACTATTGCGGAAATGCAATACGAAATGCTTGTGCATCATCCTTACAAGTTCACCTCAGACGACATCCTTTTTCAAGTGTATGCGGACAGAAACGACTTGACAAAAGCGGAATATGAACAGGCAAGACAACAATTTTTCTCAAAAGGACAACCTTGTTTTCGCGCTTCGCCTTTGACAAAAAACTACGGTTTCGGTATTCATGCTGACAGTAATGGAAAAATGGCGATATTCGGAATGGAAACCGAACAATACGAAAAGCTTCAAAACGATACGAAACTGAAAAAAGTAAAAGCAATGCGGACATCTAAAAAGTAACGTATTGTAGTGAGCGGGGGAAGCACTTTTTATCCCACTTTGCATTATAAATTCTGGATTACTGAGGGCCGGGCGACTAAAAATGACCCCGAAGAGCCAGGAGCGGTTCAGCCTTCCTTAGCTCATCATCTGCCTTAGATGAAATCTTTTTAATCCTATAACTATTCCGGAGAGACTTTCGGAAATTAAAGAGCATATCGGAAATAAAAATTAGGGGAGGTTAAATTTCGTAAAGTGCGCATGGCTATTTCAAAAAAATATTCTATACCTGGAAGAATATTGTAAAACGTTAGGGTTATGCAAAGGGAAACGGTTTGAAGTGATCATTGGCTTAGTGATACCCGCGGCGTATTTTCGAGGTTTTTTTTGACCTTAGGGAACTCCATACAGGGTATAATTGGCGGGCAAAGGGTACTTAGGATACTTTTTTCCCTCTCTTCTACTTTTTTCACCAGTTTAAGCCTAAATTTGCCGAAAATTTTCAAAAGATGAGAAAGGTAGTACTGGCGTTCAGCGGTGGATTAGACACTTCTTTTTGTGTAAAATATTTAAAGGAAGACCAGGGAATGGAAGTGCATTCCGTACTGGTAGACACCGGGGGGTTTACCGATGCCGAGATCGCCGACATTGAGAAGAAAGCGTACGATCTGGGGGTAAAAAGCCATTATACGGCGCGGGTTGCAGACAAATATTACAAGGAATGTATCCGTTACCTCATTTTTGGAAATGTACTGAAAAATAACACCTACCCGCTTTCGGTGAGCGCCGAGCGTATATTCCAGGCGGTAGCGGTGGCGGAATACGCGCGGTCTATAGGCGCCAATGCCATCGCACACGGCAGCACCGGTGCCGGAAACGATCAGGTGCGCTTTGATATGGCCTTCCGCACTATCGTGCCGGATGCCGAAATCATTACCCCTATCCGTGACCTGCGCCTGTCGAGAGAGGCGGAGATCGATTACCTCCGGAGCAAGGGAGTGGAAAGAGAGTGGCATAAAACCACCTACTCCATTAACCAGGGGCTATGGGGTACTTCGGTAGGAGGAAAGGAAACCCTGAATTCCTGGGACGCCCTTCCGGAAGAAGCTTACCCTACCCAATTGACTAAGAAAAAGCCGGTGGAAATCACCCTCGATTTTGTAAAAGGCGAGTTAAAAGCGGTGAACAACCGGAAGTTCCGGAATCCGGTGGAGGCCATCCGGCGTCTGCATGAACTGGCCGCGCCTTTTGCTATTGGCCGGGATACCCACGTGGGTGACACCATCATCGGCATCAAAGGAAGAGTAGGCTTTGAGGCCCCGGCTCCCCTGATTATCATCAAGGCCCACCACCTGCTTGAAAAGCACGTATTGACCAAATGGCAGCAGTATTGGAAGCAAAACCTGGCCGAATGGTACGGTATGCTCCTGCACGAGGGCCATTTTAATGAGCCGGTGTTAAGAGATATCGAAGCATTCTTTCATAGCAGCCAGGAGACCGTGACGGGTACCGTACGGGTGAAACTGGCGCCATATACCTTTACCGTGCAGGGCATCCGCTCAGACTATGACCTGATGTCAGACACTTTCGGAAGCTACGGAGAAATGAATAACGCCTGGTCAGGAGACGACGTTCGCGGATTTTCGAAAATAGCCTCAAACCAGGTGATGATTCACCAGAAAATCCAGGAGCTGGCCGCTAAGAAGTAAACTATGATCAACCGTAAAGAAAGGGGGATTATCGGGGGGCTTATTTTGACAGCTCTCCTCGTTCATCTTTCTCTCCTGAACGAATACTCCCTTAACCTGCCTTTTAAAGACGATTACCGGGTTTTTATCAACTACCTGTACTACTTCTTTCATCAGAATGAGTCCGTTTTTCTGCCAGACAATGAGAGCCATCCTGTGCTGATGCGGTTGATTACCCTGGCGCAGTATTCGGTAGACGGTCACCTTGATTTCCGGCATATCCTATGGTTTTGTAATCTCTCCATTCTGCTGATGGTAGGTGTGTTAAGTGCGCATTTTTACGGAAGGAAAGAATACTGGAACATCGCTTTCGTATTTCTTCTCGTATTGAACGGGATGCTCCAGGAACTGTATTTCCGAACGGATGTAGGTACATACCAGACACTTTCTTTCGCGTTGTCCCTGTTTTTGTTTTACGGGGCGGTGTACTATTCCCGCCTGAGCCGCCTGACGCGTTTGTTGTTTTACGCGGCGTTTATGCTTACCCCCTTCGGGAGTGTCAACGGCATGCTGGCTAATGTGATGGTAGTACTCTGTTTTCTGGTTAACCGGGAAAATCGGAAAGCCCTTCTGCTGACTTCCGTAATTCTGGTGGCACAGTTTCTTTTTATGGCCTTATTCCTGGGCGGAGAAGGAAAGTCTTTCAACGTCTGGGAGAATATAAGCAAGTACAATTTTCAGCTGCTTTACGCTTATTTTCTTTCCGTGGGTGGTATCCTGAATGTGATCAGCAGCTCAGCGAGCTGGGCGCCGCTGGCAGTAGCGGGCGCGGGCATTTTCGGTTATACGTTTTACCGTCTTTTTTTTCCTTTCCGGCCCCGGCTCAATTTTGAGCAACTGCTCTTTGTCTTTTGCGCGGGTTCCCTGGCGTTGATTGTCGTTCTCCGGTATAACTACTGGATAGGGGGCTATGTCAGTGTGCTGGAGTCGAGGTACAAAATTTATGGCGCCCTGATCCTCCTTTTGTTTTTTTCGGTTTTGGTGAGGCATTTTGGCCGGTTTTCCTGGCTTAGGCCGGTGGCGGGGGCTTTTCTTGCGGTTCTTTTTGCCGCAGGGTTATACAAGGGTGTGGCGAAGCTGAAGGTTCAGCGGATGGAGCAGATCGCCAAGGCTTTTAACGTAGACCAGGATGTGTACGAGCATTCGTACGCCCAAATTTTTTATATCACGAAAGAAAGGAAAGAATATCTGGAAGATCGTGGGGTTTATTCTTTTGCACCTATCCGGAAAGTAGTGGAAAATATACTAACGGAAGAAAACCGCCTCCTGGATGTCACCAGGGTGTCTATCGGTGAAGCAAAGGGAGACCCGCTGTCGGACGGCGACTGGAATTCGGCGATTTTCCCGATGCGGCGCCTGGAGGTAGAAGGCATTTTTCCACGAAAAGGCTATTATTTTATCCGGTTCAGGGGCGAAGGTGGAAAGTCTTCTCTCCATTTTCTGGATCCGCCGCCGTTTTCCCGTCTCCGCGGCGCGCGTCCGTCTACCGTTCGTTTGCTTAGCTGCGACTTTTATCCCCAGCCGTTGGTGGGTATAGACTTTAACGAATACGAGGTTTACGGGGTGGATGATCTGGGGCTGTAATCCAGGGGAAGCAGGTCGGCGATTTTGTTAGACCATCCCCAGTAATCACCGGTCAGGAGGTTCAGGGGAGGGAAATAATTTCCGTTTTCCTGGAGTTCAAGCGCTTCCTCTCCCAGCATTTTTAGCAGGGAGGTCTGAGGGGCGGGGCTTCTGTTGTTTTCCCGCTTAAATTCGATATAGAGCGGATCTTCTTTAAACAGCGTGTTCACCACGTAAAGGTAATCGTGAAAAAATAATTTTTTTACACCGGCCGTATCCGTCTGTACCAGAGATCGGGTGGTAAGGGTGTCTTTTGCGAGAGAGAATTTCGAATCGGGTTGACTGAGTACAGTTTTAAAGTAGGCCAGGGAGTCGGGTGTGTAAAGGTCCTGGGGATAAGCGGGCCCTCCCATCGTTATTCGTCTGCCGGTTTCATCCACCTCCTTCAGGGTATATTTATCCCTGATCGCCCTTATTCTTTCTTTCTCCAGGTTGTGGATTTCTACCATGGTTCTTACGGCGTAGCCCTCATGCAGCACCGTGTTGTGGTAGAGGCTTCGCATAAATTTCATCAGGGAAGCATTGTAGGCCGCTTCGCGGCGGCGCAGGTGCGCGTTAGAAACGCGGCGTTGTTCTTTAAAGAAGGGGTAACCGGCGTAGACCTGGGTGTTGGTTTTGAAATCTACCTGGAAGAGTTCCAGGTGGTATTCCAGTTCATAGCCCAGAGACCGGTTTTGTATGCGGAGAGGGGCTACGGCATATACTTCCAGTATATTGTCTTTTTTATTATGTCGGAAACGGAGGTCCTGGGGGTTTTTCAATGTGGTGCGGCGGGCATTGGCCGAGGCGCCGATAAAGCACTCGGTGAATAGGGTGCCCCATTTTTTCCAGCCGTCTTTATCGAAAGCCGTTACGGTTACCTGGTCCAGTTGCGTGCTTTTTTCCTGCAATACAATAGTGAGCGGCTTATCTGTAGGCACGTGAATTACGGTGAAAAATTTCTCATAACCCAGCAACGACACTACCAGTTCATGCTTGCCGGGGCTGAGGCGATTAAGGCTGAACCGACCGTTTTCATCGGTGGTGGTACCCACGGTAGAATTGTTGATAAATACGCTGGCAAAGGGAACGGGCTGGCGGTCGGCCGCCGAAAGCACGGTGCCGCTGACCTGGCAAAATGCCCCGAAGGGCAGCAGGAGGAAAAGGAGCAGGTTTTTCATAAGGCAAATCTACGAAATTTTCGTAGAATCCAAGTGTTCTTTTATTTGTAGGGATGTTTTTAGCTATGAGCCATGAGCTATGAGCTTTGAGTGGGGTGGGACGGCGAATCGCTTTGAGTGGTGTGGTGCCGTGAGACACAAAAAAGGGCAGCCTCTAGCCGCCCCTTTCTGTATTTTATCAAATTAGCTGTTTTCCGGTCTCAGGCTTCTTACGGTTTTGCCGGCCTGCCACATTTCCGAGTCACGGAGTTCGGACAGTTCTTTTTCCAGTTTTTCGCGGTAGTCCGCTTGGGAGTTCCGTTCGATGGAAATAGACGCTTCGTTTTGTGTTTTTACACTGTTATACAGTTTTTCGAACACCGGCTTGGTAGCGTCACGGAAAGGTTTCCACCAGTCGAGGGCGCCTCTTTGGGCAGTAGTAGAGCAGTTGGCGTACATCCAGTCCATTCCGTTCTCCGCTACCAGCGGCATGAGTGATTGTGTCAACTCTTCCACGGTTTCGTTAAAGGCTTCGGAAGGGGAGTGGCCGTTGGCTCTCAGCACTTCGTACTGGGCGGCGAAAATACCCTGGATCGCACCCATCAGGGTACCTCTTTCACCGGTGAGGTCAGAAGTTACCTCTTTGTAGAAGTCGGTTTCGAACAGGTAACCTGATCCCACGCCGATGGCCATGGCGATACATTTTTCTCTTGCTTTTCCGGTAGCGTCCTGGTACACGGCGAAAGAAGAGTTCAGTCCTTTACCTTCCACGAACAGCCGGCGCAGAGAGGTGCCGGAGCCTTTGGGCGCCGCCAGGAAAACGTCTACATCTGCAGGAGGAACGATACCGGTTTTTTCTTTATAGGTAATACCGAATCCGTGGGAGAAATACAGGGATTTTCCGGCGGTCAGGTATTTTTTAACGGTAGGCCAAAGTTCGATTTGCGCGGCATCAGACAGCAGGTAACAGATAATGGTACCTTTGGAAAGCGCTTCTTCAATCTCGAAGAGTGTTTCTCCGGGCACCCAGCCGTCAGCTACGGCTTTGTCGTAGGTTTTTCCTTTGCGCTGGCCTACGATCACGTTCAGGCCGTTGTCCCGCATATTCAGGGCCTGTCCGGGTCCCTGAACGCCGTAGCCGATTACCGCGATGGTTTCACCGGCCAGTACTTCTCTTGCTTTTTCCAGGGGAAACTCTTCCCGGGTTACCACTTCTTCTTCTACTCCGCCAAAATTTAATTTTGCCATTTTTAATATGATTTTTTATAAATTACGATTTGAAATTATACGGCATATTCCCATTCCATTTCTTCCGGAAGGTATTCTACCAGTCCCTGAGGGGTTTTCCCTACGGCTACACGTCCTGAACGAACAAATTCAGTGATTCCATAGGGCTTGAGGTAACGGAAAAACTCGAAGATCTCTTCTTCCGTACCCGTTTTTTCGATCACCACATAGTCCAGTTCCCAGTACACCACCCAGGCTTTGTAGACCTTGTTGATGGTGTCAATGTCAATGGGCTTGGCATTCACCGGGGTAGGGATCTTAAAGAGGGCGATTTCGTTGTACACGATATCGTGGTTCAGGTAACCGAAAACCGCCAGTACTTCCACTACTTTCCTGATCTGGCGCACCAGTTTTTCCACATCCTCCCGTTTTTCGTGTTTGATCACGATGGTAAACCGGGATACTCCTTTCCGTACGGTTTCCGATACCGTGAGGGAGTCAATGTTGATTCGTCTCCGGGTAAAAATGATGGTGATCTTGTTCAGCAGACCTACCGCGTTTTCTCCGTAAACACATATTGTATATTGGGTCATCTCTCTTGTTATTTTAAACGGATTTCAGATACACTGGTACCTGCCGGAACCATCGGGAATACATTTTCTTCTTTTTCCACCACTACTTCCAGTACATAGCCTTTGTCTGAAGCCAGCATGGCATCCAGGGCCGCACTCAGGTCTTCGCGCTCGGTTACCCGGTTGGCTTCCAGGCCGAATCCCTTAGAAATGGTGATAAAATCGGGGTTCTGTAGTTCCACGAAAGAATAGCGTTTCTCAAAGAAGAGATCCTGCCATTGCCGTACCATTCCGAGGAAGTTATTGTTCAGGATCACCAGTTTTACGGGCAGTCCGGACTGGGCGATAGTGCCCAGCTCCTGAATGGTCATCTGGAAGCACCCGTCGCCTATAAACGATACCACTTCTCTGTCGGGTGCGCCGAATTTAGCGCCCAAAGCGGCAGGAATAGCGAATCCCATCGTGCCCAGTCCGCCGGAAGCGATATAGGAATGTGGTTTCATGAAATCGTAATACCTTGCGGAAACCATCTGGTGCTGGCCCACATCCACCACAATACAGGCTTCCCCTTTGGTTTTTTCGGAAACCATCTTCACTACTTCCGCCATTTTGAGCTGGCCTTCTCCTTTCAGGTCGGGGTCGGTGACCAGCTCTTTTTCCGGGGCCTCCAGTTTCCGGAATTCATTTTTCCAGGCGGTATAATCGCCTTCTTTTACCAGGGGCATGAGCTGTTTCAGGGCCTCTTTGGCATCGCCTACCACGGGGGCATCGGCAAATTTGATTTTATTGATTTCTGCCGGATCTACCTCGATATGAATAATCTTCGCCTGTTTCACAAACTTGGTTGCGTCTCCGGTGACCCGGTCGTCGAAACGCATTCCGATGGCAATCACCAGGTCGCATTTATCGGTCATTACGTTCGGCGCGTACATGCCGTGCATGCCCAACCAGCCCATGTAATTGGGGTGGTCTACCGGTATGCCTGAAATGCCGAGGAGGGTACTGGCGCAGGGGATATCCGTTTTTTCCACGAAAGCACGGAACTCTTCCATAGCCTGGGAGATCAGCACGCCGTGTCCGAACAGGATATAGGGCCTTTTGGCTTTGTTGATCAGCTCTGCCGCCTTCTCAATCTGATCCTGCTTGGGCGTTACCCGTGGATTGTAGGAGATCAGTTTTTCTACTTTTTTATAGGAAAACGGCCGGGTCATGGCCTTCACCTGGGCGTCTTTGGTGATGTCAATCACTACGGGACCCGGTTTGCCGGAACGCGCAATAAAGAAAGCCTTGGCCATCACTTCCGGAATTTCGTCGGGGTCGGTCACCTGGTAGTTCCATTTGCAGATGGGCGTGGTGACGCCGATTACATCCGTTTCCTGGAAGGCATCGGTACCCAGTAGGCCTGAAAACACCTGGCCCGTAATGGCCACCATGGGGGTGCAGTCAATGATGGCGTCTGCAATGGGTGTCACCAGGTTGGTAGCACCGGGGCCAGAGGTGACCATACAAACTCCTACCTTTCCGCTGGTTCTGGCAAAGCCTTCCGCCGCGTGTCCGGCACCTTGCTCGTGGCGTACCAGTACGTGGTTAATGCGGTCGGTGTAATCGTAGAGCGCGTCATAGATGGGCATAATGGCCCCTCCCGGGTAACCAAAGATCAGGTCTACCCCTTCCTGAATGAAAGCTTCCATCAGGGCTTGTCCGCCCGAAAGAAATTTAGCCGGGGCTATCGCTTCCAGGGTTTCGGTTTCTTCGCTTGTTTTCATTATGTATAAAATTTTTGCTTTCAGCCTTCAGCTATCAGGAGTCAGCTTATACATTGGCCGGTTGGTGTGCCGGTTTTCTGATAGCTGATAGCTGAATGCTCATGGCTATTTCATGTTACTTATCCGTTACGCAGCCCTCATCAGCCGCAGATACGTTCTTATAATATTTTCTCAGTACTCCTTTTTCGATGAAAGGCGGAGTAAGAGGTTTCCAGTTTTTCCGTCTTTCCGCCAGTTCTTCGTCTGGCACGTGGAGGTGGAGCTCCCGGGTTTCGGCGTCAATGGTGATGGTGTCGCCGTCTTTCACCAGGGCGATGGTGCCGCCTTCGTAGGCTTCCGGGGCGATATGCCCCACCACGAAACCGTGGGTTCCGCCGGAGAAACGCCCGTCGGTAATCAGGGCTACCTTGTCGCCCAGGCCGGCGCCCATCACCGCCGAGGTTGGTTTGAGCATCTCGGGCATTCCGGGTCCGCCGCGGGGGCCTTCGTACCGGATCACGATCACCTGCCCCTCTTTGATTTCTCCCCGGGCAATGGCCTCCAGCATTTCTTCTTCCTTATCGCACACTTTCGCTGTTCCTTCAAATTTCAGTCCTTCTTTTCCGGTAATCTTGGCCACACCTCCTCTTTCGGCCAGGTTACCGTACAAGATCTGGATATGTCCGCTGGGTTTGATAGGGTTG
This sequence comes from uncultured Lacihabitans sp., assembly GCA_964423865.1. Lineage (GTDB taxonomy): Bacteria > Bacteroidota > Bacteroidia > Cytophagales > Spirosomataceae > Leadbetterella. Next base: position 13,514 of record CAYRGN010000039.1, read on the forward strand.
CTGAGCGGGTGTACAATATTCTGGGTTTCAAAATTCAGTGTCGGTACGTTTTCCAGGTTTTCGGCTACGGTTTTTCCGGAAATGGTCAGGCAGTCGCCATGAATCAGCCCTTCGTTCAGCAGGTACTTCATGATGGCGGGTACGCCTCCGATGGCCAGCACGTCTTCCATATAATACTTGCCTGAGGGCTTCAGGTCGGCCAGGAAAGGCGTGCGGTCTGAAATATCCTGAATGTCTTTGTAGGTCAAAGGCACATCGGCGGCGTGGGCAATGGCCAGATAGTGCAGTACGGCATTCGTAGATCCGCCCAGGGCCATGACAATTGTGAGTGCATTTTCAATAGATTTACGGGTAATAATATCTCTTGGAAGGATATTATTAGATAATAAATTTTTCATTGCTGCTCCTATTGCCACGCATTCTGCTATTTTCCCTTCGTGGGTAGCGGGGTAGGAAGAGGTATCCGGCAGGGTGATGCCGAGGGCTTCCAGGGAGGAGGCCATGGTATTGGCCGTATACATGCCGCCACAGGCGCCTTGTCCGGGAATGGAGTTCTGGATCACCCCCAGGTAATCTTCGTCGGAGATGGCATTGTTGATTTTTTTGCCGTAGGCCTCAAAGGCAGACACGATGTCGAGTTTCTGACCTTTGTACGAGCCGGAGCGTACGGTTCCGCCGTATACCATAATGGAGGGGCGGTTCAGGCGGGCCATGGCCATCACGGCGCCCGGCATGTTTTTGTCGCACCCCACCACGGTAATTACCCCGTCGTACCATTGGGCCGAAACCACATTTTCTATGGAGTCTGCGATGATATCCCGGCTGGGGAGAGAAAAGCTCATGCCGTCGTTACCGTTGGTCATGCCGTCAGACACGCCAATGGTGTGAAAGATCAGCCCTACCATGTCGTTCGCCTGTATCCCTTTTTTCACGTGTACCGAAAGGCCGTTCAGGTGGATATTGCAGGGGTTTCCTTCGTATCCTGTGCTGGCTATACCGATCTGGGGTTTCTGCATGTCTTCCTGCTTCAGGCCAATGGCGTAGAGCATGGCCTGCGCAGCGGGATTGCTGACTTCCTGGGTAAGGGTTTTGCTGTATTTGTTAAGTTCTTCTGCCACTGTTTTTGTTGTTTTCGCTAATAGCGAATATTCGCTATTTTTCTGTTTTGCTCTATACAAGTGTAGAATGACTACAGATGATAATCAAAGAAAATCGGAAAGAAATTTTCCTTTTTATTAATAATTGCAAAATTATATTGAAATAGTGCAAAAATAAAGAGCAGATGTTCGTCTTTACACAGTTTCTTTGAATATTAGAGGGCGTGGCATTTCAGGGAGTTAAGCCGCAGAAGCAAAATTCACCCATAGCAAAACCGAGGACTCCAACTCAAAAAAATCCTAACGCTACTCCCTACTCTCTACTCTCTACTCAGAACTAAAATTTATCACCCCAATATTTGGAAGTTGAAGTTTTATATATTTACTTTGAAACAAAAAGTACTTTGCAATGAATCAAAGCGACGTATTGAAAGACCTGAATCGTATCCGGTCTTTGATGGAGAAATCCACCAAATTCATTTCCATTAGCGGCCTTTCGGGCATACTGGCCGGGGTGTACACCCTTCTGGCCGTAGGTTTCCTGGTGCGAAAATTCGGGAACTCCGGACTCCGTACCGACCTCCGCGAATGGGTGTCCGGCGCGGAGAATGCCGTGGGTATACTGGTAGGTACGGCCACGGCGCTTTTAATACTTTCTCTCGGTACCGGGGTCTTCCTGGCTTTAAGGAAAGCGCGTAAAGCGGGGCAGTCTGCCTGGAACCCTGCCAGCCGGATTTTACTCTCCTCGGTGGCGGTGCCCCTTCTCACCGGGGGAGTGGTGGCCGTGATGGCGCTGGTCAAAGAGCATTATGAAGTATTGATACCCGCTGTGCTGGTATTCTATGGCCTGGCCCTCTATGCCGGTAGCCGGGTTTCATTTAAGGAGTTACGGGTTCTGGGAATTTTGCAAATCGGGCTGGGACTGCTGGCCTACGGGTACGCGCCTTTCGGCCTGCTGTTTTTCACCCTGGGCTTCGGGGTGCTTCATATTCTCTACGGAGGAGTCATTATCAAAAAATACGGAGCGTGAACATGGATTTATCCTTATACGACAAAGTGCTGGAAAACCGGATCCGGCTGCAGATCATGAGTGTGCTGATGGTGAACGAAGACTATGACTTCAATTCCCTGAAAGAACTCCTCGATCTGACAGACGGAAACCTGGCTTCCAACCTGAAATCATTGGAAAAGGCCGGGTACATCGAAGTGATCAAAACCTTTATTGAACGCAAGCCGAATACCCGGTATAAAGGCACCCCCTCCGGGAAAAGGGCTTTTCAGGACCACCTGACGGCCCTGGAACAGCTGATTAAACAGGGGAGGTAATTTTTTTGTTCATTAACTTTTAAAAACAAAGTACTTTATAATTGATTGCAATATTTTTTTAAACCGGCCTGATCTCCGGTGTTTCGAACATCTAAAAACGTATATATAATGAAAACAAACGAGTCGTCTAAAAAAATCGCTTCGGGAATCGGTTTCCTGAAACTCTTGTGTATAGGCTTACTGGGCCTGGGCCTTCTGATTCCCCTGGTCATGATTTCGGAACTGGTACACGAACGAAGCCGGAGAAAGCAGGAGGTGGGTATGGAAATTACCTCGAAGTGGGGGCAGAGCCAGGAGCTGGCCGGGCCGGTGATGGTGATTCCTTATGAAAAGGAAGTCATCAGTAAAGTGAATGAAGGCGGACAGGTGAAAACCCTGGTTTCCTACCAGACGGAGTACCTGCACCTCCTGCCTAATACCCTGAAGGTGAGCCAGGAAGTCAAGCCGGAAACCCGCAGAAGAAGCCTGTACCGGTCGGTGGTGTACCAGTCGGTTACCACCATGACAGGCGACTTTTCGGGCCTTAACCTGGAAAAGGAGGGGGTTAGGCCGGAAGCGGTGGCTTGGGACAAAGCCCGCCTGGTGCTGGGCATTTCAGACCTGAAGGGCCTGAGCGCGTTTCCTGAACTTACCTGGAACGCCCGGAGCCTGGAAGCGGGAAGTGAACCCCTGGCTTTGTTTAAGGAAAACCTCTCCGCCCCTCTGGATCTGTCGGAAGCGAAAGATGCCCGGGGTACTTTTAGTGTAAAACTGAACGTTAGGGGATCGGAGTTTCTCAGTATCGCTCCCCTGGGCAGGGAAAATGAAATCCGGGTGAAAGGCGATTGGGGCAGTCCGGGTTTTGACGGGGATTACCTCCCTGCGGAACACGAGGTAAAAGACGGCTCCTTTGAGGCCCGGTGGTCGGTGCCGAGCCTTGACCGTAAAATTCCCCAGCAGTGGAGCCACGCCCTGGTGGGTCTTCCCTCGGAAGGACTGGGCGATAAGGGCATTGCGCCATTGGGGTTACAGGTGGTCAAAGTGACCTTCCCTGACGGGGTAGACTTGTACCAGCAAACCGATCGTACCCTGAAGTATGGCGTACTGGTGATCGCCCTGGCATTTTTAGCCCTGCTGTTTACAGAGATTCTGAGGCAGACACCCTTTCATATTATTCATTACGGCCTGATCGGGGCAGCCCTGGTCATTTTCTATACCCTGCTTTTGTCGTTTAGTGAACATATCGGTTTTAACCCGGCCTATTTGGGGGCTTTTCTGGCCACCAACGGAATCATCACCTGGTTTGTGAGAAACATTTCGGGGAGTACGCTTACGGCCGGTATTTTCGCGGGAATCCTGACCCTGTTCTTTGGTTTTAACTTTGTGCTGATGCAGCTGGAAGACTATGCTTTGCTGGTGGGGTCCATCGGATTGTTCGTGATTCTCGCTACCCTCATGTACCTGGCGGGAAAAATCAACTGGTTTGATAACCGCCGCGAAGTTCAGGACTAAAACAGAATGACCATTGGACAAATCTCTCCAATGGTCATTGTCTGTCAAATCGGGTGGATTAACAAAACCAATTAACCCTAATAAAAAATGTATCATGGGATTACTCCCGATGCAAAGTTACGCTTTTCGGTTGACATATACCCCCGTGAAAACACGGTATCTTGCACCGTGTTTTCACGGTATTGAAAAGGGAACTAGGAGGCTGGGGAATAATGCCGTAACTTTGTGCCATGAGCAAGACCTTCAAAGATTTAGATCTTAATAAGCAGTTGATTAGTGCGGTAGAAGAGATGGGATACACCGAACCCACGGAGATCCAGGAGAAAGCCATTCCCATGATCATGGCCGGGCATGATGTATTGGGAATAGCCCAGACGGGTACGGGCAAAACCGCCGCTTACCTCCTGCCCATACTAATGAAGGTCAAATATGCCCAGGGCAGCAGTATGCGGGCCCTGGTGCTGGCGCCTACCCGTGAATTGGTGATGCAGATTCACCAGGCGGCTACAGACCTCGGCAAGTATACCGATCTCCGGATGGTGGCGCTTTACGGCGGATTGGGGCCGAAAATCCAGATCGAAAACCTCAAAAAAGGAGTGGATGTCATCGTGGCTACGCCGGGGCGGTTCATGGACCTGTACCTCGCGGGGGAGATCCCGGTAAAGAGCCTGCAGTACCTGGTGTTGGATGAGGCCGACAAGATGATGGACATGGGTTTTATGCCCCAGATCCGGAAAATACTGGAGGTAATTCCCCGAAAAAGAAAAAATCTCCTTTTTTCCGCTACTTTCCAGCCGCGGGTAGAAGCCCTGTCTGAGGAATTCCTGGAGGCGCCCCTCCGGATCGAGATTACACCCTCGGCTACTACGGCCGTTACGGTGGAACAGGGCGTTTACCGCCTTCCTAATTTCAAGACCAAGATTAACCTGCTGGGCTACCTTTTTGAAAATACCACCATCAGCCGCGCCATTATTTTCTGCAGAACAAAGACCGTCGCCGATAATGTGTTTAAGTTCCTGGAAAGGAAGGTAGTAGGGGCGAAGAACATTCGGGTTTTGCATGCCAACAAAGGACAAAATACCCGTATCAATTCTATCGAAGACTTTAAGTCGGGCGAAGTGCAGGTGCTGGTAGCCACTGACGTGGCGGCCCGGGGAATAGACGTTTCAGGCGTAAGTCACGTGATTAACTTCGATGTGCCGTTGATTTACGAAGATTATGTACACCGGATAGGCCGTACGGGGAGGGCCAGGGCCGAGGGATTGGCCTGGACTTTCGTACTCAAACATGAAGAATATCATTTTGCCAAAATTGAGAAGCTGATTCGTACGCAAATTCCCGAACTCAATATTCCGGGAGGAGTTAGAATAGAAGAAACGCCTTTCGAAGAAAACCAGGAAATGCTCAAAGCCATCGATAACCAGCGGAAGAAAGAAGACCCCACCTTTCAGGGGGCTTTTCACGAAAAGAAGGCAAAGAATACGAAGGGGGATTTTAAAAAGAAAATAACGGGGAAAAGGCGCAAATATTAATTTCAGGCTTCGGCACTTTATTGCCTTTATGGGGGTATGGTGAATCATTTGCTCCGCACATTCTTTCTGTTCTGGTCCTTTCCATTCCTTGAAGTCAGGTGTAATTTTTCGGGATTTCCGCTTTTTGTCGCCATTGTGGGATTACGGATTTGTGCCTCCGCGCTCATTCCATCTGAAATTTAAAAAACTATAAATAAAGGATTTTCTTTAACAAAAGAGATTTTTTATCTAATTTTGCAGCCCGAAAGAGAGCATTAAAAGTTTCTATCGAAAAATATCGGAGAAAAGGTCTCCCAAACATTAATATTTATTTAAATGGCTCGCGATTTAAAATTTACAAGGAACATTGGTATTGCGGCTCACATTGATGCCGGTAAAACTACCACTACTGAGCGTATTCTTTACTATTCAGGTATGAGTCACAAGATTGGCGAAGTACACGATGGTGGCGCTACTACCGACTGGATGGAGCAGGAGCAGGAAAGAGGGATCACCATTACTTCCGCTGCTGTGACTGTAGGCTGGAAATACAGAGACGATAGTTATCATGTGAACATCATTGATACTCCGGGTCACGTAGACTTTACCGTAGAGGTAAACCGCTCTTTAAGAGTATTGGATGGTCTGGTGTTCCTTTTCTCTGCAGTAGACGGTGTAGAACCTCAGTCGGAAACCAACTGGCGTCTGGCCAACAACTACAACGTAGCCCGTATCGGTTTCGTAAATAAAATGGACCGTTCCGGAGCCGACTTCCTTAACGTGGTTAACCAGGTAAAAGAAATGCTGGGTTCTTATGCAGTTCCGCTACAGTTGCCTATTGGTTCCGAAGAGAACTTCAAGGGAGTAGTAGACCTGATCAATAACCGGGGGATTGTTTGGAATGAAGAAGATAAAGGGATGACATTTACCGAAGTGCCTATCCCGGAAGATATGCTGGAAGAAGTAGCGGAATGGAGAGAAAAACTTCTGGAAGCGGTGGCGGAATACGATGAGTCTTTGATGGAGAAATTCTTTGAAGATCCGAACTCGATCTCCGAAGACGAAATCCTGGCTGCTCTGAGAGCGGCGGTGATCGACCTGAAGATTGTGCCGATGATGTGTGGTTCTTCTTTCAAAAACAAAGGAGTTCAGGCCATGCTGGATATGGTGATGGCGCTGCTTCCTTCTCCGCTTGACCGGAAAGGCATCAAAGCCGTGAATCCTAAGACCGACGAAGAGGTTTCTATCACGGCTGATCCTACCGCACCTTTTGCGGCGCTTGGATTTAAAATCGCGACCGACCCTTATGTAGGCCGTTTGTGTTTCGTGCGTTCGTACAGGGGTATCCTGGAATCAGGTTCCTATGTGCTGAACAACCGTTCCGGCAACAAAGAGCGTATCTCCCGTATCTTCCAGATGCATGCCAACAAGCAGAACCAGATCGATCAGCTGTACGCCGGAGATATCGCCGCGGTGGTAGGTTTTAAGGATATCAAAACAGGAGATACCCTAACCGATGAGAAGCACCCGCTGGTATTGGAGTCTATGGACTTCCCTGAGCCGGTGATCGGGTACGCCATCGAACCTAAGAAAACGGCTGACCAGGACAAATTCTCTACGGCTATTGGCAAGCTGATTGAAGAAGATCCTACCCTGCAGGTACATACTGATGAAGCCACAGGCCAGACCATCATGAGAGGTATGGGTGAGCTTCACCTGGAGATCATCATTGACCGGATGCGTCGTGAATTTAAAGTAGAAGTAAACCAGGGAGCGCCTCAGGTGGCCTATAAAGAAACCTTTACCAAAACCATCGAACACCGTGAAGTGTACAAGAAACAAACGGGTGGTAGAGGTAAGTTTGCCGATATCGTATTTGAATTCGGTCCGCGTGATCCGGAAGAAGGTACCAATGAAGTGAAGCCGGGTCTACAGTTTGATAACAAGATTGTGGGCGGGGTAATCCCTCGTGAATTTATCCCTTCTATCCAGAAAGGTTTTGAAGAGGCTATGAAGAATGGTCCTCTGGCAGGCTACCCCGTAGACTCCTTCAAGGTAAAACTGTTCCACGGATCATTCCACGATGTGGACTCCGATGCCTTCTCTTTTGAAATGGCGGGCCGTCTGGGCTTCAAAGAAGCCGGTAGACTGGCAGGAGCCAAGTTGCTGGAGCCTATCATGGCGGTAGAAGTGATTACCCCGGATGAATATACCGGACCTATCACCGGTGACCTGAACAGAAGAAGAGGTATGATGAAAGGAATGGACACCAAGGCGGGATCGCAGGTGATCAAAGCCGATGTGCCGCTTTCCGAACTGTTCGGCTATGTAACTGACCTGAGAACCATTACCTCTGGGCGGGCTACTGCCAACCTGACTTTCTCTCACTATGATTTTGTGCCTCAGAACATAGCAGACGAAGTAATCAAGAAAGAAAATTCTTAATCTAAAGGTTAAGATAGTTCATATAAGCGCCCCGGTTCGAAAGAGCCGGGGCGCTTTTGTGTTAAGGGAATATGAAGTCGTCTCCTTCATTCTTAACAATTTGAAAATACTGGAAACCGCCCGCTTAAAATTCAGGTAATATTGCCTGGATAATTTTGCAGTGAATTTCAGATATCAAATATGTATAAGAACATTTTAAGCTGTTTAACACTTTTATTTTCTGCGCTTTGTGCTGTTGCGCAGTCCGGTTCGGTGGCCGGTGTTATCACCGATGCCCAGTCTCAGGAAACTCTTATCGGCGTGACCATCCGCGCGGAAGGGGCGAACAAAGGAACTGCCACAGACGGGGAAGGCAAATTCAGATTCACCGACCTTAATGCAGGCAGTCACACTTTTACGGTCTCTTATGTCGGGTACAAATCACTGAAAGTAGAAGAAGTAAAGATTGAAGCCGGCAAAATGACTGAGCTGAGCATCGCGCTCCAGGCCGACTTTGGCTTACTGGAAGAAGTGGTGGTGACGGCGCGGGTAGACCGGGGCAGCAACCTGGCCCTGATGAACGACCGGAAACTTTCTTCCCTTGTACTTCAGAAAGTAGGTGCCGAAGAGCTGAGCCTGAAAGGAATCGGAAATGTGGGTGAGGGTTTGAAGAAAGTGGTGGGCGTCACCATGGTGGGAGATAAGTCTCTTTTTGTAAGAGGACTGGGCGACCGCTACAATAATGCTACGCTGAACGGTTTGCCTATCCCGTCTACTAATCCGGATGTAAAGCTGATCCCCCTGGATATTTTTCCTACCTCTATTGTCAAGAATATTGAGGTACTGAAATCGTATAACCCCGTGTATTACGGCGATTTTTCCGGTGGAACCATTGACATCGTAACCCGTGATTACCCGGAAAAGGGCTTTACCAAATTGGCTCTGTCAGCGGGGTATAATTCCATTTCCACCGGCAAAGAGTTCTTAGGAAAGAAAAGAGGATTTTCTGACCTGCTGGGCTTCTCGCGGAACGGGCGCCGTATACCCGAAATGGTGGCCGGCAGCGGGGCCTATGATTCCTATTTTAATGATAATGTGGATCCCGGCTTTAAAACCCCTTTTTCCCCCCATGTTTATACGGCGCCGGTAAATACGGGTATTGCATTCTCTTCAGGCAACCGCTACCTGCTGAGTAATAACCGTACCTTCGGTTACTTGCTTACGGTGAGTAACAGCAATGAATATGCTTATCAGCCCGGCAAATCGGCCTGGTTTAACGCCCAGCAGGATGCCATCTATGATTTTACTACGGAAGATTACTTCTACAAAACCAATACTTCGGCACTTTTAAGCTTATACCTGAAGTCTAGTCCGAAAACCAACCTATCGCTCACCGGTCTTTTCGTGAACGACTCCCGCGACGGCGTACAGGACAACTACGGGGAGAACTGGGACCTGGGCCCCATTTACGGCCGGAGAAATACCCTGATCCAGAATACCCTGGCTACCGGGCAGGTAAGTGTGAACCACCGGCTGACCGACACCTGGACCCTTTCGGGAGCGGCCGGTTACACCAAGACGGTGGGAAGTATCCCCGATCGTGCGCAGATCATGGTGGAGTCGCGGGGCGGAGAAATACCCCAGTACCAGTTTTCGCCTAACGGCATTACGGATCTCAACCGGTTTTTTGCCGACCTGCACGATCATGACATGGCTACCCATATCAACTCTCATATCAAGCCGGGAGGCATCTTTAACGAAGTCAATTTCGGATTTGACGCCCGGTATAAAAAAAGAAAATTTGACGCGCGCCAGATCGATGCAGATGTAAAAAGCATCCGTACCTTATTCACGCTGGATGAGCTGGATGAAATTCTGTTGCCCTCGCGGTTAGGGGTAGGAAACAGCGCTACCTGGAGGTATAAAGAGGTGCCGAATGAACAAAACCGTTACCGTTCGGAAATGCAGATCTATGCGCCGTATATCAGCACTAATTTTATCTGGGGTGAAAAGTGGAATCTTACCGCAGGATTGCGGTTTGAAAAATCTATTCAAAGCACCGATTACAAGCTGGACCGGGACGTGATTTCGGCGCCTTATCGGAACAATACCATCCACGGAAACGACCTTTTGCCCAGTGTGACCTTAAAATATGCGGTTACGCCAAACTCTAACCTGATTGTGGCAGGAAGCAAGACCATTTCCCGGCCCTTATTTACCGAGGCAGCGCCTTTCCGTTACAATGAATCGGCCGGTACGGCCCAGCGCCAGGGCAATCAATACCTGAAAAACGGGTCGAATTACAACGCGGACCTGCGCTACGATATTTTTCCTAACCCCGGTGAGATTATATCCTTCTCCGTTTTCGGAAAACGCCTGGTAGATCCCATTGAGTTGGTACGCCTGAACGGTTCAGAACCCATGTTTTCTTACGTGAATTCTGACCGCGCAGTAGTAGCCGGTATTGAGGTAGAGCTGAACAAAAACCTGGGTGCATTGCTTGGGGCAGAGGCGCTTCGTGATTTCTCGCTGGGATTAAACGGATCTTATCTCTACACCCAGGTAGAATTTGATGCCGATAAACTGGATCAGAAAGGAGTACCGTTTTATCCTACCAACTTTAAGCGGCCGCTTTTCGGAGCTTCGCCTTACCTGATCAATGCCGATATTATGTATAAGACCAACTGGTCAGAGAAAAGTACCACCAGTTTCAGCTTAACCTATAATGTTTTCGGAAAGCGCCTGTTTATTGCGGGAGCCCAGGGTACGGGAGATATCTACGAAATGCCGGTGAATACACTGAATTTTAATATCAATAATACCCTTTCCCGAAATATGGAGTTGAAATTCGGATTCACTAACCTGCTTAATCCGAACATCGTGTACAACCAGGAATTTCCTTCCAATGACCTGGAATATATGAATATCCGGAAGGGAATTTCGGTCAATACAACACTGAGTTATTCATTTTAACAAATAAACAGAGAATTAACTAAAATTAAATTTTATGAAACGTAAGGATTTGAGAGGATTAGCTTTTTCAGTTTTGGCAATGGTTTCGTTCATGGCCTGTGAGAAAGATGAAAAGGGAGGAACAGTCGGCAGAGAAGGTGAACTGGCCGACGGTACCGAGATAGTGGGCGACATCTCAAAAAATACGATTCTTGCTAAGGGCAATTCGTATACGTTGCGCGGCGGGGTTCATGTAACCAACGGAGCTACTTTAAAAATTGAGGAAGGAGTGACTGTAAAGGCCATTACCAACAGCAAAACAGATTTTGCCAATACCGCTTACTTATTAGTGGAGCCGGGCTCTAAAATCGAAGCAGTGGGTACGGCTACTGCCCCTATTGTATTTACTTCCAACTCGGCTACTCCTGCACCGCAGGACTGGGGCGGGATCATTCTTTGCGGTAAGGCACCCATTAACCCACAGGGCGGAACAGCACCTTCAGAGATGGGTGCGGGTGTCGTATACGGCGGTACCGATGCAGCCGATAACTCCGGTACACTGAAGTATGTGCGGGTAGAATATACCGGCAAGAAGCAGGATGCCTCTAAGGAGCATAACGGCTTTACTTTTGAAGGCGTGGGTAACGGTACTACTTTAGAATACCTGGCTGTATATAAAGGAGCAGATGACGGGATCGAGTTCTTCGGAGGTACCGTCAACATTAAATATGCCTTTGTAAACGGTGCACAGGATGACCTGTTCGACTGGACGTACGGATGGTCAGGAAATGCCCAGTACCTGGTAGGTATTCAGGGGAATGACGTAGCCGACAGAGGTATTGAAGCAGATAACAACGGCGATAACAATGGCCTTTCTCCGCTTTCTTCTCCTACCATTTCCAATGTTACACTGGTAGGTTCAAGAGAGGCAAAAACCAATGATAACCCCGACGCTGCCACCGATGCCGATAAAGGAAAGACCATTGGACTGAAACTGCGTGCCGGTACAGGGGGTAAGCTGTATAACTTTGTGGTTTACGGATTCAATAACGGAGTGAATATTGAGCATGATATAACCGTAGGAAATGCCCTTGACGGTAAGCTGATCTTCACTAATTCGGATCTTTACGGTCCAAATGCGTTTAAATCTTCACTGGCTACACTGGTAGAAAGTGCCTTCTTCAAGACCACCGTAACCGTTAGCGCAGAAGATAAGCCTTCGTATATGAACGGCTATGTAGGCACTACAGCTACGGGAGCCATCAACCCTACCACCCTCGGGTCTTTCTTCACCGGAGGAAATTTCAAAGGGGCGGTGGAAACCGGTAACGACTGGATAGCAGCAGGAACATGGGCAAGACTTCAGTAAGATAGATAGAAGTCAGGATGACACAGACCGCTATGATTTATGCAATGATCATAGCGGTCTGTGTCGTTTTCGTTTATTTGATCTTCCACGCTTCCACCGTATTTCCGAAGAAGGTAGGTATATAGAGAATCCCCTTTTTCGGATCCAGACCGATGTCCGCTGTTTTGAATTTGTTGGTCTGGTGTGTTTCCCTTAGGGTTTTGCGGTTACCTTGCGCGTCTACATGATAGAGGTAACCCGACCAGGCCGTTACAAAGAAGCCGTCTTTATAAGGTTCTACGCCATCGCCACCGTTTTCCAGTTTACATATTTCACGTTGAGTGCCGGTTTTCGGGTCGTATTCTATAAACGCGCTGTTGGCGGTCAGGTAAAGTTTGCGGTTATGCCATTTTAGCCCGTTAATGTCTTTCAGGTTTTCGAGGTATACCCGGGCCTTGCCGTTCGCATAGGCATGTACCTTGCCGGTTCGGGAGTCAGAAATATAAACGGTGCCTTGTTCGTCTGCCGTAATGTCATTTAAGCCTGCGGCGCCTTCTATCTTTTCCTTTTTCAGAATGTTTCCGGTTTTGAAATCAACGGAAACTACCTCGGTGATATCCGCTGCATACAGCACGCCTTTCACCAGGGCCATTCCTTTGGGTGCGTTCAGGCCGGTGACCCAGGATGCGTTGACAATTTTGCCGTTTTTATCCACGATGCCGATGCCGCCTTTGCCGTCGGCGTCCCAGCCCCCGCCGTCTATCAGGCTTACGTAAAGTTGATTGCCTACAGACAGCACGCTTTCCGGCGTAGCCAGGGTGGTGTCGGTTTGCCAGAGTTTGGTGATCGACTGACCGCTGGCGGCAGTCAGACCAAAGATGAATACGATTGTCAGGAGATTTTTCATTATGTTTAAGATGTTAGATATTAGAAATTAGCTGTTAGACATTAGATTCTAATGGCTTCTTGTTCGTTCCCGGTTCCGGCGGTATTTTCAGAGCGAAATTAGGCGATTTTTTTTCGGGGTGCAAATCAGCGGTTAAGTCGGCGCAGGTGTTTTTTAATGTATTGTCCGGCCGGTGTAAGATGTTTTTTCTTCCATTTTCCGTTGGCCGGCGCGCCCGGTTGGAGCAGGGCGGTCGTTTCTTTTTTGTCGGTCACGTTCCAGTTCGCCCAGCTGAGTTGGTATTTCTCCATCCAGTCGAGCCAGGCTTTGTTTTTCCCCAGGTCGAATACACCGTCTCCATTGGCTTCTCCTACGCCCCATTCGGTGACGAATACGGGCAGTCCGGATTCAATGGCGCCGGTGGCCCGGTTTCTTAAATTCTCCTGGTGGTGGGGTTCGCTGGCGTAAAAATGAAAGGAGTAGGCAATGTTGGAAAAGCCGGTGAGCGGGTCTTTCGTCACGATATCAATGTCCTGGTCCCAGGAAGATGAACCGACCACAATCAGGTTATGGGGGTCGTTTTTACGGATCACGGGAATGACGGTTTCGGCATAGGTTTTGATAATCTTCCAGTCGATACGCTCGGGTTCATTCCATATTTCATACACTACAAGGGGGCTATGTGCGTATTTCGCCGAGAAGCGGTCGAAAAAAGCCACGGCTTCCTTTGCATTTTTATCGGCATGGTGGTCGTGCCAGTCCATAATGACATATACCCCACGTTCCAGGGCGCGGTCAATAACGGGTGTGATACGGTTCCACTGAAGTTCGGGGTCATGAAGGTAGCCTTCCGGGGGCTCCACGGCCATAGATACCCGAATGACATTGCATTTGAAGGCGTCTGCCAGCTCGTCTACTACCGAGGGGTTGTAGTATTTGGCGCCGCCCCAGATGCTCCAGGAAAGGCTGATGCCCCGGAGCTGGGCCGGTTGACCGTTTTCGAAAAATACATTGCCGTGTCCGGCAAGCAGCCGGCTCTTTTGTCCGTAAGTAAGTGAGCTGATGGCCAGCAGGGCCAGGAAGAAGAGGTTTTTCATTGGGATAATATTTAAGCTGTCAGCTGTCAGCCTTCAGCTATCAGAAATCAGCTATTATCAGCGCTTTCCACCGCCTGGTGCGCGCGATACCTTTGACAGTCATGTACAAGCCACCTTCCTGTTAGCTCACTGCTCACTACTCACTACTCACTACTCACTACTCACTACTCACTACTCACTACATCTCCTTCTGATCAACGCCAGACTTCCTTAAGAGTAAGAATTCAGCATCACCGGCATTACCAGCATCAGGATATCTTCGTTTTCCTGCTTGGAGGTAGGTACGATTAACCCGGCGCGGTTGGGCTGAGAAAGCTCCATCATCACGGTAGAAGACGAGAGGTTGCTCAGCATTTCCGAAAGGAATTTCGCATTGAACCCGATTTCCAGGGTTTCGCCATCAAACTCGCAGGCAATTTTCTCTACAGCCTCGTTCGAATAATCCAGGTCTTCTGCGGAAATGGTCAGCTCATTGGCTTCCATTTTCAGGCGGATCTGGTGGGTAGTTTTATTGGAGAAGATGGAGATCCTTTTCAGGGTGGCCAGGAAAGTGGCCCGCTCTACAATCAGTTTATACGGATTGGCCTTGGGAATCACATTGTCATAATCGGGATACCGCTCATCAATCAGGCGGCAGATCAGCTTAATATTTCCAAAACTAAAAAACGCGTTGGAACTGCTGAATTCCGTGATGACCGGAACCGTTTCGGAAGGCAAAGAGGTTTTGATCAGGTTAAGCGCCTTCCGGGGCAGAATCAGGCGGTTTTCGGTAGACGACTGTATATCCGTTCTTTTGTACCGGATCAGGCGATGCCCGTCAGTAGCTACAAAGGTGGTATTGTCGCTTTGAATATCAATGAAAACCCCGGTCATGGCCGGACGGAGGTCGTCTGTGCTGGTTGCAAACAGGGTATTGTTAATGGCGGCGGCCAGCACATCGGAATCGAGTTCAATATTAAAGTTCCGGTTTACCTGGGGAGGGCGGGGGAAATCCATTGGGTTTTCACCCGCTATTTTGAAACGTCCTGTAGAAGTGATGATCTCCAGGCCGAAAGTATCGGTATTGATATGGATTGTGAGGGGTTGCTCGGGGAGGCTTTTCAGGGTGTCCATAAAAAGCCGGGCCGGGATAGCGATAGAAGCGGAATCGGAAGAGGTCACCTCCAGCTCGGCTACCATCACAGTTTGCATATCGGAGGCCGTCACTACCAGCTTGCCTTTATCGAGTTCAAAAAGGAAATTCTCTAATATAGGAACGATCGGATTGGGGGCAATCACCCCGCTTATATAGGAAAGGTTTTTTAAAAGTTCTGAACTTGAAACGATAAACTTCATTTTCTTAGCTGATAACGTGTTCTTGAATGAGAATCAGCAAAAATAGTAAAATCCTTTGATTTTGTATGTCTCGGCCCCCATAATTATTCCGGCGCAGATCAGGAAAAGTAATATACATTTTACCGGTATTTTGCGGATAATCCGGTATCCTTCTTCTATCTTTAAGCGTTAAAATTAAATGGCTATGCGAATTCTTTCTTTCCTGTTATTCATGATGATGTTATCACCGGGCTTTGCCCAAAACAAGATAGTAGCCCATCGCGGGGCATGGAAAAATACGGGCGCTCCCCAAAACTCCCTGGAGTCGCTGAAACACGCTTTGGAAATGAAATGCGGCGGTAGCGAATTTGATATCAATATGACGAAAGACGGGGTGTTGGTGATTAATCATGATACGGATTATTTTGGGTCGAAGATTGAGGCGTTCACTTACGATGAACTCAATAAAACCAAGCTGAAGAACGGGGAAGATCTTCCGTTGCTGGAAGACTTTTTCAAAATGGCCGTGAAATATCCGAATACCGTACTGTTTGCCGAAGTGAAGCCTTCTCCTTCCGGCGGTGTGCGCTCGGCGGAGATTGCGGAGGCCACGTATAAGATGGCCCAAAAATACAAGGTGTTGAAACGCACGGTTTTTATCAGCTTCAGTTATGAGGCGGTACAAAAACTGGTGGCCATAGACAAGAAGGCGAGCGTACAATACCTTACCGGAGACAAGTCGCCGGAGGTTTTACATACGGCTGGGGTACCCGGCTTAGACTACCATTTTTCGGTTTTTGAGAAAAATGCAGGGTGGTTGCAGAACGCAAAAGCGCTGGGCCTCAGCACTAATGCCTGGACGGTCAATAAGGCCGAAATGATGGAGTCGCTACTGAAACAGGGGATCGATTATTTGACTACCGATGAGCCGGAAACAGCGCTTGAATTGGCAAAAAGACTTTAAGGGGGCAGGTAAAACCCGCCCCTAATGTCTAAATAACAAGTAAATCCATAAATTCGTTCACGTCCAGCCCGATGAGTTGGTTGTACTCCAGCGTATTTTCGAGTATGTTGCGCTGCTGTTTTTCGGGGAAAATACGGGCCAGGTTGATTTTGTATTTTTTGATCAGCTCCGGAATCCCTTCTTCGCGGCGGCGTTTATGGCCGATGGGGTATTCTACTACTATTTCATCTAAAACGGTGCCGTCGTTCAGTTCTACGGTAAGGGCATTGGCTATTGAGCGTTTTTCGGGATCGTGGTAATCCCGGGTAAACTGTACGTCTTCCACACATTCCATTTTATCGCGCAGTACGTCTATTCGTGGGTCAGAGGCCACATTGTCTTCGTAATCCGCGGCCGTGAGTCTGCCGTAAATGAGGGGTACCGCCACCATATACTGGAGGCAGTGGTCGCGGTCGGCCGGGTTATTCAGGGGGCCTTTCTTGTCAATGATGCGTATGGCGGCTTCGTGTGTACGGATGGTGATTTTCCGGATGTCTTCGGCACTTCTTCCTGCATCTTTTAACAGGTGATGCAGGGTCATGGCGGCTTCCACAGCGGTTTGGGAGTGGAATTCGGCAGGGAAAGAAATTTTGAACAGCACATTTTCCATCACGTAAGAGCCGTAGTCGCGCTGGAAGCGGAATGCGTTTCCTTTGAAAGAGACATCGTAGAATCCCCAGGTTTTGGCGGTCAGTACGGAGGGGTAGCCCATTTCGCCGGTTTGGGCCATGAGGGCCAGACGTACGGCGCGGGCGGTGGCGTCGCCCGCGGCCCACGACTTCCGGCTTCCGGTGTTGGGGGCATGGCGATAGGTACGTAACGACTGTCCGTCTACAAACGCCAGGGAAACGGCATTGATCAGCTCGTCGCGATTCAGGCCGATCAGTTTTCCGACTACGGCAGTAGAGGCCAGTTTTACCAGCAGTACGTGGTCGAGGCCCACTTTATTGAAAGAATTTTCCAGGGCCATTACTCCTTGTATTTCATGGGCCATGACCATGGCTTCCAGTACCTGTTTCATTTTGAGGGGGGCTTTTCCTTCGGAAATACGGGTTCGGGAAAGCCAGTCGGCGGTAGCCAGGATTCCACCCAGGTTATCGGAGGGGTGGCCCCATTCCGCGGCCAGCCAGGTGTCGTTAAAATCGAGCCAGCGGATAATGGCACCGATATTGAATGCCGCCTGTATGGGGTCGAGTTGGAACTGGGTTCCCGGCACTTTGGCGCCGTTCGGCACTACGGTTCCCTTCACTACCGGACCCAGCAACTTGGTGCAAGCGGGGTAAGTCAGGGCTTCCAGTCCGCAGCCCAACGTGTCTAAAAGACAATAATGGGCCGTTTTCCAGGCCAGGTCGCTGGTAATTTCGTAATTTAAAACGTAATCCGCGATGTCAGCAAGTACCTGGTCGGGTTGCGGCCGTTCATTTGAAGTGTAACTCATTTGTAGATAGTTATTTAGTTGACAATTGACAATTGACAGTTGACAATTGACAATTTGGGTTATGATTTAATTTTTGAAGTTTTGATAATGGCTGTTAATAATTTCAATAATTGTTTTAGGTCAGATAAGATGGAACTGAACTCCTTTTCATTCAAATAATCTGACATGTGTAAAAGTTCAAGCCAATATTCTGTTTCGTTTGCTTCCTTTAGACTAATAGAAAGTTTATGAATAAAATCCTTTCTGCTTTCAGCCTGTTCTGCTTCTCTAACCAAAGCTCCAATGGCTGTACCACACCTAATCAACTGTTTGCTTATTACAAATTCTCTTTTCTCATCGACCAAATGTTTTGAGAGGTTTACAATTCTCAAAGCAAATTCAAATGATTTTTGCTTAATCGTATTCTCCTTCATAAAAGCTCTTTAAAATTGTCAATTGTCCATTGTCAACTGTCCATTGTCAACTGTTTATCTTTTTTCAAGGGGAATAAATTCCCGGTTTTCCGGGCCGGTGTAGTTGGCGCTGGGCCGGATGATTTTACCGTCCTGGCGCTGTTCAATCACGTGTGCGCTCCAACCTGTGACTCTCGAAATCACAAAAAGGGGCGTGAACATCAGGGTCGGAATGCCCATGATATGATAGGATACCGCAGAAAACCAGTCGAGGTTGGGGAACATCTTCTTTTCGTTCCACATCACGGTTTCCAGTCGTTCCGCTATGGAATACAGAAGGGTATTTCCGGCTTCGTCGGATAGCTCTTTCGCGACCTGTTTAATTACGGCATTCCGGGGGTCGGATATCGTATAAACGGGGTGTCCGAAACCGATAATCACCTCTTTTCGGTCCAGGCGCTCGCGGATGTCGGTTTCGGCTTCCTCCGGGGAGAAGTAGCGGCTCTGGATATCAAAGGCCACTTCGTTAGCGCCTCCGTGCTTGGGTCCGCGTAGGGCGCCGATGGCCCCGGTTACGGAGGAGTAGATGTCTGATCCTGTTCCGGCAATCACCCGGCCGGTAAAGGTAGACGCATTAAATTCGTGTTCGGCGTAGAGATTCAGGGAAATCTGCATGGCCCTTACCCAGGAATCTGAAGGTTTTTGTTCGTGCAGCAGGTGCAGGAAATGCCCTCCGATGGTGTCGTCGTCGGTTTCCACTTCAATTTCCCGGCCGTTATGGGTGTAATGGTACCAATACAGGAGGGCCGAGCTGAAAGAAGCCAGTAATTTATCGGCAATATCCCGGGCTCCGGCATCGTTATGGTCGTCTTTTTCCGGCTGGAGGGTACCTAAGACCGAGGCGGTGGTTCTCAGTACATCCATGGGGTGTGCGGCGGCAGGCAGGTTTTTCAATACGTTTTTCAGGGACTGGGGTAAGCCTCTCAGGCTTTTGAGGCGGGCTTTATAGGCTTTCAGTTGGGCTATGGTGGGCAATATCCCGTGAATCAGCAGATAGGCCGTCTCTTCAAACTCTGCTTTTTCGGCCAGGTCCAGGATGTTGTATCCCCGGTAGTGGAGGTCGTTTCCGCTTTTTCCTACGCTGCAAAGGGCCGTATTGCCGGCGGCTACTCCGGAAAGCGCCACGCTTTTTTTGGGTTTAAACGTTTCTTCAGCCATTTTTTTCTTTTTTAAAAAGGTTGTCCAGTTTTTCTTCGTAGGTGTAATAACCTATGCTTTGGTACAGTTCTTCCCGGGTTTGCATGGTGTGCAGTACCTGCGACTGGGTACCGTCTTGCCGGATGTGTTCAAACACGTTTTGGGCGGCTTTGTTGGCGGCCCGGAAAGCCGAGAGCGGGTAAAGGATCAGTCCTACTCCCGCCGCTTTCAGCTCGTTAACCGTGTACATGGGAATCATCCCGAATTCGGTGATATTGGCCAATACCGGGATGCCTGTAGTCTCCACGAACCGTTGATAAAAGCTCAGATCCGGCACGGCCTCGGCAAAGATAAAATCGGCTCCGGCGTTCTTATAGGCCACTGCCCTTTCCAGGGTTTTTTCCAGTCCTTCGCCTGCAAAAGCATCGGTTCGGGCACCGATCACAAAGTGTTCGTCGGTACGTGCGTCAGCGGCGGCTTTCAGGCGGTCGGTCATTTCTTCAAGGCTCACCACCTCTTTGCCCGGGCGATGTCCGCAGCGTTTGGCCCCTACCTGGTCTTCAATGTGGAGGGCTGCGGCTCCGGCCTTAATGAGTGATTTTACGGTTCGGGCCACGTTAAAGGCCGAAGGGCCGAACCCGGTGTCTACATCCACCAGTAAGGGCAGATCGCAGACGTTGGTGATGCGTTGAATATCGATCAGCACATCTTCCAGGGTGGTAATCCCGAGGTCTGGCACGCCTAAAGAGCCTGCTGCAACTCCGCCTCCCGAGAGATAAATGGCGTTAAACCCGGCCTGCTGGGCCAATAAGGCGTGGTTAGCGTTAATGGCCCCTACAATCTGTAGCGGGTTTTCTTTTCGCATGGCCTCCCGGAAACGTAAACCGGGGGATTGCAGACCCGTACTTTTACCCATTTTCTATTGTTTTTTATATGCTAACGTGCCTATACGTCACGCAATTTATATTCAGTATTACAATGATATACAATGTGAGTGTGAAAGTCAAGGAGAAACTCATTTTGAAGTATCTTAAGTTATCTGTCTTTTTGCAGATTAATAACACCTTATTTGCACCTTAAAGACATTTTCAAGGATATCATAATGCACTGACGGTAGCCATAACTACTATTTGGGAAGAGCTGAAGCGGATGTTACTTCTTTTCTGGAATATTTTACTGAAGGAATGGCTATTGCATTCCAAAGAGTAAATGAGAAAGCCCCCAATTATAAAGAATTGGAAGACTCTCGGCCTCATCAAACGGATAAATTACGTGAGCTACGCCCACAACAGTGTCAGATTTTGTCGCTATTCCAAAAAGGCAGAGAACCTGTGTTTTGGATAGAAAGAGGGAAAAGGGTGTAAATGGGTAGGAAGGTTTATGTCTTTCACCCTCAGTTCCTCGACCCAACTTTCTGTACGGATATACTATATCAGCTTTGCGCTAGTATTAAAATCTCGCTCGGAGTGTTATCGTTGGAGCATGTAATAAAGGGTCATATCTTGTCTGAATTTGAAACGTGAAGGACTTGGGGTCAATAGTTCTTCTCAAAAACTCCTCCTCAATTGCTTTCTTTCTGGATTGATGTTTTTTGAGATTTATAAACTTTAAAGCACCTATTGTGCCAAAAACAAATGTTCCTAATAGCGCTACATTCGGATTAAAGTAGTAATTTGGACTAGGACTTAATCCAATAGCAGTCGAGACTCCAATTCCGCTTAATCCCATGAAAATACTTCCTGAGACTATTCTATTTTTAATATGACTTTTTTCAAGAATATACATTTTTTTTAACTCTCTATCACTCTCCCATCGTATCCTCTCCTCAAAGAGGTTTTTGGGTACAGCAGATAGAGCAAGCTGTAAATCTATATTGGGTAAAATGTTTTCAAAACTATCGACTTCACCATTGGCATAAAGGATTGAAACTACCTCCGATTTCTCAATCGTAAAAACAGGTCTTGTTGGGCTAGAAAGACGGGTGTATTTAATAGTGGAGTTATTTATTTCCTGAATAATCACCTCCATTTTTGTGTTATCTCTTTTAATAATCACATCAGCCTTTACAGTTTGTGATACTGCACTAATAGACAGGAGCAGACAACAGAGGAGTAGTAATGATTTTTTCATGGTGGTACATTTTATAAATGAATATTTTTATTAAAACTTATAGATTTTGTAGCTAAGAGAAATAGAAAAGATTCTATTAGCTAACTTGGTTCCGCAGCCTTCCTCCTGATAAAGTTATAACCGGAAATAATATACTTCCGGCATTTTTAAGAAGTACTTTTATTCGAATCATTGACGGCAATGGCAGCCCAAATGACACATATCGGGAATGTTAGTAATAAGCCGAATCCTAAGGTGAAAAAAGCGACAATGCCACTAACGACAAGCATTACAATGCCTCCGGTTACAGAAGAATAGAGTAGACCAAGAGGGCCAAAGAATAAGGCCAAGATTATTGCAAGACCCATACTTTTCTTATTTGAACCCATAATGATTACGGTCTGGGCAGGCGGTGGGTTCTGGTTTGTTTGAGGTTGATCGTCCATGTTTCAAAAGATTTAAGAGCATGTTTAAAAATTTAATTTTGTTTTATTGCCACCTGTTTAATACTATTTG
>CAYRGN010000040.1:0-35361 GCA_964423865.1 uncultured Lacihabitans sp.
TACTCTATACTCCCTACTCTATACTCCCTACTCTATACTCCCTACTCTATACTCCCTACTCCCTACTCCCTACTCCCTACTCCCTACTCCCTACTCCCTACTCCTTCCTCCCCACAAAAAAATAATCTATACACTTCTCCGGCTCATCGCTCAGGAAATGATCGTCCCAGTTGATTTCTGCGGCGAGGCTGCCCGGTTCGGCCAGGAGTTGGTTGCGGTTGAACCGGTTGAGGATTTCGTAGGGGATACGCAGCATCCAGGCGGGCAGACGGTGCTGGAGGTCGAGGAAGTCCCAACGCATAATCTTTCTTACCGATGCCTTGTTTTGTTCGTAGTAGGCCCAAACCTTTTCATTTCCGCCCACGCCTTTGGCCTCCAGGTGCGGGAAGTATTCCCGCATGAGATTTTTCAGCTCTTCGGTGCGGTATTCCCGGATATGCCAGGGGTTACGGCTCAAAGAATAGTCCTTGTTTACGGTAGTGAGGAGGATCTTCCCTCCGGGTTTCAGCACCCTCCGGGCTTCTTCCAGAAATTTACGATCGTCTTGAATATGCTCAATGACCTGAAAAGTCACCACAAAGTCAAAGGTGTTATCTTCGAATTCCGTGAGGTAGGGGAGGTCCACCGTATTGAAATACTGGTCCGGGTATTTTTCCTGCAAAGCCCGGATCAGGGGCTCATTCTTATCGAGGCCGGTGAAATGATCGCAGGCGCCTATCAGTTTTTCTACTCCGCGGCCCCAGCCACAGCCCAGCTCCAGCACCTTGCCGCGGATGATCTTTGCGGCTTCCTCGTATGGAAAATATAACCGTTGATGAACGGGATTGTCGGAAAGAATCTCTGCACTGGTGATTTCGGTGGTAGCGTAAGTCATTTAAAAGCAATTAAAGTGCAAAAATAAACGTATTTTTTGACTTATGGTGATAATGGGGGATATTAAGCAAAGAGCTGTGAGCTATGAGCTATGAGCTGTGAGCTATTAGATGTTAGATGGGGCTGCTGCGTGGTTAGAGGGATAGACTTTAGGCGGGGTGTACATAAGAATGCCGTGGAAGGGAACATGGCAGGCCCAAAATCGATAAAAAGAGGGACAAGATCGGCCGATTACGGCTTCCCGCCGACTAGACAGGAAAGACAAGCGAATTTTTAAGTGCCGATTTGCGTTTGACTTTATATGTATCAATAAAAACCATTACAAACCTTTAACAAGCGGAGTTCTTCCAGCCCAGACCGAATCAATCTGATGGCATGAAGAGTTTCGCTAAATATTTTTGAAATGAAAAAAATAATCCCCTTAGTGGCGCTCGGCGCCCTTTTTTCCTGCCAGTCAAAAAACCAACAGCAAGCTCCTCCAATCTCTGAATACCCGGTAGTAGAAGTCGCCCAGAAAACGGTGACGGGCTACGATGAATTTCCGGTGACCATCCAGGGAATCAACAACAACGATGTACGGGCCAAAATCCAGGGGTATATCCGGAAAGTATATGTAGACGAAGGACAATCAGTGAGTGCCGGCACCCCCCTGTTTCAATTGGAAACGAACATTCTGACCCAGAATGCCGATGCCGCTGAAGCGGCCGTCACCGCCAGCGAAGCCGGAATTGTGGCCGCTGACGCCGCCGTCAAAGCCGCCGAAGTGGAAGTCAATAAGCTGACTCCCCTGGTAGCCCGGAACATCATTGGCGCCGTGCAGCTGGAAACCGCCAAAGCCAACCTGAACCGCGCCCAGGCGGCATACGCCCAGGCCGTGGCCGCGAAAAGCCAGGCCAGCGCCACCCTCAAAGGCATACGTGAAAACATCAATTTCTCTATCGTGAGGAGTCCGATCAGAGGGGTAGTGGGCGCCCTTCCCCTCCGTGAGGGAAGCCTGGTGGGCCCCTCCGACGCCACCCCCTTAACTACGGTATCGGAAACCAGCTCGGTCTATGCCTATTTTTCCATGAACGAAAAGGAGTACCTCGACTTCCTGGAAAGAACGCCCGGGACCACCGTAAAAGAAAAACTGAAGAATATACCGGAAGTAGACCTGCTACTGGCCAACGGACAGCCCTACCCGGAGAAAGGCCGGGTGCAGGCCGTTACCGGGCAGATTGACCCCTCCACGGGGAGCATCCGCTTCCGCGTAACTTTCACCAACGCTTCCGGCCTGCTCAGCAACGGAAACTCGGGGAAAGTCAGGATCCCGAAAGTATATGAAAACGCCGTGGTTTTTCCTGAAATGTCGCTTTTTGAGCGTCAGGGAAACTTCTACGTATACACCGTGGCCCGCGATACCGCCCAAATGGTAAGGGTGAGCATCACCGACCGTACCCAGAACCTGGTAGTGGCCGGGGGAGGCGTGAAGCCGGGCGACCTGGTGGTGACCCAGGGTACCGCCAACCTCCGCGACAAAACGGCGGTGAAACCCCAAAAGCAAGACCTGGATCAACTTTTAAACGCACTCAAACCCGTATTTTAAATCATGTTTAAAACTTTCATAGAAAGACCGGTATTTTCATCGGTTATTTCTGTTTTGATTGTCATATTGGGGGTACTTGGACTGTACACTTTACCGGTATCCCAATATCCCGAGATTGCCCCGCCCACCGTTCAGGTGATGGCCAACTACCCCGGTGCAAACGCCCAGACCGTGCTGGAAAGTGTGATTGTACCCATAGAAGAGCAGATTAACGGGGTAGAAGGCATGGATTATATCGCCTCTACGGCCTCCAACAACGGCTCGGCCAGCATACAGGTGATTTTTAAACAGGGCATAGACCCCGATATCGCCACGGTAAACGTGCAAAACCGGGTGTCGAGAGCCACGCCCCTGCTGCCCGCAGAAGTAACCCGCTCCGGCGTGACCACCCAGAAACAGCAGACCAGCGCCCTGATGTTTCTTTCTTTCTATTCCTCCAACCCGGAATACGATGCTACCTATATTCAAAATTATCTGAATATCAATGTAATACCCGTATTAAAACGGGTGAATGGGGTAGGAGACGCCACCGCCTTCGGACAAAAAGTGTACTCCATGCGGATCTGGCTCGACCCGGTGAAAATGGCCACCTACGGACTGATTCCTTCCCATATTTCACAGGCCATTAACGAACAAAGCCTGGAAGCAGCCGCGGGACAATTCGGAGAAAACGACGGCGCCTCTTTCCAGTACATTCTGAAATACGGAGGAAAATACCGTACCGAAGAGCAATACGAAAATATTGTGGTCAAGGCCCTGGCCGGCGGACAGGTACTTTACCTGAAAGATGTGGCGAAAATAGAATTGGGCTCCTTGTCTTATTCGGGGCACGGAGAGCTGAACGGACAGCCCTCTACCACCATTGCAGTATACCAGACCCCGGGTTCTAACGCCCAGCAAATCAACAATGACCTGAAAGCCGAACTGGAGAAGATTGGCGCCCAGCTGCCCGAAGGCTTGAACTACCTTATCAACTTTGATACGAACGAATTTTTGGACGCCTCCATCGCTAAGGTAGTGAGTACCCTCATAGAAGCCTTCTTGCTGGTTTTTGCGGTGGTGTTTATCTTTCTCCAGGATATTCGTTCTACCATTGTGCCTTTGATTGCCGTACCCGTGTCTATCATCGGTACTTTCTTTTTCCTGACCCTGTTCGGCTTTTCACTGAACCTGCTGACCCTGTTTGCGCTGGTGCTGGCCATAGGCATTGTGGTAGATGATGCCATTGTGGTGGTAGAGGCCATCCACGCGAAAATGGAAACCACAGGCATGGAAGCGAAAGAAGCGTCTATCAGCGCCATGGGGGAGATCTCCACGGCCATTGTCTCGATTACCCTGGTGATGGCAGCCGTGTTTATCCCGGTAACGTTTATTAGCGGACCTACCGGCGTATTCTACAAACAGTTCGGGATCACCCTGATTGTGGCGATTGTCATCTCCGCGGTCAATGCCCTTACCCTGAGCCCCGCCCTGTGTGCGCTCTTCCTGAAACCTCACGAAGAAAATCACCAAAAAGGGTTTTTACAGCGTTTCTTTACCGCGTTTAATACGGGATTCAATACCATCACCCGCAAATACGGACAGGCCTTCGGTTTCCTGTTTAAGCACAAGTGGGTAACCGCCCTGATTCTGTTGCTTTGTCTCGGAGGCGTTTTCCTTTCCAACAAAACCATGCCTTCCGGTTTTGTACCTAACGAAGACCGGGGCTTTCTCTTTGGTAACGTGGAACTGCCGCCGGGCGCTTCTACCGACAGGGTGTATTACCTGCTGCAAGACTTTGAGAAGAAAGCCATGCAGATCAAGGGCATTCAGAATGTAACTACCATTACCGGCAATAACTTTATCTCCGGCGCCGGCGCCAACCACGGCATGCTGCTGATCAAACTGGACGGCTTTAAAGACCGGACCACATCGGAAACGGCCATTGACGCCATTATCCGCGAATTGTTTGCGCTGGCAGGACGGGAATTCAAAGATGCCAAAATGGCGTTCTTCCAACCCCCCAGTATTCCGGGTTTCGGGGCTTCTGCAGGTTTTGAGCTGAAACTCCTCGACCGCTCAGGTGGTGAACTGAAACGGTTGGATGAAGTAACCCAGGGTTTCCTACAGGAACTCACCCAAAGGCCTGAAGTGCAGTATGCCCAGACCTCGCTCAATACCAATTACGCCCAGTACGAAATCAAACTGGATGTGGAAAGGGCGAAGCGCTCAGGAGTAACCGTAAGCGGTATTCTTTCCGCCCTGCAAGGGTATATCGGGGGAATTTACGCGGCCGATTTTGTGCGATTCGGGAAACAATACCGGGTAATGATCCAGGCCCTGCCGGAAAATCGCCGCGACGAATCTTCCCTGAACAGCATTTATGTAAGTACTGCCAGCGGACAGATGGCGCCTATCAGCCAGTTTGTGACCCTGGAGAGAGTGTACGGTCCGCAGTCGGTAACCCGCTTTAACCTCTTTACCTCGGCCAATATTTCCGGGGCCACCAATCCCGGGTATTCCAGTGGAGATGCCATACGGGCCATCAACGAAGTGGCCGCCACGGAACTCAGCCAGGATTTTGGTGTAGACTTTACCGGCCTCACACGGGAAGAACTCAAAGCCGGATCACAGACCCTGATGATCTTTATTCTCTGTGTGGTATTCGTTTATTTTATTCTTTCGGCACAGTACGAAAGTTATATCCTGCCGTTTTCGGTGATTCTTTCCCTGCCGGCAGGTATTATGGGGGCGTACCTTTCTCAGAAGCTGGCGGGACTGGAAAACAATATCTATTTCCAGATTGCGCTGGTTATGCTGGTGGGCCTGCTGGCCAAAAACGCCATCCTGATTGTGGAATTTGCGATCCAGCGCCGCAAGCACGGAGAATCTATTGCCCAGGCAGCCATTGGTGGGGCCATTTCCCGTCTGCGCCCTATCCTGATGACGTCCTTTGCGTTTATCCTGGGACTGATGCCTCTGGTGTTTGCCTCGGGAGTGGGGTACATTGGGAACCGCTCTGTGGGTACCGGCGCTGCATTCGGCCTGCTGATAGGTACCGTCATCGGGGTATTTATTATCCCTGTGCTCTTTGTGGTCTTCCAGAGCTTGCAGGAAAAAGTAAAGTTAAAGTGACAGAGGTTAGACATTAGCTAAAATATATACAGATGAAATAGCCATGAGCTATCAGCTATCAGCCGGGTGGCGTACCACTATCAGAAAACCGGCACACCAGCGAAGCGTCGCCCGACCGCCGGCTAGGCGCCCCCCAATGAATAAGCGAAGTGTCGCGGGGCGGCCCTCCGCCCAGCTGACTGCTGATAGCTGAAGGCTAAATTTTTATACAAATGAAGAATTATTCGATACTGCTGATGGCCCTTTTGCTGCAATCGTGTTTTGTAGCGAAAGATTATAAACGGCCGGAACTACCGGTGGCGGAAACCTATAAAGTGGAGGCCTCCGTGACCGACAGCGCCAGTTTGGCTACGGTTTCCTGGAGAACCTTCTTCCAGGACAAACAATTGAACGCCTACATTGAGAAGGCCCTCCGAAATAACCTGGATATCCGGACGGCCCTCCAGAGCGTGGCGATGGCAGAGTCTTACATGAAACAAGGCAAAGCGGGGCATTTCCCTACATTTACCCTGGGACCGAATTTTACATTTACGAAGACCTCAGCCAATACCCAGTTTGGCCGCATCACGGGTAGCCAAACCCTGACCCAATTTGACATTACCGGGAATTTAGCCTGGGAAGCCGACATCTGGGGAAAAATACGGAGTACCAAACGAGGTTTCGTAGCCGACTACCTGCGGAGCATTCATGCCCACCAGGCGGTTTCTACCCAGATCATCGCTTCGGTAGCGAATACCTACTTTGCCCTGGCGGCCCTGGATGAACAGAAAAAAGTGCTGGAAGAAACCATCCGGAACCGGGAAGAAGCCGTAGAGACCAACCAAGCCTTAAAAGAGGCGGGCATTGTGAGTGAAGTGGCGGTTATCCAAACCGAAGCCATCCTGGTCAATGCGCGGTCGTTACTGATTGACACTGAAAATGCCATCAAGCTCAACGAGAATATTCTCAGTGTGCTGACCGGTGAATACCCGGGTGACATTGCTCGTGGAAATTTTGATCCTGCGCATCTAGCGATAGACGTACAAACCGGGTTTCCTGCCCAATTGCTGGAGAACCGTCCGGATGTACAAGCGGCCGAAATGGCCCTGGTGAAAGCGTTTGAAAACGTGAATGTGGCCCGTAGCAATTTTTATCCGGCCCTGAGAATTACGGCAGCCGGCGGTTTTCAGAGCATTGATTTCCCGGAACTATTCAGTCCGAAATCTTTATTTGCCAATGCCGTAGCCGGCCTTGCCCAACCCGTGTACAACCGGCGCGCCCTCAAAACCCAGAAAGAAGTAGCCGATGCCAGCCAGGAACAGGCCTACTTAGCGTATCAGAAAGCCATGATCACGGCCAGCCGTGAAGTGTCAGATGCTTTGTATAATTTTTCTGCAGCTGACCGTAAAATAGACCTTAAGGCAGAGGAATATCGCTTGTACAAACTGTCAGAGGAATTTTCAGAAGAACTTCTCGAAAACGGAATGGCCAATTACCTGGAAGTGATCACGGCCAAACAAAACGCCCTGAATACCCAGCTCAGCATCATTACTACCCAATTGCAGAAACTGAACGCTGTCGTGGAGCTGTATAGGGCGCTGGGTGGCGGATGGAGGTAAAGTTCTTTCAAACGAAGTGAACTTTATCCCGAATAGTGCTGCTCATTTGATAACCTATAACGTTATGGGTTATCAAATGGATGGGTCTGTGATGTGAATTATCTGGACTATCATTAAAGAGAAGTGACTATGTTAAAAAGAGGTATGCGCCCACCACATCCCGGTTCAATGATACGCGATATAATTGACGGGATAAAAGAAGATACAGGGAGAAAATTAACGAACAGGGAAATAGCGGAAGGCCTGGGAATTACTCCCAAAACATTATCCAACATTCTTAATGAACATCAGGGTATAAGTTCTGAAATGGCCATTCGCTTGTCTAAAGCATTTGGGTCTGATCCTAAATTTTGGTTAAAATTACAGCTGGATTATGATTTGTAGAAAGCGCAAAAGAGTATAGGTAATATTGAGGTTACGCAATTTGGTCATATGGGATCAAGGAGCGAAACAGTTCTTGAAATTTCCTGATAGAACCGGTCATTATATGGAATTCTCCTGCCAGCTATGGAGATTTTTAACACTATCTAAAACCTCAATAGAAAAAATTTTCTTCCTCGTCTCCTCCGATGTAGTGTCCCATAAAATATCGAATAGGAAGTCGAGTGCATCAGAACAATTCATGTCATCTACCCAATCAACCTTGATTTGAACTATGTATGAAGTCGAAATATCACCGGGGTAAGCTTCTTCTAAACATATATGCTGAATAGGTTTCCCTTTTTCATTGCATCTGTCTTGAAAAGGTTTTAATAGTTCTTCTAATTTTGCTCTATCCATTTGAGTAGTCCGTTAGAGTGGGAAAGTAAGTTAATTAAATTCTCTACATCCCGGTCACGCATATGTCCGCATGGCCTATAACGCGCATTTTCATCCCAAGCATTAAACAACAAGGAATTTGCTTTTGCCAAATCTATATTTGTTGCTTTTTCGTTATCAAATTTATTTTTTAACCCACTAAATATTAATAAAGTAAATAAATTATGTGTTTTTAGCGTCTTTCTTATATCACGAATACCTTTAATAGAATTAGTATTTGAATCACTTTCGTCATAAAGGTTAGGGATTCCAAGCCTTTCACAAATCTTTCCTTTAAGTTTTAATTCTACACTATATCCCGCCAGATAGTAAGCTCCATCATACATCTCGTTGTTATACAATATCTCGGCTTCCTTCAACCTTTGTTCTGCCAAGTCGTTTATTTCTGCTGGATTCCTCATTATAAAAGTTGTTTTGAAAACAATATATTTATATACTTCATTCAAAAATACATAGTTTTTGCTAATTTCAAAAAAAACAACCTCAAAAAAACTACCCCTTTCAATAATTCAGCACCGGGCTCAGCCACCTTTCGGCTTCTTCTACCGACACCTCCCGAACCCGCGCGTAATCTTCGATCTGGTCTTTGCTGATCTTGCCTAAGCCGAAATATTTGGATTGGGGGTGGGCATAGTAAAAGCCCGAAACAGCCGATGCCGGCCACATGGCCAGGCTTTCGGTTAAACGCAGCCCAATCTGCTGCTCTACGTTCAACAGCCGGAAGATATCCCGTTTCGGGTTGTGGTCCGGACAGGCCGGGTAACCCGGAGCGGGGCGAATTCCGCGGTATTTCTCTTTGATAAGTTCTTCGTTGCTCAGTTCTTCTCCCGACTGGTAGCCCCAGAATTCTTTCCGTGTTTTGGCATGAAGCAATTCCGTAAACGCTTCTGCAAAACGGTCTGCCAATACCTTCACCATGATGGCGTTGTAGTCGTCAAATTCTGTTTCAAACTCTTTGGCAATCTTTTCTGCACCGAAAATACCGACCGCGAACGCTCCGAAATAGTCTTGTCTACCCGTTTCGGCGGGCGCTACAAAGTCGGCCAGAGACAAGTTCGGAATGCCCGAACCTTTCTGCCCCTGCTGGCGAAGATGCTGAATAGTAGCGAGCACCTTGCCCCGTTCGGCCGTAAATACCCGATGTTCATGTCCCGGCAGCTTGCAGTTGCACTGCACCGCCGTTTCCGTAAAATCGTACACCACCTGGGTATCGTCATTTTCCACGTTGGTAGGCCAGAAACCAATCACCGCCCGGGCATCAAACCACTTCTCGTCCAGGGCCTTCTCCAGCATTTTTTTTCCGTCTTCAAATAGTTTCTGCGCCTCTTTTCCCACTACCTCGTCATTCAGTATCTTGGGGTAATGCCCGTGCAGATCCCAGGCCTGGAAAAAGGGCGTCCAGTCGAAATACGCTACAATTTCCTTCAAATTATAGTTTTCGAAAGATTTCGTACCCAGGAAACGAGGCACCGGGATGTCGTACGCCTCCCAGTCGGTCTGGAGTTTGTTTGCCCTGGCCTCTTTCAGTCCGATATACGTTTTCACGCCCTGGCGCTTATGGTAATCTTCCCGGAAGCGGGCGTAATCCAGTTTAACCGACTGAATATAACCGTCGCGCTGCTCCTTACTCAGGAGGTTACTCACCACCGGCACCGACTTGGAGGCGTCTAACACGTGAATCACCGGCCCGTCAAAGCAGGTATCTATCTTCACCGCCGTATGCGCCCGTGAAGTAGTGGCGCCACCGATCAGCAGGGGAAGATCTATTCCCTTTTTCTGCATTTCCTTGGCTACATACACCATTTCATCAAGTGACGGCGTGATCAGTCCGCTGAGACCAATGGCATCTACTTCGTGCTTCACCGCCTCTTCCAAAATTTTCTCGGCCGGCACCATCACACCGAGGTCAATAATCTCATAATTGTTACACGCCAACACCACCCCTACAATGTTCTTGCCGATGTCGTGTACATCGCCTTTTACGGTGGCCATCAACACCTTCCCGTTGTTCTGGGTAGTGTTGCCCGACTTGAGTTTTTCTTCTTCGAGGAAGGGCAGGAGGTAAGCCACCGCCTTCTTCATCACCCGGGCCGACTTCACCACCTGAGGCAGGAACATCTTGCCCGACCCGAAGAGGTCGCCCACCACGTTCATGCCGTCCATTAGCGGCCCTTCAATCACCTGCAGAGGACTGGGAAACTGGTGGCGAATCTCCTCAATATCTTCATCAATATATTCTACAATACCCTTTACCAGAGCATGCTCTATACGTTTGCTTACCGCCAGCGTACGCCATTCCTGCACCACCTTCTCGTCTTCCCGGCCTTCCCCTTTCAGGCCTTCGGCCATTTCAAGCAGCACTTCCGTAGCATCGTCTGTGCGGTTCAGTAACACGTCTTCCACTGCTTTCAGCAGGTCTGCCGGGATGTCGTCGTACACTTCCAGCATGGCCGGGTTTACAATGCCCATGTCCATACCCGCCTGGCGACCGTGGTACAAAAAAGCCGAATGAATGGCCTCCCGCACGCGGTCGTTTCCCCGGAAAGAAAAAGAAACGTTACTCACTCCCCCGCTCACATGCGCATGGGGGAGGTTCTCCCGCACCCATTTCGTGGCTTCAAAGAACGAAACCGCGTTGATACGGTGTTCTTCTATCCCGGTAGCGACAGGGAAAATATTCAAATCGAAAATGATATCCTGGGCAGGGAAACCCACTTTATGCACCAGGATTTCATAGGAACGTTTCGCGATCTCAGTACGTCTCTCCGTAGAATCGGCCTGTCCGTCTTCGTCAAAAGCCATCACAATTACGGCCGCTCCGTATTTCTTGATGGTGCGGGCATGTTCAATAAACGCCTCTTCGCCCTCTTTCAGGGAAATGGAGTTCACAATGCCTTTCCCCTGTACACATTTTAAACCGGCTTCAATAATCTCCCATTTCGAGGAATCGACCATCACCGGTATCCGGGAAATCTCGGGCTCGGCCGCCATCAGGTTCAGGAAGGTGGTCATGGCTTCTACGCCGTCCAGCATTCCCTCGTCCATATTCACGTCAATCACGTTGGCCCCGCCTTCCACCTGGTCCAGCGCCACGCTCAGGGCATCGTCAAACTTCCGGCTCTTGATCAGGCGAAGAAATTTCTTAGACCCCGTGACGTTGGTTCTTTCGCCCACATTCACAAAACCCAGCTCTGGGGTAAGAGTAAGGGGTTCCAGGCCACTCAGGCGAAGCATCGGGGCGATTTCCCTCGGCTTACGCGGCGTATAGTGTTTTGCCAGATCGGCAAATGCCCGGATGTGTTCGGGGGTGGTACCGCAACACCCACCTAGTATATTCACGTAGCCCTCTTCCAGGAACTCCCGCACCTGTTCTGCCATAAATTCGGGAGATTCGTCGTATTGCCCCATTTCGTTAGGCAGGCCCGCGTTAGGGTAAACACTCACGAAACAACTGGCCACACGGCTCAGCTCAGCCAGGTAAGGTTTCATGGCCCGGGCACCCAAAGCGCAGTTCAGGCCTATGGAAAGCAGCCCGGCGTGGGATACCGAATTGTAAAACGCCTCGGAGGTCTGACCGGTAAGGGTACGGCCCGACTGATCCGTGATGGTACCGCTCACCAAAAGCGGCATTTCAAAGGCCGGGTTTTCCACCTTTCGGGCGTCAATAATCGTATTTGCCGCATAAAGGGCAGCCTTGCAGTTCAGGGTATCCGTCACCGTCTCGATCAGAAGACAATCCACTCCTCCGTCTATCAGGGCGTTCACCTGCATACTGAAGGCGTCTACCAGCTGATCAAACGTAATGGCCCGGAAACCGGGGTTGTTCACGTCAGGCGAAAGAGACGCCATTTTGGTGGTGGGCCCCATAGATCCGGCCACAAAACGGGGTTTCTCCGGATTGGCCCGGGTATATTCATCTGCCGCCTGCCGGGCCAGACGAGCGCCCTCCAGGTTGATTTCATACACCAGGTCTGCCATGTGGTAATCGTCTTGCGCCACCCACGTACCGCTAAACGTATTGGTCTCCAGGATGTCTGCGCCCGCTTCGAGGTATTCCTTATGAATAGCCAGGATCACATCCGGGCGGGTGATAGACAAAAGGTCGTTATTTCCTTTTATATCGTAGGGAAAGTCCTTAAAACGTTCTCCCCTAAAATCTTCGTCGGTGAGCTTGTAGCGCTGAATCATGGTGCCCATGGCCCCGTCCAGTATCAAAATCCTTTTTCCAAGCTCTTCTTTTAATGATGACATAAATGGGTATATTTTGGCTCCAAATATACCACAATAAGATAAAAACATAAGTAAGTTTATGAAAATATAGATAATTTATCTAAATATTTCGTATATTTTTGATATAATTTCTATTTTTGCACTTAGTTTGTATCCATTCTTATCCATTTTCGGTTCGGAAGGAATTCCTTAGAACAAGCCCAACGCACGTTAAATACAGAATAAACATGATAAAACTAGACGACACGGACAAAGACATTCTCCGTTATCTTCAGCAGGATGCCAAGCTGACCACCAAAGAACTGGCCGGGCGACTGAACCTTTCTGCTACGCCGGTCTATGAACGCATCCGCCGCCTGGAAAACGAAGGAGTTATTAAAAAATATGTAGCCCTGGTAGACCGGGAGAAAATCGGGAAAGACCTGATGGTACTCTGCAATATCCGTCTGAAAGAACACGCCCGCGAAGCGGGAGCAAAGTTTGTACGGGCCATAGTGGCCATGCCCGAAGTGGTAGAGTGCCTCAATATCTCCGGTGATTACGATTTCCTGATCAAAGTAGTAGTCAGCGATATGCGCGAATACCAGAGTTTTATTATGAACAAACTGGCCGGATTGGAAAACATAGGTTCTACCCAATCTATTTTTGTGATGGGCGAAATTAAAAATGAGACGGCGTATGAGCCGGCTAGGGCAATTACGAATTAAAAATTACGAATTACGGGATTTCAATTACGAATTACGAATTAAAAATTACGAATTACGAGTTGGGGGGATTGCGAAGAGTGTGGAATTAAAAGCGAACAAAAAATATGAAAAAGATTTTTCTGCCGGCGCTCCTTCTAATGGGAAGTTGCCAGAGCCAGCAAACCGGAACTTTATCGGGAACTTACCGTCTCCTTCACGCCACCACCATCAAAGGGGCAGACACCACCATTACGGCGGTAGACCCGGAACGCACGGAAATGTTGAAGATGTTTAATGGGACCCACTTTTCATTTTTTAACCACGACAAATCACGGGGAACGGATAGTCTCAATACGCTGTTTGTCAGCGGTGCGGGAACCTACCTTTTCGATGGGGAAAACTATACTGAAAACCTGGATTTTATCAACATCAGGGAGTGGGAAGGGAAGCAATTTCACTTCAAACTGGAGTTTCGGGGCGATACGCTTGTACAGGAAGGGGAAGAAGTAATCCCCGAGCTCGGTATCAATCAGATCATCCGGGAAACGTATGTGAAAGTTGCAGGGGGGCGAAAATAACACAGGCGTTGCCACTGTCTGTTCGAGCGTAGTCGAGAACCGCGCCCCTCGAGAGCTCGAAGCCCGAACGCCCTGCCTTGCTAAAGTGACATCAGCGCCTTAGCACCTTTGCAGCTCAGCAATAAAAACATTTCTTCCATTCCCACAGAGTCCTTTTTCAAAGAGACTCTGCGGAGACTAAAACGTATGTGAAAGTTGCAGGGGGGCGAAAATAACACAGGGCGTTGCCACTGTCTGTTCGAGCGTAGTCGAGAACAGCGCCCCTCGACAGCTCGAAGCCTGCTATAATATTCTACTTTAAGATATTTAAGTACCAGCAACTTAGCACCAAATACGCCCTTCGACCCTTCGTCGAGCTCAGGACAGGCTAAGCTCAGGGTGACAGTGGCAACTTTGCGCCATTTCACCGCCCCATTTCACCGCCTCCTGCATAATCTGTGAGAAAAAATGAATTATTTCTCCAATCGTATCGTTATCAAAAAAGATGATACAAAAGTTCAAAAAAATACTGGCACTGACTTTGGCGCTTACGGTTCTCGTGAGTTCCCATTCTTTTGCCTGGTTTGAACACCTTTGTACCATCACCAAAATCAAATCGGTATCTTTTACACCGGAGTCTTGTGCAGGCGATAGGGGAGAGGATGCCCCCGCTACTACCCTGAAGAAAGGAACCTGCTGTGAAGTCACCCTGAAGGTGAATAAGGCCGACGATGCCATCCAGCAGAACTATACTTTCTATTCTTTTGTGGCCGAAATGCCTTTCTGGCCGGCGTTCCAATTTGAACCGGAGATACTTTTTCTGGCCCAGGAACCGGTTTTGAGCCACGGCGATTCATCGCCGCCCTGTTCAGTTTTCCTCTATCTTCTTAATCAGCAGTTCATTATATGAAATTTGGATAAAGATGTTTTTCTTTTTTATCCGTAATTTTACATATATATGAACCGATTCATTATTGTTATATTTCTGCTTTATGCCACGGCCGCCTATTCACAGGATGTGAAAGGAAAAGTAGCCGACGACACCAATTCTGCCATTGTAGGCGCCACGGTCTCCTGGGTGGGCCACCCCCGAACCGCCGTCATGACCGACGAAAACGGCATGTTCTCCCTTCCCCGAATATCCGCGGAAGACCGCCTCGCCTTTAGTTTCATAGGCTTTACACCCGATACCCTCTATATTACCCAAGACCGCTTCTATGCCGTGATCCTAAGGGAAAGAAGCAGAGACCTCGATGAAGTGGTGGTACGGGCCGCTGGTACGTCCTTAGACAGGCTGTCGCCCATCTTTACCCAGATCATCAGCTCCAAAGAGCTATTAAAAGCGGCCTGCTGTAACCTCTCCGAAAGTTTCGAAACCAACGCGTCCATCAGCGTGGGCAATACGGATGCCGTGACCGGATCACGACAGATTCAGCTTTTGGGCATGAGCGGATCGTACGTACAAACTACCCTCGAAAATATCCCCGCCATCTACGGGTTGGGACAGACTTTCGGGATGAACTACATTCCCGGTACCTGGATACAGGCCATTGACATCGGTAAAGGGGTAGGTTCTGTGGTCACCGGCGCTGAAAATATGGTAGGACACGTCAATGTGGAACTTAAAAAGCCCGATCTGCCCGAAAAAGTACTGGTCAACATGTACTTGAATAATTTCGGCCGCTCTGAAGCCAACCTGAACCTCGCCCAAAAATTAAAGAATGAGAAATGGTCATACGCTCTGCTAACGCATGGATCGCTTCTAAAATCAGAAATAGACCAAAACGACGACGGTTTCCGTGACCTGCCCCGTTACCATCAGCTCAATATGCTGAATCGCTGGAAATACAGCGGCGACCGCCTGATGGCCCAATTTGGAGCGCGTTTTCTGACCGAAGACCGGGTGGGCGGACAGACCGGCTTTAAAAGCAATACCGAAACGCCGGGTCTTTACGGTTTCACCAACAATACGCAGCGCTACGAGGTTTTCTCCAAGACGGCGCTCCTTTTCCCTGATGCGCCATACCGCGGATTAGGGCTGATCCTGAACGGCACCGTTCACGACTCCGAGTCCTGGTTTGGCAAAACCCCATACTTCGGCCGCCAGAACACCCTCTACGGTAACCTGGTGTACCAGGATATCTTCGGCAACACCAACCATACCTACAAGACAGGTGCCAGCTTTAGAAACGATGTATTTGACGAACAATATGGAAGCATATACCTGGATAGAAATGAAGTAGTTCCGGGTGTTTTCTTCGAGTACAACTATAAAAACACCGACAAAACCAGCATCCTGGTAGGGCTGAGAAACGATTTCCATAACCTGTATGGAAATTTCTTTATACCGCGGATTCACGTGATGCAGAAACTGGCCGAAAAACATACCCTGAGGCTGTCGGCAGGGAAAGGGTATCGGGTGCCGAACCCCTTCGCGGAAGGCTACGGCATGCTGGTGAGTAACCGCACCGTACGCATCCTGGAAGACCTCAACCCCGAAGTATCGTGGACATTTGGGGCGAGTTATGTGATTGATTTCCTGCCCAATCTGTCTCTTTCAGGCGAGTTCTACCATACCCGCTTTGAAAACCAGATGATTACCGATATGGAACACGACGGTTACCTGTATTTTTACAACCTGGAGGGAAAATCACGTACCAACAGCGCCCTGGTAGAGCTGAATTACGGTCCGGTGGAGCGCTGGGAGTTTAAAGTAGGCTACCGCTATGTCAACAACAAACAAACCGTGGGCAAACCCATGGGGGAGAAGGTATTCATGGATAAAATGTTTCTTCCCCAAGACCGCCTCCTGGTGAATATAGGGTACAGTTTTCCATACGAAAAATGGAAGATAGACGGCACCCTGCATGTGAATGGACGCCAGCGTATCCCGGTAAGCCATGCCATAGGCGACCACATGAGCTACGCGGCTATGGATTCGGAATTTGCGCCTACCTACATCAACGTGAACGGACAGATTTCCCGGAATTATCCTAAACTGGAAGTTTATGTAGGCGGAGAAAACCTCACCGGGTTCAAAATGAAAAACCCGGTCATCAGCGCCGCCCAGCCTTTTAGCCCTGAGTTTGATGCGGGAAGAATCTGGGGGCCGGTCACCGGAGCCACCGTGTACACTGGTTTTAGGTACAAAATAAAGTAGCAATGAGATGTTAGAAAATAGAAATTAGATGTACCTTCTCTCACAAAATAGTCCGTTTAAAAAATTTGAAAGGGGTTAGGGTAAAATATTAAGAAGTGTAAAAAACAAATTTTTTAAGAGGACATTATTTTGTGAATGTTTTTTTGCTTACTTTTTTTCAAAAAAAGTAAGAAGATCTGAAAAAATAAATTTAAATAAAAAACCAATGAAAAAAGTAATCGCAATTCTAACTTTGGCTTTAGGGCTGAGTTTTGGGGCATCCGCTCAAAAAGCAGGCAGCGCCGAAGTAAGTTTCGCCTCTTCCGTAAAATGCGGCATGTGCAAAAAAACCATTGAATCCAACCTTGGAAAAGAAAAGGGGGTGCAATCGGTAAACGTGGATCTGAAAGAACATACCGTAAACGTGGTGTACAACCCCAAAAAGGTGAGTAAAGACGATCTTAAAGTCAAAATCTCAAAAATTGGCTATGACGCAGACGAAAAGGTAGCCGACCAAAAGGCCCACGACGCGCTTCCGGGATGTTGCCAGAAAACAGCGAAATCACATAAAGATTAATTAGCAAAAACAATGAAAGTTGAACTGGAAAGAGTAGATGACGCCTTCCACATGGAAGGCAGGGGGATGTCGCCCGTGGTGGTACATATTGACGGAGCCGTAGACATTGGCGGCCAGAACGCGGGCGCCCGCCCTATGGAGCTGCTTCTGATGGGACTGGGCGGATGCACCTCTATTGATCTTACTCTGATCTTAAAA
Source organism: uncultured Lacihabitans sp. (assembly GCA_964423865.1). Taxonomy (GTDB): domain Bacteria; phylum Bacteroidota; class Bacteroidia; order Cytophagales; family Spirosomataceae; genus Leadbetterella. Next base: position 17,377 of record CAYRGN010000040.1, read on the forward strand.
AAGCAGCGTCAGCCCCTCGAAGATCTGAAGATTGAAGTAAGCGGTGAAAGAGAGCAGATAGAAGGCACAGAGATGAAGCCTTTCAAAAAAATCAATATTCATTATAAACTTTTCGGGCAGTTGGATCCGGCCAAAGTAGAAAAGGCCATCGCCCTCTCCATGGATAAATACTGCTCTGCCACCGCCCAGCTAAGACCCTCGGCGGAAATTACCCATAGCTACGAGATTGTAAGTTAAATGTGTTCGGTTCTTGCGGGCTAAGCTCGCAAGAACCGAATGCAAAACTGCAAACCCACCCCCATCTCACCATATACTTTCCATTTAGACACTTGTATAAATTTACAAATATTTCGCTTTTTTACTTACTGTGGTTCTCTAAGCGAAGTTTTAAAGCGAGATAAACCTTACCTTATCGCCCACTTCCAGAAGATTGGGCGGCTGTCTGTTCACGTCAAATAAGGGTAGGGCGGTGTATCCTATGAGGTGCCATCCCCCCGGACTTTCCCCCGGGTAAATACCGGTTTGTTGTCCGCCGATGGCCACGGCGCCTTTCGGCACCCGCAAGCGCGGTGTGGCTCTCCGCGGCACATGCAGGCGTTCATCCAATCCCAGCAAATAAGGAAAACCCGGCCGGAAACCCATCATGGCCACCACATAGTCTGTACCGGAATGAATTTGTATCGCTTCTGCTACACTTAACCCACAGTAACGGCTGACCTCTTCCAAATCCTCACCTCTGTATTCTACAGGAATCTGTACCTCTTTATTTTCTGACCTTACTGCTTCTGAACCCGATGCCGAATACCGCGCACAAATATCCAAAACGACCTCCTTAAAAGAACGCTCACCGTACGCCAAATCGGTGTACAAGGTAACCGACGCATAACTCATGACCACTTCGGTGACTTCCGGCAGGGATAACTTCTGCACAAAGCGGTAAAAACGGATCACTTCCCGATGCATTTCCATAGAAATGACTTCTCCCAGAGTAACCGTGATCACCGTTTCAGACAGGCTATTTATTTTCATATCCTTCCAGGGAAAAAACCGGCAGTTCACATGCGTAATCTTCACACCGGTAAAGCGTAGTTTTCCCGGTAAAACGGCCCTCGAACACGGGCAGGCTGCTTGACAATTCCGCTCCAAAGTATAAAGTAGCAGGGGAGGGGTCCTGCTTGCGTAAAATGGCTATCCATTCCCTGAAGTCCGGACCTGTCACCACAATTTCCACCTGCTTTTGGGACAAAATCAGGCCCAGGTCTACCCAATTGCTTAACCATTGCGGGTCGCGAAGCGTCAAAGGTTTCAATTTCGCAAAAAGCTCGCGGGCCATATCGCTATACTGTGCTTCGCCGGTATAACGCCCCGTGTAGTAAAGACTCTTCGCCATCATGGAGTTGGAAGAAGGGATCACATTATCAAAAAGTTCTTTCTTCCGGGCAATGAGTTGCTCGCCCGTTACATCCGTATAGAAAAAGAGCCCCTCTTCCGGATCGTAAAAATTACCGATCACATAAGCACACAATTCCCTGGCCATGTCAAGAAACCCTTCTTCAAAAGTGACTGAATACATGTCCGTATACGCCTGAATCAGGGCTGCGTAATCGTCCAGGAAGCCCAGTATCTCCCGTTTCCCCTTCTCATGAAATATCCCCAAACCCATCTGATTGTCTTCCGTTCGACAAAAGAAAGTCAGTTCCCGTTGGATGTAAGCCAGCTTCTGGCGGGCCAGGGAAAGGTCTGTGCAAAAAGCTTTATGCGCTTCTACCAAACCGGAGACCATCAGGGCGTTCCAGTTGGTCAGTACCTTATTGTCCAGGCCGGGGTAGGGACGGTTTTGCCTCACCTCAAGCAGTTTCTCATGCGATTCCTTTAATCTCTCCCATTGTTTGGGAAGATGTTCAAGATGCAGGATATTTTTTCCTTCTTCCCAGTTCCCTCCTTCCTCTATGCCGTATTCCTGCATAAACAGGGGAGCATCGTGGCCCAGGACTTCTTCTACCTCGGCGCGGGTCCATACGTAAAATTTCCCTTCTTCTCCTTCCGAATCCGCATCCCGCGCAGACCAAAAACCGCCCTTTTCCTTGCTCATTTCCCGTACCAGCCAGGAAAGCGTCTTTTCCACCGCCCATTGGTACAGCAAACGATGCTCCGATGGCCCCGCCACCCGGGAATACAGGGCCATCAGCTGGGCGTTATCGTACAACATCTTCTCAAAATGAGGCACCTTCCAGTAGCTGTCTACCGAGTAGCGCGTCCATCCCCCGCCTACATGGTCAAAAATTCCCCCCAGCACCATTCGGCCCAGGGTAAACTCCACCTGTTCCCTCAGGTAAGGGTTGCCGGTGAACTCACTCAGGTGATGAATCATATTCCACAAAGAAGGCATAGGAAACTTAGGCGCACGGTTCATTCCCCCGTCTTGGGTATCAAAATCCCTGCCCAGCTTCTCGGCCAATTCCTCTCGCTCTTCTTTCGTATAAAATGAATTATCTGATATTTTACCGAATAAATACTTCTCCGAGTCTTTTGTATTTAGACTATTAACAAAGCTTCTACCTGATGCGGTTACCTCATCTCTCCGGTTTTGAAAAACATGAATCACCCCGCGCATGACTTCCATCCACCGGCCTTTGGGAAAGTAGGTACCTCCATAAAAGGGTTCGCCCCCGGGCAGTAAAAATACATTCAGGGGCCACCCGCCCCGGATCCCCATATTCTGTAGGGCCTCCATATACACCTGGTCAATATCGGGCCGCTCTTCCCGGTCTACCTTGATGTTCACGAAATGCGTATTCATCCATTCGGCCACTTCCGCGTCTTCGAAACATTCGTGTTCCATTACATGACACCAGTGGCAGGCGGAGTAACCTATACTCAGCAAGATCACTTTATCTTCTCTCCGGGCCTTTTCCAGGGCTTCTTCGCTCCAGGGAAACCAATGGACAGGATTATCTTTATGTTGCAATAGATACGGACTGCTTTCAAATTGTAGCTGGTTCATGGCAATACGGTGATTTTTTGGGTTTGGTCAAAAGACCGGCTCCGGATGTTCAGGTAAACCCGTGGCGCGGCGTAGGATTGGAGGTTGAGCTTCCCGATGTATTCCGTGGCTCCCCCGGTATTCAGCTCTTCTTCGTACAGCACCCGCCCGCTATCGTCGGTTAGGGAAAGAAACAGCACCTGTTCCCCGCCGGTTTTGACCCGGTAAGACAATACATTTTCGGCAGGGTTAGGGTAGGCCACCAGCAAGTGGCTTTCCGGTTCGTTTCCGGCCACAGGGTCTGCTGCGTATTCACACAGGTAAACCTCATACCCCCGCAAGGTAATGGTTTCCCTCAGATTTCCATAATGGACGGTCACTTTCACTTCCTCACTGTCCGATTTCGCCCAGGGGTTTTGTGCAGCCACCAGTAAACGTCCATTTTTATACACTCCACGCCACACCGGGAGTTTATTTTCATTGTAATCGCGTGCGGAAATGGTATGCACCAGCTGATAATCTCCTTCAAAAAAATGGGCAAAAGCCGAAAGGCGATAAAGGCCGTTCATAAAATATTCATAACCGGAATGGTCTGCAAAACTCCCGATGTCATCCCATAGCCAGATGCCTTTGGCTCCGGAAAAGAAAGGAAAAATGGCCATGGCCTCCGACATCCACGGGCGGATACTTTGTCCTACATATTGAGGCGTAAAACTATACCTGTTCCAGAGAAAAACCCATTGGTCGAGGTCTGACCAGGCCCTGTTGGCCTCCGACTGGAACATGAGGTAAGAGAGGTATTCTCCCGCAAAAAGGTGGGGGTAATCGTAATAAAAATAGGCATTGGGCGAAAGCGCATCCAATTGAGCATAATAACTCCCTCCGGCTTTTTGCGCATCAAAATCGTAAGCGATATAATTCAGCAAAGAAGGGTCGTTCTGCCATTTCTCCCAGGTAGGTCCCTGGATATTGGTAAAGGTATTAAAGACCGGCACATCCCCGTAAGCCGTAAAATAGCGGGTATTAACCCTTTCACGAATGTAGGCCGCTGCGGAAGCGTACAGGGCCTGCATATCCTTCTGATACCGTACTATAAAGGCATTATCATCCAGAGCGCGGATTTCCGCCGGTACAAAATCCATGTTCCTGAGTACCAGGATAGAATCACGTGACTTATGATGCATCTCTATATCCAGACAAAAGATATCCACTTCGTTACTGCCCCCGTTTTGCGTGCGGAACCAGGCGAGATCCTCGTCCCATTTCTTATGATAGACGTTCATGTCATTGCCATAAGGCGACTTATGGGTTCTCCAGGGCTGATCGGCGACGGCTACTCCATAATAGATATAGGCGCGGTTTTCCGTAGGTAAAGCCGAGATTCCGTTCGGATTGGATACATGGGTAAATCCTCTCTTCAGGAGTGCATCCGGGTCATAAATGGCTTGTGAACCACTATAAATAACGGTAAAAGGGAGGCTAAACTCGGGAAATTGCCGCCAGTTCACCCCCGATGCCGAAGGGGTAAAAGAAAAACCCGGTGAACAATTTTGTGCCAGAAGCGGTCCTCCCCAAACAAAAAGCAGCGCGAATCCCAAAACTATCCGTTTCCTTTTTAAATTTGTACCCATTATCCACGTTATTATATAAATCAAACCCAAAAGTAAATTGAAAAATTTTGTTTTAATTTTATTATTCGCTCTTATTTTAACGGCCTGTAAAGATCCGAACATTGGATCAGAGGACAAAACAAAAGAGGAATTACTGACTGCTAGAGGGTGGAAACTGGATAAATTCACGGATACAACAGGCATGACTGTCAGTGACGGAATGTTGAATTCCGGTGCCAAAATGCTTTACGGACTGGCTTTTGATTTTAGAGCAAATTACGAAGTACGGGGTATCGATCAGAATACAAAAGATGTGATCAACAGGGGAGAGTGGGCGATAGAAGAAGATGACAAAACACTGGATATTAATATCGTAGGCTTTGAAGGAGATTTTGAAATCATACAGATTAACAATACCTCCCTGATTCTCAACGCGAAAACTGAGAATCACCTCCTCGGATTGGGATCCGAAGTGCACCTGGTATTCTCCGAATTTAAACTATGAGGGAATAGGGATTTAGTGAGTAACCCATGGAAGCAGACCCTATACGACTGATCTTCGGATTAAAACTCAAACAATTCCGCCAGGAAAAAGGCTGGTCGCTGCAGGAATTGTCTGACCGCTCTCAGATCTCGCCTTCCTACCTTAACGAAATCGAAAAAGGGAAAAAATATCCCAAAACCGATAAGATTTTTGAACTTTCACGGGCGCTGGACGTAGAATATGACGAACTGGTTTCCTCCGATCTGAAAAAAGCGCTCGGACCTACCGGCGATATCCTGAAAAATAAGTTTTTCACCGATATTCCTTTCGAGTTTTTCGGTATTGACCCTGCACATATCATTGAAATCATCGCAGACGCCCCCGTTAAATTCAGCGCCCTGGTCAATACCCTCATCAAAATTGGTCGCAGTTACAATGTCAGCGTGGAAAAGCTATACTTTGCCGTTCTGCGCTCTTACCTGGAAATCCACAAAAATTATTTTCCGGACCTGGAAGAGCTGGCCGACACCTTTCTGCCGGGAGAAGAAAAAACGGAAAGCGCGCTGAAAAAGTACCTTCGTACCGAACACCAGATTATGACCGATACGTTTGACGGCCGAAAATATCCCGCCCTGTCAGACTTACGCACAGTGCTGGTACCCAAATCCAGGAAATTCTTCCTGAATTATAACCTGACGGAGAAACAAAGGATTTTCGCCCTGGCCCGGGAATCGGGATTCCGGTTTATGGGGATACGGGTGCGGCCCCTGACCTCTACCTGGGTAAGTGTGCATTCTTTTGATGAAGTGTTCAACAACTTCAAAGCCTCGTATTTCGCCGCCTGTATCCTCATTCCCAAAAATACGCTTATTCGTGAAATGCAGAAGGTACTGGCCGACCACCGCTTCAGTAAACGCAAATTTCTGCATGTACTCGACCAGTTCCCGGTATCGGCCGAAACCGTCTTTTACCGGCTTTTCTCCATATTGCCCGCTCATTTCCAGATAGAAAAGCTGTATTTCCTGAAGTTTACTTCTTCAGAAGGAAGCCGGGACGCCCGCCTGATCAAAGAAATTCACCTGGTAGGGCAACACGACCCCCAGGAAAACCGGAACGAACACTATTGCAGACGCTGGCCGGGTATCAGCCTCCTGGATGAGGTACCCGCCGAAAGCGAAGAACGCTTCCTGAAAACCCAGATTTCCAACTTTGAAAATATGGGGCACCGGTACTTTGAAATCGCGCTGGCCCGGAACTCCGCGGGCGGTGGAAAGGAAAGTATCACGATCGGACTGGAAATTGACGATTCCGTGCGCTCAAAAGCGGGTTTCCTTGATGATCCCGCCATTCCCCGCAAAGAAGTAGGGCAGACCTGCGAAAAATGTGCTTTGTTTGATTGCAAAGACCGGGTAGCTGCGCCCGTGATACTTCACCAGCAACGGAAATTAAGCGAAATCCGGAAAGCAATAGGGGAGTTGAGGTGAGTAGTGAGTTCTGAGTAATTAGTAGTGAGTGAGTTGCGGGTGCGGTGCAAGGACAACTATCTACTTACTACTCATTACTCACCACTCACTACTCACTACTCATACTTCCTCCGCTTCCACCAGTTTCACCTCCGGAATCATAGAGGTAAGCAAGCGTTCGATGCCCGCTTTAAGCGTCATGGAGGCAGAAGGACACCCGCTGCACGACCCCTGAAGCATTACTTTCACTACACCGTTCTCTTCATCAAAAGAAGAATAGTTGATGGCGCCGCCGTCAGATTCTACCGCCGGTCTTACGTACTGATCCAGGGTGGATTTAATTTTTGCTACTACCGGTGAGTCATTGCCCTGCACAATCAGGGTGTGGGAATCCATGGTTTTTTGAGCGAATACAGGATGATTTTCATCAAAATATATTTTAAGGAACTTGCGCACATCGCCAATCACCTCATCCCACTCGATATCCTCCCGCTTGGTGACCGTGATAAAATTGGAAGAGATAAAAACCCGCTCTATAAAGTCAAACAGGAAAAGGTCAGACGCCAGGGGAGAAGCCTTCTTCTCGTCAAGCGTAGCCGCCTTACTGGGATAATCAAACGACAACCCTTCCGGCACAATCTCGTAATTGAGTACAAATTTCATGGAGTTGGGGTTTGGACTCAACTCCGTATATATCATGGTGTTTCTTTTTAACATTTTTCGTTCGGATAGTTATTTTTGGTATAACAGTAGTTCCGAGTTACGAGTTCCGAGTTCCGAGTTCCGAGAACTAGTACTCCTGTCACCCTGAGCTTGACGAAGGGCACGATATCAATTACGAATTAAAAATTACGAATTACGGGGACTCACTACTGTGTTCTCGAGAGCTGACAGGTAACGATCGACTCTGTCACCCTAAGCCTGACGTAGGGCTCAGGGCACAACTAAAAAAAGAGGCCCTAAGACCTCTTTTTTCAATTTTTCTATTCCCTTTTTTATGCCTCAGCAGGAGCCTCCGCAGGAAGTACATGTACGAAAGACTTTCCGTCACGTCCTTTTCTGAAGTTGATTACTCCGTCTGTCAAAGCAAATAAAGTATGATCACGACCAAGACCTACGTTTTGACCGGGATTGTGTTTGGTACCGCGCTGACGAACAATAATGTTTCCGGCGATAACCGACTGACCTCCGTAAAGTTTAACGCCTAGACGCTTACTTTCCGACTCACGACCGTTTTTGGAACTACCGACCCCTTTCTTATGTGCCATTGTATTCTAAATGTTTTAAGATTCTGAAATTGGTTACGCGCCCACTATCTGGTTGATCTGAACTTTTGTCAGCGCCTGACGGTGACCGTTTTGCTTCTGGTAACTTTTACGTCTCTTTTTCTTGAAAACGATTACCTTTTCGCCTTTCAAATGCTCTAAAATGGTGCCTTTTACAGACGCACCTGCTACGGTAGGAGCTCCTACAGATACTCCTCCTTCTGATTCAACAAGCAACACCTTGTCGAATACAAGCTCAGCGTTCGCTTCACCTTCTAACCGATGGGTATAGATGTAACGACCCTCTTCTACTTTAAATTGCTGGCCTGCGATCTCTACGATTGCGTACATATGATTTGTAAATTAATTTTTTGAGGTGCAAAAATACAAACTTATTCCTTAATATGCAACTTCTTGTGCGAATCAAAGTAAATTTTATCGTGCAGTATTTCTGCAATCTTCGCTGAACCCGCATCGGAAAAGTGCATATCGTCTGTATAATACCGGCTATCGTGAGGCAAATATTCGGCCAGATCAATCACCTGCACACCGTTTTCTCCGCCCGTTTCTTTCAGCGTACGATTGTAAAAGTCCAGCTTTCGGTAGTATTCCAGCCCGGTCATACCGTAGATCGGGAAAGTACCCAGATCCAGGCCGGTGGAAGGGTCAGTAGCGGCACCAAAAAGTAAGGGCTGCGTAATGAATACCGGTACGGCATTCACCGACCGACAAAGCGCGATCAACTCCTTTAAACGCCCCGCATAAACCGCCTGGGCCTCCTCATGCTTCCTGAAAATGACCTGCTTTTCTTCCTCGGAATACAAGTACTTGCTCTTCCTGTCTGGCAGGTTCCATTGCATGTTGTCTGCCAGGTCCAGTTTCCAGGCCTGGTAACTTCTGTAAAAAGAATGAAGCAGGTTAAGCAACCTCGACTTTTCTTCCAGACGAACCAGCAAACTTTCCTTGTTTTTACCGGATAACTGCTGGTCAAAGACATTGGTACCGTTTTCAGCCACCGCCATATCGTTTACTCCCACCAGGAAAAACACATAATCAGGCCGGATATCGCCGATATACTGGGTAAGCAGGGAAATATGACCAATGGTGGAATGGCCGTTTAAACCGGCGTTGTTCACCAGGTAATCCTTCCCCAGAAGACGGGCGTATCGATCCGTCCATACATTTTTGTCATCTGTGAAATAACATTCGGTGGTGCTGCCCCCCACAAAAAGTAGTTTCACCCGCTCAGACGCCGGATCCCACTCTTCGCCCCGGAAACCCCAGGAGTTCTTTGTATGAACGGCGTTTTTCGCTAATTTATCAAAACTCTTATTGGGTAAAACGTATTTCTGATTTTTAGGCAAAACCGTCTTTCCCGAAGAAACACGCACCTCAATGGGAGAATAAAAGCGCAGAAACAATTCCAGGCCCAAACCCACAAACAAAAGGAGGTAAATACCGTAGAGGCAAAAGGAAAGAAGTTTTTTGAGCATAGAAACTGTATAGACTGCAAAAATAGACCATTAAAACCTTTTCCGAAAGAAAGAATGAAACATTTTAAACTAATTTTATAGTTGAATATTCGTTTATACCGTATATTTGCTCCGTAAAACTCTACGTCCGGTATGCAAAAGTCACTCTTCATTCTCCTGTTCTTGCTGATTGTGCAAAACAGCCTGGCCCAGAAAATCATTCCGATCACAGACTCCACCGCCTTAAAATCGTACTGGCCTAAACCTCCTCACACCGACCGGGATCCGGAAGACGGGCCTGCGATACGGATCACGCGGAACGACGACGCGCTAATATTGAGAAAGCAAATGTCTTCTGTAACCCGCAACACCGACTGGGCACCCGCTTTAACAACCCTCAGCCGCCTCCAGTTCGTGGCCTTTGTCAACCGGGAGGGTAGGGTAGACAGCCTGGCCTATTTCCTGGTAGCCACAGATACCAGCCGCAGCGGCAGGGCTTTCCTGATGCATGATCGGCTCAGCCACCTGGCAGACCCGTCACTCGTGACCCTCCTGGAGAAAGAATGGCGGTCTATCCTCCATCAGTTTCAGGCTAAAACCATGCAAACCGGTACTTATGGGGGCATGATGTTCCTGTCTCCGCCACCGAAAAATCTCAACGAATTCCTGGATGCCCAACCTGAAAATATCACGGAAATCAATCTCACCGATTTCGGACTGAGGGAATTTCCCTACCAGCTCAAACGATTTCGAAAACTGAAAACCCTTAACCTCAAAGACAATTTTATTCCTTCGGCCACACTCCATAAAAAAGATTTCCCTCACCTCCGGTCAGTCTCTTTCCAGAATAATCTCCTGCGTGACGACAGCCTCAGGTTCAAAGGAGGCCTAAAACCTGAAACCATTAACCTCACCGACAACCATTTTACACGCATTCCGAAAACACACCGCAAGATACAGGAACTCTTCCTGGCCAACAGCGCCATCAGCCAGGTTACAAAAAGAGATATCCGGAAAATAAAAAAGATACGATCACTGAATCTCTACGCCAATACGCTCACCGAAATATCGCCCAAAATAGTCCGCTTAAAAAAACTCAGGGAGCTTGACCTCTACCGCAACAACCTGTCCACGCTTCCCGCCAGCCTTGCCAGCATGAAAAGCCTGGAAACCCTGGCTGTATCGTACAATCAAATGGAAGAACTGCCGGCCCGCATAGGTGCACTAAACCCACTCAAAACCTTGTATATTCATCACAATATACTGAAAAAGCTACCTCCTCTTCCTCCTAACCTGGAGGTTCTCGATGTAGGCTACAACCGCATAGAAGAGGTAGCGGAACGGGTACTGCCCCTAAAAAAGCTGATCACCCTGGACTACAGCCATAACCGGGTAAAGGGCGACCTTGATTTCCTCCTGGAACTGCCCCGCATCAAAGAAATCTACCTGCTTGAGAACCGGTACGCCGCCACCGAAGAAGAAGAAAAATATTTCAGCCGGGTGTTTTCAACACTGCTAAGCAAAGGAGTAATGGTGAAGTAAAATTCAGGGAACTTCATTGCCGCCCTGTCTGAAATATTTGCTTTCTTTGTAACCAAAAATTCAGGAAATGCAGCAATACCACGATCTCTTAAAACATATTTTAAAGGAAGGAACCCCAAAAACAGACCGCACCGGCACCGGCACCCTCAGCGTTTTCGGCTACCAGATGCGGTTTGACCTGTCGGAAGGCTTTCCCATGATCACCACCAAAAAGCTGCACCTGAAATCCATTATTCATGAACTGCTCTGGTTTATCAAAGGCGATACCAACATCGGTTACCTCAAAGAAAACGGGGTAAGCATCTGGGACGAATGGGCGGATGAAAACGGAGACCTGGGCCCGGTGTACGGAAAGCAATGGCGGGCATGGTCTTCCGCAAACGGTGAAATAGATCAGTTAAAGGAAGTATTGAAACAACTCAAACAGGATCCCGATTCCCGCAGAATCATGGTATCGGCCTGGAATGTGGGAGAACTCTCCCAAATGGCCCTGATGCCCTGTCACGCCCTCTTCCAGTTTTATGTAGCAGACGGAAAACTCTCCTGCCAGTTATACCAGCGCAGCGCCGACGTATTTCTGGGGGTACCCTTTAATATTGCTTCTTACGCCCTCCTCACGCTGATGATGGCCCAGGAATGTGGCCTGGCGCCGGGCGATTTCGTCTGGACCGGGGGAGATACCCATATCTATTCCAATCACCTGGAACAGGTCAACCGCCAACTGGAACGCACACCACGGCCGTTGCCCGTGATGAAACTGAATCCGGAGGTAAAGTCAGTTTTTGATTTTACGTACGATGATTTTGAACTGATCCGGTACGATCCTTATCCCGGCATCAAAGCCCCGGTAGCCATCTGAAATATCTTGGATATACACCCTAGCTGAAAGCTGATTGCTGATAGCTGATAGCTGATTGCTGATTGCTAATATTATCCCTTTCAAAGATCCAAAAAACTCTGGTAGGTCCTTTGCATCAAGGTTTTCCCTTCCTCCAGTTCTTTCGGGGAAACTGCCCCCTCAATTTCCCGGCGGCCTACATTATCAAAAAGTAGGCGGTTTTGGTCGGTTACATACCCAAACCCGTCATTGAATACAAAGAAGGCCCAGGAAGGGGCGCCCCCGATATTTTTACTCCAACGGAATTCTCCGGCGTCCATGCCCAATTGGTGTAAAATCGTGGCGGCCAGGTCGGTCTGGCTATACACCCTTTTCACCTTTCGGGCATTTTTCACCGCACCGCCCGTCCAGATCATGGGAATTTTGAAATTGTCGGCCTTCTCCACGCTTTCAGGCCACTTATGCCCGTGGTTTCCCAGGACAATGACCAGGCTGTTTTCCCACCATTCCTGTTTTTTCCCTTCTTCCAGGAACCTCTCCAGGCTCTGGTCTGCGTAATGCAGGGAATTGTAAAACTGTTCCTGCGCGCCCGTACTTCCAAACAGGCCCTCACCGGGAATACCGTAAGGTTCATGACTGGACAAAGTCAAAACGGTACTGAAAAACGGACGTGCATGCGGGTGCCGGTGATCGTCCAGGAACTTCCGGTACACCACGCTGTCAGGCGCTCCCAGAGAAGACAAACCGGCCGTTTCGTCAAAATCGTTCTTTTCCACTATCTTCTCAAAATTACTCGCGAACAGGTAATCTTTCAGGCTGAGAAAACCGGCATCTCCACCATAGTAAAACTGGGTGGAATACCCATACCGATTGAAATTATTGCTTAAAAATGGTAATTTTTTAATTTTTTCCGAATATTCTACCAGGGCCTCCTTGGGTTGGGCCGGGTAACCGCTCAACACGCTTACCACCGTCTTATCGGTGCGGTCTGACGCCGCGTACATATTTTCAAACCAGATGCCTTCTTCTTTCAGGCGGTTGAGAAAAGGCGTAACCTCCATGTCTTTATAGCGGTAATCCAAAATTTTGGTGGTCAGGTTTTCCACCAGTACCAGCACCACATGCGGTTTTTCACCTGATACAAACGCAGGGCCGTTTTCTTTACCCGAAGCAAAAAGACTTTTCAGGTGCTTATCCAGGATTTCCCTGGGGAAATACGTATACGGATTCTCTTTTACCGACGCCCGGTTCAGCAGGGAGCTGAAGAAATTCCACGGTGCGTTCAGAGCCGCTACATTCGCAAAATTACGGGTGGAAAAATACACCGAACTTTGTTTCAGGGGTTCTTTTCCCCAACCGCCCCGGGTAGGCAAAATCAGCAGAGCGGTCATAGCCAACCCGTAGAGAATAAAAGGGAAATGGCGGATGTGCTTCCAGTCGTATATCTTATTGGCCACAATACGATACACCAGGATACTGGCTACCGCCAATAAGATCAGATAACTCAGGAAAAGCCTGAGAATTGGCGAACTTTTGACCGAAATAAAGGCTTCTATCGGGCTACTCAAGAACTTTAAGGGCGTGCTGTCTATCCGGAAATTCCAGGTATTGTATACCTCCAGATCGGCCACCACTATGAGGTTGGTGAGGGTAAGCAGGATAAACGTATAGGAAAAAATGGTATTCTGAAAAACGCCCTTGTCTATAAAATTACTGAAGGTGACCCACAAAAACGGAAGCAGGGAGTAATAAGCCGCCATGGCCAGGTCCATCCGGATACCGTGACGGAATATTCCGTACACTTCTTCGAGGGTGAGGCTACGGGAGTCTTGAATGTGGTATGCCAGGAAAATGATGCGGGCTATCACAAAGAACACCACCCAAAAACCATAGTAGAGCAACAAAAAACGTAGCCTCTCCAGCATTAAATTTTGACTTTTAGTTTAAAATAAAAAAAACAGGTATTTATTTTGCTGTAAATATAGATACTTCCTACAAAAATACCTTTTCTTATGTCAGAACTTAGAACGAAAGCCATTCAGGTAGCGCAATCCCGAACTATTCCTGAAGTGGACATTCCTATGGGAAAAGTGAGTGAATACTACAGCACCAACACGTTTACCGATGAGGTAATGCAGAAACTACTCACTCCGGAATCCTACGAGAAGGTATCCCAGGCCATCCGGTCGGGAGAGAATATAGAAGGAAAAGTGGCCGATGAGGTAGCCGCCGCCATGAAAACCTGGGCGATTTCGAAAGGAGCAACCCACTATACGCACTGGTTTCAGCCCCTGACCGGCGGAACCGCGGAAAAACACGATTCCTTTTTCGATGTATCGGGCGATGGGCACGCCATCGAAAAATTCAAAGGTTCTGCGCTGGTTCAACAGGAGCCGGACGCGTCTTCTTTCCCGAGCGGCGGACTAAGGGCCACTTTTGAAGCGAGGGGATATACGGCCTGGAACCCCACTACGCCCGCCTTTATCCTGTATAACCGGGCTGGCAGCGGTACGCTCTGTATTCCTTCGGTATTCTTTTCGTATTCGGGAGAGATGCTCGATGCCAAGTCGCCCCTCCTGAATTCAACTACTGCCCTTGACCGGAACGCCACCGCCGTGGCCCGTATTTTCGATGAAACCGTGTCCCGCGTGACCGCTACCTGTGGCATTGAACAGGAATATTTCCTGGTGGATAAGGCTTTATACAACTCACGCCCCGACCTGGTGATGTGCGGGCGTACCGTATTCGGTCATTCCCCGGCCAAAGGCCAGCAGCTGGAAGACCATTACTTCGGTTCTATTCCTACCCGGGTGAACGCGTTTATGGCCGATTTTGAGTTTGAAGCCCTGAAATTGGGTATTCCGCTCAGAACCCGGCACAACGAAGTGGCCCCCGCGCAGTTTGAAGTAGCGCCTACTTTTGAGGAAATCAATATCGCCAGCGATCATAACCTCCTTTTGATGGACGTAATGAAGAAGGTGGCCTGGAAACACAATTACCAGGTTTTGTTTCACGAAAAACCCTTTGCCGGTATCAACGGCAGCGGTAAACACAACAACTGGTCGTTTTCGACCGACACCGGAGTGAATCTCCTGGCCCCAAGCGATGACCCCAAGCGGAAACTGATGTTTATCACTTTCCTGGTGAACGTGGTCAAAGCCGTGCACGATCATGCCGATATGCTGAGGGCCACCGTGGCTACCGCCAGCAACGAACACCGCCTCGGCGCCAACGAAGCTCCCCCGGCCATCATGTCGATTTTCCTGGGTTCTACCATGACCCGTGTATTGGAAGAACTGGAGAAAAAAGAAAATTTCGATATTGAAATAGGGGAGAATGCCTATACCAAGCTGGGTATCAACCGTATTCCCTCGATTCTCCTGGACAACACCGACCGGAACCGTACCTCGCCCTTCGCCTTCACCGGCAACAAATTTGAATTCCGCGCGGTAGGATCGCTCGCCAACTCCGCTACTCCCATGATGGTATTGAATACCATTGTGGCCAATCAGTTGCATGACTTCAAAGTAGCGTATGAGGAGGCCATCGCCGCGGAAGGCGACAGTAACCGGGAAGGGGTAGTCCTGAAAATTTTGAAAGGATACATCAAAGCCTCCAAAAATATTCTCTTCGAAGGAAACGGATACTCTAAAGAATGGGAAGATGAAGCGGCTCAGCGAGGTCTCAGCAATATCAAAGATGTACCCGAAGCCCTGAAAGCCTATATCTCGGAAAAAACCGTCGATGTATTCGAATCGATGAAAGTACTCAGCGCCCGTGAACTGCACTCGCGGTACGAGATCAGGGTGGAAAATTTTATCAAAAAAATTCAGATTGAGTCCCGGGTAATCGGAGATCTTGCCCAGAACCATGTGGTTTCTACCGCCGTAAAATACCAGACCCGTCTGGCCGAAACCGCAAAAGCCCTCGTAGACCTGGGGTTAAAAGAGGAAGCGGAGCCCATCATCAATATCATCAAAACCATTTCCTACCGGGTAAAAGTCATTACGGAAAATGTCAAACTGATGACCGATGCCCGTAAAAAAGCCAATCACCAGGAAGATGTTTTTGATACCGCCCGGATTTACTCTGCCGAAGTAAAACCTTATTTTGAGGTAATCAGAAGACAGGTGGATAAGCTGGAACTCATGATTGACGACCAGGACTGGCCTTTAACCAAATATAGAGAACTTTTATACGTTAGATAAACATTATGAATGCAGGTTACACCCAGGAAGAAGTAGATCTTCTCAAAGAAGAATGCGAGGAACTCGGCCAGAGTTTTGTACTTATTGATGAAGAGGAGCCCGAAGAAGAGGCCGACTACGTACAGTTTCAGTTTGTAGGAAAACATGAAGGGAAAGAAGTCATCTACGATGCGGTGCTAAGTACCCTTTCCATGCACCACAGCAGCCGCCTCTACGAAGAAGCGGAGAAAAAGATCGTAAAAATCTACAAGGATTTCGTGCCTTACGAACTGCGGAATGAAGATAGTCCGGTAAACGAAGAAGCCGAACTGATGATGGAAGAATTCATCCAGGAAATGGAAGACGAAGAAACCATCAAGGTATCCGAATTCGTAGAAACCGACTTCGAATTTGATTTCGGCATCGGCATTGATGCGGCCCTGAATGTGGAAGAAATCACCGTGGAGGTGATTGAAAAATTCATTGTCGACTTCAATAACGGTACGCTGAACCTAGACAAAACGTTGTACAGTTTTAAGGATGGTTTCGAAGATTGATTTCCTGTTCTATAGTTCCGAAGTAGAAAAAACGAATACTTTAGACCCGACAGAGTCGCTTCATGCTATCAAGGTACTCCGCAAAAGGCAGGGAGATATTATTCAGGTTACAGACGGAAAGGGCGGGTGGTTTTCTTGTGAAATCACCCACCCCGACCCCAAATCCTGCGGTGTGCGGATACTTTCTGCAGAATACACATTTCAACGTCCGGCGCGTGAGATCTATCTGGCTATTTGTCCTACCAAAAACAGCGACCGCCTGGAATATTTCCTTGAAAAAAGTATAGAAATAGGCGTTTCCGGAGTTTTTTTCCTTAAAACCCAAAATACCTACCCTAAAAAAATCAATCTGGAACGACTGGAAAAAATTGCGGTATCGGCCATGAAACAGTCGCTCAAAGCCTATAAACCTATCCTCCATGACCTCTTGAGCTTTCCCGATTTTGTAGCACAGGCTGCGGCATTCGAAAACAAGTATATTGCGCATCTGGATCCTGACGCCAAAGACATCATGGAAATTTCCCTGTCTGAAAAAATGCTGGTCATGATCGGACCGGAGGGAGATTTTTCAAAAGAAGAATTACAGATAGCGTCCGAAAATGGTTTTAAGACCCTAACTTTGGGAAGCAGCCGCCTGAGAACGGAAACTGCAGGAGTATTTGCAGTGAGTATTCTAAATGCCAGAAAGTAGTAAGCCCGGTAGCATATATGATATAGGTTAATGATCAATGGTTAATGATTAATGATTAATGATTAATGATCAATGATTAATGATCAATGGTTAATGATCAATGGTTAATGTGTCCGAATATCTAATGGCTAACAGCTAAAATTAACACAAATGAGAAAGGTGGTTTTTCTTCTTCTTTTATCATTACCCGGTCTTGGACAGGTCAAAATCGCCAAGCTGAAATACAATGGGGGAGGAGACTGGTACGCCAATAAAACGGCCCTTCCTAACCTTATTCGCTTCTTTAACCAGAACCTCAAAGGGAATATCTATCCCGAAGAAGACATCATTGAAGCGGGCGACCGTAAGATCTTCCAGTATCCTTACGTGTACATGACCGGGCACGGAAATGTGGTATTCAGTGACCGCGATGCGGAAAATCTGAGAAAGTATCTCCTGGCAGGCGGTTTTCTGCACATTGACGACAATTACGGAATGCACGACTTCATCGTACGAGAGATGAAAAAGGTCTTCCCTGAGCATTCCTTTGTAGACCTTCCTCACAGTCACCCTATTTACCATCAAAAGTATCCTTTTCCGGGCGGTATACCGAAAATCCACGAGCACGACAACAAGCCGCCTCAGGGGCTGGGTATCCTTCACGAAGGACGTCTGGTGTGTTTTTTTTCCTACGAAACCGACCTCGGTAACGGTTGGGAAGATCGCTCCGTGCACAATGACCCGGAAGAGGTCAGGCAGGAAGCATTAAAAATGGGTGCGAATATTCTACAGTTTGCGTTCACTACTTATTGAGTTTATTTGGTTTATTCAAACCAAACAAGTATCTTTGCACTCCAAATTTTAAACAGGGACGGGTTCCCACAAAATAAAATCGAATGGCAGTAAAAATCAGA
>CAYRGN010000041.1:0-35277 GCA_964423865.1 uncultured Lacihabitans sp.
AAGCTGACTGCTGATAGCTGAAGGCTGAAAGCAAAAATTTTATACACATGAAATATCTTTCTCTCTTTCTGATGACGCTGTGCAGTTGCAGCGACAAAGACTTTATTTCCGTAGAACTCCAAAACGAGAGCGACCTGATCCTGAAAGAAAAACCCGTGGTGCTGTCGAGGGAGCAGGTAGGGAAATACTGGAGAGAGGGACAGTACCCCCGGTTAACAGAAGAAGGCAAAGACCCTCTTCCCGCTCAGCTGGACGATGTGGACGGTGACGGACAATGGGATCAGATTTTTTTCCTGGCTGATTTTGAACCGGGGGAAAAGAAAACGCTGACCCTGTTCTGGGCGGCAGAACCTACCGAAGCGGAGAAAAGAACCAGTGTGCGTTTCGGGGTAAGAGATTCCCTGAATGACGTGGTGAAGCCCCGGGTTACTGACGTATTCCTTCCGCATGAACTTCCCGGAGTTAACGGTTATCAGCCCTACCAAACCGACGGTCCCAGCTGGGAAAACGATAAGGTGGGTTTCCGGCATTACCTTGACGGACGGAATTCCAAAGATGTTTTCGGGAAAAAGGTAAGCTATATGTCGCCGGAGGATGTGGGCATCAACGCCGAAGGAGTTACTGAAGACAACTACCATGTGATGGAAGACTGGGGGCGGGATATCTTGTCAGTAGGTACTTCGTTGGGCGTGGGCGGTATTTCCTTCCAGTTGGGCGGAGACCGCTTGCGGAGACTGGGTATTATTGAGGGTGATCCTAAGGGCAATGTAGACAGTACGGTGTTTACCATATTCTCGGAAGGACCTGTACGCTCGGTTATACATTTCGATTACCGAAAATGGAGGCCCCTGGATGAAGAAAGGGTATACGATGTGGAGGAAACGGTAGAGATCTGGCCCGGCATGTACGGGTACAAAAATACGGTGAGGATGAAGGACCCAAGGGGAGATGAAACACTGGTGGTGGGATTGGTGAATTCCCGAACCGACAAGCCATTGAAAACCATTTATGAAAATGAACAGTGGATTGTATTGGGTACCCACGATAAACAAACCTACGAAAAGGAATGGTGGCTGGGTCTGGCGCTTGTACTGCCTAAAAATGGATATCTGGGTTACTTTAAGGCGCCTGAAACGGGTCGGATCGCCACCTCATATCTGGCCCGCTATGAGGCTGATCAGCCGGTGTCCTATTATTCCATGGCCTGCTGGGAGCTTCGTGACCCGGGCTTCAGGGAGGAAAGCTACTTTGAAGACTATTTAAAGAACTTTACCGGGCAACTGAGCGCGGAAATCAAAGTCACGATCAAAAAATAGGTAGAAATTTCATGCTCCCGAACGAATTACCCAAGTCTGATTACTAAACACTTACGTACTCTGAAAATATGATTTCTCTTCGAAAAATAGTATTGGCATTAACCGGATTCTTATGCGCAGGAAACCTTGCGGCGCAGGTGAACGACTCGAACACCCCTCTGCATTTGCTTCAGCCCGATTACCCCCATGCCTACGGCAAAGCGGATGTAGAGTCGGTAAAAGCCGATCTCGACCGGGTTTTTGCTTATCTCGATGCGGTTACTCCTACGCAGGTGGTGGATAAAACCACAGGGAAAGTGTTGGATCCTGCCGCACCCGGTACGAATGCTGCTTTCCTGAAAGGAGATTACCGCCTTTTTAGTTACGAATGGGGGGTAACCTATTCCGGTATGCTGGCAGTTAGTGAAGTGTCAGGCGATATGCGGTATGAGAGTTATATGCGGAAGCGGATCAACTTCCTGGCCGGGCTTGCCGAATATTACCGGAGCAAGACAGGGGCGGAGGCCCAGAAGAATTCGCCCGTAGCCAGTTTGTTGCATCCGCACGCGCTCGATGATGCCGGGGCTTTGTGTATGGCCATGATCAAAGGGATGAACACGGAAAACGGCAAACAACTCCGGCCGGCAATAGAAAATTTCATCGATTTTATATTGAACAAAGAATACCGTTTGGCCGACGGCACTTTCGCTCGGAACCGTCCCCTGAAGAATACGGTATGGTTAGACGATATGTTCATGAGTGTGCCGGCCATCGCCTACATGGGAAAACTCACGGGTGAGGCCAAATACTTTGACGAAGCCACCCGCCAGGTGAAGCAGTTCAGCCGGCGGATGTTTGACGAAAGGAAAAATATTTTCATTCACGGGTGGCTGGAAGAATCGCCGGTACAGCCCCAATACCATTGGGGCCGGGCCAACGGCTGGGCCATCATGGCCATTACCGAGCTCCTGACCCTGCTGCCGGAAGACCACAAAGACCGGGCGGAGGTGATGGCGCTTTACCTGAAACATGTACAGGGCCTGGCTGCTTTGCAGTCGGGTAGTGGCTTCTGGCACCAGCTGCTAGACAAACAGGATACCTACCTGGAGACCTCCTGTACTGCCATTTTTACCTATTCCATTACCCGGGGCATCAATGAAGGCTGGCTGGATTACGAAGCCTTCGGGCCCATGGTATTGCTGGCCTGGGAGGCCTTGTCTACCCAAATCACTCCCGAAGGCAGAATTACAGGTACCTGTGTAGGAACGGGTATGGGCTTTGATCCTGCATTTTACTATTATCGGCCTGTAAACCAGTTCGCAGCCCACAGTTACGGGCCTATGCTGCTGGCCGGGGCGGAAATCATGAAACTTTTGAAAAAACATACGTATGGAATCAATGAAACAGCCGTTCAGTTTATTCAGAATTAGTCTACTCTTGGGTGTGCTGGCTTCGGCCGGCGCTTCCGCCCAGCAGAAGCTGAATGAGACCCAGGTCATCGGAACGCATAACAGCTATAAGGTGGCCATTGATACGCCGGTGATGGACACCCTCCGGACCGTAAATCCCGGTTGGGCGGAGCGATTCGACTACAGCCATGAACCGATTGAGAAGCAACTTGAACGGGGGCTGGCTAACCTGGAACTGGATATCGCAGTAGACCGGGAGGGGGGCAAGTATGCGCATCCCGCTTTTTACGAGTTGTTTAAGGAGAAATACGCATTGCCCGTATATAACGAAGACGGGCAAATGAATCGCCCGGGATTCAAAGTGCTGCACATGCAAGACCTGGACTTCCGGTCGCATTGCGGCACCCTCAGCCAGTGTCTCCGCATACTTAAAGACTGGTCTTCGGCCAACCCCGGCCATCATCCGGTGTTTATTACCATGAATGCCAAAGACAATGCTGCGCCCGGCTTGCCGACCGTTCCCGATAAGTTTACTTCGGAAGACTTCCGGATGCTGGATGCGCAGATTCTGGAAGAGCTGGGTCGCGACAAGTTGCTGATTCCTGCCGATGTACAAGGCGATTTCCCCAACCTTGAGCAGGCCGTATTGAAAAAGGGCTGGCCCGAACTGGAAAAGGTGGCAGGTCGCTTTGTTTTTGTGCTGGATGAAAAGCGGGAGAAGCGGGAGGCCTATCTCGGGAACCGTAGTAAAACACAGGTTTTCTTTGTGGATTCGCCAGAAGGAGATCCGCATGCCGCCATTATGATAATGAATGACCCGAAAAGGAGCTTTGAACGGATCAGCGCCCTGGTGAAAAAGGGATACATTATCCGTACCCGTGCCGATGCCGATACGTTTGAAGCGCGTAAAAATGATTTTTCACGGTTTGAAGCCGCGTGTGCGTCCGGGGCGCAGATCATTACTACCGATTATTACCAAAAGAGCAAGCATTTCAATTCCACGTATTTTATAGCGTTTCCCGGTGGAAAATATGTACGAAGGAATCCGGTATTGTATCCTGAATAGCGTGCAAACCTTTGCGTAAGAAATCTGGGGTAAGTTTTGCAGAAGAGATGTAAAATACCTTGTATTGTAGTGTAATTCAACATTAAAAATATGCTGATCAGTCCGGGTGTACTGTTTGAAAAATGTTATGGCCGTTATGCGGTGGCTGCGATCAACGTGTTTAACATGGAGCAGGTGACCGGTGTTTTTCGTGCGGCGGAAAGTGCGTCTTCACCCGTTATTATACAAACTACCCCGGTGGCAAGGAATTATGCCGGCGCCGGAATGCTTCTGGGCATGATCAGGGAAGCGGCGGCTCTTCACCCGTCTGTGGTCTATGCCATCCATCTCGATCACGGAAACGAGGAACACATTGAGGCCGCCCTGGGTCAGGGGGGGTACACCTCTGTCATGATAGATGCCTCCCATGATGCTATCGGAGAAAATATCCGCAGAACACGTGAGGTGGTAAGGGCGGCACATGCAGTCGGCTGTGTGGTGGAAGCGGAACTGGGGGTCTTGAGCGGTGTGGAAGACGACCTGGAAGTGGAGGCTTCTCAAGCGCGCTATACCCGGCCCGATGAGGTGGAGTATTTTGTAAAGGAAACCGGGTGCGATAGCCTCGCCATAGCGGTAGGAACCAGCCACGGAGCCTACAAATTCTCAGGAAAGCAGGGGATTCAGTTTTCTATCCTGGAAGAAATTCAACGGAAAATGCCGGGTTATCCCCTGGTATTGCATGGGGGCTCGGCGGTGGATCCGGAAGAGGTCCGGCGGATCAATGCCTGTGGCGGTGCCATGCAGGAAGGAAGTCGCGGGGTTTCCGACGAAGAAATTACCGAAGCCATACAATACGGTATTTGCAAGATCAATGTGGCTACGGATTTGCGGGTGCTGTGGGCCCGGGTACACCGAGAATTTTTCACCGATAGTCCCGATCTTTTTGATCCGGTTATTCCCGGCGGCGTATACATGCGGGAACTCGAAAAGTTTTGTGTCGAAAAATTCGAGAAACTCGGCTCCGCCGGAAAAGCAAAAGAATTTTGAAAAAAATGATAAACGAGGCATATAAATATTTAATGTACCATATATCACAAAATAGTCCGTCTGGAAAATTTGAAACCCGGATAGAGCGCGAATAGGCGCAAGCGAATTTTCCAGGAGGACATTATTTTGTGAATGTTTTTTTGCTACTTTTTTTCAAAAAAAAGTAGAAAGTAGAAATGAAAGATACTTTAATTGTAAAACCCAACTCCGGCCAGGCCGACTACCAGTACATCACTCCCGAAACTGCGGGATGGCAACACCTGAGTTTTGCTGCCCGTACCATGAAAAAGGGAGAGACCTGGCAGGCGTATACAGGAAAAAATGAATACGGAATCATCCTTTTAGGAGGCAATTACTCCGTCACTTCCAACCGGGGCAGTTGGGCTACGCACAACGGGCGGAAAGATGTTTTTTCGGGGATCGCGCATACCCTGTACCTGCCGGCCCACACCCAGTTTGAGCTGACTGCGGAAAGCGAGGTGCTGGACCTGGCTTACGGGTGGTGCGCGACCGAAAAGCAATTGGAACCTGTATTTAAAACGCCCGAAGAAGCGGAAATCGAAATACGGGGCGGCGACAATGCCACCCGCCAGATCAACGGCCTGATTCAGCCGGGTTTTCCCTGCGACCGCCTCGTGGCGGTAGAGGTTTATACGCCTTCGGGCAACTGGAGTTCTTTTCCTGCGCACAAGCACGATGAACGAATCACCGATGCCGAAGGAAACGTGCTGGAAGCCTGCCTCGAAGAAACCTATTTTTATAAGATAGATAAACCCCAGGGATATGCCATTCAGCAGGTGTATACCGGTGACCGCAGCTTGGATGTGGTCAACGTGGTACATGAGAATGAAGTGGTACTGGTTCCCAAGGGGTATCATCCGGTGGTGGCCGGACACGGCTACCATGTGTACTACCTGAACTTCCTGGCGGGGTCTGACCAGTCGCTGGCCAATACCCCGGATCCCGACCATTCCTGGATATTCGGAACCTGGAAAGGACTGGACGAAAGGATACCGATGGTGGGTGGTTCCGAGTTCCGAGTTCCGAGTTCCGAGTAGTGAGTAGTGAGTTCCGAGTAGCGCCCTTCGTCAAGCTCAGGGTGACAGAAGCACCCAGTACGTAACCATTGTCACCCTGCCTGGGCGGCCCCGAGCTGTCGAAGGGTCCGTAATTCGTAATTTTTAATTCGTAATTCTGATAGCTGAAAGCTAAAAAAAGAGATATGAAATATGACATAATCGCCATGGGGCGCTCATCCATTGACCTGTATTCCCAGAATATAGGTGCTGAATTTGTGGATATTAAAGGGTTTGACGCCTTCGTGGGCGGATCACCCCTGAATATTGTGACCGGTTGCTGTAGGCTGGGCCTGGAGACAGCCCTGCTCACTGCGGTGGGTGCGGATAAGGTGGGCGACTTTATCCTGAATTTCCTGGAAAAGGAAGGCATAGCTACCCGTTTTATCCCTACCATTCCCGGGGCGAGAAGCAGCGCGGTAGTGCTGGGCATCCAGCCTCCCGATACGTTTCCCCTGGTGTATTACCGCGACAACGCAGCCGATTCACAGCTGACCATTGATCATGTGGATGCGATAGATATGGAGCAGGTCAGGCTTTTCGAGGTTTCGGGTACGGCCCTGAACCGGGAACCCAGCCGGAGTGCGGTTTTTCATGCCATGGAAAAGGCCCGGAGGAGCGGGGGGACTACTCTACTGGATATCGACTTCCGGGCGGACCAGTGGAGCGATATGCGATCTTTCGGTATTACCGTACGGGCATTGCTGCCCCGGGTGAAGATCGCCATTGGCACCGAAGAAGAAATACTGGCGGCCATGCTGGAAGATTCTTCCCAGGTGACCATTGAACACCAGCAGATTTCCGCTCCTAAAATCAGTGGAGATGTAGAAGAAGCCATCCGGGAAATACTGGAACTCGGAGTAGAAATCCTCCTGGTGAAACGGGGTTCGGCCGGGGTGTCTATTTATGAGAAAGGAAAGGAGAGGACAGACGCGCCGGGCTTTCCGGTTACGCCCCTGAATGTGCTGGGTGCGGGTGACGCCTTCGCATCCGGATTTATTTACGGTTACCTGAACGGCTGGGACCTGTATAAGTCGTGCCGGATGGGCAATGCCAGCGGGGCTCAGGTGGTTTTGCAGCCGGGCTGTGCCAATTTTATGCCTACGCTGGAAGAGTCGCTGGCGTTTGTTGAAGCGCACGGTGGTTTCTGAAGAAATGCCCTTCGACAGGTCGCGCCGCGCAGGCTTAGCCCTTCGACAGGCTCAGGGTGACAGGGGTTACTTACTGAGTTTAACTCTGTCACCCTACCTGGGCGGCCCCGAGCTGTCGAAGGGCAAAAGAAAGAACAACGGCTTGTCGAAAGGCAAAAGAAAGAACAACGGCCTGTTGCAGGGCTAAAAGCGAATAGTTAAAAACTATACAGATTAAAACCTTAAATAAAACAGAATGAAATTAACAGTAGCCCAGGCGCTGGTCCGCTTCCTGGATAACCAATACACGGAAAGAGACGGTGTGGAGCATAAGTTTTTCGCCGGTTGTTTCGGTATTTTCGGCCACGGAAACGTGGGCGGTATCGGGCAAGCCCTGTTTGAATATCCCGAATTCCGGTATTACCAGTCGCGCAATGAGCAGGCCATGGTGCATACTGCCGTGGCCTATGCCAAAATGAAGAATAGGCTTTCGGCTTTTGCCTGCACCAGTTCTATCGGCCCGGGCGCCACCAATATGGTCACCGGTGCCGCGCTGGCCACCATTAACCGCCTTCCCGTATTGCTCTTGCCCGGCGATATTTTCGCCACACGGCATGTTAACCCGGTTTTGCAGCAATTGGAAGACTTTAGTAATGCGGATACCTCCGTGAACGACGCCTTTAAGCCCGTTTCCCGCTTTTGGGACAGGATCAATCGTCCTGAACAGCTGATTCCGTCACTCCTGCAGGCCATGCGGGTACTTACTTCCCCGTCTGAAACCGGGGCCGTAACCCTTTGTATGCCCCAGGATGTACAGGCCGAAGTCTATGATTTCCCGGAAGACCTTTTCCGGAAAAGAGTGTGGACCGTGTCACGCCCTCTGCCTGACAGCCTTCTGACCGAGCGGGCCGCAGCCCTGATTCAGCAAGCCCGGAAGCCCATCATCCTGGCCGGTGGCGGGGTGATTTACAGCGAAGCCACCGATGCGCTGAAACGCTTTTCGGAAACCTTCGGGATCCCTGTGGCCGAAACCTTCGCGGGCAAGGGCGCTCTGCCTTTTGATTTCCCCTATAACCTGGGCGCTGCCGGCGCTACAGGAACCCAGGGCGCCAATGAACTGGCTGCGGAAGCCGACCTGGTGATCGGCGTGGGTACGCGTTACAGCGACTTTACCACTGCTTCCCAGACCGCCTTCCGGAACCCGGAGGTACAATTTATTTCCCTCAATATTACCGACTTTGATGCGCATAAACAGGGCTCCCTGGCGCTGACGGGCGACGCCCGCGCCACCCTCACCGCCCTCGCAGAAAAATTGCAAGGGTATACCACCGCTTCCGAATTCAGAGCCCGCGCCGCGGCATACAACCGCGACTGGGACGAAAAAGTAGGAGACGCCTACCGGGTGCTGGACCCCGCTTCCTTGTCCCAGGCAGAAGTGATCGGCGCCGTAAACACCTTTGCGGAACCCCGCGATGTGATGGTATGCGCCGCGGGAAGCCTTCCCGGAGACCTCCACAAACTCTGGAGGTGTACCGATCCCAAAAACTTTCACCTGGAATACGGGTATTCGTGCATGGGCTATGAAATAGCGGGCGGACTGGGCGTAAAAATGGCCGATCCCGCAAGAGAAGTCTATGTGATGGTGGGCGACGGAAGCTACCTCATGATGTCGTCGGAAATCGTGACTTCGGTACAGGAAGGACACAAATTGGTCATCGTACTTCTCAACAATCACGGATATGCCAGTATCGGCGGCCTGTCCAAATCATTGGGAAGCGAAGGATTCGGGACACAATACCGGTACAGAACCGACGAAAGCGGGCATCTTGACGGCACCACCCTGCCCGTAGACCTGGCGGCCAATGCCGAAAGCCTTGGCGCAGTGGTTTTGCGGGCAGGTAACGAAGCTACTTTCCTGGAAGCTTTAAGAGAAGCCAAAAAGCAGAAACAGACCACGGTGATCTATATAGAGACACCGCCCGAACGCAAAATGGCGGGGTACGGCCATGCCTGGTGGGAAGTGCCGGTATCCGGAGTTTCCGGTAAAGCAGGAATTCAGGAGGCCTATGCACACCAGCAATCCCAGAAAAAAAATCAGCGCTTACACCTTTAACCCTGTCCCCTTTTATGAGTTCATCGTATATGTTAACCGTTTTGACTTTTGTGGGCTTTACCCTCTTTACCGGCGCGTATGCCTTTGTAAAGACCCGAAAGGAAAAACTTCACACCCAGGAGGGATACTTCCTGGGCGGTCGCAGCCTCACGGGTCTCGTGATCGCCGCTTCCATGATTATGACCAATATTTCTACCGAACACCTGGTAGGAATGAACGGTTCCGCCTATAAAAACGGCTTTATTATCGTGGCCTGGGAAGTCACATCCGCCCTGGCCCTGATTGTGGCCGCCGTGTATTTTGTGCCTCGTTACCTTAGAATGGGCTTGACCACCATTCCCGAATACCTCGAAAAACGGTACGATACTACTACCCGTTCCATGATTTCCCTGTTTCTCCTGGTCTCTTTTGCAGTGACGCTTCTTCCTATTGTACTGTACACCGGAGCCATCAATATTGAGAGTATTTTCAATGTTTCCGAAGTGATGGGCGTCAGCCAGTCCACCGGCCTCTGGATCACCATTCTGGTAGTAGGCGTCATCGGCTCGCTGTACGCCATTTTCGGTGGATTGAAAGCCGTGGCTTTTTCTGACGTGATCTACGGTTATGGCCTGCTGTTCGGGGGGCTGATGATTCCCGTGCTGGCATTGTGGCATATCGGAGACGGGAATCTCCTGTCCGGATTTACCCGGGTGTTTGAAAACAGTCCGGAAAAATTCAATGTCATCGGAAAAGAAGACTCCGTAATGCCTTTCAGTACCTTGTTTACCGGGCTGATCATCAATCAGATATACTTCTGGTGTATGAACCAGACCATTGTGCAGCGGGTATTGGGCGCCAAAAACCTGGCCGAAGCCCAGAAAGGGCTGCTTTATACCGGCCTGGCCAAGATACTCGTACCCTTTATCATTGTGCTGCCGGGGGTGATTGCCTACTATTATTTTGGCGACATGTATTACGATAACCAGGACGGCGTGTATCCTGAGCTGGTGAAAAAAGTGTTGCCCGTAGGCTTCCTCGGACTTTTTGCCGCCGTGATTATGGGGGCGGTACTGAGTACGTTTAATGCCGTACTGAACAGCGCTTCCACCATTTTCAGTATTGATGTATACAAGAGAATGATCGACAAAGGGGCCAGTGACCGTAAGCTGGTTTTTATGGGCCGTATGACCGCTACGGTGCTGGCCATTACGTCTATCCTGGCCGCTCCTTTCGTAGCCAATGCTCCCGAAGGGTTGTTCCAGTTGCTCCAGGAACTGAACGGAATCTTCTTTATTCCTATCGCTTCCATTATCCTGGCCGGATTTTTCTTTAAGGGGATATCGGCTACCGGCGCCAAAGTAAGCCTGCTTACAGGTTTCGTGTTTTATGTGACTTGTATTTATATTCTGAGGGTCGATATTCACTTTATTCATCTCTGGGGTATTGAATTTTTATTGAACCTGGCGGTCATGTTTGCCGTATCGCGCTTCTATCCTCAAACGGACACGGCTCTTAGGGCTACCCGGGAGGTGGTGGATATGGAAGGATGGAAATACACCCGTCCCTTTGCTATTCTGTTGGTAATTATCACATTGGGTATTTATATTTTTTTAGGAAATGTTTAAAATTAATAGTGTTATATGGAAATATTGAAGAATTATATTAACGGACAATGGAAGGAAAGCCGGGAAACCGCTTACCAGGATGTAGTGAATCCGGCCACCCAGGAAGTGCTGGCCCGCGTGCCTTCGGGGCAAAAAACACCTTTGGATGTAGAAGACGCAGTATCTGCCGCACGGAAAGCATTTGGCGCATGGAGCCAGGTGCCCGTCATGCAGAGGGTACAGCCTTTGTATAAGTTGAAGCAATTGCTGGAAGAACACCTCAGTGACCTGGCGGATACCATTACCCAAGAGTGCGGGAAGACCCGTGCTGAATCGTTGGGAGAGTTGCAGAGGGCCATTGAAAATGTGGAGGCGGCCTGTGCTACTCCTCTCCTGATTCAAAGTGAATTTTCAGAGAATATTACGCGTGGCATCGATGAGTTCATGATTCGTCAGCCTCTGGGTGTATGCGTCTGTATTTCTCCGTTTAATTTCCCGGGAATGATTCCCTTCTGGTTTCTGCCTTACGCCATAGCCTGTGGCAACACTTTTGTGTTGAAACCCTCTGAGAAAGTGCCTTTGACCATGCAGAAAGTGTACGGACTGATCGA
Organism: uncultured Lacihabitans sp.; assembly: GCA_964423865.1. GTDB lineage: Bacteria > Bacteroidota > Bacteroidia > Cytophagales > Spirosomataceae > Leadbetterella. The sequence continues at coordinate 11,313 of CAYRGN010000041.1, forward strand.
AAAAATCGGCCTGCCCGAAGGCGTGGTAAGCCTGGTACACGGCGGAAAAGAAACGGTAGATGCCCTCCTGGATCATCCGGACGTGAAAGCCGTGAGTTTTGTAGGGTCTACTCAGATCGCGAAATATATTTATGCCCGCGGCGCGGCCAACGGTAAAAGAGTACAAGCCCAGGGCGGCGCGAAAAACCCGGTGGTGGTACTGCCCGATGCCGACCTGGAAGTTTCGGCCAAAGTGATTGCCGATAGCGTATACGGCTGTGCCGGACAGCGCTGCCTGGCGGCTTCTACCGTTATTTCGGTGGGCGATACCAAAGGTGAAATCCGGGATGCCCTGTATGAAACTGCTCGTTCCAGAAGCACGGGTTACGGGCTTCTCAACGAAGTAGAAATGGGTCCGGTAATTACCCGCCAAAGCAAAGCCCGCGTTGAAGAATTGATTGGAAAAGGAATTTCGGAAGGCGCAAACGTGCTGCTGGACGGACGAAACACCCAAATTGAGGGTTATGAAAACGGAAACTTTATCCGGCCCACCATTCTGGAAAATGTGCCGCTTAACGGGGAGATCATCCGTACCGAAATCTTTGGTCCGGTGCTGAGTTTGTTGTCGATGAACACCGTAGACGAGGCCCTGCAATTTATCAACGGGAACCGTTATGGAAACATGGCCTGCATTTTTACTACGAGCGGAGCCAATGCCCGGAAGTTTCGTTCCGAAGCCAACGCGGGAAATATCGGGGTGAATATCGGGGTGGCCGCGCCTATGGCCCAGTTTCCTTTCAGCGGCTGGAACGAAAGTTTCTTTGGTGATCTTCACGGACAGGGCCGTCATGCTATCGAGTTCTTTACCCAAACGAAAATTGTGATTGAACGCTGGCCGAAAGAGTGGTCCAGGAAATTTTAAAAGGGTAAGACATTCCCGGTTCTCGACTACGCTCGAACTGACAAATGGCGATCGCTTGGTGTCAGTTCGAGCGTAGTCGAGAACCCGGCCAGTCTGAAATGAAAGACACTTTGGAAACTTTTAGGGAGGAGATAAAACAGAAACCAATGGAAAATATAAAGATTGCCAATGCACCCTGCTCCTGGGGGGCATTGGAATTCGATCTGGAAGCGGAAGCTCCCGGATACAAACAGGTGATCCGCGAGATAGCGGAGACAGGTTATACGGGTACCGAACTGGGCGATTGGGGCTTTATGCCTACCGTTCCTGCTCAGTTGAATGAAGAGCTTCGCCAGGAAGGACTGGACCTTCTGGGTGCTTTTGTTCCGGTAGATTTCAGTGATGAGGCCAGTCATGATGCCGGAGCGGAAAGCGCCCTGCGGGTAGCCGGCCTGATGTTTGAAGCCGGGTTTCCTCACGCATTCATTGTTTTGGCGGATAATAACGGCTCCGTGCCCGAAAGAACCCGCAATGCCGGCCGCATACGGCCGGAACATGGCCTGACCGATGAACAATGGAAGGTCTATGCCGCGGGGGTTGAGAAGGTGGCACAGGCTGTGAAAGAACGTTTCGGGATGCGGTCGGTTTTCCATCATCACTGTGCGGGCTATGTGGAAACGCCCGCGGAACTGGAAAAACTGATGCGTATAACAGATCCCACCCTGCTCGGACTGTGTTTTGATACGGGCCATTATGCTTTCGGGGGAGGAGACCCCCTCGAAGGCCTTGAAAAATGGAAAGAACGTATCTGGCATGTACATTTCAAGGATTTTAGCGCCCGTGTAGGGGCCGCCGCCCGCGAAAAAGGCTGGGACTATTTTGAAGCAGTAAAAAATGGTGTATTTTGCGAACTCGGAAAAGGAGAAGTGGATTTTTCGGCTGCTGTGAAATTCCTGAAAGACACCGCCTATTCCGGATGGGTCGTGGTAGAACAAGACGTACTGCCCGGTATGGGAAGCCCTAAAATTTGTGCACTAAATAATCGTAAATATTTGACAGGACTATGAAAACATTTAAACTGGGTCTCATAGGCTTTGGCCGCATCGGGAAGATCCACTTTTATAACATTCAGCAAAGGATTACCGAGGCGGAGATCCTGATGGTAGCCGACCCCGGCACGGATTTATCCGGTATCGGTGTGGCTACCGGAACACCCGACGATATCCTGAATCACCCGGAAATTGATGCGGTGATCGTATGCTCACCTACTGACACCCACGCCGACTTTGTGGAAAAGTGCGCCGCACACGGGAAACACATTTTCTGCGAAAAGCCCCTCGATCTTTCCCTGGAAAGGATAATACGGACTTTGAAGTTGGTGGAAAAGAGCGGGGTAAAGCTCATGCTGGGTTTTAACCGGCGCTTCGATGCCAATTTCCTGAAAATAAAACACCTGGTGACCAACGGCGATGTGGGCAATCCCCATCTCATTAAGATCACCAGCCGTGACCCCGGCCCGCCACCCCTGAGTTACCTCAAAGAATCGGGCGGGATGTTTCTCGATATGACCATCCATGATTTTGACATGGCCCGTTACATTATGGGCAAGGAAGTGAAGCAGGTCTACGCTTCCGCTGCCGTTTTCTGGGGAGACGATATCGCCGCCGCCGGAGACATTGATACTGCCGTAATCACCCTCCGGTTTGAAGACGGCTCCATGGCCGTGATTGACAACAGCCGGAAGGCGGTTTACGGCTACGACCAGCGCCTGGAAGTGTTCGGCTCCAAAGGCATGGTCAATGTAGATAACAACAAACCGGATAACCACTTTTTCTATAACGAAAATGGGGTACATTCCGCTTTGCCTCTACACTTTTTCCTGGAAAGATATACCGAATCTTACCTTTACGAGATGCGGGAATTTATTAAGGCCCTGGCGTTGGATCAGGAGGTGGCCGTGGGCGGAAGCGATGCCCTTCAGGCTACGCTGATCGCCCTGGCGGCCAAGAAGTCTATCGCGGAAAACCGGCCCGTAGAGATTGATGAAGTAAGACCCTGAATTTCGGGGCGCAGCTTTTTATGAAGTTATAGGTAAGTCAACAGCCGTCAGCCTCAGGGTTGGCGGCTTTTTTGTATGTGGACAAAACTAAAAGTAAAAAATTTACGACAAATTTGTCGGAAATAAAATTATGCCTTACCTTTGACTCCGGAAAGTCAGGGGGAAGTTCTGTAGTTTCCATAACGCTCATCGCCAAAAAAAATGTTTTCAAAAGCCTGCGAGTACGGTATCAGAGCCATCATTTACATCGCTACGGAGTCGCTGGAGAACCGTAGGGTAAAGATTGGTGATGTGGCAGACAATACGGCTTCCCCCGAGGCGTTCACGGCCAAGATACTGGGCCTGCTCACCCGGCACCGGATCGTAAACTCCCTGAAAGGGCCTAACGGGGGCTTTGAAATTGGCCTGAACCGCATGAAAGAGGTACAGCTGAGTGATATCGTGTTCGCCATAGACGGAGACTCGATTTACAACGGCTGCGCGCTGGGGCTGAGTGAATGCAATGCGGCCGAACCGTGTCCTATGCATGAAAAATTTGTAAAAGTAAGAAATGAACTGAAAAAAATGCTGGAAACCACCAGTATCTATGACCTCGCTACCAAACTCCGGGCGGGCGAGTCCATCTTAATCCGGTAAGAAACATATCGAAATCACCGTAAGGAATTAGCTCACAGCTCACAGCTCACAGCTCATAGCTCAAACAAATACTAATGAAAACGTGTAAATTAATTTACGATAAAATTGTCCGAAATATAGAACTTGCGGTATTGCTCCTAAGCTGGGAGACTTCTTTTGGTCAGACCAGTACGGAAAACTGGGTGTTTAACCCGGGAATACTGGGAACCATCGCCCTGATTGTACTGGTGTTGCTGGTGCTGGTGCTGATCGTGTATTTCCGGATATCCGCCTATATAGGCCGTTTGAATGAAAAGCAGGAAGCTGCCCGCAAGCTGGAATTTTCGGAGGCCCTGATCGGCCTGAACCAGGCCGAGATTGACGTGATCCTGGAAAAACGCAAAGCAGCCCTCCACTACCGGCTTTCGGGGGAGGAATTGGGCAGCGGACTCCCCGTGGAAGATACCCGGGGCGTGATTGCGGGCGTAACCCACGAACCCGGTAATCCTTTGGTAGACGAAAAGAAAAGAACCAAACTCGACCTGGAAACCCCGGACCCGCTCAAGAAGATTGTGATCTGGTACCTGGGCGCGGCCGTATTCTGGCTGGTGTTGGGTACGGCTATCGGGCAATATGTGGGTATGAAATTCGTGTGGCCCGAGATGGATACCGTGTCCTGGCTTTCTTTCGGGCGTCTGCGGCCGGTGCATACCAATACCGTCTTCTGGGGTTGGGCCTCCATGGCCATGATCGGCCTGGGGTATCTCGTGGTGGCGCGTACCTCCAATACGGTGATTTACAATTACCGCTGGGCCTGGATAGGCTGGGGACTGATCAACCTGTCTGTTTTACTCGGGAATATCTCTCTGATGGCCGGTATCAATAACGGGGGTGGAGAATACCGGGAATACACCTGGCCCGTCATTGTACTTTTCGCTTCGGCACTCCTGCTGACGTTCCGGAATTTCTACAAAACAGTGGCTACCCGAAAGGTGGGCGAAATCTACGTGTCGAACTGGTATTTGCTGGGCGGGCTGCTTTGGACCATCACCCTGGTGACCATCGGTTACCTGCCTTTCTTCCAAAACGGACTGGGGGAAACGGTGATCCAGGGCTATTATATGCACCAGGGCGTAGGCATGTGGTTTATGACCTTTACTCTGGGTCTGGTGTATTACTATCTGCCATCTTCTCTCAACAAACCCATTTATTCGTATTCCCTCGGGGTGCTGGCCTTCTGGACCCAAATGCTCTTCTATACGCTGATTGGTACCCACCATTTTGTGTTTAGTCCACTGCCCTGGTGGTTGCAAACCGTGGCTATCGTTTTCAGTGTGGGCATGTTTATACCGGTGGTGGCTGGAACTACCAACTTCCTCATGACCATGCGGGGCAGCTGGAGTGATATTTCCAAGAGTTATGTGCTTCCTTTTTTCCTGGTAGGCGTGATCTTTTACTTCACGGGTTCGTCTCAGGGTAGCCTTCAGGCCTTCCGGTTTACCAATTACGCCTGGCACTTTACAGATTTCAACGTGGCGCATTCCCACATGACCATGTACGGGATTATCACCTTTATTCTCTGGGCCTGTGTCTATGCAGTGCTGCCCAAGCTCACGGGTCGTGAACCCCGGCAGTTTTTTGTGGGTGTACACTTCTGGATGGCCTTTATCGGCTTGTTCGCCTACATGATTTCCCTGATGGCGGGCGGTACGCTCCGGGGGCTGAGCTGGATGGACGGCAAACCTTTCCTCGAATCTGTAGTATTGATGCAGCCCTATTGGGTATGGCGGGCTATAGGCGGCTCGCTCATGTTCTTGTCGCACCTCGTGTTTGCTTACAATTTTATCGTGATGATCAGAAGGCCTTTGAGCGCTGACCAACCATTAATAAGATGATGAATTTTCACAAAGACCATAAAAGTTTAGTCAACACCTCCCTGGGGGTATTCGCAGGCCTCAGTATGCTGATTGCCGTTATTCCGGCATCGCAAATGCAGAAGACTCAGCCCCTGCCCAGTATGCAACCTATGACGGAGGCGGAGGTGAAAGGACTTCATATCTACATCGCCGAGGGTTGTGTGGCCTGCCATACCCAGCAGGTGAGAAATATAGAAATGGACCAGGTGTGGGGTACGCGTCCCTCGGTGCCGTCGGATTATTATTACAGCAAAAAAAGAATGGACGTCTGGAGGCAGTCGCCCTCTATCCTGGGAAGTGAGCGAACCGGGCCGGACCTGACCAACGTGGGGAAACGCCAGGCGGGGCAGGAGTGGCACCTGCTGCATCTCTATAACCCGAGAATTGTAGTGAAAGAATCGGTGATGCCGGGCTATCCCTGGCTGTTTTCCGAGAAAAGCAAGGTAGAGGAAAACGATGTGGTGGTGCCGGTGCCGGAAAAATTTTTGAAAAACAAATCCCGGAAAATTGTGGCGTCTCCCCAAGCGCTTGAGCTGGTGGCCTATCTCATTTCGCTAAAGCAGGCCGATATGGAAGAGACCGGTACGTTTATTCCCGCCCTCAAAAAAGATAAGGCGGTTGATAGTGCCGCGCCGGCCGGATTACCTGATGGATCTGTACTCTATTCCAACACCTGCGCTGCCTGCCACCAGGCCGACGGGAAAGGACTCGCGGGCGCGTTTCCCCCCTTAGCCGGAAGCACCATTGTCAACGACCCTAACGCCGAGCAGCTCATCCGCATCATTCTTCAGGGCTATGACGCCCGCCCCGAATACGGCGTAATGGCACCCTTTGGGGATGTGCTGAGCAACGAAGAAATAGCGGCCATCGCTACCCATGAACGGAGCAGCTGGGGCAATCAGGCTCCGGCCGTTACCCCGGATGAAGTAAAAAAAGTAAGGGAGTATATTCAGACATTAAATCAGTAAAAGGTATGCAAAAGATAATAAAACTCATTTTTCTCCTGGTCATTTTCCTGCCGGTTTCTTCCATGGCTTGTGAGGTATGCCAGGCGCGTCAGCCGAAAGCTTTAAAAGGAATTACCCACGGTACTGGTCCGGAGGCCGCTTTTGACATGGTCATTATCTGGGGAGCGGTGGCCATTGTGGGCATTACCCTGTTTTTAAGTATCCAATACCTGGTCAGGCCGAAAGAATCCGCGCCTGATCACATTAAAAATATAATCCTCTATGGAAGATAACCGTGTTGTAAAAGTATTTCTGGATGATGATCCCGTACCGTTCGCGGCATTCGCACCACCAGTCAAATTTGTGCTGGATACCACGAAAATTCCGGACGGAAAACACCGCCTGAAGATCGTGGCGAAATCTACCGATAATGTAGAAGGGGTACGTACCATCCCCTTTGAGGTCAGGAACGGCCCTGCCATTGCGGTGGTGGGCCTGCAAGACCATGAGGTAGTGAATGACCACGTGCCGGTCACCATTAACGCGTACGGAAGTGAACGCCGCGATATCTTCGTGGTCACGGGGTCAGAAACGCCGAAAGCGGTGCCGTCGTGGGTATGGGCCCTGCTTATCGCCTTTGCCGGCTTCGCGCTCTTCTATCTCATCATGTACCTCAACCCCGACCTCTATAAATCGTTTGTGTAAGGGCCTGTGCGCCCGTTTTAACAAGTACATTCAAAACCCATTATTATGCGTATCACGATTCAAAGTATTGTAGGACAACTGGTAGCGGATGACTACCGTACGGCCCCTGTTTTTAAACGGCACGGCATAGATTTTTGCTGTAACGGAAACCGGAGTATAGCCGAAGCCTGTACACGGAAAGCGGTGGAAAGCGAGACCCTTATCCGGGAGCTGGAAGAAGCGATTCAGACCGCAGATACCCAAGGCATAGATTATAAATCATGGCCGCTGGATTTACTGGCCGAGTATATTGAGAAGAAACATCACCGGTATGTAGACACGCGTATACAGGAGATTTCTCCTTTCCTGGATAAACTGGTACGTGTACATGGAGACCGGCATCCGGAATTGGAGGAGATCCGGCAGATTTTTAACGCATCGGCCGGAGAGCTAACCGTACACATGAAGAAGGAAGAGTTTATGCTTTTTCCTTATATAAAGAAAATGGTAAAGGAAGGCGTGCCTGTGAGGTCTCCCTTCGGCACCGTGCAAGACCCTATCCGTGCCATGATGAACGACCATGACGGGGAGGGAGAACGTTTCCGCCGTATCGCTGAGCTGACGGATGAATATACGCCCCCGGCCGATGCGTGCAATACGTACCGGGTGACCTATGCTATGCTCAAAGAATTTGAAGACGACCTGCACCTGCACATTCATCTGGAAAACAATATTTTGTTCCCGGGGGCGATTGTTCTGGAAGAATCTTTGGCTTCCACTCAGGCGTAAAATCAGAAAAAATTGTGGCATCATTCAGATAATAAGTTTAAATTTCCGAAAAAAATCAGAAGTCAATATGGAGAGTACCCCGGTAGAGGAGAAAAAAAATACAAGGCAAACCAAACCCGTTGCCCCCAAAGTCAATGAGTTGGTTACTGCTTGCCAATCGGTCATTCTGGCCACCGTAAACGAGGAAGGCATGCCGAACGCGAGTTACGCGCCCTTTGCCCGGATCGGAAACCGGTTTTATATCCTGGTGTCTTTTATGTCGCGCCATACCCGTAACCTTCGGGATGTGGGGAAAGTTTCGGCCATGTTTATTGAAGACGAGGCCGCCACAAAACAAATATACGCCCGTGACCGGCTAACCCTCGATATGAAAACCCGCCAAATTCAAAGGGGTACCTCCGAATGGGAGTCAGGTATCGGTAAGTTAAAGGAAACACACGGTAAAATCCTGGATATCCTGGTAGGATTGGAAGATTTTATCATGATTGAACTGACCCCCACGGGCGGTTCTTATGTAAACGGTTTCGGAAGCGCTTATTTTGTCAATGAACAACTGGAGGTAGTGCAACATAAAAATGATGTGGCGCATCAGACGGTAGAGACGAAGTAGGGTTTCTGGCATTCCGATTCCTCTCGTTCAATTCAAATGTGTGCCGCTTTTGTCGAATCGCTTCTTTTTTAAGGCCTAGAAATCAGATAAGATGGATCAATTAGCAAAAAGTATTCTGGAGTATAACGCAGCGCTGTATGAAAATGACCACTTAATGGCGGAGTTGTTGGCGCGGGAGATTACAGCCGGTTTGCCGGAGGCCGAAAATAAAGTATGGCACCGCCACCCCGTCTGGTTTCTGGAGGGCAACCCCATAGTGGGCTACACCCGGGAAAAAGGGGGCATGCGGCTGATGTTTTGGAGTGGGGCCGATTTTGAAGAGGAAGGCTTGCCGGTGAAAGGCGGGAAGTTTAAAGATGCGTCTGTTTTTTATAATTCGGTAGAAGAGATTAACCGGGAAGACCTTCGCCGCTGGCTGGACAAGGCTAGGGAAATCCAGTGGGATTATAAAAATATTGTGAAACGCAAAGGGGTGCTGGAGCGTCTAAAATAAGTTTATCGTGCAGACAGGGTACGGAACAGGTCGTCGGCTTTCAGCACCTGGGGAATAATGAATTCCTGCTCGTTATTGTAAATCACGTAGTCAGCCAGGGTCAGGAATTCTTCTTCACTTTTCTGACTCCGGATGATGTTTTGGATTTGTTCTTCAGAACGCCCGTCCCGGGTTTTGATCCGCTCCATGCGTAGGGACAGGGGACTACTCACTACCATAATTTTATCCAGACCGGAGTTTCGGCCCATGATGGCTGCTTCTTTGAGTACATAAGGAGATTGCTGGCGCTTGGTCCATTCCTCAAAATCTTTTCCTACGGCCGGATGCACGATGGCATTGAGTTTTTGCAAAAGATCGGGGTGCCCGAAAACCATCGCAGATACATGCGAGCGGTTGTATTTCCCGTCGGGTAGGTAGGCTTCTTTTCCGAAAAGCGTCTTGATGGTCTGCACGATTTCAGCGTTTTCTTCGGTCAGCGCCCTCGCACGTTCATCCGCCGCATACACCGGTATCTCCAGGCAGGAAAAAATCCTTGCCACCGTACTTTTTCCGGTACCAATTCCGCCGGTGATGCCTACTTTGAGCATAGTTCGGTATACGTTTTTTGTTTTCGCATAAAATAACGCCAGACCACAGAACCCCGGTATAGCTTTGTATAGCCCCCGAATGTTTTGGAACGCTTCTTTATCAGGTAGGGAATCCAGGTGTAAAATACGCAATGAGCCTTTAATACTGCCAGAAGGAGACCTGGGGAACCCTGAAGGAGATAGCGTATCCCCGATATACCATCCAGAGACAAGCGGATAAACAAAAGGGGGAAGAGTGCGCCCGGCGGTAAATTCTTAAACATCATGGCCAGGTTATTCCTGAAGTTGAGGTAGGTTTTGAAAGGGTTTTCAGCCGACAAGGTACCGCCTCCTACATGATATACTACAGAAGCGGGTTGGCACGCCACGGTATAACCCGCATTGTGCATCCTCCAGCAGAGGTCGATTTCTTCCATGTGGGCAAAAAATCGATCGTCAAATCCGCCGAGGGACCGGAAAACTTCCGCGCGGACAAAAAAGCAGGCGCCCGAGGCCCAGAAAATCTCGGTAAGGTCATCGTATTGTCCCCGGTCCTCTTCCCGGTCCTCCAAGACACGCCCCCGGCAAAAAGCATACCCGAAGCGGTCCAGCATCCCCCCGGCCGCACCCGCGTATTCAAATTGGGTTCTCTTTTCGTAATCCAGAATTTTGGGTTGTACGGCCGCAATATTGCGCTGTTCTAAGACGGTTTGATGAAGCGGGGTGAGCCAGTCGGCGGTCACTTCCACATCCGAATTGAGTAAGAGGAAATATTCGTGTTCCAGCGCGGCTAGTCCACGGTTATATCCCTCCGCAAAACCGTAATTTTTGTCCAGGCGAATACAGCGCATGTCTGGAAAATTTTGGTCCAGGTAGGAAAGTGAAGCATCGGTAGAGGCATTGTCGATCACCACTACCTCAGCCCCGGGGCTGTGCTCTACCGTATGCCGGAGAAACTTTTCGAGGAAATGCTTTCCGTTATAATTCAGGATGACTACCGCAGTATTTTTCAAGCGTAGAAGAGAGCTGTTATTTCTTAAAGAGGTTGTCCAGATCAAAACCCGGAACTTTCGGCATCATGCCTTCGGTGACTTTGGCCATTTCTTCCCGGGCCTCTTCTTCCACCTTACGCAGGGCGTTGTTCACCGCTGCTACAATCAGGTCCTGGGTCAGGCGCACGTCCTCCGGCTTGAACAGTTCCGGTTCTACCTCAATGCGTAGTAATTCTTTCTTGCCGTTCACCACCGCTTTTACCATACCGCCTCCGGATTCTCCTTCCGCAGTGATCTCACCAAGTTTTTCCTGGGCTTCCTGCATTTTAGTCTGCATTTCCTTGACTTTACCCATCATATCAAAAATTGACATACTTTTTAAGTTAACTTTGCATTGATTTTCGATGCAATTTGTTGAAGAAAAAGAAGAAACTCTAAAAATATAACGAAAATATTGCGATTATGATACGTTTACTGACCCTGTTCCTTTTGATAAGCCTGGGTACTTCTGCCCAGATGATAGAAGAAAAACGACTGAAAGACCATGTGGAATACCTGTCTTCCGACAAGTTGGAAGGGCGGGGAACCGGGACGCGCGGAGAAAGAAAAGCCGGCGACTACATCATCAAAAGTTTTAAGAAAGCGGGCCTGAAACCCTATCCGGGACAAAAAGATTTTCGCCAGGAGTTTATGGCGAAGAAAGGGAGTGGGATGGAAGTGAAGGCGCATAATATTTTGGGCTATCTCGATAACGGACAACCCTACACCATTATCATAGGTGCACATTATGACCACCTGGGGAAAGGCGATCAGGGCAGCTCGCTGAAGCCCAATTCCAGGGGTGAAATTCATAACGGCGCAGATGACAACGCCTCCGGCGTAGCGGGAATGCTGGAACTGGCCCGGTACTACACTTCCAATAAGAAAACCGAAAACTACAATTTCCTTTTTACTGCTTTTTCAGGAGAAGAACTGGGCCTGCTGGGTTCCAAATATATGGCCGAGCATTCGGGTATTAATGCAGAAAATGTCAATGTGATGATTAACATGGATATGATAGGCCGCTATCGGGAAGAAAAAGGACTCACCATCGGCGGAATCGGCTCCAGTACGGCCCTGGAGAAGTGGGGTCCCGAATTGGGGATGTGCATGGAATTGAAATACCACCTGGATTCTACCGGTGTGGGTCCTAGCGACCATTCTTCCTTTTATCTCAAAGATATTCCCGTACTTTTTCTCTTTACCGGAGCGCACGAAGACTACCATAAACCCAGCGATGATGCTCACCTCCTGAATTATAACGGTATGAAGCTCATTACCAATTACGTGATCCAGCTGGTTTCTCACCTGGATGAGCTGCCGAAAATCGACTTTAAGAAAACGGCTAATCCCCACGCTAACGCTACCCGGAGTTCCTTTAAGGTTACCATGGGCGTGATGCCGGACTATTCTTTTTCGGGGAAAGGACTGAAAATTGACGGGGTTTCCGAGGGCCGGCCGGCGGAGAAAGCGGGCATCCAGGCCGGAGACATCCTGCTGAAGGTGGGGGATAAGGAGATCAAAGACGTGTACAGCTATATGGAGGTGCTGAATACGGCGGAGAAAGGGCAGACGGTTTCGGTGTTGGTGAGCAGGAAGGGGGAAGAAGTGACGCTATCGCTTACTTTTTGAACTATACGTTTATATGACTAAATTGGTGCTGAATAAGAAAACGCTGGTGTTGGGCGCCAGCACCAATGTCGCCCGCTATGCCAATATAGCTACGCATCGTTTACTGAGTCACGGTCATGAGGTGGAGCTCCTGGGCCGGAGAGCGGGAGAAGTGGCAGGGCATTCCATTAAAACACTTGCCGGTGAGGTCAGTCCGGATATCCATACGGTGACCGTGTATCTTTCTGAAGAAAATCAGAAGGCGTATGAAGATTTTATTCTAGACCTTAAACCTCGGCGGGTGATCTTCAATCCCGGGGCGGAAAACCCCGGATTGGAAGAAAAATTGAAATTTGCGGGGATAGAATCGATAGAGGCCTGTACCCTGGTGATGCTAGGTACAGGCCAATATTAACCAAATCGGTATAAAGATCAGTTTGTTTTGGTTATTTCGTAAGTGACCTTGAGTCCTACTGCTTCGTCCACACCTCCTTGATCGGATCGCCCTTTGAGCTTTTGCCCGAGTGGATCCATTCGGTTCCGTTGACGGCTGCGTCAAATTGCAGTTCGGCGCCCACCCGGGAATTGTCGCGGGAGAAAAATTCAATGATCTCCGTGTATTTTCCGTCTTTCAGGGTGTAGCGCCCGCCGCCCGTGCCGGAGAACTCTCCGGTCTGGGTGTTAATAGCCAGCCACTGAAAATGCCCGTCGGCCATCATTTTATAGGTTCTTCGGGCGCCCGGGGTCATCTTATTGATCTCCCCCCGGGCATTGGCGCGGCCCGTAATCACCCAAAGCCCGGTAAGTGCGTTTTGAGCTGCCTCATCCGCCCGCGTAAAAGAAATACCGTTAAATTCCAGGGCCTTCTTTTTCGTCTTCGTCATAAACGACTGCTGCGTACCCACCACAGAAGGGTCAGCCGAATTGAATTCTACCCCAATGTGTACCGTGCCGCCTTTTTGCATTTCGTACTTCCCGCCCCAGGTTTTGAGAAAGGTATTCGGCTGATATTCAGTAATGGAAATGTAACCGTCGGTAGCCAGGATCAACGTGGTCTTACCGGATTCATGGTGTTTCCACCCGCCCGCAAGCGACTGGCTACTGGCCTGAAACGCCATCAGGCAGAAAAGAGATAAGATCAGAGACTTCATGATGTTAAGAGTTTACATTAAATTTGCCCTAAAAAAGATAAATGCCTAAAGTACTATTCATTGACCGCGACGGAACCATCATTGCCGAACCGCCCCTCGATTTCCAGGTAGACTCCCTCGAAAAACTGGAGTTCTTTCCCAAAGTCCTTTCAAATCTAAGAAAAATATCCGAAGAAAACGAATTTGAACTGGCCATGGTAACGAACCAGGACGGACTGGGTACCGATGCTTTCCCGGAAGATACCTTCTGGCCCGCCCACCAGAAAATGATGCGGACCCTGGAAAATGAAAACGTACATTTTGAGGAGATATTTATCGACCGGACCTTTGAGCATGAGCACGCGCCCACCCGGAAACCGCGTACCGGTCTACTGGGAAAGTACATTGGCAATGCGGCCTATGACCTGGGCGGATCTTTTGTGTTGGGCGACCGCCTGACCGACATGCAGCTGGCCGCTAACCTGGGCGCCCGAGGCATTTTTATCGGGAAGGAATTGCCGGAAAATGCCAGCGAAGAGCAAAAGAAAGCTACGGCCCTGGTGACCGACGACTGGGATGCGATCTACGAATTTCTGAAGATGCCCGGGCGGATAGCCGAAGTGCAACGCACCACCAAAGAAACGGATATTTTCATCCGCCTGAACCTCGACGGACAAGGCAAAAGTGATATTTCCACTGGTTTAGGCTTCTTTGACCACATGCTTGACCAGCTGGCCCGCCATTCGGGCGCAGATCTCACCATACGGGTAAACGGAGACCTTCATATTGACGAACACCATACCATTGAAGATACGGCCCTGGCTTTGGGCGAAGCCTACCTGAACGCCCTGGGCGACAAAAAAGGAATCAGCCGCTATGGTTTCCTGCTGCCAATGGACGAATGCCTGGCCCAGGTGGCCATAGACTTTTCGGGCCGCCCCTGGCTGGTATGGGAGGCCGAATTCCGGAGGGAAAAGATAGGGGAGATGCCGACGGAAATGTTTATGCATTTCTTTAAATCGTTCTCCGATACCTCAAAATGCAACCTCAATATCAAAGTGGAAGGAGAAAACGAACACCACAAGATCGAGTCCATCTTCAAGGCCTGGGCCAAAGCCATTAAAATGGCCGTGAAGCGCGATCTGAAAGAGATTGACCGCCTCCCCAGCACGAAAGGAATGCTTTAATTGTTAATTGTTAATTGTTAATGGTTAATTGTCAATGGGCGTTTGTCCATCATTAACCATTGACCATTAACCATTAATCATTTCTTCAGCCTCACGTCTCCGTTATTCGCCTTGATAATGATGACCTTTTTCGGGGTGTCGTCTTCCCCGATCACGGCATCGAAATATTTGGTATTGCCGTGGCTTTTGCCGACGTCTTTTTTGATTTTGGCATCTACACCCTGTCCTATAAAGAACTGTCCGTTCGTGGTTTGAACGTTCAGTAGTCCGTTAAAAGAAGGGAGGAGGATATCCGAGTAATTGGTGTTGATCATCAGTTTTTTCAGATCTGCATTGAGGTGGCCCAGTTGCAGGTCGTTGGTAAACGATACGTTCAGTTCTATCTCTTCGCCCAGGTTGTTTAATACCGACTTCGAGTATTTAAGGATGCCCTTTATATTTTCCAGGTTTTCGGCTATGAGTACTCCCTTTTCGAAGTGGAGGTCTGCGTTTTTAGCAGTATAGATATTGATATCGGAGTTCACCGAATTCAATGTGGCGCCGATAAGCTCACGGATCTCGGCCGTACTGAACCGCATATTGACATTGCTTTTGATATTGTTGATCACGGGCGCTTTCAGGTTGCCGTGCTGTATACTTACCTGCAAAGGAGCATAAAATGCAGGCAATTCCACATCGCCGAAACTGTTGTTCACCTGTAGGGGGATATGGGCGGGCATTTGAATGACGTAATCTACCGTGCAGTAACTGGTTTTGGGATCGCGCGTCTGGATCAGGGCCGAATTGGCCATCCAGGTCTGCAGTACCAGTACATTATTCCGGACGTTATTTTTGATATCGATATTATCCAGATACCGGTTGACGAGCGTATTGTTGACCGCGTTGGCCTTTACGGTCACCTCTACCTGGATAGTTTTCTTGTCCCAGTGTATGACTTTCACATTCCCGAACTGATTGGTGACATTAACCTGCACCATATTCCGGGCGTCAAAAGTCAGGCTGAACTGTTTTGTTTTTTCAATCCAGGCCTGGTTTTCGGCGAAGGCAAACTTCACCGAAAGCAGGATTATTAAACCTATTGCCTTTCTCATCTGTATAAAAATTTAGCCTTCAGTATTCAGCTATCAGCAGTCAGCCGGGCGACGCTTCGCTTATTCATTGGGGGGCGCCTAGCCGCCGGTCGGGCGACGCTTCGCTGGTGTGGCGGTTTTCTGATAGTGGTACGCCACCCGGCTGATAGTCGAATGCTCATGGCTATTTCATATGTATTCCTGTTTGTACTCCATTTCAAGCCGTTGCAAAACGCGCTTACATATAATTCTGTGTTCGTTTTTCGGCAATCTGAGTCTGCTGGTTCAGCAGTTCAATCTGCCATTCCAGGTTGCGGATCATGGCGCTGATCAGGGCCTCCCGGTTCGGATTGTTCGGCAATTGCCCTTTCAGATACTCAAAATCTTCCTGGAGATCGGAAAGGTCCTGGCTAAACGTTTCTTCCAGCTCCGGCTGATTACTCACCAGTGTTTCCAGGTGGGCTTTTTTCTGATCCACTTTATGGGTATAGGTCACCAGGGCGGCATCGTACTTCGCGAGGCCGGTGGTATCTTTTCCTCCCGTTTTCAGCCCAATCAGGTAACCCACACCCAGGAAGACCAGCAAAGCCGCAGCGTAGCGCAGGTAGGTGTTCCAGGGCGTTTTTTGCCGGGGCAAACGGCTCCGGATATTCCCCCACACTTCATGAGAGACCTCGTCTTCAAAGGCCTCTTTGTGTTCTTGTATATATTTTTCCAGTTTCATTTTATAAAACCTCCGTTATAATCCACCCTTGTCTTGTACAGCTCCAGCAACCTTTGTTTGGCGCGGATAAATTGCGAACGGGAAGTCACCTCCGATATGCCCAGTATTTCGCTGATTTCTTTGTGGTCATAGCCTTCAAAGAGATACAGGCTCAGTACCAGGCGATATCCGGGAGACAACTCGTTGATCAGCATTTTCAAAATTTGTATCGTATTGACATTTTCCTCAAAATCATCGTTTTCGTCTTCTGTCAGGTTTGTCTGAAGCGGGTCGATCTCCTCAAAATGAAGGCGCCGGTTCCGGAGTCGGCCAATGCTTTTATTGACTACAATCGACTTCAGCCAGGCGCCAAATGTAGAATCGCCCCGGTAATAATCAATTTTCATAAAACCATCCAGAAACGCTTCCTGAAGTACATCTTCCGCTTCTTCTTTGCTTCCTACAATCCGCAGCGAGGTATTGTACATGGCTTTGGAATACAGCCTGTACAATTCATACTGCGCTTTCGAATTTCCTTTACGGCATAATTCTACCAGCTTAGTGGTTTCCTCCTGACGTCTAAAAAATTGCAAATTTTATTTAGGTTTCATAGCAAAGACACCGATTCGTACGGTGATGTTGCATACTCCCGGAAAAAAACGCAAATAACCGCAAATATTTTTGAAGAATGCCTTAGTTTTGTCGTATACCAGATGAAATAGCCATGAGCATTCAGCTATCAGCTATCAGAAAACCGGCACACCAACCGGCCTATGAATAAGCTGACCGCTGATAGCTGAATGCTGAAAGCTAAATTTTTATACACATGAAATATGCATTTAACCGATTTGATAGGAAATACGCCTTTAGCGGAGATTACACGCCTGAATCCCAATCCGAAGGTGAAGGTTTACGGGAAGCTGGAAGGAAATAATCCGGGCGGAAGTATAAAAGACCGTGCGGCCTTGAACATGATCCGAAGCGCCATGGAGCGGGGAGACATTCGCCCCGGAATAAAACTGATTGAAGCCACCAGCGGCAACACGGGCATTGCCCTGTCTATGCTGGCGGCCTTGTATAAATACCCCATAGAACTGGTGATGCCGTCCAACTCCACCCGGGAAAGGGTATTGTCTATGGAAGCCTTCGGCGCAAAAGTCACGCTGCTGGACTCCATTGAGGCCTGCCGGGATTATGCCGATGAGAAGGGGGCGCAGGAAGAGTATTACCAGTTCAACCAGTTCGCTAACCCAGACAATTACCTGGCGCATTATAAAACCACAGGGCCGGAGATCTGGAGAGATACCCAAGGACAAATCACCCATTTTGTGGCTTCCATGGGTACTACGGGCACCATCATGGGCACTTCCATGTTTTTGAAAGAACAAAGTCAGGCCGTACAGATAGTGGGTTGCCAGCCCGCAGACGGAGCCTCCATTCCGGGTATCCGCCGCTGGCCGGAAGAATACCTGCCCAAAATCTTTGACCCCCGCCGGGTAGATACTATCTTTGATGTATCTGAAGAGGAAGCCAAAACCACGGCGGTAAAGCTGGCAAGAGAAGAAGGACTTTCCGTGGGTGTTAGCTCCGGGGGACAAGCCCACGTAGCGTTCCGACTGGCGGAAACACTGGACTCCGGTACCATTGTGTTCATTTGCTGTGACCGCGGCGACCGTTATCTCAGCAGCGGGCTGTTTGGGTAATGATCAATTTTAATGGTCAATGATTAATGATTAATGGTTAATGATTAATGGTTAATGGGATGGATTTGTTTCCTTTCAACATAATACCGTCGCTCAAAGCTCACAGCTCACAGCTCAAAGCTCAAAGCTCACAGCTCACAGCTCATAGCTCAATATAATACTATGAATAAAATAAAACTTCTCCTTGTTCTCCTGCTTTGTTCTTCTGTACTGCATGCCCAGGAAGAAATGCGCAGGCTTATCGACGAAAACTTTACTTTCGCGGAAAAGCAGTACCGGTTTATGATGGAGCAAAACCCTACCCCAGACCGTATGCCCCAGTCGTATAACGAGAAAACCGGCAAGTTTGATGCCCGCAATATTACCTGGTGGTGTTCCGGCTTTTATCCCGGCAGTCTCTGGTACATTTACGAACAGACCGGAAGCGAAATCATCAAAGGAGAGGCAGAAAGAGCGCTTCGCGTGATTGAACCCAACCGGCATTTTACCGGAAACCATGACCTCGGCTTTATGGTCTTTTGCAGTTTCGGAAACGCATTCCGGATCACGGGCAAGGCGGAGTACAAGCAGATTGTTTTAGATGGATCCGAAGCCCTTTCTACCCGGTACCGCCCCGAGATTCACTCCATTCAGTCGTGGAACAAGAACGACTATTTCAACTGCCCGGTGATCATTGATAACCTGATGAACCTGGAAATGCTGATATGGGCCACCCGGAACGGAGGCGATAAAAAATTTGCTGACATTGCCGTAACGCATGCCAATACCACTATCCGGAACCATTTTCGGCCCGATTACAGCTCCTACCACGTGGTAGACTATGACCTTGAAAAGGGAGAGCCGATCCGAAAAGTAACCTGGCAGGGGGCAGCGAATACCTCTGCGTGGTCGCGCGGACAAGCCTGGGCCCTATACGGCTATACCATGTTGTACGGCCTCACCCGTGACCCCGCCTACCTGGCCCAGGCCCGGGGCATTGCCGGCTTTATCCTGAATCACCCCAACCTGCCTGCGGATAAGATACCTTATTGGGATTTTGACGCGCCCTTTCAGCCCAAAGCGCCGCGAGACGCCTCCGCGGGCGCCATCATCGCCTCGGCTTTACTGGAATTGGGACAATATACTTCCGGAACGGAAAAAGACCGCTACCTGGCCGACGGTACACACATGTTGAAATCCCTGGCTTCGGATCATTACCGGGCAGGATACGGAGAAAATGGTGGGTTTCTTTTAAAGCACAGCGTGGGTGGACTTCCCCTGAATTCTGAGATCGATGTGCCCCTGATTTATGCCGATTATTATTTCCTGGAAGGTCTTAAAAGATACAAAGACTGGTATCTGAAATAAATATTGGTCAGAGTTGGCTCGTAGTCCCGAGTGCTTCGGGCTTGAATGCTTATTGTTTGTTTGCCTTCCTGTATTTTGCGAGCTCCAAGCTTATATCAGCCAGATGAATGTCGGCCTTGTACCCGTGTTTATCGGCCAGGGGAAGCAAAGGCCGTATACCCGCCTGTACGTTATCAATCTCTTCGTAAATTTTGAGGAGCTGAAGCTCCGCTTCGTTTTCACCTTTCTTCTCCAGGTTTTCGGCTTCGGTCAGCTTCTCCTGTAGATAATATTTATGGGCCTCTTCCAGGGCCAGTACATGTTCGGGAGACTTCTTCTTTTTGCCTTTCAGTTTGGAAACCGCCAGCGATATGGCCTCTTTATACCGGCCTCTGTCGAGTTCTTTCCTGACCGATACACAACCGAAGCAAACAAAGAAGATAAGGGATAGGGAGAGCGCTTTCATAATGAATTTATTTTGGCAGTCTCAACGGTTAAGCGAAGTATTGGGCCGTTGTGGTCTTTCAAATGGTCTGTCTTACACAGCGTTTAAAACGCTTCCGGCTTACGCCTCCACTTTTTCAGGAGTTCGAGATCATCCGCACTTACATACGCCTGCTTCACGGCTTCGTCAATCAGGTAGGTGTAATTACTGAGGGTGACCAGTTTCAATTGCTTGTCTGCGAAATTCTTTTCCGCCGTTTTGAAACCGTAGGTAAAGATGGCCATCATGCCCAATACTTCGATTCCCTGGGCTTGTAACGCTTCTGCGGCCTTGATGGAGCTTCCCCCGGTAGAAATCAGATCTTCGAGTACCACTACCTTGCTTCCCGCTTCTATACGTCCTTCAATCTGGTTGCCCATGCCGTGTTCTTTCGGCTTGGGGCGCACGTAGGCAAAAGGCAATTGGAGGTAGTCGGCTACCAGGGCTCCCTGGGCTATACCGGCGGTGGCCACACCTGCTATGGCTGTAGCTTCCGGAAACTCTTTTTTAATGGCTTTGGCTAAGGCTTTTTTGATGAATGTACGCGCCTCTACGTCCGAAAGGGTGATGCGGTTGTCGCAATAAATGGGCGAATTCCAGCCGGAACTCCATTGAAACGGTTTTTGAGGGCTCAGCCTCACCGCTTTTGTTCTCAGCAGGATAGTGGCTATCTTTCTCGCAGTATTCATTCTTCAGGATTCGTTTTACTCACCAGTATTTTATCTACACGGTTTTTGTCCATATCCACAATTTCGAAAATAAAATCCTGCCAGTAAAACTTTTCACCGGTGGTAGGAATTTCTTTCAGGATATGGAGGGCAAACCCGCCCATGGTATCAAACCCATTGTACTCTTTACGGTTGGGCAGGTCAATTTCAAATTCCGAAAGGAAGTCGTCAAAGGGCAGGGCCGCATCAATCAGGAAACTGCCGTCTTCCCGTTCCATGATCTCGTATTCGAACTCGTTGGTTTCCGAGATATCGCCCACCAGGGCATCCAGGATGTCGTTCATGGTTACAATGCCTACTACCGAACCGTATTCGTCCACAATGACCCCGAAATGAATCCTTTCTTCCTGGAATTTTTCCAACACCTGGTACGCGTGGTTATTTTCGGCGATATACAAAGCCGGGCGTAAAAGAGGCTCGGGGTTCTGTAGCTCCTCGTCCAGAGATTTGCCCAGGAGGTCTTTGATATAGAGGAGTCCTTTGATATCATTGATTCCGTCTTTACAAACCGGGTAGATGGAGTGTCGTTTTTCAATGATCTTTTCCCGGTTTTCCGCGGGGGGGTCGTCGAGATCCAGGTAGCTGATATCGTTCACACTGGTCATCAGAGAAGTAATTTTCCGGTCACCCAACTGGAAGACATTCTGCACAATCTCATGCTCAATCTCTTCAATTGTACCGTCTGAAGCGCCCTCCTGGATGATGTTTTTGATTTCCTCTTCCGTAACCGCGTTATCGTTTTCTTTCAGGCCTATTACCTTGAAAATAAGGTCGGAAGATTTGCTTAGCAGCCAGATAAAGGGAGACGCTATCCGGGAGAGAATATTCATAGGCCTCACCACTATGGTGGCGATGTTTTCCGGGATGGCCATGCCTATCCTTTTGGGTACCAGTTCTCCGAAGATCAGGGTGAGAAAAGTCACAATAACCGTAATCACGGCTACGGCCAGATTGTCAGCATAGTGTGCGGGAAGTCCCATTTCGGTGAGATAGGGAATGACATAGCCTTTGAAAGTATCGCCCGAATAAATACCGGTCAGGATGCCGATAACGGTAATTCCGATTTGTACGGTGGATAAGAAACGGGAGGGAGAATTGGCCAGCTCCAATGCTTCGGCGGCGCTTTTCTTTCCATTTTTTGCGGCTATTTCCAGTTTGGCTTTACGAGACGAGACCAGCGCGATCTCCGACATCGAAAACATTCCATTCAGCAGAATCAGGAACAGAATTATAAATATTTCCATTTAAAAAGAGATAAGTACGTACTTACCTAACATATTTTAAATGCAAAGTAACAAAAAATTTATATCATTTAAGATGAGGCTATACAAAATTAATCCGCGCGGGCTCTTTACCTTTGCATTTTACGGAAAATATGATCCTTTTTGTCAATAACATTCCTCTCCATATATTGGAGCGATCGGAACCGTCTTCTTTTTCGCACGTCATCGACCTCCGGGCCGATACCCCCCGCTTTGAAGAAGTGAGTGGCTCTCCCTTCATCCGAAATGCTACGGGAAAGGGTATCCTGAATTTTGTCCGGTTTCTCCAGGTCAACAACCAAACGGAGCTGAAGGAAGTATACTTTAGTGTAAAAGACCGGAAGAAATTCAAAAGTTACCTGAAAAAAGAACTCCAGTTGGTGAAAGCTGCGGGGGGAGTAGTGGAGAATCATGAAGGGAAGGTGTTGATGATGAAGAGGCTGGGGTTCTGGGATCTGCCTAAAGGAAAAGCGGAGAAACGGGAAAAATCGGAAGTGACCGCCATCAGGGAAGTAGAAGAAGAGTGCAATGTTTCGGTTTTTACTGAAAAAAAGCTGGTGACCACCTGGCATACCTACTTTATTAAGGGGAAGCTGGTGGTAAAACGGACCAAATGGTACCGGATGAAATTGATATCGGACAGCAAAATGAGTCCCCAGACCGAAGAAGGGATTGAAGAGCTGGCCTGGATGGACGGCCGGCAATTGGAAGAAGCGGGGGAACAATCTTACCGCTCCATTGTGTATGTGCTGGATCAGTACCGTCTCAGCAAGGGAGGCCGGGCCGGAGAAAAGAAAAAGTAAGAACAGCAGTGACTTTAGAGAAAGAACTTCGTCTCAAGTAAATAATCCGGGTGTTGCGGAGTAGTATTGGCAGCCCTTCTCTCGTTAGCTAATTGTACGTGCGACTCACCGACCCTCTGCGTTATACCGTTCAGATTAAGTAAATTTAAGGAGTTTTCGACTCCTTTTTTTGTGTCCTCCCAGGAGTATACGAAATATAGGCCCTC
This sequence comes from uncultured Lacihabitans sp., assembly GCA_964423865.1. Lineage (GTDB taxonomy): Bacteria > Bacteroidota > Bacteroidia > Cytophagales > Spirosomataceae > Leadbetterella. The sequence continues at coordinate 34,116 of CAYRGN010000041.1, forward strand.
TATTTACGGGGGGGTGAACTCATACCGCTTTTTTTTTGTATTTTTGATAACTAACAATATCTAAAAAGTGAAAATCAAAGTACTGGTAGTAGGTTGTGGCAACATGGGGGTTTCCCATGCCCTGGCGTATCATGCCCTGGAAGAGTTTCAGATCTGTGGCCTGGTTTCCACAGGGAAAAGTAAAGAAGTATTGAACGAAAAACTGGGCGGGGGCTATCCGCTTTATAATGATTATTACGAGGCCCTGAACGATTCCAAACCCGACGCGGTCTGTATCTCCACGTATCCGGATACCCATGAGGAATACGCGCTGGCGGCCCTGGAGGCCGGGTGTCACGTTTTCCTGGAGAAACCCATTGCCGATTCGGTGGAGGGGGCGGAAAGGGTGGCCGAAGCGGCCCGCCGTCTGAACCGGAAACTGGTGGTAGGCTATATTCTTCGCGTGCATCCTTCCTGGATAAAATTTATTGAGGTAGCCCAAACGCTGGGTAAGCCCCTTGTAATGCGCATGAACCTCAACCAGCAGTCGCACGGCTATATGTGGGATGTACACCGTAACCTGATGAAAAGCCTGAGCCCTATTGTGGACTGTGGCGTGCATTATATTGATGTGATGTGCCAGATGACCCGGTCAAGGCCGGTGTGGGTGAGCGCTATCGGCGCGCGCCTGACTGACGATATCCCGGAAAGCAACTATAACTACGGGCAGTTGCAGATCCGGTTTGAAGACGGATCGGTGGGCTGGTATGAAGCCGGCTGGGGACCCATGATGAGTGAAACGGCGTATTTTGTAAAAGATGTGATCGGTCCGAAAGGCTGTGTTTCCATCGCCGGGAAGAACGCGGCCTCGGAAGGGAATTCCGACAACGTAGATGCCCACAGCAAGGCCGAGTCATTGAAAGTACACAGCGCGGCGATCAACGCCCAAAACGAGTTTACCGAAGAAGACCGGTGGATAGACCTGAGCGATGAACCCGACCATAACGAGCTTTGCAAACGCGAACAGGAGTACTTCCTGAAAGCGATACAGGAAGACCTTGATCTGAACGATCACCTGGACGATGCCGTGTACAGCCTGAAAGTGGCTTTCGCCTGCGATGAATCGGTGAAGACCGGGGAAGTGGTACGGCTGTAAGCATATTTTGTCCGTGTAATCTGTGAG
>CAYRGN010000042.1:0-32805 GCA_964423865.1 uncultured Lacihabitans sp.
TTTTAAACAGGGACGGGTTCCCACAAAATAAAATCGAATGGCAGTAAAAATCAGATTAGCAAGAAGAGGTCGTAAGAAGCATCCTGTTTATGACATCGTTGTTGCAGATTCCCGATCACCACGTGATGGTAGATTTATCGAGAAATTAGGGCAGTACAACCCGCACACCACACCAGCGGCTATCTCTTTGAAAGACGACAGAGCGCTGTACTGGTTGCAGGTAGGTGCCCAGCCTACAGACACCACCCGTAAGATCCTGAGTGTAAACGGCGTTATGCTGAAAAAACACCTTCAGATCGGGGTAGAAAAAGGAGCAATTACCCAGGAGCAGGCAGATGCGAAATTCCAGTCGTGGGTAGACGCTAAAGCCGCTATCCGGGTAGAAAAACTGGCCAAGCTGGCTACCGGTAAGGAAAGTGCGAAAAAGGCTGTACTGGAAGCCGAGCGTAAGAAAAAAGAGGACATGATTGAGGCGAAGAAGAAAGCCGAAGCCGCCCTGCTGGCTGAAGCTGAACCTGCCCAGGAAGCAGAAGAAGCTCCCGAGGCAGCGGAAACTCAGGAAGAGGCCCCCGCGCAGGAAGCTGCGTCTGAAGAAGAAACTCCTGCCGCGGAATAATCGCGGATCAGTAAGGTTTTTATGGTCCCCGCAAGTATATTGCGGGGATTTTTTATTCAAGGAAATAGCTTGGTACCATGGCGCTATGAACACAGAGAAAACGCATAGCCCAAAATCCCCGGCACACCGCAAAAAATATGCAGAAATCAGAATGTTTCGCTTTAGGTAAAATTACCAAAACACACGCCTTGAAAGGAGAGGTGATTCTTTTCCTGGACGTAGATGAACCGGAAGATTACGACTCCCTGGAGGCCATCTTCCTGGAAATAAAAGGGCAGCTGGTTCCTTACATCATCGAGGAACTCCAGATGAAAGGGCGCAAGTCTATATTGAAACTGGAAGACATCGACACGATAGAACAGGCAGAACCCCTCGTCAATGCCCCTGTCTGGTTACCGCTGACCGCCCTTCCCGAACTGAAAGGCAACCAGTTTTATTACCACGACGTGATCGGGTTTGAGATCCTGGAGGCGCCTTCCGGTAGCCCCGTAGGAATACTCAAAGCCATTTACGAAAGCACAGGACAAGACCTCTTTGCCATTGAAAGAGACGGGAAAGAAGTGCTCATCCCCATTGTAGACGAATTTATCCGGAAGATCGATCATCCGGGCCGGCGCATTGAAGTGGAACTTCCCGAAGGGCTATTGGATATTTACCTTAATCCCTGAACAATGAAGATAGATATTATCAGCTGCCAGCCCGGCCTGGTAGAAGGCTTTCTCAGTCAGTCGATTGTGAAAAATGCCATCCAGAACGAACGGGTGGATATCCGCCTGCACGACCTGAGGGCTTATGGAATGGGAAATTATAAGCAGATTGACGACTACCAGTACGGTGGGGGAGCAGGCATGGTACTGATGGCCGAACCCCTGGCCCGGCTCATCCGCGATTTGCAGGCCCAATTCACCTACGATGAAGTGATTTACATGACGCCTGACGGCCACACTTTCGACCAGAAAACGGCTAACGGACTTTCCCTCAAAAAAGGAATTCTCATTATTTGTGGACACTACAAAGGAATTGACCAACGCATACGCGACATGTTCGTGACCCGGGAAATTTCTATAGGCGACTACGTACTTTCCGGAGGAGAAATCGCGGCAGCCGTTATTACAGACGCAATTGTCCGGCTGATTCCCGGCGTAATCAACGATGAAACTTCGGCCCTGACCGACTCCTTCCAGGACAACCTCCTCGCCCCGCCCGTGTACACCCGGCCGGCCGACTTTGAAGGGCATACCGTGCCTGAAGTGCTTCTTTCCGGCAATGAAAAACACATCCAGGAATGGCGAATGGAAAAATCAATAGAAATCACCACGGCGAGAAGGCCCGATTTATTCGATAAATGATTGCAAAAGTGGTAAGATATATGTATTTTTGACCAATAATGTTAAACGCACATTAGAAACATTTTTCACAATAATTTATGGCAGAAGAGACTGAAAATCCCGACCTCGGGTCCGGTACGATAATCCCGATTAATATTGAAGATGAAATGCGGGGAGCCTATATTGACTACTCCATGTCAGTTATCGTTTCCCGGGCTTTACCCGATGTTCGGGACGGCTTCAAACCGGTACACAGAAGGGTGCTTTACGGTATGTCTGAACTGGGCGTATTTCATAACCGACCTTATAAGAAATCAGCCAGAATAGTAGGAGAGGTGCTGGGGAAATATCACCCCCACGGCGACTCCTCCGTGTACGATACCATGGTGAGAATGGCCCAGGACTGGTCATTGCGCTACCCCCTGGTAGATGGACAGGGAAACTTTGGTTCGGTAGACGGCGACTCACCGGCCGCCATGCGTTATACCGAAGCCCGGCTCAGGCGGATTGCCGAAGAAATGCTGTCGGATATCAACAAGGAAACCGTTGATTTCCAGGGCAACTTTGACGACTCCCTCACGGAACCATCCGTTTTGCCCGCCCGTATTCCCAACCTCCTCTTAAACGGAACTTCGGGGATTGCCGTAGGGATGGCCACCAACATGGCCCCCCATAACCTTTCGGAAGTAGCAGACGGCATTACCGCCTACATTGATAACCCGGAGATCACCATTGAAGAACTGATGCAACACATCAAAGCTCCTGATTTCCCCACCGGCGGTATCATTTACGGATACAGCGGTGTAAAATCAGCCTTTGAAACGGGGAGGGGAAGAATCGTTCTCCGCTCAGTAGCCAACTTCGAAGTCTCCAAAACCGGGAAAGAGCAAATCGTAGTCACGGAAATTCCTTACCTGGTCAATAAGGCCGCTATGATCGAAAAAACCGCGGCCCTGATCAATGAGAAAAAAATAGAAGGTATTTCCGACATCCGCGACGAGTCGGACCGCCAGGGGCTTCGCGTAGTGTATGATCTCAAAAGAGACGCCGTACCGAATGTGGTACTGAATAACCTGTACAAATACACCCAGTTACAGTCTTCTTTCAGCATCAATAACGTGGCACTGGTCAACGGCCGCCCGGAAACGCTGCACCTGAAAGAGCTGATCGAATATTACGTAAAACACCGTATAGAGGTGATCACCCGCCGAACCCAGTACGACCTGCGTGAAGCGGAAAAACGTGCGCATATCCTGGAAGGTTTGCTCATTGCCCTTGACCACCTCGACGAAGTGATCGCCCTGATCAGAGCCTCCAAAGATCCCGATGAGGCCCGAAACGGACTGATGGAAAAATTCTCGCTTTCCGAAATTCAGGCCCGCGCTATTCTCGATATGAGACTGCAGCGCCTTACCGGACTGGAAAGAGAAAAGATCGTAGAAGAATACAAGCAGATCCAGGCCCTTATCGAAGAATTAAAAGCCATTCTCGCTTCGGAAGAAAGGAAAAAAGAACTGATCAAAACCGACCTTCAGGACATCAAAACCAGGTACGGGGACGAAAGGCGTTCCCAGATTGAAATGGCCGGAGGAGAATTCAATATCGAGGACATGATCCCCGATGATGAGATGCTGGTCACCGTATCCAGCCAGGGCTATATCAAACGCACCAACCTCTCCGAGTACCGCAGCCAGGGCAGGGGAGGAACCGGCTCAAGAGGCGTAAAAACCAAAGACGACGACTATACGGAACACCTCTTCATGGCCACTAACCATAACTACCTGCTCTTCTTTACCGAAAAAGGCAGGCTCTACTGGTTACGTGTTTTTGAAGTACCGGAAGGCAACAAAACTTCCAAGGGCCGTGCCATCCAGAACCTAATCAATATCGAATCGGATGACAAAGTCAAGGCGGTACTGAATGTCAAAACACTTTCCGATGAAGATTACATCAAGAACAACTACATCGTGATGTGTACCCAGAAAGGTACGGTGAAAAAGACCTTGCTGGAACTTTACTCCAGACCACGGCAGAACGGTATTATCGCCATTAATATCAACGAAGGCGACCAGCTGATTGATGTAGCGCTGACCAACGGTAACGACTATATTATCATTGCGGCCGGACAGGGTAAAGCCGTACGTTTCCACGAATCGGGCATTCGGCCGATGGGCAGGGGAGCTACCGGCGTACGCGGTATCAACCTGGCCGAAGACGATAAGGCCATCGGCATGATCTGCGTGAGTCGTGCTGACGCCCAGCTGTTGGTCGTATCCGAAAAAGGCTTTGGAAAACGTTCCGATATAGAAGACTACCGGATTACTTCACGGGGAGCAAAAGGGGTCAAAACTTTGAATATTACCGATAAAGTAGGTAATTTAGTTGCGATAAAAGAGGTAACTGACGAAGATGATCTTATGATTATCACTACCCGGGGAATCGCGATCCGTATCCATGTATCTGATCTGCGCGTGATGGGCAGGAATACCCAGGGGGTAAAACTGATCAAACTAAGTGACAAAGACGGGATTGCTTCGGTTACCCGCATTATCCGGGAAGAAGATGAGGAAGAAGAAACACCGACCGAATCAGAAGAATAAAAATTGTAAAACAAAACCGTAACATAGAATGAAAAGATTAGTTGTAAGTGCATTATCCTGCTTTGTGGTGCTAGCCGCACAGGCGCAGGACGACAAGCTACTGGAGATCGAATGCAAGGGCTATCAGGATGCCGTAGCAAAAAACCTCAAGAATACGGAGAATGCCAAAAGGGCGACCCGCAGTGCTACCTGGGTTGACCTTGCAAGTTCTTATCTTAGCCTAGCCCAGAGATGTACCGATGACTCCACCGCAGCCCAGAAAGCAGAAGATGCGTACAAGAAAGCGCTGGAGTTGGAAAACGCCGCAGGCGGTAAAAAGTCGAAAGAGATAGAAGCTTCATTAAAAAGCGCGGAACTCAGCCAGGCATTCCTGATGCAGGGGGCCAGCTTTTATAACAACAAAAATTATAAAAAGGCGGCGGAGTTCTTCGGTAAAAGTTCGGCGGTAAATCCCCAGGATACTACTGCAGCACTCTACGCCGGTATCGCCGAGCAAATCCTGGAAAACAATGAAGGTGCACTTAATCACCTGAATAACTTCATTAAACACGGTGGAAAAGACGTAAGTGTTTTCTATAGCGTAGCCCAGATCTACAAATCGGAAAATAAATTTAACGAAGCCGCGGCTATACTGAAAAAAGGCATAGAAGTAAATCCGGGTAACACCGACCTGGCCAATGAGCTGATCAATGTGTACCTCGTCTCCGGGAATATGGATCAGGCTATCACCGACCTGGAAGCTCAGGTGAAAAAAGATCCTTCCAACGTGGTGAGCATAATTAACCTCGGTTTGATTTACGACTCCAAATCACAGGAAGTGGGAGCGGAACTCAACAAAATTCAGGAAAAACTCCAGGAAAACAACACCGAAAAACTGGACAAAAAACTGATTGCCGAGCAAGACAAACTGGCAGCCTATGAATCCGAAATTGAGTCTCTGAATACCAAACTGAAAAGAGAGCCCAGAACCGCGGCGGCTACCAAAAAGAGAATCGGAGAAGTGACGCAGCAGAAAGTGGAGATTGAAAAGGAAATTGCTTCTTTAATTAATGAAATTCAGCAGAAAAAGACCCTGGCTTCCGGTGATGCCGAATTAAAGGCCAAAGCAGAAAAGTTGACTGCTCAGCAAAAAGAAGCAAAAACCAACGCTTCGAACAATTACAAAAAAGTGCTGGAAGTAGATCCGGATAACTTCGATGCGCTCTACAACCTGGCCGTTTTAAGTTACAACGAAGGCGTTGAAATTAAAAAAGTAGTAGATTACATGGATCTTGCGACTTACAGAAAAGAAGGTAAAGCCATAGAAGATAAAGCCTGCGCTCAGTTTGCTCTTTCAAAACCTTATTTCGAGAGAGCTTCTAAGGTGAAACCTGATGACGCGGACATTAAAGAAAACCTCACTAACGTAGAGAGAATTCTCGAACAATGCGGTAAATAAATATAATCAGAAGAAAGGAAAGGCTGCATTCAGAAGGATGCAGCCTTTTTTATTTCAGAAGGTCCAGAAGGTAAAGTTATTCAATATTTTGAATTTTTATTTAACATAATATTAATTATACAACATTTATATAATACGATTTCCAAACCAAAAATTAGTTTTTAAGCGAACTGTACATTGAGATGTCGTAGGTAATCCTTAACTTGAATAAAAAAATGCTCATGAAGAAAAGGTTGTTTATTGTAAGCTCTATTTTTATTTTCACAAGTTGCTCAGTCAATACCAGTCCCCGGAATACAAATGACGAGTTCAGAGTGTTGGGTTACCTTCATGGAAACTGGGATACGGAAGCCACAGACCTGACCCTCATTACAGACCTGAATCTGGCCTTTGTACATCCGGATGAAAACGGTGATTTTGCACCTGACCCGGCTTATGAAAAAGTTATATCTGCTGCACATCAGCAAAATGTACGGGTATTCTTTTCCATTGGCGGCGGAGCACCGCCACCGCACCTGGAGAAACTTTTAGCCTCAAAACAAGGACAAGATCGTTTTGTAAAAGGAATTGTTCAACTTCTTGATCAATATAATTTCGACGGAGTGGATATTGATCTTGAAAACGAATTGATCAATACCCATTACGCTCCTTTTGTGGCCGCGGTGGCAAAGGCTGTCAAGGCTAAAAATAAACGCGTCACAGCCGCCCTGGCGAGCTGGAACTCCGACAAAATAGCCGATTCCACATTGGCGCAATATGATTTTATAAATGTAATGTCGTACGATGCTACCGGCCCATGGAATCCCGAAAAACCTGGCCCACATTCTCCTTATACTATGGTAGAAAACGATTTCACCTATTATACGAAGACGAGAAAACTAGCTCCGGAAAAAATACTGATCGGCCTTCCCTTCTACGGGTATGGGTTTAATGGTGCGCCCGTGTCTATGAAATACAAAGATATTATCGAAACCTACCCGGGCAGTGAATTAAAAGACGAACTGACCATTGGAGAAGGAACCCTGTATTATAACGGCATTCCTACCATTGAAAAGAAAACCCGTTATGCCTTGGAAAATGGCGCCGCCGGGGTAATGATCTGGCAACTCCTGCAAGATTCAAAAGATCACAAATCACTACTAAAGACTATTTATGAAGCAAAAGCTTCGGGACTAAAGACTTTAAACGTATCGTCTGAATAAAAGAACATTACCTTAGTCAGCACCCGCTCAGTTTTGGCCTCTTCCCGAGAATCGGATATTTCGGATTCGCCCGTACCGGGTCCTCCCGTATTATTCGAATCTCGGGAAGCGTAAAAAAGACTTGAAAAGTCATTATTCTCCCTGATGGTCTGTATCACATCCGGATCCAGGTCCTGATCGTCTCCAATCCAGTTAAACTCCAGCTCAGGAAACCGGTCTACAATCTTCTGAATAATATCCAGGGTAGGTTTATTCCGCTCGGTCAGAATATGGCTGATTATAGGCCTCTTTACGCCTATAATATCGGCAAAACGGGTGGAACTAAGGCCTAGCCCGAGGATAAGTGCTTCTATTTTATCTTTTAAAGAGGCCATTCCCGATTACATTTGAAAACTGAACAAATTAACAAAAGAAAACTATAAGATACAAATGTTTTATATTGCGTACATTTGTTAATTAATTTGTGTTAACAAATGTTATTTTATATGTTATTAGTTATAAATAAGTTATATTCATTTTTTTCAATATTGTATTTTTCTGAGCTATTCATTTCCGGGTATAAATTTTCAAAAAATATTTTTGTAAATAATTTTTGATTTTCAATTTTTATGCCCTTACATTTGTTCTGTCATGTCGGGATATCCGGCTTGCGTGCTGAATAAATTACGTACATGCTTTCCTAAAAAAACATAGATAGAGGTTTAAGAATCCATTGAAATCAAAAAGGCCCCGGAACATTTCCAGGGCCTTTTTACATTCAAAATGAATCCAAACTTAATTGTGTCACTCTATACCGTTACATTATTCTCTCTGAGGGCGTCATTCAAAGAGGTTTTCAAGTCTGTGCTGGCTTTTCGTTTCCCGATAATCAAGGCACAAGGCACACCGTACTCGCCCGCCGGGAAAGATTTCATCAGGGTACCGGGAATGACCACCGAGTTTTCAGGCACATAACCCGTATACTGCACAGGTTCAGGACCGGTCACATCGATAATTTTAGAGCTTCCGGTAATGGTCACTCCTGCACCCAATACGGCACGCTTCCCGATCCTTGCACCTTCCACCACAATACACCGTGAACCGATAAAGGCGCCGTCTTCTACAATCACAGGAGACGCCTGGGCCGGCTCCAATACCCCTCCGATGCCTACCCCGCCACTCAGGTGCACATCTTTCCCAATCTGGGCGCAACTTCCTACTGTAGCCCAGGTGTCTACCATAGTACCGGAATCTACATACGCGCCAATATTGATATAGCTCGGCATCAGGATAGCGCCGGGTGCAATGTATGCACCATAGCGGGCTACGGCCGGAGGAACCACCCGCACGCCCAATTTTTCATAATCTCCCTTTAATTGCATTTTATCGTGATACTCAAAAATACCTGCCTCCATCTTTTCCATCTTCCGTAGAGGGAAATACAGGATAATGGCTTTCTTTACCCACTCATTCGTTTTCCATTCTCCATTACTATCTAAATTAGCAACTCTGAGTTCTCCGGCATCTACCCGGGCAATCACCTCTTCAATGGCTTCTACGGTTGTTTTCTCCTTCAGCAACTCCCGGTTCTCCCAGGCATCCAAAATAATCTGCTCCATTTGTTTTTTATTGATATTTACTTTTTTTTCTTTTTCCCGATTTAATCCACTATAAAATACTGGTTTTATTATTCCTGTCTTTTATTTTCTGTCCCCTCCTCCCCTTTTGGGCTTTGTACTTTTTAAAGCCAAATAATATTTGGATTTTCCCAACTGGAATGTAAAGTTAATCAAATCCCGATCAGGTTGAAAGAAAAAGTATTTTGCTATTTTTATTAGTCATTCGTATTCTCCTCTCCTTCCCTCATTTCCATGAAAATCAGCATAAATTATCATTCCGTATAAACGGGAAAAGTGCTAACTTTGCGGAAACTTAACGACATATTCAAATGAAAGAAATTAAAGTTGCGATTAACGGATTCGGCAGAATCGGACGTCTTGTATATCGTCAGATTTACAACATGGAAGGTATTGATGTGGTAGCGGTTAATGATCTTACCAGTCCCAAGGTTCTTGCGCATCTGTTAAAATATGATACCGCTCACGGTAGATTTAACGGTACCGTAGAATCGACCGATAACTCCATTATCGTAGACGGTGATACCATTAATATCTATGCTCAACGTGATCCGGCCCAGATTCCATGGAGCAACCACGACGTGGATGTAGTACTGGAATGCACCGGTTTCTTTGCCGACGCCGACAAGGCACAGGCGCATATTACCGCCGGCGCTAAAAAAGTAGTGATCTCCGCACCTGCCACCGGCGGACTGAAAACCATCGTATTCAACGTAAACCATGAGCTGCTTGACGGTTCGGAAACCATTATCAGCTGCGCCTCATGTACCACCAACTGCCTGGCGCCTATGGCCCAGGTGCTGGACGAGAAATACGGAATTGTAAACGGACTCATGACCACCGTGCACGCCTATACCAACGATCAGAATACCCAGGACGCGCCGCATCCGAAAGGCGACCTCAGACGCGCACGGGCAGCCGCTCAAAACATTGTACCCAACAGTACAGGAGCCGCCAAAGCCATCGGACTGGTACTCCCTAACCTGAAAGGGAAACTCGACGGTTCAGCTCAACGCGTGCCTACCCTCACCGGTTCACTGACCGAACTGACCGTAATGCTGGGTAAAAAAGTAACCGTAGAAGAGATCAACGCCGCTATGAAAGCAGCTGCCAACGAGAGCTTCGGCTATACCGAAGACGAAATTGTGAGCAGCGACATCGTAGGGATGACGTTCGGGTCGCTTTTTGACGGCACCCAAACCCGGGTACAAACCGTGGGCGACACCCAACTGGTAAGAACGGTATCGTGGTACGACAACGAAATGTCTTACGTTTCTCAATTGGTACGTACGGTGAAATACTTCGCAGAATTAATTTCCAAATAGTGAAAAAGCGAACTTCTCGACTACGCTCGAAGTGACCATCTCGGCTACGCTCGATGTGACAAGTGGCAATGCCATGTTAGTTTGAGTGTAGTCGAGAATCGCAAACTTAGTTAGGACGAACTTCTCGGCTACGCTCGAAGTGACCATCTCGACTACGCTCGATGTGACAAAGTCGACTGCACTTGAGGTGTGACATCCAATTTCAACTTTCCACTTTGTTTAGCCGGGCCTTCAGGTAATGAATCCTGGCTCCTTTCCCGGTAAAGAAGCGCTCATAGTGTGTGACAATCTCAAAATGTCCTTCCTTTAACGGGGATTGGTATAAATCGTGTGTAGCATCTAAAATATCAAATTCGGAGTCACACTTCATGACTTCCAGGGAATAATCAAACAGAAACTCGCTATCGGTTTTCAGGTGATAAATTCCCCCGTTTTTAAGGTATTTTTTATACAGGTCCAGAAAACGGGAGTTGGTCAGGCGTCGTTTTTCTTCCTTGTCGCGGGGTTGGGGATCAGGATGTACCAACCAGATCTCCGATACCTCATTTTCATCAAAAAACTCATCCAGGTACTGAATACCCGTACGCAGAAATGCTACGTTTTTGAGTCCCAGTTCGGCCGCGCGGGCGCTTCCCCTCGCTATCCGGTCGCCTTTGATGTCAATACCTATAAAATTATATTCCGGAAAACGACTCCCCAGTCCCACCGTATACTCCCCCTTTCCACACGCCAGTTCCAGTACAATAGGGTGATCGTTCTTAAAATAGGCCTGACTCCACTTCCCTTTTATTGTGGTATACAGGGGTTTTCCCCGCTCAATCACGTTATCCGCAGCCGAATTATGCTGGAACCTGCTTAGTTTTCTCCTTGCCACTTTGATTACAAATTATCTATTTCCGCTACCAGGTACGTACTGCCGCCTATGAAAATAATGTCTTCCGGACCAGCTTCCCTCCTGGCCTGTTCAATTGCTAAATTAACGTTTTTAAAAATGCTAATATTTTTAGTATTTTCAAAATAAAGTTGCTCCAAGTCTGCCGTTTTAAGCGCCCGGAACAGGTCAAATTCGCAGAGATAAAGCACCGTTCCTTCCGGAATATAGCTGCTCAGTCCCCGTATATCCTTGTCTTTTACAAAACCCAGTATGCAGAACAGCCGCCTGTGCGGCTCCTGCGCAATACGTTGTAGGGTGATACGAAAAGCGTGGTCGTTATGCCCTGTATCACAGACTATAAGCGGGCTCCTTCCCAGGGTCTGCCACCGTCCTTTCAGGTGGGTATTGCGCGTGACCTTGCGTATACCTTCTTCTATATTCTCCCTGCTGATCCTGTACCCTTTCTCACGCAACCGCGCTACCGCTTCGGCTACCCCGGTAATGTTGGACTTTTGGTAACTACCGGTTAATCCTGAGTCCACCACATACTCCTCTCCGCTTTCCCGGTGCCGGAGATGCAGGCGAAGATGCTCCATATCTTCTTGTACCACAATACTTTCCCAGTATTCGCGGGCAAAATACAGAGGAGCGCCCTGCTTTTGGGCCATTTCTTCAAAAACCGGCCGTGTTTCCGGCAAATCTTCTGAAACCACCACCGGCACACCGGACTTGATAATCCCCGCCTTCTCGTACGCTATTTTGCCGAGCGTGTCGCCCAGTACATCCGTATGATCAAAACCGATATTGGTAATCAGGGAAAGATCCACATTGCTAATTATATTAGTCGAATCAAGCCTTCCCCCCAGCCCTACTTCAATCACGGCCACATCTACTTTTTCATCGGCGAAAATTTTGAAAGCCAGGGCCACGGATACCTCAAAAAATGACGGCCTGAGAATTTGAAATTCCTGGGCGTAGTCCCGGACAAATTCAATTATGCAATTCTCAGGCACCAGCTCTCCGTTAATCCGGAAGCGTTCACGGTAGTCTTTCAGATGCGGGGAAGTGTAAAGACCGGTCTTATACCCGGCCTCCATCAAGATGGAAGCTAGAAAATGGGAAGTACTTCCTTTCCCATTGGTTCCGGCCACATGGATACTTTTGAAAGAATCCTGGGGATTGCCCAGGATTTCACACATACGGGTAATGTTGGTCAGTTTGGGCCGGATGGCCTCTTTCCCGACTTTCTGAAAAGCGGGCAATTGACTATACAGATAGTCAACGGTTTCCTGGTAGGTCATGTCAGCCTCGCGTAATACGGATAGTAATGGTACCGGTAGAGCGACTGGGCGGAGTACCTTCCGCCTGCAAAGTCGCTTTCAGTTTGGAACGAACCTGTTCGCGGTAATAACTCACCACCGAAGGACTCAGGGACGTAGCCCGGTTTTTTATATTGATGACATCACCGAAATCGTTGATCACCACATCAAAGATGAGGGTTCCGGTTTCACTGGAGTTGTCTTTGTTGATATGGAGGCTTCCCCTGTTTTTCCATCCGGAAATACTCACAGAAGTACCGCTACCGCCCGAGCCACCCGATCCGGCACCGCCCGTTCCGGGGTTACCGTACAGGCTTTTTCCGTCAGGCGTACCCCGGGGATCTCCCTTATCGCCTACTTCTCCCGGTTTTCCATCTCCATTATTATTTCCTCCCACACCGTCACGCGTGCCAGTAGTACCGTTGGATCCGGTGCTGCCGCCTGAACCTGAGGATTTTTTCATGATGGAACTGTTATCCACGGTGCGTGGAGGCTGAACGGGGGCAGGCGTAGTTTTGGCCGGTGTGGCTTTAGAGGTTTCCGCCGCGGGCTTCGCTTCAGGCTTACTCTTGGATTCATTTACCGTAACTTTAGTATCTTCATCCGCGGTCAGCACTTTCGTCACGGGAGCTGCGACACTTTTTTGTGTCTCCGGTTTGGGAACACTAGGCGCGGGCGTAGCTTTCACATTGGCCCGGGTACCGGCTTCCGGCTTTACATCGTACGCGTTTTTTGATGCGTTGGCCTTGTTCATGGTCTGGAGATCACCTGACCCTACCAGGTCTACGCCGTAATTGAGATCTACGCCCAACCCCATTTCTTCCCGGGGCGGCTCGTACACAATTTTAATAAAGTACAGTAACAGCAGCAAAGCCGCGTAGACCACCACACTGTAACTCCAGGCACGGGTCTGAATATTTTTACTTTCGATATAGTTATCCATTACTCTTTTTTCTTTCGTAAATAGGCGTATCATCAATTAAACGCTCCACTTCCTTAATGTAGCGAATCGCCTGATCTTCAGTCTCCGCCACCAGGTAAACCTTGAATAAAGATCCGTGAGGCCGTATTTTAGCTTCATAGCCCTTGCCGGCCAGGAAAGCGACAATCTTATCCGCGTCTTTCGACCACTTATAAATTCCTACCCGCACCACATGTTCTTCCGGTGCCGAAACTACTACCTCCGCCGCAGCCGGCTCCATATACAACGTATCGATGGTCACCTCTTCTCCGTTCAGATCCGCTTCATGCCAGGAAGCTCCCTCCTCTTTGACATGATTTCCTTGAGAAGGTTTAAAAAAGACCATATAGACCAACGCCGCTGTAAGTAAGGCCAATGGCAAAGCGAAAATGAGGTATTTCATCGCTTTGTTTCCTCCCGGTTCCTCTTCGTATTCCTCTTCGTATATCTCCTCCGCGGCATCTTCCGCAATTACTTCCGTACCCGGATTTTCTTCCATGGGGGCCGGCATCTGCGAAAGTACCACGCCCTCAGTCGACGGCTCTTCCGAATTTTCAGAAAGATGAAAAGGCAGAAACTGGAGAACGCTGCCCGGACCTTCGCTCAGGAGAATCCCGAAACCCTCCCAATAATACCGGTTAAAAGCGCCCAACTGCTCATTCACGGTATCCAGGAAATTAAAATACTGTTCTTGTACTTCCTCGTCTGAAATGTGCATCCTCTCTTTGAATACCTGGAGGATATCTACATCCGAATCGTTTCTCAGAAGAGGGTTAAAACGGAGTTTTCTTTCCGAAGGCACAATCTCGCCGTTTTTATCAAAATAAGGTTGGGAATATTCAGCCACAAACGCGCCGATACCCGGCAGCATTACAAAGTCATGAGACAGGATATATTCTCTTATTTCCGACTGAATATTCATATACTTACAAGGCTATGTTTATGCCCGCCAGGAAATTAAGCCCCAGCTGGGGGTAGTTATAATACCGCTGATAATTTTTACCCAGAATATTGTTCAGTTTCACAAATGCCGCAAGATGATCTGTAAACAGGTAAGTAAATTCAGCGTTGATATCCGCTATGTCTTTTAACTTTACTACCGACTGCGTGGGATCATACGTTCCGTTCATCGCGCCTGTATTTCTGGCAAATATACCGCCAATATAATAAAAATCAACAGAAGATACCAATCTGTCGGTCAGACTAATGGTATTTCCCAGGCGAGCGTTTACCGCCGGACGGTGCAGGGGCTTCTCAAAAGTGCCTTTGGCGTAATAATTATAATCTACTTTGAGTACGGGTTTCCAGATCTCATTTCCCGAATAGCCCACTTCCAGTGAACCGTTCACGAAGTCAGTTTCTTCTTCGTCATAAATCACATCAAATTTGGTCACGTACAAGGGTTTTCCCGTAGGTGAAAAGGTAGAGCCCCCGTACTGGTCAAAGTAATACAGGTCCTGGTATTTCCCGTAAGACGCTTTTACATTGAAACTCACGCCTGAAAAAAGATCTCCGCGCGCACCCAGGAATACATCCAGATTTTTGTAGGTATTCTGAATACTTACCTGCTCTTTCAGCCAGGGGTTCTCTGTCAGCAGAGACCACATCGTATTTCGCGCGATATCACCGTCTACACCCGCGAAAACATAGACCATCGAAGGCATTTTATAGGTGAGCGTGGCCGTAGGATACCCTTTCGTGATATTGGTTTGGATATAGGGATCCGACTGGCTCACGGCCTTAAAACCAATTCGTGCAGAAAAACTTCCGAAATCAAAATTAAAAGCGGGCTCAATCCGGAACAGGCTTCTTTTCCGGGTTGGATTATCGATCTGGTCGTCTGACATCTGTGTCAGGTAGGCTTCCGCATTAATCACGGCCTTGATCCTATCTTCGAAAATGGGGAGAAAAGTATTCAGGCGTGTTTCCCAGTCCAGCTCCGTAGCGGAGGAAAAGTCGTTTAACGCGTATACCCCGGTAGACAGTTTATAGTCGATCTTGGGTTTGGGACGAGTATTTTCTATCGTAGCGGCAAAACTATAGAGGTTAAGCCGTTGACGGAGGTCCGTACGCGTATATTCAAAATTGGCCGTGGTATCGTATCCGTAGAAGTGGTAATTTCTACTGTCAAAACCCGCGTTCAGCTTCACCTCGTACGTATCCTGGTGGTATTTCCCGTCCAGCCCTATCCGGGTTAAAGACTGCCCCGAGAGATTCCCGTCTACCGGACCCTTACGGGTAGAATTATGCAGGGCCGAAAGCCCGTATACAAATTTCCTGTCCTGGCTGGAGTTCACGAATAGTTCCCCGAAAAGGCGACCATAATTTCCCGCCCCCAGCTTCAGGTAATTGTCAAAACCCATTACATCTTCCCGGCTGCGCGACTTGTCAAGCGGCGGAATCACGTTCGGTGTAAACGCTACTTCCTCTATACCCGTAGGCTTCCGGTCGAAAAAGGAATAATTCATTTTTTTCTCGGTCACGGCAGGTTTTGACTGCGGAATTTTTTCCGTAAGTTTAGTGGCTTTGGGTACGCTCACCTCTCTTTCTTTGGTAATATTGATTTCCTCATTCACCACTTTCTTTTGCGCGACGGCCATACAGGCCGCGGCGAGGAAAGCTATTGTCAGGGTGTATTTCATTGGTATACTATTTTTAAGCTATCAGCCATCAGCTTTTAGCTATCAGCTTTACGTTATTATCCTTTTGGCTGAAAGCTTATAGCTTATAGCTGATGGCTATTTGATCGTATTTAATTTTTGCTTGGCCTGGGCCACCGTTTCTTTATTTTCCGAATTTTCAATAATGGAATTCAATGTAGCTTTGGCCATAAAACTATCATTCTTGCCGATATAATTGTCTGCGATCAGCAAGAAGGCGTTTTCGTACCACGCCAGGTAATCGGAATAATCGTTGGCCAGTTCCTGCATGGTTTTGATAGAGGCGTCGTATTCTTTCTGCTTGTATTGAATCTCCCCTATCCGGTACTTGGCTTCGGCAGCAGACTCGTCTTTGGCCAGCCCCATGGTTTTCTGGAACTGCGTTTTGGCCGCCGCGAAATCCGACTTGCCCACCAGGGCTTTCCCGCGGAACAATTCTGCGCGGTTTACAGCTCCCGCCACTACATTTCCACCTGTCGCCAGTATTTTATCGGCCATTTCCAGGGTTTTATCAAAATCACTTTTCTGGAAATACGCACGCATCAGTCCTTCGTACGCCACCACGGTTTCCCGCTGGGCGGATGTACTGTAAACCACTTGCTGGTAATTGCGGATGGCGTCATCGTACCGGTTCATTTCATAATAAATCACCGCCGAACGCATGGCCGCCTGGGATAAAAATTCCAGCTGGTTCCCGTTCACAATCTCCTGGTAATATCGGAGGGCCTCATTCCTGTTCTTCAGTGCCAGGTAAGATTCACCCAGCAGGTAATTGGCCTCGGGAATCAATACCGACCCCTTGTATTGCTGAATAAAACGGGTAAAAGCAGATATCGCCTTATCATAACTTTCGGCGAAAAACAGGTCTTTGGCCGTTTCAAACTGAAGACCCTGCACGGAAGATCCCTCCGGGTTATTTCGTTTGTATTGCTCCGCGATTTCAAAGAACTCTTCCGAACGGTTGGCCTGGCTCAGGGCTTCACGAATGCCGAGGAAGGCTTCTGAGGCATAGCTAGACTTTCCGAATTTATCCAAAATAGTCTTAAAATCCGAAACAGATCGATTGTAATCTTCAATGTTGGTGTATGCTATTCCTCTTCTGAGCAGCACCTGGGGAACCCGTTCTGACGAAGGCTTTTTCTTTAAAAGATCGGTAAATACGGCAATGGCGGCTCGGTAATTTCCACTTTCCATCGCAAGGTTCCCGTTCTGGAAAAGCGCGTCGTCTATCAGGCGGGAACCGGCGAACGAACGGGTAAACTGATCAAAGGCGCTTTTGGCTTCCGCCTCGCGTCCGAGATATTTCAGGGCCATCCCTTTCTGATACAGTGCATAATCTTTGCCCGATGTATTCGTGCGGAACGCTTGATCGTAGGTATTGAGGGCCTGGGTAAAATTTTGGGTCATCAGGTAGCAGTCTCCTATCCGGAGGTTTGCGTCATCCAGGCTGGCCGCCAGGGTGGCTTCTCCCCTTGCACCGGACCGGAAATCCTGGAATAACCGGAGGGCGTCGGAATATTGCTCCCGGTTAAAGCTGAGGTAACCCAGGCTGTACTGGCTTTTCAGGCGGGCGATGCGGTCAGAAGAGGTAAGCAGTTCACGGTAGAGGCTCTCCGCTTCCGGTTTTTCCAGGTAGAAAAGGGCCTCCGCTTTCCAGAGCTTCGCCTGGGTAGCCAGGTCACGGCTGACAGGGCGGATAAGCGACTTGTCAAAATACCCGATTGCTGCGTCAAATTTCTCCGCGTTAAATTCCGATACACCCTGATTATAGGCTAGTTTCTGGTAAGCTTCGTCAATTTTAGGGGTAGTTCGTGACAATCCTTCGATATACCGTATAGCCGCTACGTAATTGCTGGTTTCAAACAGAATTTCGCTCAGCAGCTCATTGGTTTCGTCTACATATTTTCCATCAGGATATTCCTTCACATAATTCTGGAGGTCTACGATAGCCTGCTGGCTGTTTCCGTTCTCCACCAGCACCTTGATGTAGTTATAGGCGGCTTCCTCTTTGATCGCAGGGTCAAAATCCGTCTTTCTGGCGGCATCAAAAGCGGCCATGGCGGAATTCAGGTCGCCCTGGCGCAGCGCGCATATTCCCAGGTAATAGGCTGCCTGCTGACCGAGTTCATCGTTGGCCCCCGCCACGTTTTTAAACAGGGCAGCGGCATTTCCGTATTTCTCTATTTTATACAGGCTAAACGCATGACGAAAAATCACCTGGGGACTGGTTTTGGTTATTTTAAGCAACTTGTATTTGTCGTAGTACAGGGCGGCTTTTTCAAAATTATTCTTAAAATAACTTACTTCTCCTGCCAAAAGGGCGAGGTCGTCATATTTCCGACCGTCAGGATGCGCGATGATCGGTTCCGCGTAAGCCAGCAATTCATCGTACTTCTTTTGTTTATACAGAATCTGTCCTATCCAGTTGGGTACCTCCTGGCGGTAAGCGGGCACATTCTCCACCCGGCGCAGATCGGTCAGGGCCAGGTCATAATTTTCGTTTTGGAAATTAATCACTGCCGCGTAATAGGCCGCGTTCACCGCATTGGCAATCACCGTACCCTTTACATAATCAAACTTTTTTAAGGCATTATTGAAGTCTCTCATCTGATAATAAGCCAACCCTAACCGGTAACGAATCTCGTAAGTATCCAGGTTATCGGCCCGGTTCTCCAGCGACTTCTCATAATAACGAATGGCATCTTTGTATTCGCCCTGTTCAAAATACCGGTCTGCAAGGTCGGAAAAAATAATGCGGGCCTTGGGATGATCGGCATGGTTAAGTACAAAACGTTCTACCTCGATGTCCGCATCCAGGGCTTTGCTGTTCAGGGAAGCCATCGCGGAGTAATATTCGGCATTGGCCAGGTTGAATTTATTGGGATTCAGGCTTTTGGCCGAAAGCGAGATATAGTTCTGAAACTCTTTCCGGGCTGAGCTGTAGGCTTTCTTTCCAAAAAGCTCCACACCGTTATTGTAATGCGACTCAATGGAAGAATAGCTCAGGGTGTTCTGCGAAAAGGCTCCAAAACAGGAAAGCACGAAAGCCAGGGTTTTGAATTTCATAGATGACTTGATAATTGGGCAAAATTAGGAAAATAATCGACTTATTTTCCTCGAAAAAACGTTCAAAGCGTATAAAAATTGTAGATTTGTGTAAATCAAATTTCAAACATTTATGATGCGATATTTTGTATTGTCTGCTTTGATGATGGCACCTTTCCTGGCTGTCAGGGCGGCACAGTTTCCTAACCTTTTAACGGGATACGCCACCACCTATGAAGTGGCTATGCCTGAACCCCACACCCATTTTTTTGAGGTTAAAGTCCGTATTGATGACCCCGAAGTGCTTAAAGCAGGTCATGTCGACTTTAAAATGGCCACCTGGACACCGGGTTCTTACCTCATCCGGGAATATGCCAAAAATATAGAAGGCTTAACCGCCCGCGCCGGCGAAAAGTCCGTCTCCGTGGTCAAAACCAATAAAAACACGTGGAGAGTCAGCGGCCATAACGGTCAGCCCATCGAAGTTTCTTACCGCCTTTACGCTTTTGAGATCAGCGTAAGAACCAACTTCCTCGATGCCTCTCACGGGTATTTTAACGGCGCCCCCACTTTTCTGTATGTACCTCAGCTCATGAACCGGAAATCACTGGTGAAAATCATTCCCCACGCCAGTTTCAGTAAAGTATCCGTAGCGCTACCCGAAGTGGCAGAGAACGCTTTCGAGGTCGAAAATTTTGATCTGCTGGTCGACAGCCCTTTTGAAATCGGCAACCACGAAATCCTGGAGTTTGAGGCCCTGGGCGTGAAACACCGCATCGCGAATTATTCTTTGGAACCCCTGAAATACGACCGGGAAAAACTGATTCGTGATTACAAACGGGTGGTGATAGGCAGCCACAGTGTATTCGGAGGAAAACACCCCTGCAAAGATTACCTGTTCATTATACATCACCTGGCGGCAGGCGGGGGCGGACTGGAACACCTGAATTCCACCACCTGCCAGACTTCTCCCCAGGTCTATCAGAACCCCGCCCGCTACGAGAGCTTCCTCGGGCTTATCGCCCACGAGTATTTTCATTTGTGGAACGTAAAGAGATTACGGCCCTACGCCCTCGGGCCCTTCGATTACGAGAATGAAAATTATACCCATATGTTGTGGGTTTCAGAAGGATTTACCAACTATTACCAGAGCGATATCCTGAGAAGAGTGGGCCTGATTGACGAAGAACGTATGCTGGCCCTGCTGGCAGGAAATATCGGAACCATTGAAAACCAGTACGGCAACAAGGTACAGCCGGTGGCCGAATCTTCGTGGGACGCGTGGATCAAGTATTACCGCCCCAATGAAAACGCCCAGAACTCCACGGTTTCCTATTACAACAAGGGCGGCGTGCTGGCCAACATTATCAACATGATCATCATCGGCAATACCGGGGGCGAGAAATCACTGGATAACGTTCTTCAAAACCTGTATAAGGATTTATACCTCAAAAAAGATATAGGATTTACCGACGAGCAGTTTTTCGCAGAATGCTCCAAAGTGGCCGGGGAAGACCTTTCCGGGTTCTTTCAAAAGTATGTATTCGGCACGGAAACCATAGATTATGCCCGGTATTTTGCGCTCGTGGATGTAGATGCGAAAATCAGCTTATCTAACCCGGACACCCCCTATTTCGGAGCGATGGCCCGCGGGGGCCGCATAATGCGCATAGATTACGGCACCGGCGCTTACCACGACGGCCTCAATGTCAATGACGAGATCCTGGAAGTAGACGGAAAGCCTTTTAGCAGCACGGAAGCCATTACCTTAGGTAAAAAGGTAGGTGATGTGGTGAAAATTACCGTTCTGCGGGGAGGGGCAAAACAAACGTACGACATCCGCCTTTTGCAGGATCCGCGGGTACGCGTGACCCTGACACCCCAAAATTCTCCTGCCGCGGCAGCGAAGAAGAAATATAAAAAGTGGATGCACGGGTAAGGGAACAGTTATTCGAAGCGGATTTCCAAACCTTCAAAAAGATATACGCTCGTAGAGACACACGATGGTGTGTCTCTACCGTTTCCCCCCAACTCGGCACTCGGTTCTCGACTACGCTCAAACTGACACGAACGATCGCTTCTATCACCCCGAGCACAAATAAGCACGAGAGTGCGAAGCTCTCGAGGGGCACTACTCCTACTCGGAACTAACTACTCATTTCCAGCATATCCTCCATCCCAAAGACGCCTTCCTTACCGGCCAGCCATTCCGCTGCCAGCACAGCGCCCATAGCGAATCCTGTACGGGAATAGGCCGTATGCTTTATTTCGATTTCATCCACTTCGGAAATATACTTTATGGTGTGCGTACCCGGCACTTTTCCTTCTCTTGACGACCAGATGGGTACTTCTGCCGGTTCGGCAATTTGGTTGTTCACCCAGGATTTTTTTTCAGGATAATTTTCCAGGATGCCTTCCGCCAGGGTAATGGCGGTACCGCTGGGTGCATCCAGTTTTTCTGTATGGTGAATTTCGGAAGTGAAGACCGCGTACTGCTTTTGCGGCGCCATCAGCCGGGCCAGCACCTTATTCAGGTGAAAGAAAAGGTTTACCCCGATGCTATAGTTCGAGGCATAGAAAAACCCGCCTTTATGGGTACGGCATAGCCCCTCGATCTCCCTTCTGTGTTCCAGCCAGCCCGTAGTGCCACAGACCACTTTCAAGCCCTTTTCCATACAGTAGCGGAGGTTATCGGCCGCCGAATGAGGAGAACTGAACTCAATTACCGCATCTACCGTGGCCGGAGACAGCTTTTCCCTATCTTCCGCATTGCTTACATCGATCCGGAAAACCACTTCGTGTCCGCGTTCCAGGGCAAGGGCTTCGATGGCCTTCCCCATTTTTCCATATCCAAGCAGGGCAATTTTCATTTGTCTTTTTTGATTTATTTAAAATTTAAGCTAAGCCGCACGCCCGCGGCGTAGGTTCCGCCGCCGGGAATCAACACGGGCTGCCAGCGCAGCGAAATATCGTCGGAAATGTCAAAGGTCTTCAAATGGGCCGTCACATTGGCTTCCACCGCAAAGAGGGTCCAGCCCAGGCCGAAACCAATAATGCTGAGGTCGCGGTATCTTTTGAAGCTGGAAGCGGCCCGGGCGTACGTTTCTTTGGAAATGGAAATGCCCCCGGGGTTATCAATAAGCGGCATAGAAGACTCATTATTTTCCTGGAGGATCTCCACATGCCGGAGATAATAATTGTATCTTTCGTTGTTCTTATGGATAGCGATCAGTCCTCCCGCAGCGGCGCCGTAAACTATCGGCAGTTTCCAGTAGTCTTTATTCATCAGCTGCCCCCAGCCGGGTACCAGCATAGAGCGTAAAAAGATGATCCGCGGACGCTCACGGTCTGTCAGCGAATCTATGCCCACGATCTTTTTGGTAGTGGAAAAGAAGTTTTGAGAAACCTTCTGCAAACGCGCTCCCCTCGTAGTATCAAAAGGCGCTTTCAGGTCTTCCAGGCGAATGCTGTCTCCTGCTACTACGAGCGTATCCGTCTGCG
The DNA here is from genome assembly GCA_964423865.1 of uncultured Lacihabitans sp. Classification (GTDB taxonomy): domain Bacteria; phylum Bacteroidota; class Bacteroidia; order Cytophagales; family Spirosomataceae; genus Leadbetterella. The sequence goes on from CAYRGN010000042.1 coordinate 22,486, forward strand.
CATAGCCGCACAGGGAAAGACATACCGGTATCAGTATCAGTAAGAACCTTCTCAAGTTTAATTTTTTAGCTTATCCATGATCTTGTCAAGCTCGGCCCGGGAGGTGTAAGGGATTTTAATTTCTCCCCGATGCGCGGCATCGGCCTGCACGATTACTTTACAGCCAAACAATTCCCCTAAATGATGCTGATAACTGTCCAGGTTCTGCTTGGGTGAGGCTGCTGCCGATGATTTACGGGGCGTGGTCTGACGGGTGACCCCCTGCAGATTCCTCACCATTTCTTCCACTTTTCGCACAGATAGTTCCCGACTCACCACTTCCTCGTACAAACGGATCAGCTGCTCGGGATTTTCCACCGCCAATAACGCGCGGGCATGGCCCATGCTCAATTTCCGGGCGGCCAGTCCTTCCTGCACTATTTCCGGAAGCGACAGCAGACGAAGGTAATTGTTGACCGTAGTTCGGTCTTTACCTACTCTGCCTGCCAATTCTTCCTGCTTCAGACTGCACTCCTCAATCAGGCGTTTATACGCCATCGCAACCTCCATGGGATTTAAGTTTTCCCTCTGCACGTTTTCGATCAAACCCAACTCCAGCATCTGGTGATCGGAAGCCTCACGGATATAGGCGGGAATGGTCTTCAGACCCGCCAGACGGGAGGCCTTCAGCCGGCGCTCCCCGGAAATCAACTGGTATTTCCCACCTACTTTCCGCACCGCTATGGGCTGAATAACGCCCTGAACCCGAATAGACTCGCTTAGTTCATCCAACGCCACGTCATCAAATTGGGTACGGGGTTGAAAAGGATTGGTTTCGATAGCATCAAGAGGAATTTCAAACGAATCCACGGCTTCCTCCTGTACTACTTCGGTTTCTACAGGCGCTTCCGACAAAAGAGAACTCAATCCCTTTCCTAAACCCATTTTTCTCTTAACATTCATGCTCTAGTAATTCGTTTGCCAGTTTTAAATAATCGATAAACCCGCTGTGCCATCCCTTTCCATTCAGATCGTTTAAAGAAAAGCGGGAAAGATAGTAGTTTCTCGAAATTCTGGTATTCAATACCATAAACGAAAAGTACTCTTTCAGTTCCGCTTCAGTCTTTTGAAAGATACTGCTGTAGGAGTCTCCTTTGGTCAACACGATCCCACTAATCAGCAGACGATCAAATTCAGCGATCTTCCTCAAGGTTCTGCTCAGCTCTTCCCGGCCGTAATATTCCGCCTCTACCGGAATCAGTATCGTATCCAGTTCCCGAAACACCGCCTCCTCCTCTGGGGAAGGTTCGGAAGGAATATCAACAAGTATATAATCCGCTTCCCCGCCGAGCTCACCTTCTCTCCATTTCCGGTATTGCCAGCGCAGGCCTCCCCGCTCTATCTCTCCGTCTTCTGCTCCCAGGTATTTTCCGAGGTCACCGCTTACATCCACGCACACCACCTTCTTACCCACCGTGGTCAGCGCTGCCCCCAAATAGGCGCACATGCTGGTTTTACCACTTCCTTTACTGTAATTGAAAATCCCCGTTTTTATCGCCATGTGTACACCTGCCCGTTTGCCACTGAAATGCATCGTTTCGTTCACATACAAAAAAATACATTTCCAATGCAAATTTGCTTCAAAACGCGCCTATAAGCAAGAAAAGGGTGCAAATAAAAAGAGGTTCTTTTCAGAACCTCCCTTCATTTATCCTAAGTATGCTTTCAATGCTTTACTTCGGGAAGTCTGGCGAAGTCGCCGTATGGCTTTCTCTTTAATCTGCCGCACGCGTTCACGGGTAAGATTAAACTTCTCCCCAATTTCCTCCAAGGTCATGGCCTGTTCGCCGTTAAGCCCGAAATAGAACATGATTACCTCGGCCTCTCGTTGCGTAAGCGTAGAAAGCGCCCGAAGTACTTCCCTGCGGAGAGAATCATTCATCAATTCCTGGTCGGGACGGATCTCCGTATCGTTTTCCAGTACATCCAGGAGACTGTTTTCTTCGCCCTGTACAAACGGAGCATCTACCGATACATGGCGGCCGGATATTTTCATGGTATCCACCACTTCATTGGCAGAAATTTCCAGTACTTCGGCCAGTTCTTCCGGAGAAGGTTCCCGCTCAAACCGCTGCTCAAGTTCCGAAAAAGTTTTGGAAATCTTATTCAGCGAACCTACCCGGTTCAGGGGAAGCCGTACAATACGTGATTGTTCGGCCAATGCCTGGAGAATACTCTGGCGAATCCACCAAACGGCATAGGAAATAAATTTAAACCCCCGTGTTTCATCAAACCGCTGAGCCGCCTTGATCAGGCCCAGGTTACCTTCATTGATAAGGTCACCAAGTGAAAGACCCTGATTCTGATATTGTTTAGCCACAGATACTACAAAACGGAGGTTGGCCTTGGTCAGTCTTTCCAGCGACAGCTGGTCGCCGTCACGGATTTTCTGGGCCAGAATTACCTCTTCATCCGGAGTAAGAAGATCCACTTTTCCTATCTCCTGAAGGTACTTGTCCAGCGACTGGCTTTCCCGGTTGGTAATCTGTTTGCTAATCTTAAGTTGTCTCATTCTGTCGCTTGTCAAAAATTAATATAAAAGGAACCCAAGATATCAACAATTAAATATTAATTATTGTTCAATGGTTTATGGTCTACAGCCGGTTTTTCTTCCCTTGGAGGGCGCGGCAGCAGAACTTTCCTTGATAAACGATATTTTCCGGTCTTTTTGTCTACCTCCGTCAATTTAATCTGGAGACGGTCTCCTTCTTTTAGCACACCGTCCATATTGGGCAGTCGTTCCCAACTGATTTCCGATATGTGCAGAAGACCTTCTTTGCCCGGAAGGAATTCCAGGAACGCACCGAAAGGTTGAATAGATTTCACTACGGCTTCGTAGGTCTCCCCTACTTCCGGTTGCTTCGCGATAGCGTCTATCCTTCTCTTCGCGATATCCATACTCTCACCGTTGGTAGCGAAAATCGACACATATCCTTTGTTGTCTTTTTCTTCGATATTCACGGTAGCGCCGGATTCACGCTGGATTTCCTGTACCACTTTACCTCCTGGTCCGATTACCGCACCAATCAGTTCGCGGTCAATTACAATGGTATAGGCACGTGGCGCGTGCGGCTTCAGATCCGGTTTCGGCGTAGCCAGCACATCGGTCATTTTGCCCAGGATATGAAGACGTCCGTCTTTGGCCTGATTCAGGGCTTTTTCAATAATATCGAAAGAAAGTCCGCCGATTTTAATATCCATCTGGCAGGCTACGATTCCCTTGGCCGTTCCGGTCACTTTAAAGTCCATATCGCCCAGGTGGTCTTCATCGCCCAGGATATCCGACAATACCGCCCATTTACCGCTTTCAGGGTCGGTAATCAGTCCCATAGCGATTCCGGAAACCGGTGCTTTGATAGGCACCCCGGCATCCATCAGAGAAAGACACCCTGCGCATACGGTAGCCATAGAAGAAGAGCCGTTCGACTCCAGGATATCGCTCACAATCCGGATAGTATACGGGTTGTCGTCTATCGAAGGCATCACTTTCTCCAGGGAGCGCTGAGCCAGGTTACCGTGGCCTACCTCCCGCCTTCCCACGCCGCGGTTTGGTCTTACTTCACCGGTAGAAAAGCCGGGGAAATTGTAGTGCAGGAAAAACTTGGAATATCCTTTGACCATGGGCAGATCTACGATCTGCTCGTCAAGCTTGGTGCCCAAAGTAGTGGTAGAAAGCGACTGGGTTTCTCCACGGGTAAACAGGGCAGAACCGTGTGCAGAAGGCAGGTAGTCTACTTCCACACTGATCGGACGAATCTCCGTCAGGGCACGGCCGTCAAGACGTTTGCTTTCGTCCAGTACCATTTTCCGGGAGGCATCGTAGGTAATGTCTCCGAAATACACCTTAAATAAAGGGTTTTCCTGTTCTTCTTCCGGTTGAGCCGCAACAAAGTCTTCCAGAATTTTAGCAAAACTGTCGCTTCTGTAATGTTTGTTCGGGTTGCCTTCCATACATACGGCGTACACTTTATCAAAAAGTTCGCTGTACATTTTCTCTTTCAGGGCCTCATCGTGTACTTCGTGGTTGTATTCTCTTTTGGCGGTACTGCCTACTTTTGCTTCCAGTTCTTTCTGTGCAGCCACTTGGGTCTGAATGGTTTCATGCGCTACACGCAGAGCTTCTACCATTTCCAACTCGGATACTTCATTGGCTTCACCTTCCACCATGATGATGCTTTCGGCTGTACCGGCTACCATCAGGTCAAGATCCGCCGAAGCGATGGCGCTCAGGGAAGGGTTAACTACGTATTCCCCGTTAATTTTTGCTACTCTTACTTCAGAAATCGGTCCGTTAAACGGAATATCCGACACCATAATGGCTGCGGAAGCCGCCAGGGCCGCCAGGGCATCCGGCTTGATGTTTTCATCCGCGGAATGCAGGGTCACCATCACCTGAACCTCCGCGTGGAAGTCTTCGGGGAAAATAGGACGAAGGGCCCGGTCAATCAGGCGGGAAATCAGTACTTCGTTGTCTGAAAGTTTCCCTTCACGGCGCTGAAAAGAGCCGGGAATCTTTCCGTTCGAAGCAAATTTCTCCTGGTAATCTACGGACAAGGGCAGGAAGTCGGTACCTTCTTTGTGGGTTTTGTTCGCACATACGGTAGCCAGCATGACGAGGTTACCGGTTCTTAATACTACGGAACCGTCTGCCTGTCTTGCTAATTTTCCGGTTTCGATGGTGATGCTTGAACCATCCGGCATCGGGATGGTCTGAGTTACAATATTAAACATTGAAGTTTTTTTTATGTGTTGTATTTTCCGCTTTCGATACAACGATTAATCCTTTATTTCCGCGGGGATAAAATGCAATGAAAAAGGGAACCCGGTGGTCCGGATTCCCGATATTGGTTTATTTACGAATACCAAGTTCAGCAATAATAGCTCTGTAACGACTGATGTCTGTTTCCTGCAAATAATCAAGAAGGCGACGACGCTTACCCACCAGCTTCAAAAGACCTGAACGGGTAGAATAATCATGCTTGTTAACTTTCAAATGCTCGGTAAGATGAGCAATTCTATAAGTAAATAATGCGATCTGAGACTCGGCTGAGCCGGTATCCGTCGCTTTTTTCTGGAAGCCCTTCGATGCGAAGATCTCTTCCTTCTTTTCCGGAGTTAAATACATGAGATATTAACCTAGATTTATGGTAAAAAAATAAACAGGTGCAAAGATACGTAATTTTTATTATTTCAGATGATTCGTGAGAGGTTTTTATTAGTACCAAATTTCGAATGGTTTGAAAAAGTCATTCACCTGAAACTTGGAACTATGCACTCCTTACACACACACCTCATCATACACCGCTGACAGGTGCGTACCGATTACTTCGGCTGAGCGGCCTTCGATGTGATGTCTTTCCACGAAATGTACCAATTCACCGTCTTTAAAGAGGGCGATGGAGGGCGAAGACGGAGGCAGGGGAATGTATTCCCGCACGCGTTGGGTCGCATCAATATCGAAACCCGCAAAAACAGTATACAGTTGATCCGGTTTGTTTTCGGCCATGTCAAGCGACATCCGCACACCGGGCCTCATGGTGCCGGCGGCGCAACCGCACACGGAGTTGATCACCACCACGGCGGTACCTTTTTGATTGCTGAAAAAATTATCTACCTCTTCCGGCGTAGTCAATTCCTGAAACCCTACGGAGGTCAGCTCTTCTTTCATAGGAGCTACTAAATGAGCAGGATACATAGTATATTATCTGATTTGGTTCCCCTTACCCTTCGGGGCTTAAAACTATCAGCAACCTGGGCGGGATTGCCATATTACATAAATCCTAATTCCAGTTTGGCTTCTTCACTCATCATGTCGGTAGAATACGGCGGATCGAAAGTCAGTTCTATACTGACATCGTTCACGCCTTCTACGGCCCGGATCTCCGCTTCCATTTCTACGGGAATGCTCTCGGCCGATGGACAAGACGGAGACGTAAGCGTCATGAGTACGTATACGTTATTGATCGGAAATATCTTCACGTCATAAATCAGACCCAACTCGTACACATCCACTGGAATTTCGGGGTCATAGACCTTTTTTATAGCTTCAATTACCTTTTCCTTTAATTCGGCTTCGCTTTGTTCCATTTTAATGAGGTGTTATATCACTAAAGGTGTTTGTTATTTAAACGAGGGAGGTAGGGAAATTAGTTCCGGGACAGTTGACAGTTGACAATTACGAATTAAAAATTACGAATTACGCGAGGACAATTACGAATTACGCGAGGACAATTACAAATTAAAAATTACGAATTACGCATAATCAGGCATGGACTACTCACTACTCACTACTCACTACTCACTACTCACTACTCACTACTCACTACTCAGAACTAAACTCCCCCTTTGATCTTATACGCCAGCGCGTAGGCCTTCATCTGCTTCACCATAGAGGCGAGTCCGTTAGAGCGGGTTTGGGCCAGGTGAGAGCTGAGGCCGGTTTTTTCAATAAAGTAGAGGTCGGCGTTGAGGATTTCCTCCGGAGTATGGCCGGACAGTACCTGGAGCAGCATGCTGACCAGTCCTTTCACTATGATGGCCTGGCTGTCTGCTTCAAAGACCACTTTTCCGTCTTGCAGGTGCGCGTGCAGCCACACTACCGACTGGCATCCTTTGATAATATTGTCTTCTGTCTTATGTGCTTCGGCCAGTCCGGGCAGTTTCTTACCCAGGTCTATAATATATTCGTATTTTTCCTCCCAGTCGTCAAATAGCCCGAAGGTTTCGATGAGGTCGTTTTGTGTTTCGTTGATTGTCATTGGGCAATAATTCTAGTAGTTGTTAGCTCAGTTGTTCCCAAGCAATTTTAGTGTCCGGAAATTCTAATTGACTATGAATCAGGAAAAACTACCCCAAAAACTTCTTCACTTTCTCCAGTCCTTCCACCAGGCGGTCAATTTCTTCCCTGGTATTGTAAGGCGCGAAAGAGGCCCGCACGGTGCCGGGGATACCGAAACGCTGCATGAGGGGCTGGGTACAGTGGTGGCCCGTTCTCACCGCGATGCCCTGCTGATCCAGGATAATGCCGATGTCTTGGGGGTGAATATGGTCGATCACAAATGAAACCACGCTTATTTTGTTCCGGGCTTTTCCTACGATGCGAAGTCCTTCAATGGCCTCCAGCTTTTCGGTGGCGTATTCCAGGAGTTCATCTTCGTGGCGGGCCAAAGCGGCTTTGTCTAGTCCGTTGAAATAGTCCAGGGCATATTTGAACGCCACTACGTCGCCGATATTGGGGGTACCTGCTTCAAATTTATAGGGCAGGTCGGCGTAGGTGGTTTTCTCAAACGTCACTTCTTTGATCATCTCCCCACCGCCCCGGAAAGGCGGCATGGCCAGGAGCAGTTCTTTTTTTCCGTAAAGCACACCCGTACCCGTAGGACCGAAGAGCTTATGGGCCGAAAGGACGTAAAAATCCGCGTCCAGCTGCTGCACATCCACCGGAATGTGGCTGCACGCCTGGGCCCCGTCTACCAGCACCTTCGCCCCTACCGCATGGGCCTTTTGAATGATATATTCTACCGGGTTAATGGTACCCAGGGCGTTGGAGACGTGTACGATAGACACCAGTTTGGTCTTTTCGGTCAACAAGCGGTCGAATTCCTCCATCACCAGGTCGCCCGCATCGTCTATGGGGATCACCTTCAGCACGCACCCCTTTTCTTCGCAGAGCATCTGCCAAGGTACAATGTTGGAGTGGTGTTCCATGGTAGAAATGAGGATTTCATCGCCCGCCTCCAGGAATTTTCGTCCGTAGGTATTGGCCACCAGGTTAATGCCGTCGGTAGTACCGTAGGTAAAGATGATTTCCTCCGTGGAAGCGGCATTCAGAAAGGCCCTGACGGCTTTCCGCGTTTCTTCAAACGCCGCCGTGGCTTTTTCGGCCAGGTAATGAATACCCCGGTGAATATTGGCATTATATTGCTCGTAGTACGCCTGAAGGGCCTGGACCACCACCGCAGGTTTCTGGGTGGTAGCCGCATTATCCAGGTACACCAGCTTTTTGCCGGAAATTTCGGTTTCCAGGATAGGAAAATCTTTCCTTAGCGCGTTCATGATTGCAGTTTCTTGAGAATCAGTACATCCAGTTCATCTCTCAGTACTTCCCATTTGATCTGGGAAACCACATCTTCGGCGAAAGCGGCCAGCTGAAGCTTGACGGCCTCGGCCCTGGGTATTCCCCGCGACTGCATGTAGAAGATGGCTTCGTCGTCCAGCTTGCCGGTGGTGGTTCCGTGGGAACATTTTACGTCGTCGGCCCAGATTTCCAGCTGAGGTTTGGTGTTCATGGATGCCGATTCGGAGAGAATCACGTTCCGGCAATTCTGGTAGGCGTTGGTTTTCTGCGCATCCTGGCGTACGAAGATTTTCCCGTTGAACACCCCTTTGGAGCGGTCGTTCAGAATGCCTTTGTACAATTCGTTACTTTCGCAATTGGGTTTCCGGTGATCTACCAGGGTGTGGTTGTCCACGTGCTGGTGCGCATTCGGAATATACAAGCCGTACATGTGGCTTTCGATGTATTCCCCGTCCAGCACCAGGTTCAGGTTATTCCGTACGAAGCCCCCGTTCACGGTGAAGGTGGCTGCGTAAAAATAAGACCGGTCTTTCTGGGTCACCTGGGTGGTGCCTACATGGAAACTCGCGTCGTTTTCGTCCTGTATCTTGTAGTAGTCGGCACGGCCGTCTGCATCCACGAAGATCTCGGTCACGATGTTGGTGAAGGCCGAATGATCGCCCAGGGTTTGGAAGATCTCTACCATTTTGGCTTCGGCATTTTTACCCACCACGGCCAGGTGATGCACCGAAGTCTTGATATTCTCCGCCGTGGCGTCCTGGATATGACGGATCACCACGGGTTTTTCGAGGGTGGTGTTATCCGGCACATGAATGACGGCTCCTTCCCGGGAGATGGCCATGTTCAGAGCGGTAAGTCCTTCGTTTTCAATATCTGCGCCTTTCCCGTAATATTCCTGTAAAACTTCCGGAATAACCTTTTCGGCTTCCTGGAAAGTCAGTACCCGGATCTTTTCGTCTTTCAGAGGAGAAGAAAGTTCAGGCGAGAATTTTCCGTTCACAAAGACGAGTTGCAAGCCTTCAAGGCCGGCAAATGGAAGTTCAGCCGCTTGCTCCGCGCTCAGAGACGAGGCGGAAGATAGCGTATATTCATATTTATCAAGGCCTTTGAGGCTGGAGTATTTCCAGTCTTCGTTTTTTATGGTAGGAATACCCAGTTCTTTAAAACGCTCAAAAGCCTGTGCTCTGCGTTGGTTCCAGGCCAGGCCTGATTTTCCGTTCAAATGGTGAAGCAGGGAATCAAATTCCCCTTCTATTTTCGTCAGAATAGACATACATCAAGTTTTAAGCTTAAGCGGAAACGGCATCTGCTTCCGCTTTGATCCAATCATACCCTTTTTCTTCCAGTTCCAGCGCCAATTCTTTGGTACCGGATTTTACGATACGTCCGTTATACAGTACATGTACATAATCCGGAACGATATATTCCAGCAAACGCTGGTAGTGTGTCACCACAATGAAAGAGCGTTCGGGGGTGCGCAGCTGGTTGACCCCATCGGCCACAATACGGAGGGCGTCAATATCGAGACCGGAGTCGGTTTCGTCCAGGATAGCCAGGGTAGGTTCCAGCATGGCCATCTGGAAAATCTCGTTCCGTTTCTTTTCTCCGCCGGAGAAGCCTTCGTTCAGAGAGCGGCGCAGGAGTTGATCGTCGATCTTCACCATTTTGGCCTTTTCCTTCATTCTTTTCAGGAACTGGGCGGCATCGAGGGGGTCTTCCCCGCGGTACTTCCGGATCTCATTGAGGGCGGTCTTTAAGAAGTTAATGGTGGTTACGCCCGGTATTTCTATGGGGTACTGAAACGCGAGGAAAATGCCTTCGGCGGCGCGTTCTTCCGGCGCCAGTTCCAGGAGGTCTTTTCCGTTAAATGTCACATCACCGCCGGTGACTTCGAAAGTTTCGCGGCCGGCCAATACGGAAGCGAGGGTACTTTTCCCGGAACCGTTAGGTCCCATGATAGCGTGTACTTCACCGGGCTTAACGTCCAGATTTATACCTTTTAATATTTCCTTGCTTTCTACTCTTGCTTGTAAATTACTGATATTCAGCATATATATAAAGTGTTCTTGATTTCGGTTACAAAGATAGTGCTTATTCCCCGAATGGGTTACATATAGTTAACTAATTCTGGGGGGGATGGGTTCAAAAAAGAAGGCACTTTTCGAGGGGGAAATGCGTTAGATAGTACGGAGTAGGGAGTAGGG
>CAYRGN010000043.1:0-31130 GCA_964423865.1 uncultured Lacihabitans sp.
CAACAACAATTGCGATTCTTGTTCAAAAAAGCAAAAGAATTAAATGTTCAAGTTGCTCTAATTTAGCAACTTGAACATTTACGTCAATGGTAGCGAAGTCGAGAACTCACCCTTCCTGCATAAATTCTTCCGCCTTCTCCACCATATCTTTACTGCCGCAGAAAAAAGGTACCCGCTGATGTAATGCGGTCGGCTGGATATCCAGGATGCGGGTTAGGCCGTCGGAGGCTTTCCCCCCGGCTTGTTCGGCGAGGAAGGCCATGGGGTTACATTCGTAAAGAAGGCGAAGTTTTCCGTTAGGATTGTTGGTGCCGGAGGGATAGATGTAAATTCCCCCTTTTAAGAGGTTCCGGTGGAAATCTGAACAAAGTGAACCGATGTAGCGGGAAATAAACGGCCGGTCGTCTTTTTCTTCCTGGCAATACTTCAGAAACTTCTTGACCCCAGCTGGAAACTTGGCATAATTTCCTTCGTTAATAGAGTAAATTTTTCCTTTTTCGGGAAATTTCATATCAGGGTGAGACAAGAAGAACACCCCTATACCCGGGTTAAGCGTAAAGCCGTTTACCCCGTGACCGGTGGTGTATACCAGTAGGGTAGAAGTGCCGTAGACCACATAACCCGCGGCTACCTGAGCATGGCCGGGTTGGAGAAAATCTTCAAGCGTGACCGGTGTGCCTACGGGTGTGACCCTCCGGTAGATGGAAAAGATGGTTCCCACCGAAACGTTCACATCGATATTCGATGAACCGTCCAGGGGGTCAATCAGCACCACATATTTGCAATAATCCTGGTTTTTGGTGCTGGCGATACTGATAAAATCCTCGTTTTCTTCGGAAGCAATACCGCACACCACTTCGCGCTGGGAAAGGGTGTTTATAAAGGTGGTGTTCGCAAATACATCCAGCTTTTGCTGGCGCTCGCCCTGAATGTTTTCTTCGCCGTGGTCGCCCAGGATATCAATCAGGGCCGCCCGGTTTACGTGGTTGTTGACAATTTTGGTGGCGAGCCGTATAGCGCTCAGAATTCGGGAAAGTTCACCGGTGGCGTATTTAAAATGGTCCTGACGGTCAATAATAAATTCGCCCAGTGTCTGGATGGGTGTAGGTGTCATACGCTTTGATGAAATTAATTGGTGCGAATGTAACCTATTCTTTCCAAGGGAGAAAGAAGAAAAATTAATAAAAAATATTAATAATGGATTCCCGGAAAAATGATAATAAATACCGGATGTGATCCGGGCGAATCTGGAATAAATCCTATTTTGTGTTTAAGATAAGTCTTCAGCTTGGTGAGGAGTGGTACACCAGGCCCGTTTGTTTGACGTGTTCGGGGAAGACGGTGCAAGTTTCGTCATGGGCGCCCGGCAGGTATCCGGTACTCATCAGGAATTCATTGACAATCTCCCCTCCCGTAAATTTAAATGCTTTCTTGTATATTTTTACCCACTCTTCTTTCTTTAAGGGGTGATGGTATTCAATCCAGCTTTTAAAGGAACCGTGTTTCTCTTTTAATTCCAGAATAACGCCGGCATTGTGTATAGCTGCATTTATTTTCAGTCGGTTACGTATAATGCCGGGGTTATCCAGCAGACGTTCGCGGTCGGCATCGGTATAGCGGGCAATTTTTTCTATGGAAAAACCGGAATATGCTTCACGAAAAGCGGCCTGTTTTCTCAGGATAATGTCCCAGGAGAGGCCCGCCTGGTTGATTTCCAGGATAAGGCGCCCAAACAGCTCGTTGTCGTCTTCAATGGGGAAGCCGTAATGTAAATCATGGTATACCCGGTGGTGGTTATCCTCCGGTAAGGTCTTGCAGAAATCACAGTAACTCATAGACTGTATTTTTTATATTACTTACGTTCCATTTCTTTCAGGCGGTACAGGATGTCCTGTAGTCCGTTCTGCTTTATCTCGTACACGGTGGCCAGCTGCATACCCAGTTTCCCGGGCGGAAAACCTCCTTTCCGCATAAACCATTCGAGGTAGCTGACAGGAAGGTCGGCCAGTAGGGTACCCTGGTACTTACCGAAAGGCATTTTTTGGCGTACCAGGGTCAGGAGAATTTCCTTATCGATCTCATTGCTCACTTTGGTAAATATCAAATTCTGAAAAACGCACTTCTCCAAAATCCCGGGGAGTCAGAATCCGGGTCTCCAGGTGGTCGGGATCGCCGCCGTGGTAACTGACTACCGCATCTTCCGCCAGGTACCAGTCATCTTTGGAAGGCGCATACCGGAAGGTAGTGGTTCTGGCCCATTTCCAGGAACTTCCCCCGAAATGCTCTACCACCAGATCCCCGTCACGTACGGATATCTTTTGGTAAGGGTCGCCCAGCATTCCGCCACACGCGACACAGTAAACGGCTTTGGGATGACGCAGGACTTCCTTGTAGGTGCGATCTTTCTGGCCGAGAAGCAACACCAAAGGGCGCTCTTCCGGCTGATCGGGATCGGAAAGGCTGTCCGCTTCCGGACTCAGCAGCATCACGAGGTCGGTAAGCCCGTCCCGGTTCAGATCACCCCGGGCCGTATCCGTGAGCATATAATGTTTAGGGATAAAGCCCAGGAGCGATTCCGGTGCGTCCTTATCGTGTTCCTTTTCCGTGCAGGAAAGCAACGCCAGTAGTAACCCGCTCAGGAGGAATGGTTTCATGTGTATAAAAATTTAGCTATCAGCATTCAGCTATCAGCAGTCAGCCGGGCGACGCTTCGCTTATTCATTGGGGGCGCCTCGCCGCCGGTTGGTGTGCCGGTTTTCTGATAGCTGAATGCTCATGGCTATTTCATGTATTTAGCTATAAGCTTTGAGCTGTTAGCTTTACTCCGGTTTTAGTGTTTCCAGGACCGAAATGGCTGTCAGGTTCACAATTTCCCTTACCGTGGCACCCAGCTGCAACACCTGTATTGGTTTTTTCAGACCCAGCAGGAGCGGCCCTACCTTTTCTATGCCCGCCACCTCTTTCAGGAGGTTATACGCAATGTTGGCCGAAGACAGGTTCGGGAAAATAAGTACGTTGGCCGGACCGTCCGCCAGCTTGGAGAAAGGATGGTGCTCTTTCAGCAGCTCGGTGTCGAACGCCAGGTGCGCCTGCATTTCTCCGTCTACCACCATGTCCGGGTGTTTCTTCCGGAGTACGTCTACGGCTTTCCGTAAACGTACCGGCGCGGGGCCGTTGGGTACCGAACCGAAGTTGGAATACGTGACAAAAGCAATTCTCGGTTTGATGTTCAGCTGTTGCACCATATCGGAAGTGATCTCCGCAATTTGTACCAGTTCTTCTACCTCAGGATCGAAGTTGACGGTGGTGTCGGCCAGGAACAGAGGACCAAAGCGACTCATCAGAATATACATACCGAAGATTTTGTGTACGCCGTCGGCCGGTCCGATGATTTGCAGGGCAGGCTTCACGGTGTCCGGATAATTCCGGGTCATACCGCCGATCATGGTGTCGGCAAAGCCCAGTTTCACCATAAGGCATCCGTAATAGGTTCTGCGTGTGACCAGGTCGCGGGCATCCTGAAGGGTGATGCCTTTGCGCTGGCGTTTTTCGAAAAAGAACTCCACGAACTGCTCAAAACGGGCTTCTTCGTCTGCATTTCCGGGGTTTCGGGGATCTATGATCTCGATGTGGCCCGGTAGCCGGATATTGTTTTCCGCTATGAGTGTATTGATTTTCTCTTTATTGCCCAAAAGAATAGGGATGGCAATACGGTCTTCTACTACCTGCTGAATAGCTTTGAGTACGGTTACGTTTTCTGCATCGGCATATACTACTCTTTTCGGGTTTTTCCGGGCTTTGGTCATGATCACCCGGCTGAGGGTGTTGTCCTGGCCCAGGCGTTTGGTCAACTGGTGTTCGTAGCCCTCCCAATCGGTGATCGGATGTTTGGCCACGCCTGTTTCGATGGCGGCTTTGGCTACCGCTACTGAAACTGCTGTAATCAGGCGGGGATCTACGGGTTTCGGGATAATGTAGTTTTTCCCAAAGGAAAGGTTGACTTCCCCGTAAGCCAGGTTAACGAGGTCAGGTACGGGTTTTTTCGCCAGTTCGGCCAGTGATCTTACGGCAGCCAGTTTCATTTCTTCGTTGATTTCGCTGGCTCTTACGTCCAGGGCGCCACGGAAGATAAAGGGGAAACCCAGTACGTTATTGACCTGGTTGGGGTAATCGGAGCGGCCGGTTGCCATGATGATATCCGGACGGGCGGCCATGGCATCCTCATAGGAAATTTCCGGCGTAGGGTTAGCGAGCGCGAAGATGATACAGTCTTTGGCCATGCCCCTGACCATGTCCTGGCTCACCACGTTTCCTTTGGAAAGACCGACAAATACGTCTGCTCCCTGCATGGCCTGTTCCAGGGTGGTATCCGCCGCCAGGCGGTCGTTAGCGAATTCGGTTTTCTTTCCGTCCAGGTTAGTGCGGGAAGGATGAATGAGCCCTTTCGAATCAAACATGAAAAGATTTTCGGGATTGGCTCCCAGGGCCAGGTACAGGCGGGAACAGGAGATGGCCGAAGCGCCGGCTCCGTTCACAATGATCCGTACTTGGGAAAGGTCTTTTCCTACCAACTCCACAGCGTTCAGCAGGGCGGCGGAAGAAATGATGGCTGTACCGTGCTGGTCATCGTGCATGATAGGGATATTCAACTCCTTTTTGAGCCTCTCTTCAATTTCGAAGCAGGCCGGAGCGGAAATGTCTTCCAGGTTTACGCCGCCAAAGGTAGGTTCCAGTATCTTCACGGTGCGTACGAACTCGTCCACGTCTGTGGTGTCCAGTTCAATATCAAATACGTCTATATCGGCGAATATTTTGAAGAGAAGCCCTTTGCCTTCCATGACGGGTTTGCCTGCCACGGCGCCAATGTCTCCCAGGCCTAAAACGGCGGTTCCGTTGCTGATTACAGCCACCAGGTTTCCTTTGGCGGTATATTTGTAGGCATCGTCAGGGTTGGCCTGAATGGCCAGGCAGGGCTCGGCTACACCGGGGGAATATGCCAGGGAAAGGTCTCTCTGGTTGCTGTACTCCTTAGTAGGAATTACTTCAATTTTACCGGGTCTGCCTTTGGCATGATACTCTAAAGCTTCTTCTTTGAGGTTTTTTTTCGAACTCATTGGGTCTGTCTGAAAATTACAATAACTATGAACCTGCAATTAAGTATAAATCGGGGAGATTAGGAATCAATTTCTGACTTTATTCAGTTGGAGGATACGCGATTCGAAAACACTCCCGATGTAAAGCTGAACGTTTCCCGAAGAATCGGGTAGGGGAAGGGCGGTGCTGGCGCCGGAAAGCCGCGTTCCCGAGTCCATGAAAACCAGGTGAGGGCTATCGTTTTCCAGGTAGTATACCGATGAGGGAGAGCTTTTTGCGGCATCGCCGGCATGGCTCGCAAAAGCCAGCAGCTTGGGATGCGAAGCATAATAGATACGGTTGCCGTATACCATCAGGTTATCCGGGGCGTCCGGTACTTTAATGGTTTTCTCCTTTTCCAGCTGGTAGTGGGCAGACACCGCTCGGTACACGCCGATGGTGTTTCCCAGGGTAGACGCCACATACACCCGGTCGTTGAAAAAAGCGATCCCGTTCGGATAGGCGATGTTTTTCAATACAATACCCGAACGGTGTCCGTCGTAATACACCACATTGCCTACGGGGAGACGCAGGTAATCGGCTGCGGTTTTCTTCCATCCGGTCACATTTCCGTGGTCGTTGCTGAGGAAAAAGGCATCTTCGCCTACAGCGAGCAGATCATTGGGCGAACCGAAGTCGGTGCTGGAATATGTATTTTCGAGGTGAAGAGAGTCGTTATGAAAAAGGAACTTCATGACCACGTTTTTGGTATCGCGGTGGCTGATGACAAAAAGATATTTGTTCCCGTTAAAATCAATAAAAGAGATGCCGTGGGGACGGAATTCGGAAAGTTGGAGGTGATCGGTGAGGTTTCGGGTTTCGCGAGTAGCCGGATTGAATCCGTATATGGCGCCGGTAGAACGAGGATCCCGCCGGTTATGGGAACTGAGAAAAACAGTACCGGAAGCGGCGTCGTAATCCAGATCTTCAATGCCCGGTGGAGTAGTGAGCGTCTCTACTGTCAGGCCTTCTTCGTAGTCTTTCACGGTTTTGAAAGAACCGGCTTTGACCAGGGTCTGCAGTACGAGGGCTACGGTGCCGGCCAAAAGAAACAGGCCGAATAGTTTAAAGGGATGCCTTTTTCTCCGGGAGGGGTGCATACGATTTGAAGTTTATTGTATGCAATAATAAGAAAAAAAGCGATGGGATATGGGGTTGTGTTAAATTAAAAAACTTGGTTCTCGTCTTCGCTAGAACTGACACATGAAACGATAAAAGTGTCAGTTCGAGCGAAGACGAGAACCAAGCCTGGTCGGGAAACGACGTTTATTTCGCTACTTCAATGCTCGCTTCTCTCTGGTTAATGGTCTTTCCTCTCATCCCTTCGATGACCTTCCGGACATCGCGGTGAGGAACTTCCACAAAGGTAAACTTATCGTACATGTCGATCTGTCCGATCACCCGTCCGGGGATACGGGCTTCCGAAGCGATTGCCCCTACGATATGATTGGGCGAAACATTGTCTTTTCTTCCCAGGTTAATGAACAGCCGGGTCATGCCTTCTTCGCTTACGCGGCCGCCGTCGGTATTTCTTCCTTTTTGCCGGTTAAAACGTTCGCTTTTGTCCCGGGGAGCAAATTTGCTTTTTTCGCCTCTCGCACCTCTGCCTTCATCGGAAATATCATCGTCGCGGAACTGGGAACGGCGCGCGGTCCCGATCTGCATACGCATCAGGGCCGATACGATCTGGTGGGTATAAAACCCTTCTTCCTTGAGCTGATCTACAATTCCTTCGAAATGCTGTTGGTCTTCTTCTACGATATTCTCCCGGATCTTTTCAATGAATTTATCGGCACGGGCTTTCTCCAGGTCGGCAGACGTAGGAATTTTTCCTTGCGGAATCACCACTTTGGTGTAATGTTCCAGGTCGCGCATCCGGGTGCGGTCGCGTTTGGTGATAAACAGGAAGGCTTTGCCCAGTTTTCCGGCCCGTCCGGTACGACCGATCCGGTGCACGTAGTATTCCAGGTCCATGGGCAGGTCATAGTTGATCACGGCATCCACACCGCTTACGTCAATACCGCGGGCGGCCACGTCGGTGGCGACCAGGATCTTGGTATTCCCGTTCCGGAATTTATTCATCACCTGGTTACGGGCGGCCTGGCGCAGGTCGCCGTGCAGTCCTTCGGCTGCATAACCGTTGGCCTGAAGCTCTTCCACTACCTCGTCTACTTTTGATTTGGTGTTACAGAACACCAGCATCAGCTGGAGATCATGTACATCAATCAGGCGTACCATCAGCTCAAATTTCGCCTCTCTTTTTACCAGGTAGAAAGATTGTTCAATGTTCGTATTGGTGATCTCTTTCTTGGTGACTTTTACGATTTCCGGGTTGTCCTGGAATTTTTTGGTGATGTTCATGATCTCTTTCGACATCGTAGCGGAGAAAAGCACGGTTTGGCGCTCTTCTTTCGCATGGGAAAGGATCTGCTCAATATCCTCACGGAATCCCATGTTCAGCATTTCATCGGCTTCGTCAAGGATCACCATCGAAATATGATCCAGTTTCAGGGTCTTTCTTTCGATGTGGTCCATGATACGGCCCGGCGTACCTACTACGATCTGGGTTCCTCTTTTGAGGTTGGCAAATTGCCTTTCATACGATTCTCCCCCGTAAATAGCGCTCACCAGCAGTCCTTTTTTGTATTTGGCCAGTTGGGTGATCTGCTCTTTTACCTGCAGGGCCAGCTCACGGGTAGGGCACAGAATCAACACCTGGGTGTTGCGGTCGTCGGCGTCTACATGCTCAATAGCCGGTATACCGAAGGCGGCGGTTTTGCCGGTTCCGGTCTGGGCCTGGCCGATCACGTCACGGCCTGACATCACCACCGGAATAGCCGCGGTCTGGATAGGTGTAGATTCGGTAAAACCCATTTCTTCTACCGCTTTCAGGATATAATCTGAAATGGGAAGTTCTGAAAACTTTAATGTTTGCATACAATTAGTGCATCAGCTGCTTCGCTGTGCAGCCAATAATATTTTTTAGATAAATTTTTTGAGGCGATAGCGACACGCCCTTACGTGAACATCACGGAACGAATCCGTTTTCTGCTCTGAAGGGGTAAAAAAAATAAAAGGTTTCAATTCCTTTTGCCAAATGCAGAGACCATAACGGATAAATCGGGTGCAAAGGTACGAAATAATATTTGGTTGTATACGATTCGGTTTAAATTTCTTCAAAACGGCCAGGGAATTGTTGTAATAGTCCTATTGGACGAGGGATAATGGTTTAAAATCTACAGAATGAGGCCTGTTGTATAAGATTTAGGTAATTTTGCAGTTCTATATACAGGACAGAACCAAACCATACTTAAAAGAAAATAACCGTGTCAATGTTTAGAATTATCTTTTGTTTTTTCGTGCTTTGCTCCTTTCAGTCTGTGGGGCAGGCGGATGTCAGCGGGTCGTTACAAGGTGAAGCCGACAAGGAACCGCTTATGTTTGCCAATGTATCTTTATTTAATTCCAGAACCAATGATTATGTAAAAGGGGTTCAGACGGATCTCGACGGGAAGTTTCTGCTTCCCGGTATTCCCAAAGGAACGTATTACCTAAAAGCCAGCTATGTGGGTTTCCAGGATTTTCAGAAGACCGACATTGTGGTGGAAGACGGCCAAAATCTTCACCTGGGCGTTCTGGTACTTCAGGCTACCGGCACACTGCTGGAAGAAGTAGTGGTGGCGGGTACGAAGCCGGCCATGGAGTTGCAGATGGACAGGAAGGTATTTAACGTGGCCCAGAGTGCGATCAGTGTGGGCGGAACGGCTACCGACCTCCTGACCAACGTACCTTCCCTCCAGGTAGACATGGACGGATCGGTGAGCCTGAGAGGGTCATCTAATGTACGTATCCTGATTGACGGAAAAGAATCGGCCATGGCCGGAAATGACATCACCCGTTTACTTCAGGCTTTGCCCGCCAACGCCATTGAACGGGTAGAGGTGATTACGAACCCCTCGGCCCGCTACGACGCGGAAGGCCAGTCGGGTATTATCAATATTGTGCTGAAAAAAGATGCGCGCTACGGTTTCAACGGCGCCGTGACCGCCTCAGGGGGGTCGTATGGGAACGCGGGCGCGGGCTTTAACCTGAATTATCGCCAGGGCAGACTCAACTACTTCGGAAATTATAACTTTAACCGCCGGAATATGGTGGGCGACAGCTGGAACGATACCCGTTTCTTCGGCTCGGACGCCCGTACCGAAACCCGCAGCGAGAGCCGCCGCTTAGGACTGAACCACGGGTTTGGACTAGGAGTGGATTATTATATTACGGACAAGACCCAGATAGGCGTTTCGGGGAATCTGAGCCTGAGAGCCAATAACCGCCAGGAAGACCTGTTTTACAAATACCGCAATAACCCGGAAATGACGGGCGACAGTGAGCGTTATTCCCGCCAGGAGGAAGACGACCTGGGTTACGACATCAATGTCAACTTCAAGCAGGAATTTGACCGGAAAGGGGAGGAGTTGACGGCGAATTTCGCCCGGGGGAAAGATACGGAAGAAGGGGTGAATACCTTCCTGCAATACTATAGCGTGTCGCGTCAACTGATGGAAGACCGCCGCAACGAGACTACGGAAGGCGGTGGAAATACGAACATCCAGGTAGATTACAGCCTGCCTTTTTCTGAAACGAGTAAATTCGGTACCGGTTACCGTACCATGATTCGTACCTCAGACGAAAGCCAGTATTCCCAGTATGTAGACTCTACGAATACCCTGGTGCCGGATTATGCCATCAGCAATGACTTCCTGATGAAGAGCAGCGTACATGCGTTTTATGTCAATTACGAAAACCAGATTACACCCGAGTTCGGCTTCCAGGTAGGTCTCCGGGCTGAGCAGGCGTATCTGGATACGGAATATCTTTCGTACGATCCGACCCTCTCCGCGCAAGACAGATCGGCGAAAGGGCGCCTGGATTATTTCCGGATTTACCCGAGTGTGTTCCTGACCCGGAAGTTTGGGGAGGAGAACCAGCTGCAGGCCAGTTATACCCGGCGGGTGAGCAGGCCGAGAGGCTGGCAGGTCAATCCTTTCATCAATGTGTCTGACCCGATGAACGTGCGCCAGGGAAATCCTAACCTTTTGCCCGAAGATATTCATTCTTTTGAATTGAGTTATGCCCGTTTCTGGGAGAAAGTGACGCTGACTTCTTCGGCCTATTACCGCCGGGTGAACGATGTGGTCCAATCTGTGATTACTTCGGTGGAAGGTACGAGCGGAGCTACTTTTTCCCAGTTTCATAATATCAGCCGGAACGAAGCCAGCGGAGTGGAAATGATCTCCCAGCTGAACTTCGGTAAGAAGGTAGATGTGACGGCTAACGCCAACTTTTTCTTCCGTAGATTTTTCGGGAGTGAGGAATTTAATATTGACCCTACCCAGGGTTTCAACTGGAACGCCAATGCCATCACCAATTACCGGATCCGGCCCAACTTGTCGGCCCAGGTGCGTACCGAATACCGCGCTCCTATGATTCAGGCCCAGGGAAAAAGTGTGGAGGCCTTTATTGTAGACGCAGGCCTCAAACTGGAGGTGCTGAATAGAAAAGGCATGGTGAACCTGAATGTAAGAGACCTTTTCAACCAGCGGAGATGGGGCGGTTATACGGAAACTACCCAGTTTTACCGGGAACACGAGAGCCGGTGGATGCGCCGGATGGTGATGGTTTCATTCACCTACCGGATAGGCCGGATGCAGAACGATAATAAGAAAAGAGGGAATAACGAAGGAGGCGGTGAATTTGAAGGCGGAGAAGGCGGGTTTCGTTAAAACCAATGAATGCCCTGACCATTGGCAGTGCTAGTCAAGTTCTTAATGGACAATAAGCCTTTTTTGGGCCTGTAACGGGTTTTCGGAAAAAATTACGTTTGGGAAGCCGGCAAATCGTTTGATTTTTACTACTTTAGTAGAATATAACCCTGCTATTGACAGAATGGAAAAATCACAGCGTCTCCAATCCCTGGATATACTCCGCGGACTTGATCTCTTTTTTCTTGTGGCCCTTGAGCCGGTTTTAAAGCGCCTGGCCATTGACCGCCCGTGGTACGACCAACTGATGCTGAACTTTGAACATGTAGAGTGGGAGGGTTTCGTGCTTTGGGACCTGATCATGCCGCTTTTCCTTTTTATGGCGGGCGTTTCTATGCCCTTCGCACTCTCCCGTTTCGAGCATGCTCCGAAACCGGCCTATGGCCGTATTCTGAAGCGAGTGGCTTTGTTGTGGCTCCTGGGTATGGTTTGCCAGGGGAATCTGCTGGGGCTTGATCCGGATAAAATTTACCTGTATTCCAATACTTTACAGGCCATTGCCATGGGTTACCTGATTGCGGCGGTTTTCTTCCTGCATACGGGTTGGAAATTCCAGGTGGGGGCTGCGGCAGCCTTATTACTGATTTATTGGGGTGCCATGGAGTGGGTCAGGGTCGGTACTTTCGGTGGCGGTAACTACACGGCCGGTGGAAACCTGGCGGAGTGGATAGACCGGGCCGTATTGGGGCGGTTCCGGGACGGGGCAACGGTCATTGACGGACAGGTGATATTCAAGGAAAGCTACTGGTACACCTGGATCCTGAGCAGCCTGAATTTTGGGGTGACCGTACTTACGGGCCTTTTTGCGGGCTATATTCTAAAAAATAAAGACTTGGTTCCCCGGCGGAAATTGTACCTGCTTACGGCAATCGGAGGGGCCATGGTACTGACCGGATGGCTCTGGCATTTGCAGTTGCCGGTCATTAAAAAGCTATGGACCAGTTCTATGGTGTTGGTCAGCAGCGGGTACTGTTTTCTGCTGATGGCTTTGTTTTATTACCTTGTAGATTACAAAAAATTTTGGAAACCGTTTTCCTGGTTAAAGGTATACGGAATGAACTCCATTGTGGCCTATATGCTGGCCATGAGTGTCAGTTTCAGCTCCATCGGCCGCTCCCTCTTCTATGGCCTGGAACAATATGTGGGTCCGTGGTATTCGGCCATTATTGCTTTGTCGAACGCTTTCATTATCTATTTTATACTTCGGTTGATGTACAAAAAGGGAATTTTTCTCCGGGTCTGAATGCTGCTACTGCAACTATAGCTCATGGGATATCGGTGTAGCCCTCAGGACAGGCGGTCAAAATCATCAATGATGGCCTGAAGGCGGCTTAGCGGTTCCCCGTAATTCCTGGTGACGAATTTTTCATTGCTCTTTTTACCCGCGTAAGTAACGAGAACCGGAGCCAGGATCAGCAGAACAGCCACATAGACCGGCACCCCTTCCAAAGGATTCTTCAGGGCAACGATATTCCGGAAAAACTCACGGGCTTCTGTCTTGAACAGGTTCACCATGGAGCTGAACATGATCACTCCATATAGAGCGGGTGAACCGTAGAGTTGCGGCATGAAGGATGTAATGGCCGAATGTGCTTCTGTCAATGCCTCTTTGGAGGTATAAGGCCAGTCTTCAATTTTATGATAAAGCGCCTTTAGCCTGCGATAACGCCGAATAGCCCAAAACAGGACAACCGCTATCGCGATAAGTACAAGAGGGAAATAAGGGAGATACTCAGGCTGCTCGTATACGACGGCACCACTGAAGGAAAGCCCCAAAATCGGAATGAGCCACAGTCCGTATTTTTCCGATAGTAAGAGAGTTTCGAGAGGCGTTAATACATCTCCTAAAGGCTCCATGGCCTTGTATAGTAGTTTTTCCTGTTCCGGGTTCATTTCATGACTTATGATAAACGCAAGATAATACGAAATGCATTTATCCTGAAAACTTTCGGTCACAAATTTTACCCTCTCAGTTTCACGAGGCTCAGGAATTCCTCCTTTTTGGTATTTTCCTTGTCAAAAACTCCACCGAAAAACGAAGTGACGGTAGAGCTGGTCTGGTCGGCGATTCCGCGTGAGGATACGCAGAAATGATCGGCATCTACCACTACTGCTACATCTGCTGTTTCCAGCACGTGGGTGAGGCTTTCACCGATCTGTATGGTGAGGCGCTCCTGTACCTGTGGACGGCGCGCAAAATGGTTCACAATCCGGTGCAACTTGGAGAGGCCGATCACCTTCCCGGTCGAAATGTAGCCGATATGCACCTTTCCTACAATAGGCACGAAGTGGTGTTCGCAATGGGAATAAAAGGTGATATCTCTTTCTACCAGGATTTCACTGAAACGGTAATTGTTTTCAAACAGGGTGACCGAAGGCATATTTTCAGGATTCAATCCGGAAAACAATTCCTGCACATACATTTTAGCCACCCGGTGGGGAGTGCCGGCCAGGCTTTCGTCTGTAAGGTCAAGGCCTAGTGTATGCATGATTTCCCTGAAATGAAGGGAGATTTTTTCTATTTTTTCCTCATCGGATAAGACAAAAGCGTCCGGACGGAGCGGTGTTTTTGCGTTCGTCATCAGGTGGTCGTTTCCGATCTCCTCTTCCCGGAGGGTATTATTCAGGATATTCAACATAATTTCTTTCCGTTTCAAATAGCCGGACCTTCAGGTCATAATTTTCGTCGATCCTGGGCCGTAATATATCGTAAATCACCACACAAATGTTTTCCGCGGTAGGATTTAACTCTTTAAACCAGGGAAGATCGAGGTTCAGGTTTTTGTGATCAAAAATTTCGAGGACGTATTCCCGGATCAGGTCACTAAGTACCTTGAGATCATAGACAAACCCGGTTTTAGGGTCTATTTCCCCACTTACTTTTACATGCAACTCGTAGTTATGCCCATGGTAATTAGGAAGGTTACATTTACCGAAAATACGGGCATTGGTCTCAGAATCCCACTCCGGATTATGAAGCCTGTGCGCAGCGTTGAAATGCTCTTTTCTAAATACGGAAACTCTTGTCATGTACAAAGTTTGTGTACTACACATCAAAAAATACGCCCGAATGGCGAAAGGACATTATTATAAATGCGGAAATTTCATGAAAAGTTCAGACCGGACCCTATTTTGTGAAATTAAATTGTTCATCAAAAAAAGGCGAAGCCATACATTTAGTTTAATTGTTCCAGCTTCATTATCTTTGCGATATGGATAACTTCGTTGTATCAGCCCGCAAGTACCGCCCGGTCACGTTTGATTCGGTGGTAGGACAATCGCACATTACCACCACCCTCCGGAACGCCATTTCTTCCGGGCAGCTGGCCCAGGCTTTCCTTTTTACAGGACCAAGGGGGGTAGGAAAAACCACCTGTGCCCGGATTCTGGCCAAGACCATCAACTGCCAGAATGTGACCGCCGATACCGAACCGTGTAATGCGTGTACTTCCTGCAAAAATTTTGCCCAGAATGCGTCTTTTAATATTCATGAGCTGGATGCGGCTTCCAATAACTCGGTAGAGGATATCCGTAACCTGATTGACCAGGTGAGGTTTCCCCCCCAGGACGGTAAATACAAGGTGTATATCATTGACGAGGTGCACATGCTTTCGCCAGCGGCGTTTAATGCTTTTCTTAAAACCCTGGAAGAGCCGCCCGCGTATGCCGTATTTATCCTGGCTACTACTGAAAAACACAAGATACTTCCTACCATCCTAAGCCGTTGCCAGATCTTTGATTTTAACCGGATACAGATCAAAGACATGGCCCGTCACCTGGCCCGGATCGCGGAAAGCGAGCAGGTCACGTTTGAGGAGGAGGCCCTGGAGCTGATTGCCCTGAAAGCAGACGGTGGACTCCGCGATGCGCTTTCTATGTTTGACTTGAACGTGACTTTTGCGAAAGACCGGGCGCTTCGTTACAAAGATGTCCTGGAAAATCTGCACGTGCTGGATTACGATTATTACCTGAAAATGACCGACAGCCTCTACGGGGGCGATATCACGCAGGTGATCTTATTGCTGAATGAGATTATTGTGAAAGGATTTGACCTGCACCAGTTTGTAGCGGGTTTAAACGAGCATTTCCGGAATATCCTGGTGTGTAAAAACCCGGAGACGGTGCACCTTCTCGAACTGTCGGACAGCATTAAGGCGCGCTTCCTGGCGCAATCTCAGGGTATTTCTGCTTCTTTTCTCTTGTCGGCACTTAGTGTGGGCTCTCAGCTGGATGTGAATTTTAAATCGGCTAAAAACCAAAGGCTGCATGTGGAGATCGGCCTGCTGAAACTGTCGCAGATTACGGCGGTGCTGAACCTGGCCAACCTTTCTGAGGCTGAAAAAAAAAAGCCTGACCTAACGGCAAGTACGTCTGAAATGACGCCTACGGTCGCTTCAGCGCCACCTGTACCTGAATCGAAACCCGTGAAAATCGGCGGACTCCGGTCTATCAGAAGTGTGAGGCAGGAGGAAGAAACGCCGGCGTTGAGTCCAACCCCTCAGGCGGAACTTCCGCCGGAGCAGGCGAAGGTAGATTTTACCGAGGGCCACGCGATAGGGGTGTTGAGCGAATTCTTTAAAACACGCAGTTCTCCCAACGAAAAGCTGCTTTTTGAAAGCGGTTACGATATGGACGGTACGCACATCCGGTTTAAACTGCCGAACACCTTTCTTCTCAGTCTGTTTGAAAGTATCAAGTCGGATCTCCTGGAGTTTATGAAAAGGAAGCTCCGCAACCCCGATATTACGGCCGATGCTATTGTTACGGCGGCGCAATCGGCCGCAAAACCCCGTACGGAACAACAGAAATTTGAGGCGATGGCCGAAAAAAACCCGGTGCTGTGGGACCTGAAAAAGGGGCTGGATCTGGACCTTATTTTTTAAGGAGTATTGAGTAGGGAGTATTGAGTAGGGAGTATGGAGTATGGAGTAGGGGGTAGTTCCGAGTGCCAAGTGATTAGATCCGGGGTGGGGCTGTCACGCAGGTGTTCGCCCTTGTCAGGCTGAGCCTGTCGAAGCCACACAAAGTCGGTATAGAGTAGGTGTCACTACTCAATATTTGGTAAGCAGAGTCTCGGTAAGCCGAAGACTCTGCTTGGACAATAATTAATATGAACTTGGACAAGGCTTCGACAACTCAGGGCTTCGACAAGCTCAGCCTGACAGTGGGGACTCAGAATCCGGCACTACTCCCTACTCCCTACTCAGAACTAATTTAAACCATTTCGCCCGAATATTACTTTTTTCATGCGAAAACCGTTTCAAGTTTACTTATTTCCCGGTAAATTTGTAAAAAAAAGACAATGGCGTTACGAGTGGCAATCGGCAGTGATCATGCCGGCTTTCAATATAAAAAGAGAATACTGGCCTGGTTGCAGGAGGAGAATTATATTACCGCAGATTTTGGTGCGTATACGGAAGATTCTATGGATTACCCGGATGCGGTTCACCCTCTGGCCACGGCGGTGGAAAACGGCGAATATGATTTTGGTATATTGTTGTGCGGAAGTGCGAACGGGGT
Organism: uncultured Lacihabitans sp.; assembly: GCA_964423865.1. GTDB lineage: Bacteria > Bacteroidota > Bacteroidia > Cytophagales > Spirosomataceae > Leadbetterella. The sequence continues at coordinate 16,470 of CAYRGN010000043.1, forward strand.
GTGTGTCACGGCGAATAAGCATCAGGGAATTCGGGCCGGACTGGCCTGGAATCTCGAAGTGGTGAAGCTGATCCGCCAGCACAATGACGCGAATGTACTGTGTCTGCCGGCCCGCTTTATTTCCGAATTTCAAGCGGTAGAATATGCGCGGGAGTTTTTGAATACTGCATTTGAAGGAGGTCGCCATGCGACCAGGGTGGGTAAAATTGCTCCCCCGGTTTGTTGATTTTTTAAGGTATTTTTAATGCATTGATGCAACCTTTTAATAAAAAAATCCGTCTAATATGTAAAAGGCAGAAAAATTTGCTTTATTTTGTAGAAAAAGAAGAAATTATACGATAAAATTTACATTCAGTTGAAACGGTTCGGTAAAATAGCAGTGCTTGTGCTGATGACAATTTTGACATCAGGGGGCTTGTTTGCGCAAAATGCGGCCGAGTCACGTTTGAATGTAGGTAAAGACGCGAAGAAAACCATTGCTCCGCCCGCCAATACTTCTATTTTCGGAAAGCTTCCTGAAAAACTGAGTTTTAATTCCAAAACCGAGTTTACCCAGTTTTACCGTAACCTGCTGCTGAATGGCAAGTCGGAGACGAAGACGGAAGTTGTGACGGTGCGTACCTCGGATTCGGTGGTGGAGAAAATCAAATTTGGTAATATGTACCCCAACCCCGCTGTTAATTTCGTAGAAATTCCGTACGAAATTTCAGAGACCTTTAAAGAAGCCCGGGTAACTGTAATGAATATGGTAGGCGCGCCTTTGCTGGAACACCCCATTTCTGCCGGTTCCAATAAACTCAGGGTCAATACCACCAGCCTGGATTCCGGTATCTATATGGTGCAATTTGTAGTAGACGGGAAAAAAGTGGGAACAAAAAAGCTGCTGGTGGAGCGCAACTGATAATTTTCTTGAAAGCCCTTCGTTTAATACCCAATACAATTCTTACCTTTGTCGGATGAATTCCAGGATATATCCTTTACTCGTTTTAAGTCTTCTTATTTTTTCGTGCTCCAGAGAGTTTACCCGGATTCAGAAAAAGGGTACTACGGAAGAAAAATACGCCGCCGCCATGAAATATTATAAAAAGGCGGACTACTACAAGGCCGGCGTCTTGTTTGAAGAAATCAGTCCTTTATTACGTGGCGACAGCACAGCGGAGAAAACCCAGTTTTACAACGCCTACGCTAATTTTTACCAGGGCAATTACCAGATGAGCAGCTACCTGTTCAACTCTTTTTACGCCACCTACAACAACAGTCCTTTCGCGGAAGAAGCCTACTACATGTACGCGAATTCGATGTACAAGGATACCCCGCCGTATAACCTGGACCAGACCAATACACTGACCGCGATTGACGCGTTACAGACGTTTATTAACTCTTATCCGGACAGCAAATACGCGGAAAGTTGTACCCGTAACCTTCAGGATCTGCGGGAAAGGCTGGAACGTAAAGCCTATGAGAAAGCGAAGCTGTATTACAAAACCCGCGACCCGTCGTGGGGTGGACTTAGCAATTACCTGGCTTCGGTAGTGACCATTGAAAACTTTAAGAAAGATTTTCCGGATTCGAAATATAACGAGGAGCTAAGTTCTATGCAGATCACCGCGCAGTATGAACTGGCTGAGCTTAGTTTATTCAATAAGCAAAAAGAACGTTATAACGAGACTTTGAACTTTTATACGAAGTTTATAGATAAGTATCCCGGTAGTAAATACATCAAAGACCTGGAGAAGTACTATGACCGTTCGTTGAAAGGCCTGGATAAAGTAGCTGAAATTGAGAAAAAGATTGAAGAACTCAAGCAGCAGCAGGCCGAAGCCGAAGGACTGGAATAAAGTCAGGCAGGAAAAGCTGTTTTGATTTCAGCATTTTAATTTGTAATTTTGCACCTTGTTTTATAAAACTGATTAAATAATGGCAATTAATCCTTCTATAGTCACCCGTGATACCGATGTTCTGGCGTCAAAAACCAGCAATGTCTATGAATCCGTATACGTGGTTTCGAAAAGAGCGCAGCAAATCGCGATCAAATCGAAAGAGGAGCTTTCGCATAAGTTGAGTGAGTTTGCTTCGAGTGTGGATAACCTGGAAGAAATTTTTGAAAACCGGGAGCAGATAGAGATTTCCAAATATTACGAAAGACAACCTAAGCCTACGAGTGTAGCTTTAGACGAATTCCTGAATGACCAGGTAGTCATCAAATACAGAGACGAGGAGTAAGATAAAACGGTCTGTCGCTAGGTGGTAAAGACGGAAAGTTAAGGGGCATTGCTTGTTCCTTAACTTTTTATTTTATGGTATTCTGTTGTTCAATACATCCGAAAACTCGCTTAAGATAAGTGAAGTTGCACCCCACACCCAGGAATCCTGTACCTCAAAGCCCGGTACTTCCACTTTCCGGTCTCCCCACATCATTTCCTTTCTGATAATTTCGCTGTTGCGGAGAATGTCTTCGATATCGGTGTGGTAAATGCGCTCTACTTCTCTCGCGTCGGGGAAAAATTCGGGCAAATAATCCAGATACCCAATGACAGGGTGTACGACAAAGTTGCTGACAGGGATGTAGACCTGTGTCAGTTCTCCCAAAACTTTCACGTCGATGGCCCGTATGCCGATTTCTTCCTGTGCTTCACGTAAGGCGGTGCGTATGAGGTTCTCATCACCCGGTTCAGCTTTTCCGCCGGGCAGGGCCATTTGTCCCCCATGCTTTCCGTCGTAATGCGGGCGCAGGATCAGGGGAAAATAAGACCGGGAAGCCCAGGGGTAGAGCAGAATGAGTACCGCGCTCTTCTTTACCGTTTCGGGTACCGTCTGGTGGGTCTTTAAGCGCCCCTGGTGCGAATACTTACTATGGGAGGCTACGCCCGGCAAAGGTTGTTTCAGGCGGCTTTCCAGGATATCGATGGTTTGGTCAAACAGCATGGGTGAGGGGGTAAGACTATCCCCGCTCAAATTAGACTAAAAAAATCAGTTGTCCAAGTATTTTTTAGCAAAAGCATTGACACAGCGTTCTCCGTCTACGGCGGCGGAAATTATGCCGCCGGCATAGCCGGCTCCTTCTCCACATGGATAAAAACGGAGGGTGTCTACGTGCTCGAGGGTATCTTCGTGCCGGGGTATGCGTACGGGGGAGGAGGTACGGCTTTCGATACCAATCATTTGTCCCGCGTTATAGTTTCGCATTTTTTTATTGAATTCGCGTAAGCCCTGTTGCAGGGCGCCGGCGATGCCACTTGGCAGGATATCGTGGAAATTCAAGGCGGTCAGGCCGGGCTGATAGGAAGTATCGGCCAGGGAGGAACTCAATCTGTTCCTGTAAAAATCCGCGATCTTTTGGGCGGGGGCTACCTGGGTGATGCCGTTATGGATGCCCAGTTTTTCACAGACGAGGCGGTGGGCTTTTTGTTCTACGCTTTTCTGTAATTCGAGGGCGGCCAGGGGGCCGTAATCGTCAAACGACTTCCAGTCGGGAGGATTGACGGCGACCACCACGCCGGAATTGGCGAAGAAGGAATCTCTTCGGGAGGGGGACATGCCGTTGACGACCAATTCGTTTTGAGCGGTAGAGGCCGGAACGATGAATCCGCCCGGACACATGCAGAAGCTAAAAACGCCGCGGGGTATTCCGTTAAACGCGGTCTGGGCCACGAGGGAGTACGCGGCGGCTGGCAGGAGCCCACGGTCTTCGGCGTGGTATTGACAAGTGTCTACAAAGCGCTGTTGATGTTCAATACGTACACCTAAAGCAAAGGGTTTATTTTCGAGAGACAGGTTTTTCCGGAGAAGCAGGGTGAAAATATCGCGGGCAGAGTGGCCTGTGGCCAGTATCACGCCGTCTGCCGTCCATTCTTTCCCATCGGCCGTTTTAACGCCGTGGATTACGCCCTTCTCCTGAAGCAGGTCGGTCACCTTTTGCTCAAAATGTACTTCTCCTCCGTTTTCCAGGATAGACTTCCGGATATTTTCAATTACCACGGGTAGTTTGTTGGTGCCGATGTGGGGGTGCGCTTCCATCAGGATGCGCTCTGTGGCACCGTGCTTCACCAGGATCTCCAGGATCCGCCGGATATCGCCCCGCTTTTTGGATCGGGTATACAATTTTCCGTCAGAATAGGTACCTGCCCCGCCTTCCCCGAAGCAATAATTGGAGTCGGGATTTACGATATGCTCCTTATTGATGGCCGCCAGGTCGCGGCGTCTTGATTTTACGTCTTTTCCCCGCTCCAAAACTATGGGTTGAATGCCCAGTTCAAGGCAGCGTAACGCAGCAAAAATTCCTGCGGGTCCGGCGCCAATAATCAGCAGCTTTTTCCGGAATGGTTTTCGGTGGTATACGTACCCGGGGAAATCGAGGGAAGGGAAGGGGCCTTCAGTAGAAATTTCTATTTCCAGGTTCACCCGGATATTCCGGTTGCGGGCGTCGATGGATTGACGGTGTTTACGAAAATGAAAATGGGGGAGGCCCGTCTTTTTTTTTAGGAAATCTTCCAGGGCGGTCTCGTCAAATGCCACTTCGGGCGAAACCACGTAACGCAATATTTTGTTCATGAGGAAAGGTTTCTATCCTTTAATGCCGTAAAGTTAACCATTGTTCGGGTCAAATTCGTATTTTTGTTCCCGGCATATCATTAAATCACTTTGGGATACTTCTCCAATATAGGTAACGGGGTCAAAACCACTGTAAAAGGCTTAAGCCTCACCCTGAAGCATCTTTGGGCCGCCCGTGAGACCAAGGGGGCTATGGAGATCAGGGATCATGCTTTTTTTGAGGTAACCGAAGGAAATGTTACGCTGAAATACCCTTATGAGCAACTTTCCGTTCCCGATGCCGGACGCTACCAACTGGATTGTGAAATAGACGACTGTATTGTATGCGATAAATGCGCCAAGATTTGTCCGGTAGATTGTATAGAAATTGAGGCCATTAAATCTCCGGAGTTGATCCGTCACGCTTCCGACGGTTCCCCTGTTCGGCTGCACGCGGCCAAGTTTAACATTGATATGGCCAAGTGTTGTTTCTGCGGCCTCTGTACTACGGTTTGTCCTACGGAATGCCTGACCATGACCGATGAGTATGACTTTTCCGTGCAGGATGTCAATCTGTTGAATTTCGCTTTCTCTAATCTTTCTGAAGAGGAAGCGCAGGAAAAACGGGAATTATATACACAATTTGTGGCGGAAAAAGAGGCGGCCAAGGCGGTAGCGAAAGCGCCTGTAAGTAGCGCAAATTCCCCTGCGCCTAAGCCTGTGTTTCGACCGAAGCCGGCGGTGGATGTCTCGCCCACTGTGGATACACCGGAAGAAAAGCCTGTGTCTTCTCGCCCTGCCTTTGTACCTAAAGCGAAGCCCGAGAGCGGAGGGGAAAGTAAACCCGCCTTTGTGCCTAAAGCGAAACCAGAAGTAAGTGGAGAGAGTAAGCCCGCCTTTGTACCCAAGGCAAAACCAGAAGTAAGCACAGAAAATAAACCGAAATTTGTGCCTAAAGCGAAACCACAAGTAAGTGGAGAGAGTAAGCCCGCTTTTGTACCTAAAGCGAAACCACAAGTAAGTGGAGAGAGTAAGCCCGCTTTTGTACCCAAGGCAAAACCAGAAGTAAGCACAGAAAATAAACCCGCCTTTGTACCCAAAGCAAAACCGGAAGTAAGCGCAGAAAGCAAACCTGCTTTTGTGCCTAAAGCGAAACCAGAAGTAAGCGCAGAAAGCAAACCTGCTTTTGTGCCTAAAACCAAACCCCGGATTAGCGATGAGTGAGCAAGTAATCACCGATCTGATTTTTGGGTTGTTTTGCCTGATTACAGTAGGCGGGGCGGTATACGTATTGTGGAGCAGGCATGTATTGTATGCCGCTTACGGTCTTCTCCTTACTTTTTTGGGCGTAGCGGGGATCTTTGTTTTCGCAGGAGCTGAATTTGTGTCTGCCGCCCAAATTATGATTTATGTAGGAGGGATTCTCGTTTTACTGGTCTTTGGGATCATGTTGAGTTCCCGGAAGAAAGACGGAGTAGGGCATTTAACCGTGGAAAACGCTCCCCGGGGTACAGGTGTGCTTACCGCTGTTTTGATGAGTGCGGTATTGGTCCTCCTGCTCAGCCGTTTGACATTTTCCATAGAGGTAAACGGAGAATGGTTGGCTATAAAGCAATTGGGACTTTCGCTTATGACCACCTATGTAGTGATATTGGAAGTAATTGGAATTCTATTGTTAATGGCCCTGGTGGGGGCCACTTATCTCGCAAAAGATGATCAATAACCTGTTGCCTTACCTGGTGGTCTCCGGACTGCTGTTTGCCATTGGTTTTGCGGTGGTGGTCAGCAAAAAAAACCTTATTCTGATGCTGATGGGGGTAGAGCTGATGCTGAACGCGGTCAATGTGAATTTCGCGGCCTTCTCTAAGTTCGATCCCGACCCGGTAAAAGGACAAATATTTTCAATTTTTGTTATGATTATTGCTGCGGCAGAAATTGCTGTGGGACTGGCGATTGTGCTAAAAATACGTCGGTACTACCAGGTAATTGATCCGGAAAAACTAAATAATTTGCGGGATAAAATTTGAATTTTTAAAACTAATTTCTACCTTTGCAATCCGATCAGTTAGTCATAACGATTTGAAAGGATATGGCTGCGTAGCTCAACTGAATAGAGCATCTGACTACGGATCAGAAGGTTTCAGGTTTGAATCCTGACGCGGTCACAAAATGAGAGCAGCCGGTTGGAACTTTCAAAAAAGAGCTTAGAATATTTTCTGAGCTCTTTTTTTTGTACTCATGACCAGGATCAGAAGGTTTCAGGTGGGGGCGCCTAGCCTTGAATCCTGACGCGGTCACAGAGCCCTCGAAAGAGGGCTTTCTTTATTGCCCAGCCAGATTTCTATTTGTTAACACCTTAGCCTGATTGTTAACAGTTTTTGATTTCTTTCCAAATTTATTTCACTCAGCTTTTCTTACAATTTTAGCTATATTGACCCGGTGGCAGAGACTGGCAGATATTCTCCGGAGAATCAGGCAATACAAATATGAATGAATTTGTGTATTTTTATAGCATTGAAACATGCTTGGAAAGTGCAGCTTACTAATAGCTAAGCTATTCAAATTCAAAACAGGTATAGTAGAATGGAAAACTTTGATTCACTCATATCCGAAATTGTCAGATTCAGAGATGAAAGAGATTGGGAGCAATTTCATAACTCCAAAGATCTGGCCATCGCCCTATCACTGGAGGCCTCTGAGCTGCTGGAAATATTTCTTTGGAAGAAGAATGAAGAATTCAATGAAGATAAGATGAAAGAAGAGCTGGCCGATGTATTGATGTATGCATTGCTTTTGGCCAATAAGCACCACCTGAATGTTCCTCAGATCATCCGCGATAAAATCAAAAGAAACTCGGAAAAGTATCCTGTTGATAAAGCAAAAGGAACGGCAAAGAAATACGACGAATTATAAGAAATCAGTCCTCCCATATGAATTTTAATATTCTGCAATATCGTGTTGACCATGAATTAGAGCCTACTCTGATTAAGCGTCATCGTGAATATTTACATTGGCCGCTGGTTTATTTTTTAGAAGAGAAAAAAAGCAAAAAAGAAGCATATGTTGGCGAAACAACAGACGTTTTAACCCGGTTAAAAACACATTCGAAATCGGAAAAGAAACAAAACCTGCGTTTTGTTAACCTTATTCTCAGTGATTTGTTTAATAAGTCAGCCGCATTGGATATTGAATCCAACTTAATCCGGTATATCGCTGCAGACGGTCAGTATGTATTACAAAATGGTAATCTGGGAATAGCTGATCACCAATATTATCAGCAAAAGGAGGTGTACCAGACCTTATTCAGGGATATTTGGGATGAATTACGAACTATGGGGATTGCCAGGCATTCCCTTGAGCACATCGATAATACGGATTTATTCAAATATTCTCCCTATAAATCTTTATCTAAAGAACAGGTTACGGGCCTAAAGATTATTCTAAACTGTTTGTTGGATGAAAATGCAAAAGTAAGCCTTATTGAGGGTGGGGCAGGAACCGGGAAATCTATCTTAGTTATTTTCCTGTTCAAGCTTTTAAAGACAGACCTCCATGATTTTAACCATTTGGATTTTGATGAGAATGACCAGGAGTTGTTTTTCCTTGTGAAAGAGGTTAAAGCAAAATATGGTGATTTGAATATGGCATTGGTCATTCCTATGGCGTCTTTCCGGAATACGATCTCCAACGTATTCAAAAATATTAAAGGTTTAACCCGTAAAATGGTAATTGGTCCTTCTGAAATGGTAAAGCAGGAATATGACTTATTGATTGTAGATGAAGGTCACCGGTTACGTAGAAGGGTAAACTTAGGTTCTTATTATGGTACGTTTGACACAAATACCGAAATTTTAGGCTTGGATAAAAAGACATCGTCTGAATTAGACTGGGTTCAGATCCAAAGTGAAAAGTCAATCATTTTCTACGATAAACTTCAATCTATTAAACCATCTGACGTTGCGCGGGAAAAATTTTATGAATTGAGAAGCCTTCCCACTACAAGGAAAGAAAAGTTGACGGTACAATTACGTATAAAAGGTGGAAATGAATATGTAAAACTAGTCCATCAATTATTTGACGACAGTAAGAAGCTTAAACTCCAGATTAAAAATACCAGCCTCTATGATTTTAAATTATTTGATGATCTGGACGAAATGGTCGAAAAAATCCGTATCAAAGATCAGCAAAAGGGTATATCAAGAATGGTGGCCGGTTTTGCCTGGAAATGGATCTCTAAAAAGGATAAGTCGTTGTTTGATATTCAAATCGGGGATACCCTGCTAAAATGGAACAGCGTAGAGAAAGATTGGGTTAATTCTCCCAATGCCGGCAAAGAAGTGGGTTGTATACATACCACTCAGGGCTATGATATAAATTATACCGGCGTTATTATCGGTCCCGAATTAGATTATGATTTTTCGACCGGCCAATTTGTGGTGTACAAAGAAAGGTATAAAGATAAAAATGGTAAAAACTCCATTAAAGACGACCGGGTGCTTTTAGATTATATTCTCAATATTTACAGAACTTTATTTCTCCGGGGTATGGAAGGAACATACGTTTATGTGTGTAATCCCAACCTGAGAAAATATTTCGCCCGATTCATTCCTGCTCATAACAATAGGGAAGGGCAAAAACCTATTTTCTCCATCGTTAATAAGCCCAATGAATTTACTGTACCTTATTATGATCTCGAAATCGCGGCAGGAAGTTTCTCTGATCAGCAATCCGTGCAAAATGTAACGTACATTGAACTGCCCGATTTAAAGCGAAATGAAGACTATTTCGTTTGCCGGGTAGTAGGAGAATCGATGAACAAAATAATCCCGAATGGCAGCTTGTGTTTATTCAAAAAATATACCGGCGGAAGCCGGAACGGGCTAATAGTTCTGGTGGAAGGAAGCGAAATCCATGATACCGACTCCGGAGCAAATTATACTATTAAGGAATATTCAAGTAAAAAGAGCACAGATGAAGAAGGCTGGCGTCATGAGGAAATTATACTGAAGCCTTTATCTACAGAACCCTATGAACCTATCGTTTTGAGAGATGAAGAAATTATGAATTTTCAGGTGATTGGGGTTTTTGTGAAGGTGTTAGGCGTATAGATAATTGAGATTGATATTTACAATAAGATATTGATTTAATATCTGGGTTTTACATAACTTTTAATAATAAAGGTTATCAAACATAATATAATAATAGATAAAGTGATTTTATGAAATCTAAAATTGGACCTATTAATTTTCTTAAAATTTTTAATGATAATATACTGCTTGATCTATTATGTCAAAGGAATTATTTCTTCTAAAAACCTCAGCTAACTCCTCAATAAGAGGATATCATTTCCAATTCTTAAAAACGTTAGAAGCTTGGGTAAATAGCTATATAGATTATGAAGAGGAAATTTTTTGTGAAAATGAAGATGACTTTGTAGAGAAACACTTAGGTTCAAAAATTTACCGATTTAATCAGATAAAATGTTATACTAATGAATTTAGTTTAGGAAGCGATGCAATTAAAAGAAGTTTAGTTAATTTTTACAAGATATACCAATCTTTTAAGAGAGATGATTACAAATTAGAATTTCATTTACATACCAACTCTAAACCAAAAGATGGCAATCTACTTTCTGACTGGTTTATTAAACAAGATTGTTTGACTAACGAGTTATTAGCTTCTATTGAAGAAAATTTGCGCCCAATTTTAAAGGCTTATGATGAGGAACAAATGGATAATGAATATCTTATCCCATTTATTGAAAGTATTAAATGGAGTTTTGAAAGTAGAGAACCTGAAGAATCTATAAGTATCTTAATTGATAATATAAAAAGTTCATTGTTAAAAATACCGGATTCAAAAATTACTCAAAGTCAGACTGAGTTAATTTTCGCACGATTATATTATAAGGTAATGAGTACATCTGCTAACTCTGATAGTAAATTAAGACGCCTCACTCATGAAGATTTAATAAACACAATATCAGAGCAAGAGGATGATTGGTATGTTAAAACAAAGGGAGATTGGGCATCTTATCAACCAGAAGAATATACAATTGGCGATTTTATTGCTATTAGAGTTGCAGCTATACATTCTATGTATACCCAATATTTAAATTATGACATTAAGTTTTGGATAAAGTTACTACAGGATGTCGCTATTAAAGAAACAAGGAACCAAGGCATTAAACGTAAAGCTATTTATGAAATAGTCGTTTTCTCTCTTAGAGTATTAAAAAAAATGGATAATAGAAGAGAGGATATTTTGTATTATCTAAACAGTATTGAACTATTCGTAAATTCAGAAGATCTTGATGAAGCTGTTATGCTTTTAAATTATATCAATGTAGCCAAGTCATATGAAGATTTTGAGATTCCAGTTGAAAAAGATGAGCTGACACATTGGATTTCTAAATTGAGAATAATTATAGATAATGAAATTGAGTCATCTAATGATACTACCAGATTATGTAACCTTTATTTTATAAAGGGGAATTTTTTATTTTTTTTCTCTAATACTTCAAATACGATTGCTAACTTAAATGAATCAAAAGGAAATTCAATCAGTTGGTATGAAAAAATTGAATCAAAACTTACTTTGATTCCTCTATTCTCTGTTGAGAGATTATTATTCCTATTGGATAAGCAACTTAAATTTTTCTTGGAAAAGAGTTTAGACGTAAAAAGATTAGAAGCATTAATATCTAAGGTTGAGGATTACTATATAAATAATAGGGAAAAGAGTTTCGGAAATCTGCAAGAGCGAGCTATAAACTATTTAAAAAGTAAAAATTATTCTATAGCATTAAGCATTTTTCATAGATTAGATAGGGAAACTCTACATTATGAAAGACTTTACTTTAATACAATTATAAAAATATCTATTGGCGATTGTTACAGAATTATTGGATTATCTTATGCCTCTATGAGATATTCTTCACTCGCTACTAATCAGATTATTGAAAATTGCGAATCGAAAAGTGACCTTTTAAAACTATTGCCCAAAGCTTTAATGTTATCGGTTAATGCATGTAACATTCAAGGAGATTGGATATTTCAGATTTTCTATATAAGGGCTTACTTTGTTTTTAGTGAGAAGTTCCTAGGCTATTATAATGCATCCCAAGAAGAAGATAAAAACGAAATTTTTAATAATTTGGTTAATATTTTCTTCGTAACCGATAGGTTTAATTTAATTTCAAAATCTAAATTATCGGATATTTTTCCTCTTGGTGCCGATTTTCATAAACAGGTTATTCAAGGTGTTAATGAATCAAGAAAGATTTTTCAAAAAGTTTCTAAAAATCAACTTTGGAAGCAACTTGAGAATCAAATGATAGCTTATCCCTTTAATGATTTTAGATCAGATAGGACTATCACTTGGAATGCATTGGGTATTGATTGGAACGTAAGTTTCGAAATGGATTATGACATGCTTTTTAAAGTTGAAAGATTTGTGTCTTTTTTTCAAATACTTTTAGCCGATTTGAGCGAAGTTGATTTATGTCTTCCATTTAATGTAAGCGTAAAAGTGAAGTTTAACTATGATGAAGGCTCTACTATTACTATAAAACAAGTACATAAGAATAATCTTCAAGCATGGGATGTTTTAATATCAAATAAATTTAATGAAGACGAGGAACAACATTTTTTACAACTTTCGTCAACAATCATTTTAGAATTATCCTTATTAAATAATTCCAAACTCCTGAGCATTATCGAAGAAGACCTACTTGAAAGAGGTAAACTAGCTTCTAAATTGAACTATAATACTAATTTAGAATCGCTTAAAGAATTATTAATTACTAGGGAATTCTTTGGAAAAGTATTTACAAACTCTAAAGTCAGAAAACCTTTTGAGTTTAAAAGTAATTTCAAAAGCACATTAAATGCGATAAAGAGTGAAGGGATTACTTATAATAAAGACTTTAATTTAACTCAAATATCCAATCGCTATAACAACATCATTAAATGCAATAAATACACGATCAAGCATATAATAAGAGATCCTAGAGTGAAAATCGCAATTAAAAGATTTAAATCAGAGGGATATTTAGATTGGCATATTCTTGCATGTATTTTTAACTCCAAAATCAATTTTTTAGTAAATGAATTGTTGAAACAGGGTTTTTCAAGGGAATTTTGTATAGAAGAAATAAAGCGGATTACTGAAATCCCGGAAAAAAGTAATGAGCAACTAATAGTACCTATCGAAGAATTCACTTATGAGAAATTAAAAAAGGAAATGAATAGATATGTTCTTGCCACATTGCAGAGTTATGACCTAGAGTTTAAAAACGATTCTCCTCCATATGAGGCCATTGAAGATTTTTTAATTCAAAGATACAACTTCAAAACAGATGATGTAACTCACCCTAATTATTGGGATGGTGAAGGATTGGATCAAACAGAAACTTAATCGAATAGCTCAGATTGTTTTCAAGTTATTTTTACTTCAATATATACTTTATAGAATGGAATATGATTTTTTAGTTTTATCTCCGCATGAATTTGAAAATATTTCAAGAGACCTATTGCAAAAAAAGTTATCAACATTTATTGAAAGTTTTACAACAGGTAGAGATGGAGGTATAGATTTAAGATATGCTAACGAAAAGGGCAAAAATACGATAATTCAAGCTAAGAGATATAAAGATTATCAGAGTCTCATCAATCACTTAAAAGGGGAGGTAGAAAAAGTAAAGAAACTTACACCTGATAGTTATGTAATAACAACAAGTGCAGGTCTTACTCCCGCTAACAAAGATACCATACAGAATTTGTTCTATCCTTTTATTAAACAAACTTCAGACATATTGGGAAAGGATGATTTAAATAATCTGTTGTCAATACATAAGGATATAGAGCTCAAATACTATAAACTTTGGTTATCCAGCACTAATATCTTAGATAGAATTCTACATAGCAAGATTTATAACCAATCAGCGTTTGAACTTGAAGAAATTAGGGAACAGGTGAAGCTCTATGTGCAAAACGAAAGTTTTAATAAAGCACTCGATATTCTGAGAAGCAATAAATATGTTATCATTTCAGGTATTCCGGGAATCGGAAAAACAACACTGTCAAGAATTTTGATATTGTACTTGCTTTCTAATGGTTTTGATGAGTTTGTATACCTTAATCAATCTATTGATGACGGGTATGAATTTTTTCATGAGGGTAAAGCGCAGGTTTTCTTTTTTGATGATTTCTTAGGTAAAAACTTCTTCGAGAAAAAGAACAGTCTAAATGAGGATAATAGAATTGTAAAGTTTATTGAAAAGATTAAAAGGACACCAGATAAATTATTGATATTAGCCACCAGAGAGTATATATTAAATCAGGCAAAGAATGCATTTGAAGCCTTTAAAATTAATGATATTGAAATAGCGAAATGTGTTCTTGATTTGTCATCTTATACCAAACTTATCAAGGCACAAATAATATACAACCATTTATATTTTGCTAATGTTCCTAATGGACATTTAGGAGATTTAGTGTTAGAAATCGAGGATGATTGGTTAGGCAGAAAGAAATACTTACAATTAATTGAACATCCAAATTATAATCCTCGAGTAATCGAAACTATTGTAAAAAGAAGAGTATGGGAACATTGTTTGGAGAGTCAATTTTCTGCAGTATTCAAATCTTTTCTTGATAACCCTGAAAGTGTTTGGTTATATGCCTTTGAAAACTCATTGGATAAGTTTTCTCAGTATGTATTAATTGTATTACTTAGTACAGGAACACCTATTACAATTGAAGATTTAGAAATTGCGTTGAAAGAATTTCTGATAGTTAATGCTTATAAGTTTCAAATATCTTACGATTCTATAGGATTTGAGAAAGCATTAAAAGAGTTAGAAAACACATTTATAAAAACACAAAAGGACCCCTATAATACATTTATTATTGAATACCAAAACCCGTCTATTCAGGACTTTCTGGTAAATTACTTAAAAGGAAAAAATGATTTGATAAGAAGTATTTTGGACGCTGTAGTTTTCAGTAATCAGTTTTTTACTATTTTTACTACCCTCCCCTCTGAGGATACAGAACAAAATAGGAAAATTCTATTAGATGAAATCTCCATGAGCAAGATTTGCACACCAACCGGCCGATGAATAAATTC